>RDXE01000040.1 GCA_004292755.1 Alphaproteobacteria bacterium
CAGCCAAGCGCGGTCAGCCTCAGCCAGCAGTGGCGCGAGGGTGGCGCGGACGCGGGCGTGGTAGGTGTCGATCCAGGTGCGCTCCTCACTCGACAGCAGGGTGGGGTCGATCAAGCGGCGGTCGATCGGGGCGAGGGTGAGGGTTTCGAACTCCAGCATCACCCGCTCGGCTGTGGGTTGGGCGGGGGCCTCGCGCACCACCACGAGGTTTTCGATGCGGATGCCATAGGCGCCGGTTTTGTAATATCCGGGCTCGTTGGACAAGATCATGCCAGGGCGCAAGGCCACGCTGTTGGCGGCTTTGGCGATGCGCTGCGGCCCTTCGTGAACCGACAGGTAGCTGCCCACCCCGTGGCCGGTGCCATGGTCATAGTCGCAGCCGATCTCCCACAAGGGGCGGCGGGCCAGTACGTCAATCTGTGAGCCTGTGGTGCCCTTGGGGAAGCGCACCGTCGCAATCGCGATGTGGCCCTTCAGCACGCGCGTGAAGCGGTCGCGATGCTCGGCACTGGGGGCGCCAATCGCCACCGTGCGGGTGATGTCGGTGGTGCCGTCGGCATATTGCGCGCCGGAATCGATCAGATACAGCTCGCCGGGGGTCAAGCGCCGCTCCGTGCGCTCCTCCGCACGGTAGTGGACGATGGCACCGTTCGAGCCCGCCCCCGAGATCGAGGGGAAGGAGAGATCGCGAAACCCGTCGCCCAGGCGGCGGAAGGCCTCCAACTGCTCAGAGGCAGCAATCTCCCCAACGGAGCCGTCGCTCGCTTCCCGTTCCAGCCACGCCAGGAAGCGAACCATGGCGAGACCGTCGCGGATGTGGGCGGCACGCGCGCCATCCAACTCCACACTGTTCTTGCACGCCTTGGCGAGCAGGCAGGGGTCGGGCTGACGCACCAACTCCGCCCCCACCTTGACGAGGCGCTGGGTGACGGAGGCTGCGGTTGTCGTCGCGTCCACCAGCACCCTGAGACCAGCGCAGCCATCCAGCGCTGGCTGGAATGCCTCTGGCTGTTCCAGGCTGACCCCGTTGCCCAAGGCCTCGCGCACGCCGGGCAGCAGCTTGCGGCGGTCAACGAACAGGCGCACCGCGCCATCGCTGTCGATCAGCGCGAACGACAGCGGCAGCGGCGTGTGCGGAACATCGCTGCCACGGATGTTCAGCAGCCAAGCGATCGAATCCGGTTGGGTCAACACGGCAAGGTCAGCCCCGTGGCGCCGCAGCTCCCCGGCCACCTCCGCACGCTTGTCGGCTGAACTGCGCCCGGCATGGCGGATGTCCTGCACGCGAATGGGGCCGAGCGGCGGCGGCGGCTGGTTCTGCCACACCGCATCAATGGGGTTGTCTTCCAGCAGCACCAGCGTTGCCCCGGCGCGCCGGGCGGCAGCGGCGAACCGCTCGCACTGCTCATCGGTGTGGAGGCGGGCGTCGATACCAATCCGCTCCCCCGTCGCGGCGGTCTCGGCAATCCAGTCGGTGGCCGGTTCGTCGATCAGGTGACGGATGGTGAACAGGCCGGTGTCCACTTGATCGCGCACCTGCAGGGTGTAGCGGCCATCCACAAACACGGCCGCAGCACTGCCCAGCACCACGGCCAAACCAGCTGAGCCCGTGAAGCCAGTCAGCCACTTCAGCCGCTGTGCCCGGCCCGGCACGTATTCCCCTTGATGCTCATCAGCCCGCGGCACAATCAATCCCGTGAGGCCACGGCTGGTCAAATCAGCACGCAAGGCCGCCATGCGTTCGGCTGCAGAGCGCGGATCGCGGGGTTGGCGCAGGCTGGCGCGCAGGGCGGCAATCTCGCGGCGGAGGTCCGGCCCGGCCTCAGGTACGACCAAGTCAAACCAGGAGAGATCGGCTGAATCGAGCGCTGCCGCGGCCACGCCCGCCACCAAGGCCCGTGCCTGTCCGGCATCAATCGTCGCCTGATGCTGCCGCAACAGCTCATCCAACACCTGATCACCTTGATACATCCGCCCCTCCCTGCGCCGCAGGACTCGCTGGTGGGGTTTGCCAAGACCGGCCACCACCCTGACAGGAGTAAGCATAGTGACCAGCCAAAGTGCCGCAAGTCGTCTGTCTCAGGTCGTTTGAGACGAAGTGGTCTGCGACACAGTTTCACCACACTGCGCGTTTTTGTCATGGCTGTGGCAATGGTTATGCGATCACCTCATTGCTGCGTTGCACAACAGACGCTCGCACCAAAGGCAAGGATGGCTATCTTTCTAAGGGTGACGCGGCGCACTGCGGTGCAGCAAAGTCTGGTTTGACAGATCAGACGCAGCCCCGACAGACGCCGCACCCAAACTGACTTATCCACAGAAGGAACCACTCCAATGTCAGCCACCTTCGACAGCGCGGCACGTGCCCAGTCGCTGTCCGCCGACGTGATGGCCGTTGTGCGCGCTTCGAGTGCCGCCCGGCAATCCTGGTTCGGCCGGGTGATCCAACCGATGATTGCCAAGCTGCGCACTGCCATGGCAGTTCGCCGCGCGGAAGCAGAACTGATGGCTCTGGATGATCGCTTGCTGGCCGATATCGGCATTCAGCGCGCCGAAATCCACACAGCTCTGGCCGCCGCCAACGCCAACACCCGCCCGCACCGGGCAGCCTAACCTTACCCCCTTGCCCGTTGCGACGGGACAAGCCGCCGAGCGTCCTCTCCCCCCTCCCCCTGACGACGCTCCGCGGATCGGTGACCGACCGCACCCTCCCCCTCCCCCCAGCGGATCGGCACCCTCAAAAGACGCGGACCAGGCTCCCCCCTGGTCCGCGTCTCTCATTTCTGAACCAAGCTGCACGCAGCTTGGGGGGACCAGGCTCCCCCCTGGTCCGCGTCTCTCATTTCTGAACCAAGCTGCACGCAGCTTGGGGGGACCAAGCTCCCCCCCTGGTCCGCGTCGCTCACGACGCCTCGCCTCAGCCATCGCCCCGAAGCATCCCGGCGTGACGGTGCTGGGACTGGACGTCGCATCCCCCCTTGGGCACTCTCAGCCAACAGGGAGGAACTCGCATGGCCCATCCAGCCGTCGCCACACCGCGCGCCGCTCCAGCAGCGCTGACTGCAGCCCTCACCGCCGTCGGCGCGTTGCTCGGACCGCGGCTCTCCACTGCGACCGCGGTGCGCGAGCAGCATGGCCGCGATGAAAGCTACCATGCGGGCTTTCCCCCCGACGCTGTGGCCTTCGCCCAATCGACCGAGGAAGTGCAGGCCATCCTTCGCATTGCGGCTGAGCACGGCGTGCCGGTGATTCCCTTCGGAACCGGGACATCGTTGGAGGGCCATGTGGCCGCTTTGCATGGCGGCATCTGCCTGGACCTCAGCCAGATGAACCAGATCTTGCGCGTCTCGCCCGAGGATCTGGATTGCACGGTTCAGGCCGGGGTCACGCGCAAGCAGCTGAACGAGCATCTGCGCGACACCGGGCTATTCTTCCCCATCGACCCCGGCGCCGATGCCTCGCTCGGCGGCATGACGGCTACCCGCGCATCGGGTACCAATGCCGTGCGCTACGGCACGATGCGCGAAAACGTGTTGGGTCTGACGGTGGTGATGGCTGATGGCCGGATCATCCGCACCTCCCGCCGGTCGCGGAAATCGGCCGCTGGGTATGATTTGACGCGGCTGTTCGTCGGCTCCGAAGGCACACTGGGTGTGATCACCGAGGTGAGCCTGCGCCTGCACGGCATTCCGCAGTCGATCGCGTCGGCCGTGGTGTCGTTCCCCACCATTGCCGGAGCGGTTAACACGGTGATCGAAACCATCCAGTGCGGTATTCCCGTGGCCCGGATGGAGTTGCTGGACGAGGTGCAGGTGGACGCCTGCAACCGCTATTCCAAACTCTCAATGCCGGTGCAGCCAACGCTGTTCTTTGAGTTTCACGGCACCGAGGCCGGCACAGCCGAGCAAGCCCAAATGGTTGCCGATCTAGCCGAAGCCAATGGCGGCGGCGGCTTCCAATGGGCCAGCAGCGCCGAAGAGCGCACCAAGCTGTGGGAGGCGCGGCACAAGGCCTACTACGCCGCACTGGCGCTGCGTCCAGGCTGCAAGGGCTGGGCCACCGATGTCTGCGTGCCTATCTCGCGTCTGGCGGAGTGCATCCTGGAAACCAAGGCTGACCTTGCCCAGTCCAACTTGATTGCGGCGATGGTTGGTCATGTCGGCGATGGTAACTTCCACCTCGTCTACTTGATCGACCCGGACAATGCCGAGGAAGTCGCCGAGGCAGGTCGCCTGAACGATCGCATGGTGATGCGCGCCCTGGCGATGGACGGCACCTGCACTGGCGAACATGGCGTCGGCTACGGCAAGATTGACTTCCTGACTGCTGAGCACGGCGACGCCGTCGCCGTGATGCGGCAGATCAAGCAAGCGCTGGACCCGCACAATTTGCTGAACCCTGGCAAAGTGGTGCGGGTGTAACACCCAGCCGAGTGCGCCAGCAGCTGCGGTGGCTCAGCCCTGCTGGCGTGCGCCGGTTGCGCGGACAATGGGAATCCACACATCGCGCTCGCGCGTGTAATAGGCATCCACCTCGCGCGGGCTCATCGCGGGGGGCACGAAGCTGCCAAGGCGTTCCAGCCGTGAACGCATCTCGGGCGCTTGGACGACTGCTGTCACCGCACGATTGATCTGGGCCACCACCTCATCGGGCGTCGCGGTCGGCACGGCGATGGAGTTCCAGGTGCCCGTCACAAACCCGGAGACGCCCGCCTCCACCATTGTTGGAACACCGGGCAGCGGCTCCAGCCGCTGTGGCGACGACACCGCGAGCCCCCTGACGGCACCCCCAGTGATCTGCGGAATTGCGGTAACGGCAATGTCGAACATCGCCGTTACCCGGCCGCCGACAATGTCGCGCATGGCCTGCGACCCTGCCGGATAGGACAGATGCTCAAAGCTGGTGCCCGTGCGCTGGGCGAAATGAAGGCCCATGATGTGCGTGGTTGTGCCTGCCGGTCCGCTGCCAATCACCATCTGCCCCGGCTGTGCCTTGGCGCGTGCGATGAAATCGGCCAGGTCGCGCGCCGGATGGTCTGCCTTCACCACCAACACACCGGGCGCTTCGTTGATCATCGCCACACCCCGCAAGGCGGTGGTGATGTCGACGGGCAACGGCTCAAACAACGCAATGTTGTGCACCAGTTGCGAGGATGTTCCGACCAACCAGGTGTAGCCATCGGGCGCAGCGCGGGCGGCTGCCTCGGTTGCGCGCATGCCAGATGCGGCTGCCACGTTCTCCACCACTACCCGCTGGCCCAGCGTCGGCTCCAGCGCATTGGCGAGCAGGCGCGCCACCACGTCTGCATTCCCACCGGCGGCTGAGGCGACGATCATCCGGATCGGGCGCGTGGGAAACAACGGGCTAGCCGCAAGTGCTACCGGTGCGACGGCAGTGGCTGCTGGGGCTGCGGCAACCAGGGACAGGATAGAGCGGCGGGTCAGCATCGATTTTCCTCCCACAACGGGCTGCGCTTGGTTATGGTGCGCCCATGAGGTATTTGCAAGTCATTCGCGTTCGCGTTCGTAACTGGACTCGATCCGCTGTGGTGGTGCCGCTGGTGCTGGCGGCCCTCGGTGGGGCGGCAGGCGTGATCGCAACATCGCTGCCGATGCTCGCGCGCAACGGCACGCCAGCGTCGGGCTTCATGCCAGCCTTGCTGGCGGGGTTTCTGACGGTGCTGGGTTTGGCAGCGGCGGTGGCCGCGTTGGCACGCAGGCCCGACCCACCCGATCGGGCCCCGGGACTGGGGAGCCGGGACATCCCCCAGCGACAGGAAGTCCGCGCCGGGCTTGCGCTGTGCCTAGCCGTGGGTCTGTTTGCCGCACTGGCACCCGCAGCAGGGTTGCTGCCCGCTGCAGGCGTTGCGGCTGTGGTGTGCCTGGTGGCAACGGAGGAGGCGCGGCCAGCCACCGTTGCCCTGGGCGCCCTGACCCTGATGGTCATCACCGCTCTGCTGTTCAGGGGGCTGCTCGGATCTGCGGTTCCGCTGTTCGGCGCCCGATGACCGAGGGCGTGGCACTGCTGGTCAGCGGTTTGGCCCAGGCGTTTGACCCCACCACCTTAGGGCTGTGTTTGGCGGGCGTGCTGCTCGGCACCTTAGTGGGCGTTCTTCCTGGCCTTGGGCCGGTGGCGACCATTGCCTTGCTGCTGCCGATCACCTTCAGCCTGCCAACCGCTGGCGCGCTGATCATGCTCGCGGGCATTTACTATGGTGCGCAGTACGGCTCTTCGACCACGGCGATTCTGCTGCGCGTGCCTGGCGAAGCCTCCGGCGTGGTCACCGCCCAGGAAGGCTATCGATTGGCGCAAGCGGGTCGTGGTGGGCCCGCTCTTGGCATCGCAGCCCTCGCGTCGTTGGTTGGCGGCGTCCTCTCCGCCCTCGCCCTGGCCGTGGTGATGATCCCACTTGCGCGATGGTCGGTCACGATTGGCCCAGCCGAGACGGCGTGCCTGATGGTGTTGGGCATCGCTGCTGCAGTGGCCCTCACCCGCGGATCGCTCACGGCGAATTGGGCGCTGGCTGCGTTTGGGGCGCTGCTCGGATTGATTGGCACCGATGTTGCCGGTGGGCATCCCAGATTCACGTTTGGGATTCCGGAGTTGCGCGATGGCATTGGTTTCATTCCCCTGGCGATGGGGTTGTTTGGCGTGGCCGAACTGATTCGAGCGCTGGGCGCCCGCGAGCAGGACTCACCACCACTCAGTGCAACCTCTGCCTGGCCGACGCGCGCTGATCTCACCAGCGCTCTGGCCCCAGCGGTGCGCGGAGGGGTGATCGGTACGGCGGTTGGCCTGCTGCCCGGTGCATCAACACTGCTGGCAGCGCTTGCAGCCCAAGCCAGTGAGCGGGGGCTGTTTCGCCGACACGGTGCCTGGGGTCACGGCGAGATGGCTGGAGTCGCAGCCCCGGAGGCCGCCAACAATGCGGCCGCTCAGTCCTCCTTCGCGCCGCTGTTGGCCCTTGGTCTGCCCGCCAACGCCGTGATGGCGGTGATCGCTGGCGCCATGGTCCTGCAAGGGGTCGCTCCTGGGCCGGCGGTGGTCACCCACCACCCAGAGCTGATTGGCGCGATCATTGCCTCCCTGCTGCTCGGCAATGGCATGTTGGTTGTGTTGAACCTGCCTCTGGTCGGACTGTGGGTAGCAGTCCTGCGGGTTCCCTTGCGCTGGCTTGCAGCGTTTGTCGTTGTGGTGTCCTGCGGGGGGCTGTGGATCAGCACAGGCAGCGCCGTTGATCTCTGGCTGCTGCTGGCATTCTCCCTGCTCGGCTGGGCTCTGTTGCGTGCGGGGATGGACGCAACACCGGTGCTGACTGGGTTTGTGCTCGCACCCCCCTTTGAGGAGGCGCTGCGGCGCACCCTGGTGCTGGCGCGCGGTGATTGGGGTGTGTTCCTTGAGTCGCCGCTGAGCGCGACCCTGCTGGTAGCAACCGTCGGCGTTACCGGTATCGCTGTGTGGCGCACTCACTGGAGCGTGTCGCTGCGACCTTCTGGCAACTGTAAATGAGAACGCGTCGCATTATCGTTTCGACGGACACCCTTGCTATCGGAAGGTTCGCAATGATTCGTCGCACACTGCTGGCCGCCTGCCTCGCCCTGCCCCTCGCCGCTCCGGTTGGGGCGGAGGACGCTCCTCGCACCATCCCAAATGCCCAGTCCCCCCAGCGACTGGTCACCCAGCTGCGCGACGGCGGGTTGGTGATCTATGTCCGCCATGCCCCAACCGAGCGCGATACCGCCGACCAAGTCAGCGCCGTGATGGGCGACTGCAGCACCCAACGCATGCTCAGCGAGGCCGGATGGGCGCAGGCTCGGCAGTTGGGCGCGCATATGCGTCGGCTGCAGATTCCGGTCGGCACGGTCATCAGCAGCGAGTATTGCCGGGCGTGGCAAACAGCCGACCTCGCGTTCGGGCGCTATCGCAAGAACGCCGCGCTGAATTTTGAAAAGGCGGCTGAGTACACGGAGGAGCAGACCGCGGCGATGCGCAGCCGCCTGCAGCCCCTGCTATCGCAGCGACCGGCGCCTGGAAAAAACACCGTGATTGTGGGTCATGATGACCCGTTCGAAGCGGCAACGGGCATTTATCCCGACCCCATGGGCGTGGCCTGGGTCCTGCGTCCCGACGGCAATGACCGCTTCGCCCTGCTGGGCCAGATCACGCCCGACCAGTGGGCGGCGGTGCGCTGATCGAATGGGAGTGGTGCCGGCTGTCAGAATCGAACTGACGACCTTCCGCTTACAAGGCGGGTGCTCTACCAGCTGAGCTAAGCCGGCGCCGCGCGCTTGATGCACGAGGTCGGGTCAATTGGCAAGCCTGTTGGCTGACCATCCGACCCGACCAAGGCACTCGACCCTAAGTGTCGTCCACTGAGTCCAGGCTAGTTCGCCACCACCAGCGGCAGACCCATCTTCTTCCACTCATCCATGCCCAGGGCATAGTAGTAAACGCGGGTGTAGCCCCACTCGATTGCCATGCTGGCGGCCTTCGCTGCGCGACCGCAGGTCAAGCCGTTGCAGTAGAACAGCACCGGTGTGGTCTTGACCGGCACCATCTCAGTCATCTTTGCCTGAGTGAGGTCTGTGTCGAGGATGCGGCGGGCATTCTCGATGTGGCCCTGCGCATAATCTTCCGCTCGGCGATTGTCGAGAATCACCAGAGTGGACTCACCCTCGACCAGCTTGATGACGCCATCAGCATTGACGGTGGTGGCACCGCGGATTTCCAACGGCGCCTGCTGCGCAACCGCTGGTTGCGCAATCAAGCCCAACCCGATAACAGCCAAAGCCAATCCGAACACGCGACGTAACATGACGCCCCCCTTTCGCGTTAAACCCACGCAGGTTGCGTGGGTATCGCCGAGTCCTAGGCAAGGAGAATACCGGTCCTTGAAATGCCTGTCCAGAAACGAGGTTTGCGGGGGCCAATTTACGACACGAGGTTGATTGAACTGGGCGTACACGACATATTGCCACATCACTGGAGCAGCGCTGCGGGTGGCTGCGGCGTTTTGGGTGATCAGGCGGGAGGGTTGGAGATTGGGCGGGCGAAGCATTACGCTGGCCGTAGCGTTGGCCAACCTGTTTCTATTAGCAGTCGCAGCCACCATCGGTTGGTGGGTGACGACGCAATACGATCAGCGGATCAGAAGCTTCCAGGCCGAGAGTGTGGCGACGCTGGTCGGCACCACCACGCGCCAGCTGTTGCTGGAGGCTGAAACCTCTGCCGCACCGGTTGCGCGGGCAATCTCCCAGGCGGCACCCTTGCGTCAGGCTGTTCAGGAGCGCGCGGGCGACCAGTTGCGCACCCTGTTGACCGACGAATTCGGACGCGGCGCCGTCAGTTCTGGCGAAGTGCCAATGCTGGGCCTGTCTGTCCACGGGCTTGACCTTGCCGTGATTGGTCAGGTTTGGCGACGCACCACAGCAGATCGCGTTTGGGTTGAGCCGGTTCCAATTGCCGAGGAGGTCTTGCGCACCATCGGCGCGCGGGAAGGTGCTGCGCGAAACCAAATCGCCACACTGTACTGGACAACACCCGATGGCCGCCCGGTGTTCAGTTTGTTCGCCCCGGTGGGTGGGCTGCGGCTCACTGGCTACATCGCTGTCCACATCGACACCGTGGCAGCGCTGAAGTCACTGTCTGACCGGTTGACGATGCCGGTGCGCCTGGTCACCCGTGATGCCGCCACCACCCTCAGCACTCTTGGTGATTCAAGCGAACGAGGCGGCGCAGGCACGATTGAAGTGGCGGTGCCGCTGGTTGGCCCGCGCGGCGGCGATCCGGTGGCGCTGATCAAGCCCTTGGTCGATATCACCAAGTTGAACGCAGAACTCGCCGAGAGCCGCAGCTCCGCCATCACGCTGTTCCTATTGGCGGGCGGTGGCGCTGCCATTCTGGCGGTTGGTCTGGTTGGTCTGTACCTCCGCCGGATTTTCGCCCGACTGGCAGGGCTGGAGCATGCGTTGCGGGATTTGGGCGAAGGCAACCTTGACGCCGATATCCCGGAAACCACCGCCCAGGATGGCTTGGGCGACATGGCGCGGGTGATTGTCCGGTTCCGCGATCAAGCCGTCTCCACGGGTGACCTGACCCGCACTGTGATCGAGAGCATCCATCAGGTCAGCCGGGCAACTGCTCAGGCCTCGACGGCGATTGGTCAGGTCAGCGATGGGTCCTTCTCCCAATTGTCGGCTCTGCGCCAGGTGGCGACCGGCATGCAGCAGTCCAGTGGCGCGATTGCCGACGTTGCCCAGTCGACGCAAGAGGCCTCCTCCCAAGCGCGCACAGCCGCTGAGCAGGTCGCTGTTGGCGTGGACCGGGTGGAGGCCATGCTGGCTGAGATGCGCACCATCGCAGACAGCTCGCGCCAGATCACTCGGATCAGCGCCGCGATCAGCCGGATTGCCAGCCAGACCAACATGCTGTCGCTCAACGCCGCTATTGAGGCGGCGCGAGCGGGCGAGCATGGCCGGGGCTTCGCCGTGGTGGCCGAGGAAGTGCGCAAGCTGGCGGAAAGCTCGGCCGTGATGGCGAAGGAAATTTCCGGCCTGATCGCGGAAGCCTCCTCGCGGGCCGAGCGCGGCGTGGAAGTGGCGAGCGAAGTGGCCGAGCGCATGGGCGACATTGAGCGCGCAGTCAAGGCCTCTGACGGCTTGATCCGTGCCATTGCCACCGCGATGGAAGAACAGCAATCGACCGTGGTTGAAATCAATACCAACGTTGCCGATCTCACTCGCATTGGTCAGTCGAACGCGACTGCGGCCGAAGAGATCACTGCGACGATGGTCGATTTGGCTCGGTTGGCCGAGCGGACTCGCCAGCAAGTGGACGAGTTCAACAAACGCGCCGTAACGGGCGCTGCGGCTGGTTAACCAGTCGCAGCCTCGGTGCGGAGATCGAAGATTTGGCTGAAAACAGGGGGAGTAGGCATCATGGCACACAAGCGCGAACGCAGCTTGGTTGAATTGTATCGCGATGATCCAGAACGGGCTGATGCGATTGCCTTTGGTCGGCGGACGGGCCCAAGCCGCCGTGGCTTCCTCGGCGGGGCTGGCCTTGCAGGCCTGGGGGCCTTAATTGGCACGCAGATTCCATTCGCCGCCAATATGCCGAGTGGTCTGGTGCCGATGGCGCTGGCCCAAGCACCGGCCAATGCGCCCAAGACACTGACCTTCCCGGGCAAAGCCCCAGGGTTGCTGCTGCTGCAAGAGCGTCCGCTGGTAGCTGAGACGCCAGAGCACATGCTGGATGACGACGTCACACCGACTGAAAAGTTCTTCATCCGCAACAATGGTTTGGTGCCGGACGCGATTCCATCCGACGTCAACACCTGGCGTTTGACCATTGATGGTGAGGTCAACACTCCGCTGCAACTCACGCTCGGTGAGATGAAGCAGCGCTTCCCCGTTGTCCGCTACAAGCTGCAGATGGAATGCGGCGGTAACGGTCGTAACCAGTTTGTGCCAGAGGCCCGCGGCAACCAGTGGGGCAACGGCGCCATCGGCAATGCCGAGTGGACCGGGGTGCGCCTGCGCGATGTGTTGCAGGCCGCGGGTGTGAAGCCGAGTGCTGTGTACACCGGCAATTTCGGCGCCGACCCGCACCTGTCTGGCGCAACCGATCGCCAAAGCATCTCCCGCGGGGTGCCGATTGCCAAGGCGATGGACGAGCACACTCTGCTGGTGTTCGAGATGAATGGTCAGCCGCTGCCGGTGATCCATGGTGGCCCGCTGCGCGTTCTGGCTCCGGGTTGGCCCGGTTCCGCCTCGCACAAGTGGATCAACCGCATCTGGATTCGGGATCGGGAGCATGATGGTGCTGGCATGACCGGCACCTCCTACCGGATTCCGCGGGTGCCGATGGTGCCGGGTTCCGAGGCCGTCAACAGCAACATGATGGTGATGCAATCGATGCCGTTGCGTTCCATCATCACCAGCCACGCCAATGGCACTGAACTCGCCGCAGGCGCGCGTGAAATCGCCCTGCGTGGTTCGGCCTGGGCGGGTGAAAAGACGGTTCGCGCCGTCGACGTCTCCATCGACTTCGGTCAAACGTGGCAGTCCACCACCCTGGGTGCGCCTGCCAACAAGTATTCCTGGCAGCGGTGGCAAGCCACTGTCCGGCTGCCAAGCCATGGCTACTTCGAAGTCTGGGCGCGCGGCACCGACCAGGATGGCATCATGCAACCGCACGTTGCCGCTAACTGGAACCCACAAGGCTACGGCGCGAATGCCATGCACCGGGTTGCGGTGCTGGTTCGGTCCTAACCATGGGCCTGTCGCTTAGCCGGTCGCTGGTTATCTCGCTGGGGGTCGCCATCGTTGTGATGGCGGCCGACCGCGCGGGTCTGGTGCGGGAGCGTCCAGCCCAGCCCCGCCCGGCGGTGGCTGCGGCACCAGCCGCCGTTACGGCTGCGCCCGCAACTGTTGTTGCGGCTGCACCGGCTGCAGCGCCTGCCCCGCAGGTTAACGCCCATCCGGAGGAAACTCCGGATGTGCTGCCTGAGGGGCATGGTCGTGATGAGACCTTCTACTTCTGCACCAGTTGTCATGGCAGCGCGGTGATCACCCGCACTGGTGCAACGCGTGAGCGTTGGGACTATCTGCTCACCTGGATGACCGAGGTCCACGGGATGGCACCCCTGGCTGGCTCGGAACGCGAGATGATTCTCGCCTACCTCTCGACCAGCTTCCCACCCCGCCGCCGCGGCCCAACCAACCCGTTCCTGACCCAATCCTCCAACTGAGGATCGTCACAACGGGCCAGCAACAGCAGGGGGCTTCGGCCCCCTGTTTGTTTGTTCACCCTCCGATCCCAGGCCCTCACCAGCCAAGCCCTGCCCGCCCCTAGACCAACGTCCAGCGGCTTTGCGCCGCAGCATGGGGGAGTGGCGGATTTCCTCAAATTTTCTGCGGGTACGACCTTGGTCGCGCTGTTGCGCAGCCATGATCTTGGCAAGGTCGTGGTCGACGCGCGGGACTGTCCCGTGCACCGGCTCCCGCCTCCCCACGGCATTCGGGAGCCGGCTTGAGGAGGAAACGGAGGCTCCAATGTCGACCTCACTGGCATCTCGGATCGCACGCGATCCCCGGTTCCTGGAGTTGTCGCGTAAGCGCGGCAGCTTCAGCATTGTGCTCAGCGTTCTCATGCTGTCGATCTACTACGGTTTCATCGCGATCATCGCGTTTGCGCCGAAGTCGTTGGCGGTTCCATTGACGGCAGGCAGCGTCACCACCATCGGCTTCCCGCTGGGTGTTGGCGTCATCCTGGCCGCCATCATCCTGACGGGTGTCTATGTCGTGCGCGCCAATGGCGAGTTCGATGCCCTGACCCGCAAGATCATTGAGGACGTGAAATGAGCCGGATCGCACGTATCCTGTCCCTGGCCCTGCCGCTGGCGCTTGCCGCTGGCTCGGCCCTCGCCGCCGGTGCCCTCGAAGGCCAAGCTGAGAAGCAGGCGACCAACTGGTCGGCCATCGGCATGTTCTTCGCCTTCGTGGCGGGCACGCTTGGCATCACGTTCTGGGCAGCCTCCAAGACCAAGTCGGCCTCAGACTACTACACCGCTGGCGGTGGCATCAGCGGCTTCCAGAACGGTCTGGCGATCGCTGGTGACTATATGTCGGCCGCCTCGTTCCTGGGTATCTCCGCCCTGGTGTTCACCTCGGGCTTCGATGGCCTGATCTACTCCATCGGCTTCCTGGTCGGCTGGCCGATCATCATGTTCCTGATGGCGGAACGGCTGCGCAACCTCGGTCGCTACACCTTCGCGGACGTGGTGTCCTACCGCCTGGGCCGCACGCCAGTGCGCACCTTCTCGGCCACGGGCACCTTGACCGTGGTGGCGTTCTACCTGATCGCCCAGATGGTTGGCGCTGGTCAGTTGATCAAGCTGCTGTTCGGTCTGGAATACACCTACGCCGTCATGATCGTCGGCGTGCTGATGATCCTCTACGTCACCTTCGGCGGCATGTTGGCCACCACTTGGGTGCAGATCATCAAGGCCGTGCTGCTGCTGGGCGGTGCCTCGTTCATGGCGCTGATGGTGCTGGTGAAGTTTGGCTTCAACCCGGAAGCGCTGTTCGCCAAGGGCGTCGAAGTCCATGCCAAGCACAATGCGATCATGGGCCCTGGCGCTTTGGTGTCCGACCCGGTTTCAGCCGTGTCGCTGGGTCTGGCGCTGATGTTCGGCACCGCTGGTCTGCCGCACATCCTGATGCGCTTCTTCACCGTGGCTGACGCCAAGGAAGCCCGCAAGTCGGTGTTCTGGGCAACCACCTTCATCGGCTACTTCTACATCCTGACCTTCATCATCGGCTTCGGCGCGATCGTGCTGGTCGGCACCAACCCGTCCTACCTGCAAGGCGCTGGCCTGCGTGGTGGCAACAACATGGCCGCGATCCACTTGGCCCATGCGGTTGGTGGCGACGTGATGCTGGGCTTCATCTCTGCGGTCGCGTTCGCAACCATCCTGGCGGTGGTCGCGGGCCTCACCCTGGCTGGCGCCTCGGCGGTCTCGCATGACCTCTACGCCCAAGTCATCTGCAAGGGTAAGGTTGACGAGGCGAAGGAAATCCGGGTCTCCAAGATGGCGACTGTGGCTCTTGGTGTCCTGGCGATCCTGCTCGGCATCGCGTTCGAAAAGCAAAACATCGCCTTCATGGTCGGTCTGGCCTTCGCGATTGCAGCCTCGGCCAACTTCCCGATCATCATCCTGTCGATGTACTGGTCGAAGCTGACCACCCGCGGTGCCGTGACCGGTGGCGCTGTTGGTCTGGCAACGGCGGTGGTGCTGACCACCTTGTCGCCCGCCATCTGGGTGAAGGTGATCGGCTTCAGCACCGCCATCTTCCCCTACGATGCGCCGGCGATCTTCTCCATGCCGCTTGCCTTCTTCGTCTCCTGGCTGGTGTCTGTAATGGACAACTCCGCCCAAGCCGTCGAAGAGCGCAGCCGGTTCGAGAACCAGTTCGTCTGCTCGCAAATCGGCCTGGATGTGGCGCCTGCCGCCAAGCACTAAGGCCCGTTGGAGCTCTCGGAGGTGGTCCCCCACCTCCGGGTTGCTCTCAAGCCAAGCATTCGGATCGGGACGCGGCGCGGGTCCCCTCCTCCCCCTCCCTGAAACGCGCCGCTGTCGCCCCGCGGGTCCCCTTCCCGCGGGGCGTTTGCGTTCGGGGTGTTGGGTTTGACCGTCACCCCCACAGGCCACTGTCTGCTGCCGGTGCGCTCAGCCCCTGCGGCGCGCCGATCACCAGGAAGTGAAGCAGGGGATTAACCCCCTGCGGCACCGCTGCCGCCTCGCGATAGTGCGCACCATCGAACCAGGGACTGGGATTGCGCCCCTCTCTGGCACCAAAGGCCAAGTAGTGGTCATAGGCCGTGATTGTGCCCCGCTGAACAGCCTCGCCAACGTCTCGGTTCGTGGTCAGATACCAAGTCGTATCAAACAGGGAGGTTGGGTCACGCCCCTCCCGCCGTCCGAACCAATCGAAGTGATCACTGGCGCTGCGAATCACACCAGCGTTGATCGCTGCATCCACGTCTGGATGCTCTGCCCGATAAAACGCCTCATCGACAACCAGTCGATCAACCCGCCCTTCTCTCAGGCCGAAGCTACGGATGTGGTCGTGGGCAGCCACGCCCGCCTTTGCCACATCGGGATTGCGCGCCAGATAACTTGTGGCATCAACGGGAAGTTGAAAGCCTGGATCAGCCATGCGAACCCCGGCATCGGTGCGCAGCAGTTCCACTTGCTCCAGCCGATCGACGCCATCGGCGCTGACCACAATGACGGCACCACCGTCTGACCGCAGCGTTACAGGACCAGTGACGCGCGCGATATCCGCACCGCTGCCACCAACCAGCGTGTCATTGCCGCGCCCGCCCTGCAGCAGATCAGTCTTCTCACCCCCCAGCAGCCGGTCGCGACCATTCCCGCCGATCAGCGTGTCGGTCCCGCCAAGTCCAATCAGCTGATTGTCCTTGCCCATCGCTGCCGGGGCGAGGCGGGCGATATCCAGTCGGTTGCCGAGCATATCCCCACCCGTCATTGCCAACCCGTCGCCAACCAACAGGGTTGAGCCATCGAGGAAGACCACATCGCCCGTCGCGATTCCGGGCAGGCGTAACGCGACGTCAAGCGTCAACCCCGCCAGCTGCATCTGGCTTCCCGTGCCCGTCTCCGCCAGCACCAAGTCGGCAGCGCTGCCAGAAGCAAAGGCAACCTGCGTCACGGGAGCGAGCAGCGCGTCCGGCAGGCTCTTTTGAGCCGCCAGTTGGTCAACGAGTGGCAGCAAAGCTTGCAAGCCGCCTGTGATGGCACCGTCACCAGCCGATTCGATCCGGCCATTGACGGCCATACCAAAGGTCGTGCCGCTGCCCAACGCGGTGAACCCCATCGTGACGGTGCCGAGCGTGCCACCGGTATGCCCGGCCATCAGCGAAGTACCGTTCAACATACCGGTGTCGATACCCAGCCCATAGCCAGCAGGCCCAGGTGCCACACCCGGCAGCGTAAACGGGACCTGCATGTCAGACAGCAAGGAGCCGGGCAGCAGCGTCCGGTCGACCAGCAGGGCCCGCTGGAACTTGACCATGTCCGCAGCGGTCGAGACGACGCCGCCATCACCACCGCTATCAATGCGCAGCATGCCGACATCGGTCAGGGGTCCACCCCCCAGCTGCGCATAGCTGGACCAACGGGCGGGATCGGGCGAGAAATCGTCCAGGCGCGTGTTGTCCATCCCCAGCGGCGTGAAAATCCGCGCCTGCAGCACAGTGTTCAACGGCGTACCGGTGACTGCCTCGATCACTTTCTGCAGCAAGAGATAGCCAGTGTTGGAGTAGTTGAACCGTGTGCCTGGCGCAAACTCAGCATCCAAGCCCCGAACCAGATTGAGGAAGGCGTCAACAGTGAAGATCTGGCTGGGATCAGCGCGTGCTGCTTCAACATAGGCTGGCAGTCCACTCGATCCCGGCACCTGATCACAGTCCGGGATGCCGCTGCTGTGGTTGAGCAATTGGCGAAGCGTCGCCGTTTGGGCATTGGGAATGCCCGCCAGAGTGGAGCCATCCAGGTAACGGGCGACAGGCTCGTCGAGGGCGAGCCGCCCCTCGGCCACCAATTGCAGCACGACTGTGGCCGTCATGGTCTTGGTCTGGGAGCCAATCTCGTAAGCCGTGGTGGCCTGCGCTGGCGCTCCAGTCGCGAGGTCCCCAGTGCCGTCAGTGGCAGTGATGGTGGCAGCGCCACGCCCGACATAGGCGATGGCACCGGGCGACGCGGCAGCCTCCTTCACAGCCGCCGCAGCAGCGTCGACGGCCTGAGTGAGGGCCACGGGATCAAGGGTAAGCATGGGGTCTCCAGGTGAAAGACAATGGTTCTGGAGCGGGCTAACCACTCCGGCATCCTCCCTAGGCCCGGCACATGACCTGTGCATGACTTGACGGTGCGCGGTGCGAGATCGCCAATCACCCGGCAGAGATCACGGCACCGGCGGGTCATCCCCAAGTCAGGTTGACGGGCTAGACTTCCCCCGCGGTGATCGGGAGGACCCATGCGCATTCTGCTGGTGGAGGACGAACAGGACCTTGTGGCCCAACTTGTCCGCAACCTTTCTGCTGTCGGCTTCGTGGTGGATCATGCTGGCAAGATCGCCGAGGCAGAGGCAGCGGCTCAGGGTGGGCGGCATTCCCTGATCATCCTTGACCGGCGCCTGCCAGATGGCGACGGGCTGGAGGCAATACCCCGGCTGCGCGCGGCCCAACCCGGTGTGCCCATCCTGGTGCTGACGGCCCTCGACAGCGTGGCCGCCCGTGTGATTGGGCTGGATCGCGGCGCCGACGACTACCTCGTTAAGCCCTTCGCGATGGACGAATTGCTGGCGCGCATCCGTGCTGCGCTGCGCCGTCCCGGCGGCGGGCCGCAGCCGCCGCTGCGCTGCGGTGCCCTCACCTTCGACCTCATGGAGCGATGCTTGCGAGCCCATGGCGAGCCAGTGGTGTTGGCCCGGCGGGAACTCGCGCTGATGGAGGCTCTGTTGCAGCGCCAGGGGCGCGTTGTCGTGCGCGACACACTGATGGACGCCATTTACAGCTACGACGACGAGGTGACACCCAACGCCTTCGACGTGCTGGTGTACCGGCTGCGCCGACGCATGGCAGAGCTTGGGGCCGGAGTCGACATCCTCACCATGCGCGGTCTTGGCATCATGATCCGCGCCACGGACCAGCCATGCGCCACAGACGACTGATCCCCAGCCTGATCCTTCGCCTGGTTGCCGTGGTGTCGGCGACCACAGCGGTCATGGCCGTGCTGCTGGTCGGCTGGGTGAACCCACCACCGAACGAGGTGCACTACTGGTGGCACCGTGCGTTCGGCATCCTGACCAATGCCGTTGAGAGAGACACGGACGGTCGGCTGGTTATCCGCGAAACGGCGGCGTTGGCCGAGCTTCGGGCGCTCCAACCGTCGCTTGCCGTGGCTGTGATCGCGCGCGACGGGGGCGAGATCGCCATGGGCTCCAACCCGGTGCTGGTGGAAGCGCTGGCGCCGAGAGGCCAGATGCTGCCGCTCGAAGCCGTCTGGCACGATGAGACGGCAGTCTGGGGGCCGTATGCAGGGGCCGGAGCCCAGCGGCTGGCCAACACGGAGGTAACAGTTCTGATCGCTGGGATCCGCCCGGATGTACAGGATTGGCTCGGCTTCAGTGCGCGGATCGCGGGCGATATCCTGCTCTACCTGCTGCCAGCCTACCTTGCGATTTGCCTTGTCTGCTGGTTGCTGGTTCGTCGTGCCCTGGCACCACTGCGCGAGGCCGCAGCCGAGATTGCACAGCTTGACTTCCGCAACACGGGTGCGCGATTGCCAGAGGATCAGCGCGTGCCGCTGGACCTTTTGCCACTGACACAAGGGGTCAACCGCGCACTGGACCAATTGGAGGAAGGCTTCCAGCGGCAGCGTCGGTTCACCACGAACGCCGCGCACGAAATCCGCACACCCCTTGCCGTTTTGATGGCGCGGCTGGACACCTCAGACACGCCGCTGCCACGCGGTGCGCTTCGGCGCGACGCGGCACGGATTGCCCTCCTGATCGAGCAGATGCTGGCGATCGCGCGGTTGGAGCATCAGTCAGAGGCTCTGGAGCCGCTAGACCTCGCCGAGATCGGGATGGAGGTTGCCTGTGATCTCGCGTCGCTGGCAGCGGACCGGGGCTCGCGGATCGAGTTTCACCGACCACCAGAGCCGGTGCCGATTCTCGGTGCCCCAGCTGCCTTGCGCAGCGCGATTGGCAATCTGGTCCACAACGCGCTGCAGGTGGAGCCGCCGGGCGGAACTGTGCTGGTGACAGTGGCAGAGGATGCGAGTCTGCGGGTCTCCGACCATGGTCCTGGCGTACCGCCGGACCTCCGCGAGCAAGTGTTCGAGCCGTTTTGGCGCGGTGGTGCGCGGTATGGCGGCAGTGGCCTTGGCCTTGCGATAGCGCGGGAGATTGCCGATCTGCACGGCGGCACCCTTGTGGTGGAGGCAACCGATCCCAGCGGTGCAACCTTTGTGCTCGCCTTGCCGCGGCGGGCGGCAGCTAGCGGGACCGATTGACGGCAATCGCCTCGTCTTTCAGCCGCGGTCTGGCCGCAGGTCTTCGGCGCGCTTGATCCGCGAGACGGGCGAGACCACCAGCAACACCAAACTGGCCGCGACAGCCACCATCGCCACCATCAGCGAGGCGCGGGCGCTCACTGCCTCGGCGATCACGCCCGCCGTCAAGGCTCCGAGCGGGCGGCTGGAAGCGGCGATCATCCGCACCACGGCCGCCAGACGGCCCAACATGCCGAGTGGTGTCGCACTCTGGCGCAGCGTGGTGGCGGCAACCACCCACAGAGTTGAGCCGAGGCCATCCAGAAACAGGCCCGCCGCCAACACGGCCACCGCCAGCGGGCCAGATGGGGTGATCACCAGCAGCCCATAGCCAATGGTGCCAAGCAACGGGCCGACAGCCACAATCCGACCAACGGAGATGCGGCGCATGAGTGGCTCTACCATCACACCGCCCAGCAAGCCACCCGCACCCGCTGCTGCAAGGGCGATCCCGAATGCATCGGCGCCGAGCTCCAAATCCGACAGGGCCAGCACGACAATGGCCGCCTTCATCCCTGTGGCGCCGAATGTCCACAGGGCAGCAGAGAGCGACAAATCCCGCAGCACACGGGTTTGAAAGACAAAGCGCAGACCCTCCACCATCTCCGGCCACGGACGGCTGGGGCCGCGGGCAGCCACCTGCTCCACCACGGAGATGCGCTGAAAGGAAATCGCCGCAACCAACAAGAGGCCAGCAGCCAGTGCCGTCGGCCCGGTCGGGCCGGTGACCGCAAGGGCCACGCCCGCCAGAGCCGGTGCGGCCACCTGCGCCAGGGATCGCATCAGCTCCAACCGAGCATTGGCGCGGCCAAGCTGGTTGTCCTGCACCAGCTGCGGTACGAGAGCGACCGCCGCGATGTCCCCCACCATCGCCAATCCAGCGAAGCAAAACGCCATCACGGCCAGCTGGACGGGCGTCCCCAGGCCGAACCACAAACCGGCGGTCAAACCAACGACCAGCACCGCGCGGGCGAGGGCTGTGAGGCGCAACACGGGGGCGCGCGTCCGCCGGTCAATCCAGACACCAGCGGGCAAGGCGAACAACAGGGCTGGCAGCGTAGACGCCGCGGTCACCAGTGCAATTTCGCCAGGACTCGCGTCATAAAGTGTTGCAGCCAGCGTCGGCAACACAAACAAAATGGTTTCAAATGCCACTTGATTGGCACTATGGGCGCGCCAAAGGTGACCAAAATCAATAGACAATCGTTCCATGGTCAAGTTTTGGCCGATTCGGTCGGCGCCCGCCAAGTCCTTTTTGGCGCCGACCTAGATTGCATGGGGAGCAGCCGTTCTCCTCTGCATCTCGTTGTTCTCTGGCGACAGCCTAACGTTGTGCCAACACTGAGCCGAGGTGAGTTCGCGTGATTTCTGCCAGACGACCACTCTCTTTCAAACGGGCGAGGCCCTGATTGAAGGCCTGGATCACCACTTGGCCACGGTAGAAGTAGCGCGGCACCACCAAGTGGTGAAAGCGCCGCTCCCCAGGCAAATCACCCGCCACCAGGGGTGCCAGCGCGCGGTCAGCGTCCAGGCCAAAGCGGACGAGGCGCGGCAGCAGCATGACGTCGGCTTGACCACGTTGCACTTTCAACGCGCACTCCTCCACCGTCGCCACTCGGGCGATGCGCAGTTTCATCTCTTCCACCACGCTGCGCAGCGGCGTCGGTGGCGCAATCCCCAGCGGCAGGCACAGCTTCAACCGGCCCAACTCCATCCGCGGGTCGGTGTGATCGGCGCGCCGGAACACGGCGATCTCGGCAGGCAGAATGGGGGCGGAGAAGGTCATTTCCTCCTGCCGGGCGGTGGTAGGGGCGAAGGGGAACGCGGCCGCGAACCCCTGTTCTAGCGTCGAGGACCAAGCCTCCCCCCAACTGGTGGTGACGACCTCAATCGGTCGGTCCGTTGCCTCGGCAAACGCCGCGCGGACAATCGCAGCCAACAGACCACCCTCGGGCAAGGCTGGGTCGACGAACGGCGCGTAGTTTGCACCCGTTGCAATCACCCATGGCTCCTCGCCTGGGGCCGGGGGACCGGATCGGTTTTGCGCCAGTGCCTTGGCTGGCATGAACGCTGCTAGCGTCCAGACAAGAAGCGCCGCACCAAAGGCGGCAAGACGGGCGGGCGGGGGGAGGATGCGAGGGATCATGGCACCAACAGCGTCCTTCGCAGTGCAGCATGATGAGAAGGAGACGAACTGTCTCAGATGCCACAGTTTCGATTGCCTGATTGCCGCACTGCGTCAAGACTGATTGGACCTTGGTCGAGAACGGGACCCGCCGATGGCTGCCACATCCGATGACGACGTGACCTTTATGCGACGCGCCATCGCGCTCTCGCGCACGCACATGGCCGCGGGCGATGGCGGGCCATTCGGTGCTGTGATCGTGTTGGATGGCGCCATCGTTGGCGAGGGCTGGAACCAAGTCACCTCCACCAATGATCCAACCGCCCATGCTGAAGTGGTGGCGATCCGTGAGGCCTGTCGGCGGCTCGGTCGGTTCTCCCTCGAGGGGGCGACGCTCTACACCTCGTGCGAGCCCTGCCCGATGTGCCTGTCGGCCACCTATTGGGCCAGGATCAGCCGGATTCATTATGGCAACACGGCTGCTGATGCCGCAGCCATTGGCTTTGACGACGCGTTCCTTTATCGCGAGGTGGCGTTGCCGCTGACGGCGCGCAGTGTGCCGACCACGCAGTTGCTCGGCAGCGAGGCCAAGGCTGTGTTTCACGAGTGGGACGCCAAGCCCGACAAAGTCCCCTACTGAGATGCGCGGCGGCGTTGAGATTGCCGTTGCCAAGCGCGGTAGCGACACGCGATTGGTCGATCAATGGCAGCGCGCGCCCTTGCGTGTGCTGTGGCCTGCAGTACCAGCGGGGGAATGTGCCCAGGCGGTGCTGGTCACCACCTCAGGCGGTCTGGTCGCAGGCGACCACCTGACCCTCACCAGCCGGGTGGCAGAAGGCGCCGCTTTGCGCCTCGGCCCCCAGGCAGCTGAGAAAGTGTACCGCTCCACCGGTGCCACCACGCTGGTCACTGCGGAGCATCACGTCGCCGATGGCGCCTGGCTGGAAGTGCTGCCGCTGGAGACCATCCTGTTCGATGGCGCCCGGTTTGATCGGCGCACGCGCTTCACCCTGACCGGTGCGGCTCAACTGCTGGCAGGCGAAATCCTGGTCTTCGGTCGCCTCGCCCGTGGCGAGACGATGCGGCAGGGCTTTGTCCATGATGGTATGACCGTGGACGTGGACGGCCGCCTGATCTGGGCTGATGCCTTCCGCGCCGACCCGCCCGATGCCTTGCTGGATGCTCCGACTGGCCTGAGGGGTGGTCGGGCCCTGGCGACGCTGGTGCACCGCGCGCCCGATCCCGATGCGGCGCTGAGCACGTTGCGCGCCCTGCCTGCCCCGGACACGCTGTTTGGCGCAACCAAGATTGGCCCTTTGGTGATCGCCCGCTGGCTGGGTGGGGAGGCCGGTCCCGTCCGCGCTGGGTTTGGCGCCGCGTTTTGTGCCTTGCGCGCAGCGGCCGGGTGGCCGGACCGTCTGCCCGTCAATTGGAGTGCTTGAGGATGGCCGCTTCGTCGCACCCCTCGGCATCGCCAAGGCTTGAGCGCGAGGCCATTTCGCTTCTAGGGTTTTGGGAGGCCATTGGGATGTCAGCATCGAGGGAGCGGGTACCGCCATGCGATTGACGCCGCGTGAAAAGGACAAGCTGCTGGTTGCCACCGCAGCCATGGTGGCGCGCCGCCGGTTGGAGCGCGGCGTGAAGCTGAACCATCCCGAGGCGGTGGCCTTGATCACGGATTATGTCGTCGAAGGCGCGCGCGATGGGCGGTCGGTCGCCGATCTGATGGCGGCGGGTGCCAAGGTGCTGACTCGGGATCAAGTTATGTCCGGCGTGCCGGAAATGATCCACGAAATCCAAGTCGAAGCGACGTTCCCGGACGGGACCAAGCTGGTCACTGTCCACGAACCGATCCGCTAGTCACGGAAGGCGGCCATCCAATGATACCCGGTGAAACCCTGCCCGCCCCTGGCGAGATTGAGTTGCTGGAAGCGCGCGAAACCTTTGAGATCACAGTGGCCAACACGGGTGATCGGCCCATTCAAGTGGGCTCGCATTATCATTTCTTCGAAGCTAACCCGGCATTGAGCTTTGATCGCGACAAGGCGATGGGCTGCCGATTGGCCTTGCCGGCGGGCACCGCCACTCGCTTTGAACCCGGCCAAACCCGCACCGTCACGCTGGTGCGCTTTGCTGGATTGCGCCGCATCGTCGGCTTCCGCGCCCAAGTGATGGGAGCTGCCCCATGAAGATCAGCCGCGCCAGCTATGCCCAGCTTTACGGACCCACCGTCGGCGACCGCATCCGCCTTGCTGACACCGACTTGCTGATCGAAGTGGAGCATGACCACACGATCTATGGCGAGGAGGTTACCTTCGGCGGCGGCAAAGTGATTCGCGATGGCATGGGCCAGTCCCAGCGCAGCCGTGCCGATGGCGCCGTCGACACTGTGATCACAAACGCAGTTATTCTGGACGCCCGGCTGGGGGTCGTGAAGGCCGACATCGGCATCAAGGACGGACGCATCTGCGGCATTGGCAAAGCAGGCAATCCCGATACCCAGCCAGGTGTATCCATCGTCATCGGGCCGGGAACCGACATCATCGCGGGCGAGCGCAAGATCATCACCGCGGGCGGTATTGACAGCCACATCCACTTGATCTGCCCGCAGCAGGTGGAGGATGCCATCGCCTCGGGCATCACCACGTTGCTGGGCGGTGGCACTGGTCCATCATCGGGAACAGCTGCCACCACCTGCACGCCCGGGCCGTGGCACATCGCCCGCATGTTGAAGGCAGCCGAGGGGTTGCCGGTCAATATCGGCCTGTTCGGCAAAGGCAATGCCTCGGACCCCGCCGCTTTGGAGGAGATGATCCGCGCCGGTGCCTGCGCCCTGAAACTGCATGAGGATTGGGGCACCACGCCCGCTGCCATCGACTGCTGCCTCACTGTGGCAGACCGGATGGACATCCAGGTTGCCATCCACACTGACACTCTGAACGAGAGCGGATTCGTGGAGGAGACGATCAAGGCCTTCAAGGGCCGCACCATCCACGCCTTCCACACCGAAGGGGCAGGCGGCGGACACGCGCCGGACATCATCTCCGTGGCCGGGTTGCCGAATGTGCTGCCGTCCTCCACCAATCCAACCCGGCCCTATACGGTGAACACGCTGGATGAGCATCTGGACATGCTCATGGTCTGTCACCACCTGAGCCCGCGCATTCCCGAAGACGTGGCCTTCGCCGAAAGCCGCATTCGGCGCGAAACCATCGCCGCCGAGGATATTCTGCACGACCTCGGCGCGATCAGCATGATGTCGTCGGACAGTCAGGCGATGGGCCGGATTGGCGAGACCATCCTGCGCACGTGGCAAACCGCGCACAAGATGAAGCGCCAGCGCGGCAGCCTGCCGCGTGATGGCGGAGCCGACAACCAGCGCGCGCGCCGGTACATCGCGAAGTACACCTGCAACCCAGCCATCGCCCATGGCATCGGCCATGTCGTCGGCTCGGTGCAGGTGGGCCTGCTGGCGGACCTAGTGGTGTGGACGCCTGCGTTCTTTGGCGTGAAACCGGACATGGTGCTGAAGTCTGGGATGATCGCCCACGCCATGATGGGGGACCCCAACGCTTCCATCCCCACCCCAGAACCCGTTCACGCCCGCCCGATGTTCGCCAGCTTTGGTCGCGCGATGACCGCGAGCGCCGTCACCTTCGTCTCCGCCGCCGCTCTGGACGAAGGTGTCGGCCGCGACCTGCGTCGCCCTCTGGTCGCTGTGGAGAATTGTCGCAAGATCGGCAAAGCCGACATGGTGATGAACGCTGCCACGCCCCACATCGAAGTCGACCCCGAAACCTACGAAGTCCGCGCTGACGGCGAGCTGCTCACCTGCGAGCCAGCCGAGGAACTGCCGATGGCGCAGCGGTATTTCTTGTTTTAGGGCGATGGCGTCATTCGGTGGCCATCCCTGACTTCCAGACCCTGATGCTGCCGGTGCTGCAAGCATGTGCAGCGGGAGAGATCCGAGCGGCTGACTTGGTTGAGGCCTTAGCCAAGCGATTCGATCTAACAGTTGATGAACAAGCCGCACTCTTACCGTCAGGGCGCCAGACGACCTTTGCGAACCGTACCCATTGGGCCATCTCCTATCTCGGCAAGGCCGGGTTGGTGGAGCGCACACGACGGGCACATTATCGGGTGACTGCCCGCGGGCAACAGGTTCTTGCAACTTCACCGCCGCGGATTGACATCAAATTCCTAGGGCAATTCCCTGAATTCCAGAGCTTTCGAGAGACTCCGGACCGTGACCACGCGGCGCCCCTGACAAGCGCCGCACCTGAAGCAAGCCCAGTGTTGACCCCCGACGAAGTCATGCGCCGCGCGCACCAGCAGCTTGAAGATGCACTCGCTGAGGAGTTATTGCAGCGTATCTGGACCAGCACGCCGAAGTTCTTTGAAAGCCTTGTCGTGCGTTTGCTTGTTGCCATGGGCTACGGCGGCTCTGTTACAGATGTCAGCAAAGCCTTGGTTGGCGGTCCTGGAGATGGCGGAATCGACCGCGTGATTGATCAGGACGCACTCGGCCTCGACCGGATATTTGTTCAAGCAAAGCGATATGCTCGGGAAAATGTGATTGGTCCCGGTGCCATTCGCGATTTCTTTGGTGCGCTCGACATAAAGAAAGCCTCGAAGGGCGTCTTCGTGACCTCCTCCGCCTTCTCAACCGACGCGATACAAACCACCAACCTGCTGGGCAAGCGCATCGTGCTGATCGATGGCCCCCAACTGGCGCGCATTCTGATCCGAT
This sequence comes from Alphaproteobacteria bacterium, assembly GCA_004292755.1. Taxonomy (GTDB): domain Bacteria; phylum Pseudomonadota; class Alphaproteobacteria; order Elsterales; family Elsteraceae; genus RDXE01. The sequence goes on from RDXE01000040.1 coordinate 26,518, forward strand.
TCAATGTCGGGTGTCGGGTTGAAGAAACTCTGACAATCAAGAGAATCGACGAAGAATTCTTTGAGGGATAGGCATAACCAAAATCCCGATCAAGCGCGCTCCAATCCTCCAAGTGATAAGTATTAGTGATACCAAACCATCAAGCGACAATAGCAGTGACTTGATTATGGAATTGAGGTGGACCCCATTTATTGGACATGTCAGTCAATATAGCCTACACTAAGAAGTGATGGTGCTGGCTCTGCCCGCATGGGCCAGAAATCTTGAAATGCCGCCTACGATAGCGAGAAATCGGCGCCTGATCGGTCTGCAAACCAATCGGACTGAATTCAATCGGTCCCGGATCACCCGAACCCAGCGCAAAACGTGGTTATCGGAGGTGTCCGCCTGGTTTAAGCGCTTCGACCACCTGAAACAGCGTGCTTGTGCTTGACCGGGCGGGATGGAATTCCCCCGCGACCACCCGCTGCTACCGCCGCCCGAACAACCGTTCAATGTCGGCGCGTTTCAGCTCCACCCATGTGGGGCGACCGTGGTTGCATTGGCCGCTGTGGGGGGTGGCTTCCATGTCGCGCAGCAGGGCGTTCATCTCGGCTGCGCTGAGGGTGCGACCAGCGCGCACGCTGCCATGGCAGGCCATGGTGGAGCAGATGGCGTCCAGCCGCTCTCCCAGTGCCAGGGTTTGGCCAAGTTCGGCCAAATCATCGGCAAGGTCTTCCACCAACCGCCGTGTGTTGGGATGGCCGAGGGCGGCTGGGACGGCACGCACCAGCACGGCACCGGGCCCAAAGCCTTCGAGATCCAGGCCAAGGCGACCAATCTCGGCTGCCGCAGCGACGAGGCGGGCGGCGGCAGCCTCTCCCACCTCCACCACGTCGGGCAGCAGCAACAGCTGGCGCGGTGGGTCACGGGTGGCGAGGGCGGCCTTCAAGCGCTCGTAGACCAAGCGCTCATGGGCGGCGTGTTGGTCAACCAGCACGATGCCATCCGCGGTCTCCGCCACGATGTAGGTGCCGTGCAGTTGCGCCCGCGCAGCCCCCAGCGGGTAGGCGTCGGGCGGCGGCCCGCCAGCAGTGGCGTCCTCCACGCGGGCGGCGGGCGGCAGGTCGGCACGGGGGATGGTTGGGGCTGGTGCTGGGGTGTAGCCAGCCGCTTCCTCCCGCATCCCCTGCCCCCATGGCGCGCTGGCTGGCGCTTGCGCCGCTGCGTGGAGGTGAATGGCACCAGGCGTGAGGCCCGCCAGAGATGGCTGCCAACCACTGGCCCCGATGCCTGCAGCGGGCCGTAGGGCGGCCAGGGTGTCGGTCGCCACGGTGTTCGAGGCGCGATGGCCCGCCGCTGCCAGCGCGTGCTTGATCGCGCTGACAATCATGCCGCGCACCAGGGCTGGGTCGCGAAAGCGCACCTCGGTCTTGGCAGGGTGGACGTTGACATCCACCTCCTGCCCCGGAACCTCTAGGAACAGGGCGACCATCGGGTGGCGATCGCGCGCCAACAGGTCCTGATACGCGCCGCGGACCGCGCCAACCAGCAGCTTGTCCCGGACCGGGCGCCGGTTGACGAACAGATACTGACCAGCGGCTGTGCCCTTGTTCAGCGTTGGCAAACCGGCATGCCCGGCCAGACGTACCCCGTCACGCTCCGCCCGGATTGGCACAGCATTCGCGCCAAACTCTGCCCCCAGCACGGCCGACAAGCGCTCCAGCGGGGAGGAGGCTGGCCAGCGGCGCGGCGTGCGAGAGCCGTCGCCGACGCTGAAGGCGATCTCCGGCCAAGCCATCGCCAACCGCTCCACCACATCCACCACGGCGTCCCACTCGGCGCGCAGGGATTTCAGGAACTTCAGCCGCGCCGGTGTGGCGAAGAACAAATCCCGCACCTCCACCCGCGTGCCGGGATTGCCCGCCGCTGGGCCGACTGGCGCGACCTCGCCCCCCTCGACAGCGATCAGGGCCGCATGGTCGGCCCCGCGCGGGCGGGACACGATGGTAAGTCGCGCCACGGCCCCGATGGACGGCAAGGCCTCACCGCGAAAGCCAAGGCTTTGGATCGCCAACAGGTCGTCATCGGGCAATTTGGAGGTGGCGTGCCGCTCGACCGCGAGGGCTAGGTCCCCTGGGGCCATGCCGATCCCGTCATCGGTCACCTGGATCAGCGCTTTACCGCCCTCGCGCGCGATCACGTCGATGCGGCGCGCACCGGCGTCAATGGCGTTTTCCACCAGTTCCTTGACCGCAGCCGCCGGTCGCTCAATCACCTCGCCCGCAGCAATGCGGTTTACCAGCGTGCCGGGTAACCGGCGGATGCTCATCCCGCCATCTCCGCCAAGTAGCGGCGAGCCAGCACCTTGCCGTCCTCCACAGCGGGTTGATCGAACGGGTCAACGCCGATCACCAGGGCGGCAAGGATGGTTTCTAGCATGAACATCATGAACAAACCGCCGAGGGTCCGCTCGTCCACAGTCGGCAAGGTGATGGTGCGCACTGGACGACCGGCTGAAACCAGGGTTTCGATGGTCGCCCGCGTCTCCGCGTCCAGCAGATCGCCGATGCAGCGCGCCGTCAAATAGCCAAGGCGACCGTCCGCCGGTGCTGCAAGCTTCGGTCCGAGGCCACGGGCTGGGCCTGCAATGATGGTGTAGAGCTTGTCGGCTGGCCCAGCACGATACAGCTGCAGCTGGCTGTGCTGGTCCACGGTCCCCATCGCACGGATCGGTGTGGTGCCGTGACCGTCTTTACCCAGGCTCTCCGCCCACAATTGCCGATACCACAGGCCGAACTCAGCCAACCGGTCAACATAGGGCATCAGCACAGTGATCGGCAGACCGGCGCGCATGGCAGCGACGGCCAGACCAGCGCCGCCCACGGCGGGCCCCGTGCCCGCCAAGGTGGCCTCCAACACCTCCGCTGCCCCGGCGCGCACGGCGCTGGCATCCAGCCCTGCCAGCAAGGCTGGCAGCAGGCCGACAATCGACAGAACCGAGTAGCGCCCGCCCACCTTGGGGTCGTGATCCAGCACCGTGCCACCGTGCGCAACGGTCAACCGCCGCAGCGGGTTGTCACCTGGCTCGGTGATGGCAACGAACGGGCTGCCAGCGGGCAACGCTGGCAGCAGAGACAATAGGGTAGACAGGGTCTCAGCCGTTGAGCCGGATTTGGACACTGCCAACACGCCAACCCGCCGCCCCTGGATCGCCTGGGTGGTGGCGACGAAGGTGTGCGGGTCGATGTTCTCCATCACCACCAGCTTCGGCAGGCCGGGCGGTGGCCCAAAGCCGACATCGCTGAGGGCGTTTAAGGTTTTGGCACCGAGGCTCGACCCACCAGTGCCCAGCAACAGCACAACCTCGCAGGATTGGATCAACTGCTGGGCCACCGGCCGCACGGCGTCCAGATCATCCCGGCGCTCGGGCAGGCCCAACAGCGGCAAGCTGCCATCTGCCTGCCACTGCCGGAGTGTTGCCACTGCCGCCGCCGCCTCGGTCACAGCCTCTTGAAGCCGCTCCGCATCCAACGGCGGGCAGCACTGCGTCACTGAGACGGCAAACGGCAGAGTCACAAGCCTACTCCCACACAGCGGATGTAACACCAGTGCTGCGGTTGTAGCGGAGCGTCAAGCGGCTGATTTCACACAAGTTGAAGGGCTGATCCCATTCAACGTCGGAGCCATCATCGAACCTCACCATGATGTCCCACTCGCAGCCCTGGGTGCCCGCCGCAAAGCGAATCGCCTTGCTAGCGCCATTGGGCAGCACACCGTCACCCAGAATGTCACGACCCCATGTCTTGGCCGTGGGACGCGACACATACACCTCATCAATCTGATAGCCGGTGCGGTTGACCAGGGTGAAATCCTGCTGCCCCTGGGCGGCCACCGGGGTTGCGGCCATCACAGACAGGAAAAAGCTAGCAGCGAGCCCTAGAAAACGGACGCGGGAGATCATCGGATCACCTCTTTGCCAAAAAACGGCCACACTTGGCCGCACCCGGTACTTACGCCGGATCGAGGCTGCCGCCAACAGTCACGAAACCGATACACAATGACAAAGATGCACGACTGCTAGACTGTTGGATTGCGCAGCCGTTGGGCAATCCCCGTAGTGGACTGGCCAGGAACCAGACCCGCCAGCACCACGCGTCCACCCCAGCCGATCACGTCACTGGCACCGACCACGGTTTCGACAGTGTAGTCCGCCCCTTTGACCAGCACGTCGGGCTTCAAGGTTGTGATCAGGTCAATCGGCGTGTCGTCCGCGAAGGGCACCACCAGATCGACGCTGCTGAGCGAGGCCAACACCACGGCGCGCGCATGCTCGGTCTGGATCGGGCGTTCCGGTCCTTTCAGGCGCTTGACTGAGTCGTCGGAGTTGAGCCCGACCACAAGGCGATCACAGGCCGACCGTGCCTCGGCCAGCAGCGAGACATGGCCCGGGTGCAGCAAATCAAAACAGCCATTGGTGAAGCCGACAGCAAGGCCAGCTGCGCGCCAATCGGCGACCCGCTGCATCGCCTCTGCACGGGTGGCAACCTTGCTGTCCTCACGCAGGGCATCGACGGCGCGAATGGCATGGGCAAGTTCGTTGGCACTGGCCGTCGCGGTTCCAGGCTTGGCGACCACCAATCCCGCGGCGATGCTGGCCAGATGACAGGCAACGGGCAACTCCACTCCCGCCGCCAGCCCAGCGGCGATGGTCGCGATCACAGTGTCCCCCGCACCCGAGACATCGATCACCGCCCGCGCCTCGGCACTGAAGTGATAGACCTGCCCCTCGCGCGGTACCAACGTCATGCCATCCTGGCTGCGGGTCACCAGCACGGCGCTCACGGCCACACTGTCGAGCACAGCGCGGGCCGCGGCCACCACCTCCTCATCGGTGGTGGCGGGCAGGCCGGTGGCCTCCACCAACTCCTTGCGGTTGGGGGTGAGCAAATCGGCCCCGGCATAGCGGCCAAAGTCGCGCCCTTTGGGGTCGACCATCACCGTCAGGCCGCGCGCACGGGCAGCCGAGATCAAATCCGCGACGGTGCTGGGCTGCAGCACACCCTTGCCATAGTCCGACAACACCAGAACCCGGCAATCATCGAGGCAGGACAGCGTGCGAGAGACGAGATCGGCCGCGCGATCCTCCCCCAATGGGCGCACGGTTTCGCGATCTGCCCGCAGCAACTGCTGGCGCCCCGCGATGAAGCGGGTTTTGATCGTGGTGGCGCGCCCAGGCTCCACCATCAAATGCGGCTCCACGGTTGGCTCGCGCCCGACCAAGTGGATCACCTCGCGGCCCGCGGCATCATCGCCAATCACCGCGACAAAGCAGGTCTCCGCCCCCAGTGCCGCCAGATTGCGCACCACATTGCCTGCCCCACCCAGCATCGCCTGCTCGGTGCGGACACTCAAAACCGGAATCGGCGCCTCGGGCGAGATGCGATCCACCACCCCATCGACGAAGCGATCCAGCATCACATCGCCCACACAGGCAACGCGCGCAGTGGCAAGACGGTCGAGCAGTGGCAACAGGGAGAGCGTCATGGCCGCTCTCTAACCCCTTTGCCGCCTGGGCTCAAGGGGTGGGGGTGAGGGGGGAGCTGCACCTCACCCCGCCTGCCGCCGCGCTTGATCGAGCAGGGTTTCGAAGCCGGTGGTGATGGCGTCGATGTCGAAGGTGGTTTCGGCGTAGCGGCGGCCGTTGGCGCCCATATCGGCGCGGGCGCGGGGGTCGGCGAGGAGGCGGAGGGCGGCGTCAACGAAGCCGGGGCCGTCCTGGGGGCTGACAGTGACGCCGATGTGGTTGCGGGCGATGATGCGGGCGGCCAAATTGTCGGCCGGTATCGCGCCTAAGACCGGGCGGCCCGCACAGCAATAGGTTAGGAGTTTGGATGGCACGGAATAAATGCCTGCCTCGGCCTCCAGCAGCACACACAAGATGTCGCCGGTTGCCACCATGTCCGGCAGCAGGTCATAGGGCTGGAACGGCAGCTGCAGGATGTTTTCCAGCCGCTCCTCGACCGCCAGCTCGCGGATGCGGTCAGCCCCGATGCCTTCAGAGACAACCACGATTTTGACATCGGAACGGTCGCGAAAGGCGCGGGCAAGGTCAACCATGCGCTCTGGGTTGTGCTTCAACCCCATGGTGCCAGTGTAGAGCAGTACAGTTTTGTCAACCAAACCATGGGCGCGGGAGAAGGCATTATCCTTGGCACGGGGCGACAATTCCTGCAGGTCGGCCCAGTTCTCCACCACTGCCACCCGCTCGCGCGGTACGCCAGCCGTGGCGAGGATCGGGCGGAAGTCTTCCGTGATCGCCACCACAACATTGGAGCGGCGCCACAACGCCTCCTCCTTCATCGTGTAGTAGAGTGCGACGGCGCTGCCAAACACTGACAGTTTCTTTGCCAAGATCGCGCGCATGGCAATGCCATGGACATCTTGCAGCCAATAGAGGAAGCCAACCTTGTTCCTGCGTGCCCAGCGCTGCAGGGCGGCTTGCGGGTCCACCGAGGCGTTGCCACCCAGCACCACGTCCGGCTTGAACGCGGCCACCCGCTCAACCAAACGTGTGGCATAGGCGCGCTCTTGCAGCCAGCGGCGCAGGAAGTCGTATTTCTTCACCTCGCCATCGAGAGTCAGTGCCTCCAGCGTCAAGGATGGTGGATCCTCCGGCCGGGGTGCCAAAGGGCCGCGGGGGGATGAAAAGCTGGAGCAATGCAGGTGCAATACCTCATGCCCGCGCGTCGCTAAGGCACGCGCCAATTGCACGGGAAACGCATGGCCGGGATAGTCATGCAGCAGCACCCGCAGCCGCGGCACCATGGGCCGGTCAATGGCGGGCAGAGTCATGGCGTTGGCTGCGGCGAGGATGAGGTCGCCGGCACCGGCGGCTCCGCAATCGCGATCAGACAATCGCCCCGGCCCAGCCGGTTGGCGAGCCAAAGCCACGGAAACATCAGACACCGGGCAACTCCCATCAGCGCCAACACCGCAAGCGGGTTGCGCAACGAGCGGGTGGGCACGCCGGGCTGAGCCGTCAGGCGCGCAAGAAGGGTATAGGCGACCCACAGGGCCGGGGTTTGCTGATCGGCCTCGCGCACACGCCAGCCAGCGCGGCCCAAGGTTGCCGCCAGCGTCTCCTGGCTGAAGTGGACGATGTGGAACGGCACATGCCAGTTGATCCAGGCCGCGCCGCCCACTGTGCGCAGCCAGGAGCGCGCATTCGGACAGCTGATCCAGAGCTGGCCGCCGGGTTTCAGTACGCGGGCGACATGATCCAGCATTTCCTTGGGATCAAGCGCGTGCTCCAACACGTTGGAGAGCACGGCGACGTCATAACCCTCCGGCGGCTGAAACACCTCCAACTCGGCGCCATGAACGGTAAACCCAAGGGACTGGGCCGTGGCGCGGGCAACCGGGTTGGTCTCCAAGCCCTCGACCGTGAAGCCGGAACGCTGATAGAAGGCAAGATTGCGCCCCTCGTTGCAGCCGATGTCCAACAGACGCCCACGACCGCGCCGGCCATGGAAGCTGATATCGCTGTCGAGGGCGAGGAACAGCCGATACAGCGGGGAGGCAAAGAACCGCTCCCGCCAGACAGCATAGCGTGAGCCCTTGCCCGCACCGGCGTTGTAATGAGCGGCGTAGAAGCCACCCAACTCCGGCCCCGTGGGACGGGGCAGCGTCTGCTCCAGCCCGCAGGCTGTGCAGCGAGCAATCTCGTAGCGATTGGGGATGCCGAAGCGGGTATCATAGACCGGCGCCAGACTGGTTTCCAGCCGACCACCACAGGCAAGGCAGGCGTCAGCCACCGGCGTTCTCCCGTTCCCACAGCTTGGCATCCACCAGAAAGCGGAACCAGAAGGTTTGTAGCACAAAGAAAATCAGGCCCGGCACACCATCGCGAAACCCACCCCGGATGATATATCGATACAGAAACAACCCAAGCGCCCGCCAGAATTTTGGTGCTGCGTTGTAGCGACTGCGCAAGGCGCGCTTTTGCTCTACTGGGTTGCCTTTGGCATCGGCCTTGACCAGCGCACCGGGATCGGTGCCAAGACGGCTTTCGTCGGCTTCGGCGTCAGACCAGCGATTGTGCCGCACCGTCCATTCCGACAACGACATGCGGATGTCATCGATCATCGGCTGCGTCAGCTGCGCCGTCGGGCCATCGACGAGAAAGTGCTGGTCATAGCGCCGCGCCTCGCAGCGCCCGCGACCAGTTTGAAACAGCCGCATGTGATAGATCGGGTACATGCCGCCATGGCGGATTGGTGCGCCCAGGAAATGAACCAAGCGCGGAATGAAGTACCCAACTGCTGGCCCCGCGAAGTTGGTTGCTGCCAGGGCTGTGATCTCCGCCACCAGCGCGTCGCTCAACCGCTCATCAGCGTCTAGGTGCAACTGCCAGCCATGTTTCAGTGCCAGGGTGTCAATCGCCCAGTTGCGCTGCGCGCCATAGCTTTCAAACGGATGTTGAACCAGCGTCGCGCCAGCGGCACGCACCAACTCCAACGTGCGGTCGGTCGACCCCGAATCGACGACGTGAATGTCGTCCGATACCGTGGCCGCACTGGCGAGGGTGGCGGCAATGGTCGCTTCGGAGTTGAAGGTGAGGATGACGACGGAAACAGGCATCGAACAGATCAATCGGGGCCGGTCGATCAAGCCATGGCGCGTTCGGCTGGCCCAGAAACCGACGGCGGCGATGGAATAGCACCTTCCGCTGCTGAGCGGTAATGACAAGCGCGCAAGGTAGCGGCAAGGTCTTTGCCTGACATGCATGTACTTCACGTCTCCAGCGGGCTGGACCCGCGCACCGGTGGCACCGCCACAGCCGCCATCCAAATCGCTCTGGCCGCGCGCCGGGTTGGACTGGACGTCACCCTCGCCTACCCAACCCAGGAGGATGAGGCGGAGTTGATTCAACCGGCCCTCGACCGCTTGGCTGAAGCCGGGGTGACCACCGAAGGCTTTCCCTTCGGTCAAGGAGCGCGCGCCAAGCGCTGGGGCATCTCGCCTGCGCTCAATCGTTGGCTGGCTGCCGAGGCTGGTCGTTTCGATGCCGTTCACACCCACAGCGCCTGGGTGTGGAGCAGTGTGGCAGCAACCCGCACCGCTCGCAGGGCGGGCAAACGCGCGATTCTAATGCCGCATGAGGCGCTGACCCGCCACGATATCCAAGGCAGCCGCCTGCAGTTGGTGAAACAGCTGCTGAAAGGCTGGTACGGTCGCAACATCGACCGGTTCGCCTTCACCAGCGGGCTGGAAGCGCGGGACAGCCTGCTGGCCGATGACAGCCGGGCCCGCGTGATTGGCCTGCCAGCGGTCGATGAAACCCTGCCCGCCTCTGCCGAGCCGCCGGACCGCCAAGGCCCGCCAGTTGTTGGCTATCTCGGGCGGTTTCATCCGAAGAAGAACTTGGACCTGCTGATCCGCGCCGTTGGTCACAGCGCCGACGCGCGGCTGGTGATCGCAGGCGGCGGGGAGGATGCCTATAGCGCGGAGGTGCGCAGCCTCGCAGACCGGCTGTCCTTGGGTGACCGGGTGGACTGGCTTGGGTTCCTCACGGTTTCCGGTAAGCCAGCGTTCTTCCAATCGATTGATGCGCTGGTGGTGCCGTCGTCGTTCGAATGCTTCGGCTTGGTGGCAGCCGAAGCCTTGGCCCATCACGTGCCGGTGATTCTCTCGCCAACAGTGGGCGTGGCGGAAGATCTGCACGCCGAAGGTGTTGGGCTGATCGTGCCGCCGCGGCCTGACGCGCTGGCGGTGGCGATCAGCAAGCTGCGGGACCGCGCACAACTGGCCGAATGGCGCGTGCGCTGCCGCCGGGTCGCGCTGGCGCGCTATTCCTACAAGGCCTTCGGCCAGCGCCTGGTGGAGCTGTACAGCGATTGACCCAAAGGTTTCACTTGCGCAATGACTGATGGTGCGGAATGGTCATCGCACATCAAGATCGAGCCGCCCCATGCCGCTGCCGCCGCTGTCTGCCACTGACGCGTTGGAACTCTGGCGCCAAGCCGCCGTTGAGACGGTGCGCCGCGACGCACCGGACCTCACCGCCCGCCAATTGGCGGTGCTGCTCACGGTGTATCTAACGCCACCGCCGCACACGGTCCGGGGCCTCTCGGCCTTGCTGAAAGTCGCCAAGCCAGCGATCACCCGCGCGGTCACGCGCCTATCAATCCTGGGCCTCGTCCGCCGCAAGCAAGACCCGGCCGACCGCCGCTCCGTCCTGGTCCAGCGCACCGTCAAAGGCTCGATCTACTTGACCGAGTATGGAGAGATCGTCAGCGCCTCAGCTGCGCGCTTCACCGTGGCGGAGGCTGATTCGGAGAGTTTTGATTGACACACGGTGACTACTCTAGTACGCGTTAAGAGCTTTACGCGTTTGTCGGCACCGAGCGTCGCTACTAACACAGCCATGCATGGTTCCGATAGTCCGATGTCATCGTCGGGCTGAAGTAATTGGTTGCATTCTGCGGCGCGGGTCGGTTCCGGAGCAAACCGCGCTGCTAACTTGCTCCGGAACCGACCCGCGCCTTGGATGATGGTAAAGCGTGACTAAACCAGTGGCGACGATAAGAACTTCACTTCAAAATTTCTTTTTGGGGGTAGACCTGTCCAACTCCTATGTTGTGACGGGTCTACCCCTTATTTTTTTGTGCGGAGGTTCTATTAATGATGGATCATCTGGAACGCAATCCCTGCGAAAGGCATTGGTTAAAACTCAGATTTTTCAAGATACGAGTAAAGTAAAGATTTTTATCGCGGAGAAAGTTTTGAACTTTGAAACGACAAAACATAAGGATTTAAAGAGGTTTGAGAAGCTTATTGGGAACTATTGTGACATCGTGGTGGTCATTTTGGAAAGTCCAGGCTCAATTTGCGAACTTGGAGTTTTCTCTGAAATTGTTGAGATTTCGGAGAAGCTGCTTGTAATTATTGAGGGCTGCCACTTTGAAAAGAGCTCTTTTATTCGACAGGGAGTGCTCCAGGCGTTGGGCGAAAACGTTAAACCTATTAGTTGGCAGACAGTCACGGGCGACAATATGCTGTTTACCTTAGAGCCGGATGACCTAGCAGACATTGCGGATCAAATCATATCAAAAGCTAGTCAACTCACTACATCGCGGAAAAAGCTGTCTCTCGATAAGACTAGGCATCAAGTAGCTTTTGTTTATTCCTGTTGCAGACTTTTGATAGGTCCAACCAAGTCTGAGATTGAGGAATGCTTAGAGATTTTCCAAAATATTGCCGGCCTACCGCCGGAACCTTCATTCTCAGTTCAAGAAATACTGGAAATGATGCAAGTGTTTGAGATGATTACGGTTAACTACTATCGCGGTAAAAAACACCATTTTCTCTCCGATCCCACCGAAAGTGTGATTTCGTCCCGCGTCCCATGGCCGCATGTCCAGTTTAACTGGCACTCTGGAACAAAAAATTATGATCAGAGAAAACTAGATGTATTCAGTGATCTGAAGGATAGTAGCGAGGGGAAGTGGCGTATCAAAACTAGCCCTCACTTTGGGACTAAGCCATGACTGAAATCATAAAAGAGATCATGCGGCATACAGGCTTTTGGCCGTCGGACATTGTCCGTATATCACGCGATGCACCCCGTAGCTATAAGGTTTTCTCTATTCCAAAACAAAACGGGAGTTCTCGGACGATTGCACAGCCAACGAAGGAACTGAAGGCAATCCAACGGGCGATCGTCGAATGTCTTAGGAAAATTCTACCAGCTGAACATACTACAGCGACTGCGTACGTCAAAGGAAAAAGCATCATCGACAATGCAAAGCCACATAGAAACTCTCGTATTTTTTTGAAAACAGATTTCCAAAACTTTTTCCCATCGATCATGCCAAGTCATTTTGATCAGTTGCTTATCCAAAATGAGATACACTGGGAGCCAGAGATCTGTAACCTTATTAAACGCCTACTCTTTTTTGGGAACCGGACAAGCACTCCGCAATGTTTGGCAATTGGAGCTCCATCTTCTCCCTATATCTCCAATGCCATCATGTATCAGTTTGATCTCAGATTTTCACAATATTGTGCCAGCAACGAACTCATTTATACTCGGTATGCTGATGATGTTACTGTTTCTGGAAATGGTAAAATGAACCAGTCAGCGGTCCTTAATGAGATTGATCGTAATTTAGCTAGTGTCGGACTTAGTGCATTGAAAATCAACCCATCCAAAACACGAGTTTTCTCCCATAAACACGGGGTAAAGATCACCGGCATCAGAGTGACAAGTGATGGAGAAATCAAGGTAGATCGTGAATTACGGAGAGAGATTCGTGCAAGACTGCATAAGATCAGAATACAATCTGCTAGCACGGAGATGATTGCAGAAACTCACGGCTTACTTTCATTTGTTCATATGATAGACGAAGAATTGGAGGAGAATTTGCTTTCTCAATACAAGTTAGATAGCTATGACTGGTAGACCAACTGAAGCTCGGGATGAAAGTTTGAGGCTGAGTGTATTCGTTCTGTGGCGCTTTGCCGGACGCAGTGCTCCTCATCCCACCTGCTGACGGCGGCTCAACACCCGGCTGAGGATTGCACTCGCACCGAGGACTGCCACGCCAAAGGCTGCGGGCAGCAGCCAGTCCCAGCCGCCGTCGAACAGAGAGCGGCCGGACACGCCAAGGTTCACGAAGGCGACGGTGGTTGGCACCATGCCGATGAACGAGCCCAGGGCGAAATCGCGGATGCGAATGCGGGTGAGGCCAATGCCGTAATTGACCAGCGCATGCGGCACCACTGGCACCAGACGGGCAATCATCACCGCGCGCCAGCCACCGGCCTCGGTGCGATCCAGCAGGGGTTTCAGGCGCTGCATGTCGGGTCGATCGACCCAGTCTTGAGCGACTGCGCGGGCGATCAGAAACCCAGCCATGGCCCCGGCCATGGCGCCGGTTTGTGCCCAAACCAAGCCCCATTCCAGGCCAAACATCAGTCCCGCCGCGCCACCCATGACCGCGCGTGGCAGAAATGCCAAGGAGGCCGGGATATGCAAGGCGATGTAGACCAGCGGTGCGGCCATGCCGACCGCAGCGATCCATTGACCGATGGCATCGGAAGAGCGCACCTCTTCCACACCAATCATCACACCGACCGCCGATAGCACCGCTGCAATCAGGCAAAGGCGAATCCAAAGAGGGGGCTTGCGCATGGGGCGCGGTTATACTGGCAACCCGGGCGAAACACCACCCGGAGCAAGCGTGACCGAGCCCCGCACCTCCCACAGGGCAGCCGACGCGGATCAGCGACTGATCGGCCTTGCCACCTGGGTGGTGTTTGGGTTGGCCGCGTGGCGCTTGATCCTCCTCGCCACCAGTCCGTTGGGCCTGCATGGCGATGAAGCGCAGTATTGGGTGTGGGCGCAAACGCCTGACTGGGGCTACTACTCCAAGCCGCCATTGATCGCGTGGCTGATCTGGGCCAGCACGGCGCTGTTGGGGGATACTCCCTTTGGTGTGCGCGCGTCGGTGCCGCTGATCCATGCGGCAACCGCCCTCATCCTGATGTCCCTCGGCCGTGCCATGGGGGGAGCGCGGGCGGGTGCGCTGGCCGCCGTGCTGTTTGCCAGCCTGCCTGGGATTTCCGTCTCCGCTCTGTTGATGACCACCGACGTGCCGCTGCTGTTTTTCTATGCAGCCGCCAGCCTGTGCCTGTGGCACGCGCTGGAGACTGACCGATGGCGCTGGTGGCTCGGGTTTGGTGCGGCTCTCGGCCTTGGCATCCTCGCCAAATTCGCAATGGGGATGCTGCTGGTGTCGCTGCTGGCGTCACTGCTGCTGCTGGGCAAGCGGCAGAGCATCAGCGCCAGCAGAGTGTTGGGTGCCCTCGGCCTAGCTGTGCTGATCTATGCGAACAACCTGCTCTGGCAATGGAATGCTGACTTTGCCAGCTTCCGCCATGTCAGCCAGGACGCCAAGGTGGAGGGCAGCGGCTTCAATCCCCTGTCGGCTCTGGAGTTCCTGGGCTCCCAGTTCGGAGTGTTCGGGCCGTTGTTGTTCGCGGCCCTGCTGGTGCTGATGGCACGCGCGATCCGTGACCGACGGCACTGGTTCCTTACTCTGTTGATCCTGCCACAGCTGCTGACCATGACCGCTGTCGCGCTGTTGGGCGAGGCGAATGCCAATTGGGCCGCAATGGTCTACGCGCCTGCTGCCGTACTGGTCGCCCTTTGGTTGGCCGACGCCGGGCGCTTCACGCGACCGGTGCTGATCGGCAGCTTGGCCCTGCATCTCAGCCTCGCGGTTGCAATCCCAGCAGTGGAGCCGGTCACCCGCCTCACCGGGATCGATTTGCCGGGTGATCCATTCCGGCGGTTGCGCGGGTGGGATCAAATGGGCGAGGCGATTGCCCGCATCCACGCGACCGATCCCGATGCCGTGATCCTGGTGGAGGAGCGCATGTTGTTCGCCTCCCTCGCCTTCGCGATTCGGCCAATGCCTGACCTCGCAATGTGGAATCCGAATCGGCGCATCGACAATCATTTTGAAATGACCGCCAGCATCGAGCGGTTCCCAGGCCGCCGCTTCCTGCTGGTGGCCTGGTCGCCAGAACCAACGGGCATCATCCCGCACTTCCAAAGCTGGCGCCACGAAGGGGCAGTCTCGGTGCCGACCGGTGGTGGGCGTCTCAGGCGCTACCATCTGCACTGGCTAGAGGGGTATCGCGGGCGCTAACCCCTCCGCCCGCAGCGGCTACAGCGCCTGACGGCGGAAGTACTCGCCAATGTCGCCACCCCACAGGTCGTGGAAGTCGGCCAACAGGTCATCGGCGACAGTGCGCCCGGACGCCGCAATGGTGAACAGCGGGTCTAGGTACTTCGCCTCATCCTCGCCACCCGGGCCGACGATTGCTCGCCGACGCAGGCCCTCACGGGCGATGGTCAGCACTTCCAGAGCGACATCCCGCACGCTGCCCTGGCGGAACGGCGCGGCCAGCGCCAGCCGCGGCACATCGCGGCGCAGGGCCACATGCTCCTCCATCGACCAATCGGCAACAAGGTCACTGGCGGCTTCCAGCATCACCTCGTCGTACAACAGCCCCACCCACAGGGCAGGCAACGCCGTCAGCAAGCGCGGAGGGCCTGCATCCGCACCGCGCATTTCCAGATAGCGCTTCAAGCGGACATCAGGGAATGCAGTTGAGACATGATCAACAAAGTCGCCAATGGTTGCCCGCTCACCGGGCAGCGCTGGCAGCCGACCATCCAGGAAATCCCGGAAGGATTGTCCCGCTGCATCGATGTAGCCATCCCGCCAAACGAAATACATTGGAACATCCAGCATGTATTCGGCATAGCGCTCAAACCCGAACCCATCCTCAAATACGAAGGGCAAAAGGCCACTACGGTCTGGGTCGGTGTCCAACCAAATGGCAGAGCGCCAGCTCTTAAATCCATTTGGACGCCCCTCAGCAAAGGGCGAGTTGGCAAACAAGGCTGATGCAATTGGTTGCAGGGCCATTGCGACCCGCATTTTGGCAACCATGTCGGCTTCGCTGCCATAGTCCAGGTTCACTTGAACCGTACAGGTCCGCGTCATCATGTCGAGGCCGAGGGTGCCGCGGGTCGGCATATACCGCTTCATGATCGCATACCGACCCTTCGGCATCCAGGGCACCTCGGCACGCTGCCAATGGGGGGCGTGCCCCGCCAGCAGCATGCCCGCCCCCATCGCGTCGGTCACCGCACGGGTCTCGGTCAGATGGTTGACCAGTTCGGCATAGGTCTCGTGCAGGCTATCCACCGCAGCGCCGGACAGTTCCAGCTGTCCCGCGGGCTCCAGCGAGATCGCCTCCTGCCCGCGCACCAGGGCGATGGTGCGCCCGGCCTCCTGCACTGGCTGCCAGCCAAACTGGGTCAAGCCCGCCAGCACCGCCTGGATCGAGGGGCCACCAGTTGGGTCATCATAAGGGACGGGGCCAAGGTCTTGGCGACGGAAGACGAATTTTTCGTGCTCCGTGCCCAGTTTCCAAGCGCTGCGTGGCTTGCAGCCAGCGGCAAACCAGTCAACCAAAGCGCGCGGAGTGTCGATCGGTGTGCCGCGAGCGGAGGGGGTTCCAGCCATGAGGCAAGGTCCTGTGCGGGGATCGGAAAGGGTGAACTAAGCCGCGGTGTCGTCGGGTCCAGCCCGGACCGGTCGTGCCACGGCATGGCGGCTTTGCACAATGGCAAGAGCAGCCAGCGCTGCTGTGTCGGCTCGTAGAATGCGGGGGCCAAGACCGACCAGCACGGTGTTTGGCCGGTCCGCGAGCATGGCGAGTTCGCTGGGGTCGAAGCCGCCCTCAGGGCCAATCAGCACCGCAGTGTCCGCTGGGATCATCACCTCGGCCAAGGGTTGGGCTGGACCCGCCTCGGCGGCGACCAACAACAGCCGGTCTGGCGGCAGGTGGCTCAACGCCCGCTCCAGCGCCTCGGGGGCCTCAATTGTTGGCACCGTCAACCGCTCGCACTGCTCCGCTGCCTCGGCGGCGATCATGCTCAAACGCTCCAGGTTGGTGCGGTTGGACTGGGTGCGGCGGGTGACCACTGGAACCAACCGCTCCACCCCCAGCTCGGTCGCTTTCTCAACGATGAAGTCCACTCGGGTGCGCTTGACCAAGGCGAACAGCAACCAGGGGCCTGGTTCTGGGGCCGGGGTACGCGTGGTGCGCACCAGCGATAGGGTGGCGCTGCCCTTGGCGAATCCCGCCAAGACGGCAGCCACTTCGCCATCGCGCGCATTGAACAGGGCCAGGGCCGCGCCGGGCTTTAGACGCAACACCGTGCGCAGGTAGGTTGCATGCTCCGGCCCCAGCACGACGTCGCGACCGGGGGTAAGGTCAGCATCCAGGTACAGGCGGGCGCGGGCAGCCTCCAAATCATCAGACGCAACGGGCGACGGCCCGATGGGTGGTTTGCCTTTGGTCGTCATGCCAACCACCCAGCCGGATGAGTCATCGGAAGACACGAGGTGCCGGGTGAGCCCGGGACAGTGCGGTGCATCATGATCCAAACGGAGCGTACCCGCGTAATATCGTCAAGTTTTCATCTCGATGAGCCGCTGCAATGCCCCACCCGCCCCCGCCCCTTGCCACGACGCCGCTGCGCCTGGAGCGATTTTTTGCAGGCCAGGTCCAGTGCCATGGGTGGTTTGAGGATCGCTTTGGCCGGATTCGGCGGCGCATGGCCGTAACCGTCGAAGGGCACTGGGACGGTCACACCCTGACCCTTGACGAGCATTTCCGCCACGATGATGGCTCGACCGACCATCGCGTCTGGCGGCTGGTGCCGGAGGGGCGGGAGCGCTACCGCGCCGACACCGACGGCCTCGTTGGGCCCGCCATTGGCATGGTGGACGCCACCAGCTTCCGCATGCGCTATCGGTTGCGGCTGTCGATGGGCCGCCACCACTTGACCGTAGCGTTCGACGATTGGATGCAGCTGCAGACCGAGGATGTGCTGCTGAACCGCAGCACGATCACGAAGTTCGGCATCCGCCTCGGTACGGTGTGCTTGGTGTTCACTCGGAGGGCCGCCGCAGTGGCAGAGGCTACCGCGCCGGCCGATGCCGTCGCCGCGTAGGCAGCCAACCGACTGCTTGAGCATGAAAAAAGGGGCGCCCAGAGAGGCGCCCCTTTCTCATTCCGGCAGACGTCCTGGGTTAGTGGACGCTCTCGCCATGCAGGCGAAGGTCCAGACCTTCGCGTTCGGTTTCTGGATCGACGCGCAGACCCATCAGCATGTCGATCACCTTCAGCACGATGAAGGTCACCACGGCCGTGTAGGCGACCACGACGATGGCGCCCAGGAACTGGGTGACCACCTGACCGGGGTTGCCCTCGATCAGACCCGGTGAGCCACCGGGTGAGGCCTCAGTGGCTGAGAAGGCACCAACGGCGAACACACCGGTCAGAATTGCTCCGACAAAGCCGCCGACACCGTGCACGCCGAAGGCGTCCAGGCTGTCGTCATAGCCGAGCATGTTCTTGAGCGAAGTCGCACCCCAGTAGCAGATGAAGCCGGAGATGATGCCGATCAGCAGGGCCGAACCCGGCGTCACAAAGCCAGCCGCTGGCGTGATCGCAACCAAGCCACCAACTGCACCGGAGATGATCCCCAGCACCGAGGGCTTACCCTTCACCATCCACTCCGCAATCATCCAGGCCAGCGCTGCGGCAGCCGCAGCCACCTGAGTGACCAGCATCGCCATGCCCGCACGGCCACCCGCCGCGACGGCCGAGCCCGCATTGAAGCCGAACCAACCCACCCACAGCAGCGAGGCACCGATCACCGACAGCACGAGATTGTGCGGCGCGAAGATCTCTTTGCCATAGCCTTTGCGCTTGCCGATCACCAAGCAGGCAACCAGACCAGCCACGCCCGCATTGATGTGCACAACCGTGCCACCCGCGAAGTCAAGCACGCCCCAGTCGTACAGGAAGCCACCGCCCCACACCCAGTAGGCAACCGGGCAGTACACCAGGATCATCCAGGCTGCGGTGAACACCATCAGCGCGGAAAACTTCATGCGGTCGGCCACTGCACCGGTGATCAGCGCGCAGGTGATGATCGCAAAGGTCAACTGGAAGGTGGAGAACACCGTCTCTGGCACCGTCGCGGCAAGGTCATGGGTCCCTTCCAGGGTCATGCCCATCATCAGCACGCGGTCAAGGCCACCAATGAAGGTGCCTGCCTTCACGAAGGCAATGGAATAGCCGATCAGCATCCACAGCACGGTCACCAAGGCGCAGATGGCGAAGGACTGCATGATGGTGGCGAGCACGTTCATCTTGCGGACCATGCCGCCATAGAACAGTGCCACACCGGGGATGGTCATCATCAGCACCAAAGCCGTCGCGGTGATCATCCACGCGGTATCGCCGGTGTCGATTTTGGTCTCCGCCGCCTGAGCGACACCAGCCGTAACAACGGCCAGCAGTCCGCCGAGAGCGGCGCGGGACAGGGTTCGCATCATGTTTTCTATCTCCCTGTTGTCGCGACCGCGGCTTACAGCGCGTCGCCGTCGGTCTCGCCGGTGCGGATACGAACCGCACGCTCGATATCCATCACGAAGATCTTGCCGTCGCCGATCCGGCCGGTATTGGCAGCCTTTTGAATCGCTTCGACGGTCTGATCCAGGAGGTCGGCGGAAATCACCACCTCAATCTTCACCTTCGGCAGGAAGCTCACCGAATACTCCGCGCCGCGGTAGATCTCGGTCTGGCCTTTCTGCCGGCCGAAACCCTTCACTTCCGACACGGTCAACCCCTGAATCCCGAGGGTGGTCAGGGACTCGCGAACTTCGTCGAGCTTGAAGGGTTTGATGACTGCGATAACCATTTTCATGGGCTTCACCCGCCTGCTGCGTCAGCGCAGCCCTGCCGGTTCCAAGAACCGTGCCAACCGAGCGAAAACCTAACCTGACAGCGGGATTATCCTGAGGCTCCGGCGCTCGACCACGGGCAATGTTGCGCCGCAGCATCGTTTCACAGCAGTGTTTGCCTATTTTTTGGTCAGAAGCTCAAACCCCGTGCATCTTTGCGCGCGCGATTGTCGCCTAGACGGATGGTGGACAGGGCCGCAAACATGCGCCCATGACACAGACTTTCCCGTCCCGCGTTGATGTCGCGATTGTTGGCGGCGGCCCAGTGGGCGGCGCCCTGGCCCTGGGCTTGGCGCGCGCTGGCCTGTCGGTTGCGCTGATCGAGCGCGAAGCCCCCCCGCGCCAGCGCGACCGCGGCCTGGATGGCCGCGGCTGGGCGCTTTCCCAAGGCAGTCGGACCATTCTGGCAGGGCTGGGTTTGTGGGAGGCCTGCCTTGCTGAGGCTGGCGCGATCCGCGATATCCGGGTGACCGATGGTCCGGATGATGGCGGCCTGTCCCGGTTGTTCCTGCACTATGACCACCGTACCGTCGGCGATGAGCCGATGGGCTGGATTGTTGAGGCTCCGGTTATTCGCGCCAGTGTGCTTGCAGCCTTGGCGGCAGCACCGCGCGGTGTGACTTGGCTGACTGCAACTGCGGTGACCAACCTGCGCCCCGGTGACGGCGGCTGGACCCTGTCGCTCAGCACTGGCGCCTGCCTGACAACAGCGCTGGTGGTTGGCGCCGATGGCCGTGGCAGTCTGGTTCGCAGCGCTAGCGGCATCCGCGCCGCAGACTGGTCTTACGGCCAAACAGCGATTGTCTGTGCGGTGCGCCACGACCTGCCGCACCACGACACGGCCCATGAGCGGTTCCTGCCGGCCGGTCCGTTTGCCTTGCTGCCGCTTGCCGATCCTCACACCTCCTCCATTGTGTGGACGGAGCGCACAGCCGACGCCGACCGCATCCTGGCTCTTCCAGAGGCAACCTTCGAGCGGCTGGCGACCAGCCGGTTTGGCCCCAGCGTTGGGCGGCTGCATCTGGCAGGCAAACGCTGGCGCTGGCCGCTGCGCTTCCACTTGGCGGCTCAGTATTGTCGACCCGGCCTTGTGTTGATCGGCGATGCAGCCCACGGCATGCATCCAATTGCTGGCCAAGGCCTCAATCTCGGTCTGCGCGATGTTGCAGCCCTGACCGAGGAGATCGTGGATGCCAAGGCCAGTGGCCTCAGCCCCGGCGATCCGGTTGTTCTCACCCGTTACGAACGCCGCCGCCGCCCCGACACCGTCGCGATGATGGCGGCCACCGATATGCTGAACCGCTTGTTCTCCAACGACGTAACCGCCCTTCGCCTTGCCCGCACCCTCGGCCTCGCAGCCGTGGAACGCATGCCAGCCCTGAAACGCCTGTTCATGCGTCAAGCCATGGGGACGTTGGTGCGGCCTTGACCGACGGTCGTTGGAGGTGCGCGATTGTCTCCAGCAATGCTGGAAACTCTGATCCATGGTCAGGACAGTATCCCGCCAAGTCAGCACGTCACTCACAAACCAATCCGATCCGGGTTGGACGAGAAGCCCGCCGGATACCTCCCAAACCTAACGCGCTGGGAAGCTCCCGGCCGAGGTTGAGGTTGTTCGTTCCAAGTTTCGCGGCGCGGGTCGACCGCAACAGTCTGTTACCGTCAACCCACGCCAAGGGTTTGACATGCCAAGCCAGCCTCCACCACCTAGTTTGGTGCGGCTAGCCGGTGTTTGGCTAAGCCAGGTCAGTTCGTGCGGTTGCGGTCGTGGCGCTGCCGGGCGATGCGTGCGGACTGGCGGTCTTGCAAGGTTTCCAGACGCCGCCGCTCACGCGCCGTGACGGTGCCATCGGCGGCGGCGCGCCCTTGGGCAGCATCGACGCGGGCTTGGCCGTTGTTGAGGCGGTTTTGCTCCTGCACGGTCAATTGACCGCTGGAGGTACCCTGTTGAATGCGGCGCTCCTGATTGGTTTCGCGCGTGTCGGTGCGCGAGGTTTGAGCAACCGCTGGTGTCGCGGCGAGGCACACAGCAACCAGCACACTGGCGACAGACAGAACACGGGCCATGATGCAGTCCTCCGAAGCGACCGGACCCTGCGTCCGGCTCCTTGGGAATGCCGATATCCTGCCAAAATCGATCCTCTCAGCCGAGTGACGAATCTTTCAGGCAGCCTGCAACCCGACCCAAGCCGCCAGCGTAGGAGAGATAGGTCATCACGTTGGGGGGGCTTCCCATGACACTGTCGCGTCGATCTGTTCTGATGTCTTTGACCCTGGCTGGGGTTGTTGGGACACCATCGCTCAGCGTTGCGCAAACCAATTTCACACAGGAGGCTTTCCGGGCCGCTCAGGCCGCGGGCCAGCCCATCCTGGTGGAGGTTCATGCTGACTGGTGCCCAGTGTGTGTGCGCCAAAAGCCGATTCTGGGTGCGTTGGCGGCTGATCCTGCCTTTGCCTCGCTCACCCGGTTCCTGGTTGATTTTGACACGCAGAAGGACGTCGTCCAGCACCTGCGCGTCACGCGCCAGTCCACGCTGATCGTGTATCGCGGTGCGACGGAGCGGGGTCGGTCGATTGGCGACACCGACGCTGCCTCCATCCGCGCACTCGTCACCCGCGCGCTGGCCTGATCGGGGGTCGCGATGCTGGCATCACTGGGGTTCTCCTGGCTGGCCGGGGTGCTGTCCACTCTGTCCCCGTGTGTTTTGCCCATCCTTCCCATTGTGGTCGGTGCGGCCGCCAGCGCGCATCGTTTGGGGCCAGTGGCGCTTGCCGCTGGCCTCTCTTTATCCTTCACTGCAATTGGTTTGTTCGTTGCCACCATTGGACAGGCCATTGGATTGGATGGGGAGGTGTTTCGCCTCGTCTCCGCCGCCATGTTGGGGGCGTTTGGCCTTGTCTTGCTGTCCACCAGCTTGCAGATGCGGCTGGCCACAGCTCTCGGGCCGGTCAGTGCCCTGGCGGAGCAGCGCTTGACTGCCATTGGCGGCGATAGCCTGTCAGGCCAGTTTGTCATCGGCTTGTTGCTGGGAGCAGTGTGGAGCCCTTGTGTCGGCCCAACTCTCGGCAGTGCGAGCTTGATGGCAGCACAGGGCGAGTCGCTTGGGCAGGCAGGCGTGATGATGGCGCTGTTTGGTCTTGGTGCGGCAACACCTTTGGGACTGCTGGCCCTTGCCTCGAAGGACCGGGTGCGCGCGCTGAAAGCCAAGCTGATGACCGCAGGCTCCGCGGGCAAGGTGGTGCTGGGAGTTTTGCTGCTGGCAGTCGCGCTTGCCGTTGCGACCGGCCTCGACAAGCGGCTGGAAGCTGCTGTCTTGACCATCGCGCCAGAGTGGCTGATCACGTTGACCACCACCTTCTAGCCCCTGATCAGCAACTGAATTTTGCCGTTCCTAACCGGGATTTCAGTTGACCGCGCTTGAATGCCGCCGCACAACGGCGACCGGCTGCGCGGACCTATCCACGCGCGGGGCAACAGGTGCCGTCGGTTGGCCCTGCGGCCAGCACATTCGGCTTCATCCCGTTCCCGTCCAGGGGGGTTCCCGTGATCAAAGGCGAGTATCTTTTTACGTCCGAATCGGTGTCCGAAGGCCATCCGGACAAAGTGTGCGACCGGATTTCGGACGCCGTGGTCGATACCTTTCTGACCCATGACCCCTACGCGCGCGTGGCGTGCGAAACCCTCGCCACCACCCAGCGCGTTGTGCTGGCCGGTGAAGTGCGCGGTCCCGCCTCGATCACGAAGGAATTGCTGGAAGAGGTTGCCCGGCACGCCATTAAAGACATTGGCTACGAGCAAGGGGGCTTCCACTGGCGCACCGCTCAGGTTGATGTGTTGCTGCACCAGCAGTCCGCTGACATTGCCGTTGGCGTTGATGCCGCTGGCAACAAGGATGAAGGCGCAGGCGACCAAGGCATCATGTTTGGCTTTGCCTGCCGCGAAACCGACAGCTTGATGCCGGCTCCAATCCACTATGCGCACAACATCCTGAAGAGCCTGTCTGAGGCCCGCCATTCCGGTGCTGCCACTGGCCTTGGCCCCGACGCCAAGAGCCAGGTGACGCTGAAGTATCTGGACGGCAAGCCGATCGGCTGCACCTCCATCGTGGTTTCCACCCAACATGACGAAGGGCTGGATACCGAAGCCGTGCGCGAAATCGTTCGCCCGCACGTGATGAATGTGCTGCCGCAAGGCTGGATGCCGCCGGAAGACAGCTTCTACGTGAACCCAACGGGTCGCTTCGTGATCGGTGGCCCCGACGGCGATTGCGGCCTGACCGGGCGGAAGATCATCGTCGACACCTACGGCGGCGCCTCGCCCCATGGTGGCGGCGCGTTCTCCGGCAAGGACCCGACCAAGGTCGATCGCTCAGCCGCCTATGCGGCACGGTATCTGGCGAAGAACGTGGTCGCAGCTGGGCTGGCGGATCGCTGCACCATCCAGGTGTCCTACGCGATTGGCGTGTCCAAGCCGCTGTCGGTCTACGTCAACACCGATGGCACGGGTCAGGTGTCAGAACAGGAACTGGCGCGGGTGCTGCAGGAGTTGATGAACCTCAGCCCGCGTGGCATCCGCGAGCACCTGGGCCTGAACAAGCCGATCTATGCCCGCACCGCGGCCTATGGTCACTTCGGTCGGACCCCAGAGGCCGATGGCGGCTTCTCGTGGGAAAAGACCGATTTGGTCGCCGAACTGAAGCGTCACTTCGGCTAACCCCATGACCCCCGACCCCACCAACCGAACGGAGGGGCCCCCCTCCCCGGTTGGTGGGGCGGGGGATCCCGGTCCTGCTGCAGGCGCCAACCGCCGCCCTGCTGCAGATCGATGGTATGGGCGCGGCCAAGGCCGCCCCCTCAGACCCCGCCAGCAGGCGCTGCTGGATGAGGTGCTACCCGCGCTTGCTTTGCCCCAGACAGGGCCCCTACTGCTGTCCGACCGATTCGGCGATCGCCCGGTCTGGCTGGAGATAGGCTGTGGCGGCGGCGAGCATGCTGCTTGGCAACTGGCGCACACCCCCGACATCGCACTGATCGCCTGCGAGCCATTCGTCAATGGCATCGCCTCGTTGCTGGGCCATGCCGTAGCGGATGGCACGACCGACCGCCTTGCCGTCTGGCCAGCACCTGCCCAGCCGTTGCTGGAGCGGATACCCGACGCCAGCATTGATCGCGCCTTCGTTCTGTTCCCCGATCCGTGGCCGAAGCAGCGCCACCACAAGCGCCGGTTCGTCCAAGCCCGCAACTTGGATCGGCTGGCCCGCGTTCTGCGGCCCGGAGCGGAACTGCGCCTCGCCACCGACCACACGGATTATCTGGAATGGATGCTGGCCGCCCTGCTGGCGCACCCCGCATTTCAGTGGACGGCCCGCGGCCCCAGCGATTGGACCCAGCGTCCTAGTGACTGGCCCGCCACCCGTTACGAACAGAAGGCAGCAAGAGACGGGATTGTTTCCAGTTATCTTCGTTTTTTGCGCGTTTGATTGTGATTACGTTGGAATTGACCCTGGCTCCAGTCCTGCTACTGTGACCAAAACGTCATCCGACCGGGGAGATCCGCCACCCCGAATGTCGGGACTCAGGGGGAAGCCATGGCAGGACTGGATGACGCCGCGGTGGCTGACACCGCTGGCAGCAAGCAATCCGTAACCTCGTCACCGCGATTGGGCATACGGGCCGAAATCGGCTTGGCCTTTGGCGCCTTGGTGCTGATGGTGGTTGCCGCCTGCGGCATCGCGTTCTGGTCCTACCGTGGAATAGAACAGCGGTTGGAAAGCATTCTGGATCGCGGCCAGCCTGTGCTGGCAGCGGCGCAGGAGTTGACGGCGGGTGCCTCGTCGCTGGCTGCCATCGGGCCAAGACTGGCCGAGCCGCGCAGCGACACAGACCGTCGCGCCATTGCCGGTCAAATCAGCACCACCCTGGATACGCTGGAGCAGCGCACCACTGCGCTCGAAAGCCTGATGGGCGAAAGCGACTTGATCGATGAGGCCGCCCAGGCGCTGCGCATGCTGCGCACCACCCTCGACCGTCTGAGCAGTGTCACGCGAGAGCGTCTGGCCGCGGAAAATGTGGTCGCCAATCACTTGAACGAAGCCGTGAAGGCGCTTGCCGCCCTGCGCCGGGAAACCGGACCGATGGTGCAATTCGCCCAGATGGATTTGTCGGTGATCGGGCAGACCATGGTGTCGTCCAATGAAGAAACCATCAATCAGGTGGTGGGCCGCAATATGGCGCGTCTGATGGCGCTGATCGACCTGCGCGGCGCTGTGCAAGTGATGACGGAAACCCTGACCAACACTGTCACCCTGGGCACGCTGCTGGGTGTGGTTGACACGCCTGACGCCTCCATCCTCTCGGCCAGCTTCCGGCAGACGTTCCGGGCCGCTGCTGTCTCGGCCCGCCAAGCCTTAACGCGGTTGGAAGAGGTGGACCCCGCGTTGGTGCTTGAGTTGAAAAACCCACTGGAGCAGCTGATCAACATCGGTGATGCACCAGAGAACAACGTCATCCTGCAAATCGCCGAACCGGGTGGCTTAAGTTTTGACGTGCAGCAGGAGATTCCATCCCGGATTGGCGGCCTGCGCGTCGACATCAATCGCAATCTGCTGCCGGTGATCGTGCAAGCGCGCGAAGAAATCGAGCGGGCAGCGCCGCAGGTGGCCGAACTCACTCGGCTGGCCGTCCAGCGCATGCTGGGGGAAGAAGGCATCCTGCGGGTGACCACCATCTACGAAGTTCAGGACTTGGCTGAGCAAATCGTTGCGCTGCTTGGCTCGATCGCAGCATCGGGGACAGAGAATGAAAGCGTGCGCGCTGGTGCCCGCCTGGCACAGTTGATCGGCTCGCTCACCACCTTGACCAGCTCCCACGAACAACTGTCAGAGTCGCAAGATGTGCGCGCCGCTTTGGAAACCCTGCGCGCAGCCGCTGATCGCGAGGCTGGTTTGGCACCAGCGCGCGTGATCGTGGTTCGCACCCGCGCCGCGGCGAATGAGCAATTGGCCGTGGTGCGTGACAGTGCCACCGAGTTGACCGATCAGGTGGAGCGGATCGCTGCCCTGGCGGTTGAAACCAATCGCACAGCCGGAAGCGAGGCGCGGGCCGCAATTGAAGAGTCGCGTACCTATCAATCCGCGTTGCTGTTGGCCGCGTTGGTGGTGTCTGGCCTCTTGGTGTGGTTGCTGGTCGGCAGGCGCGTCGTTGCGCGGATTGCCGGGTTGACCAACGCCATGGCCGCCCTCGCGGCCGGGGACAAGACCGTGGTCGTCCCGCGCGGTGGTGCAGCCGAATTGGTTGCCATGGCCGACACGCTGGAGGTGTTCCGCGCCCAAGCGCTGGAGAATGACCGTTTGGCAGCGGAACGACGCGAGATGGAATCGCGGGCATCTTCAGAACGGCGCGAGGCCCGCTTGGCGCTGGCGGATCGGTTAGAGCACTCCGTCCGTGGAGTGGTCGAAACCCTGACGCGAGCGGCTGGCAGCATGCAGCGCTCCGCCGAAGGCCTGACCACATCGGCCGAGCGCACCAGCCAGCGCGCCCAGAGCGTGGCGGCTGCGTCCGATCAAGCCAATGTCAACGTTGAAACCGTGGCGACGGCGGCCGAGCAGTTGACCGCCTCGATTGCAGAGATTTCGCGGCAAGTCGCCACCTCTGCGCAAATCGCCACCGACGCCGTGACCCAGGCGCGCGACACCAGTGGCACCGTCGCCGATCTCGCCGCCGGTGCGGCCCGGATCGACGATGTCGTGCGTCTGGTCGCTGATATCGCGGAGCAGACGAACCTTCTCGCCTTGAACGCCACCATCGAGGCCGCCCGCGCGGGTGAGGCGGGGCGCGGCTTTGCGGTTGTCGCCAGTGAAGTGAAAAACCTCGCGAGTCAAACCTCGAAAGCCACTGACGACATCAGCCGTCAAATCAATGATGTTCGCCAGTCGACCGAGGCTGCAGTTGGGGCGATCCAAGGTATCATCACAACGATTGAGCGGATTGATCGTATCGCTGCCTCAATCGCTTCGGCTGTGGAGCAACAAGGCGCAGCAACTGCTGAAATCGCCCGCAATGTGCAGGAAGCCGCACGCGGCACCCACGATGTTACCCGCATCATTGGCGAAGTATCCGCCGCTGCCGGTGAGACGGGGCTCAACGCTGCCGAGGTACGGACCGCTGCCAATGACCTTGCCACTGGTGCTGCGACCCTTGACCGCGAAGTGACCAGCTTCATCGCTGGCATCAGAACCTAGCAGACTGACGAGGATTTCAGTTCTGACTCAACACCTTCCGACAAACTCGAGAGGAATGTCACCACTCCACCGACTCAAGGCTCCAAGAAGAATAGTTTCCTTAGAGCAATTGACGGAGGCCGTTTGACCGATAGGGTTGTTGCGGACGATCACCGCTGCGGGAGACCGCACTGTGTGGGGGAGACCGCAGATGACCGACGCTGTCGATGGCACACCGACTGGGCGCTCGAATACCGCGCGCATTGGGATCCGGGGCGAACTGGCACTGGCCTTCGGGGTGCTGGTTGCTTTGATGATCGCTACCTGCGCAATTGCGTTCGTGGCCTATCGCGGCATCGACATGCGGCTGGGTACGATCTTGCGGGAGGGGCAACCGATCCTGGCGCTGGCGGAGGAATTCAGCGCCAAGGTCACCCAGCTTGCTGCTCTTGGGCCCCAACTCGCCCGGGCTGAAACCGACACCGGACGCGCCGCTGCCTTCAGCGCCGTTGAAGCCCGCCACACCGATGCGACCGAGGCCCTCACGCGCCTGACCGAACGCGTTGGCAAGACCGATGATGTGGTTGCCGCAGGCGAAGCCCTGGACACGCTGCGACGCACCTTGGGGCGCCTGAACCGCGCAACCCGCGAGCGTCTGGCCGCAGAAGGCGAAGTGCTGAGCCGCCTCGGGTCGGTGCAAGGCACACTGGATGGTCTGCGCTCCGATTTGGTCTCGCGCATGGAGGAAGCTCAGGAACAGCTGGAGGCTGCCGCCCGCCAGCTCACCATCTCAAACCGCGACGCGATTGACGTGACCGTTGGTCAGAATGTCGCGCGGATGGCTGCCATTTCTGAGTTCAGCGCCAGCGTCACCGCAATGATTGACGTGCTGGAGCAGGTCGCAACGGTGGCGGCTCTGCCCTCGCTCGCCAACACCGACGAGGCCATCGCGCTGTCTGCGCGCTACATGGCGCAGTTCACTGGCGCCTCCGGGCGGGCGTGGCAGCCGCTGTTCACCATCCGCCAGCTTGATGCGGATCTAGCCGATCAAATTCAGAAACCGTTCGAAACCCTTGCCCGCTTCGGTGAAAGCGGCGGGAGCCCGATTGGTCGGTTGGCGATGCCAGGAGGGTTGGACGAAGCGGCACGCCTTGCACTGCGCGACGAGGTGACCACGGTGCGCCAAACCCTGGACGGTGTGCTGCGGGATGCCACCATGCTGTCGCGCATGGATATGGACGACGCGGGTCCCCGCGTGGCTGAGTTAACCCGCACCAGCCTGGAGCGGATGCTGGGCGTCGATGGCATGCGGCGGGTGACCGGCCTGTACGACATCCTGGACCGCACCAACCAGATGTTCACGCTCCTGGTCAGAGTGGCGATCAACGCCAATGAAGAAGAAACCCTGGCAGGCGAAGAGCGCTTGACCCAGCTGGTTACCGGCTTGATTGCCCTGGTCCGGGCCCAGCCGGGCCTGGGCGAAGACGCCATTCTGGGCGAGGCGATGGAGAACCTGCGCGGCGCAGTCAACCGGTCCAGTGGCATCCCGCGCGACCGCGTCGTGGTGCTGCGCAGCCGGATCGCTGCGGCCGAACAGCTGGCCGATGTTGAACGTGTGACGGCCGATGTCACCCAACGGGCTGCCACGGTCCGCGACCGGGCGGTTGCAGCCAATGATGCAGCCGGTGCCGAGGCAGACGCCGCCATCGCCGATGCCACCCGCTATCAGGCCGCGCTGCTGGTGGCCGCTCTCGTCCTGTCGGGCTTGCTGTTGTGGCTGCTGGTCGGCAAGCGGATCGTGGCCCGCATCGCTGGCATGACCGGGGCCATGGCTGCCCTGGCGGCGGGCGATAAGGCTGTCGTGGTTCCGCGCGGCGGAGCAGCCGAGCTGATTGCTATGGCCGACACCCTGGAAGTGTTCCGCGCCCAGGCCCTGGAGAATGAGCGGTTGGCAGCGGAGCGTCGGGAGATCGAAGACCGCGCTTTGGCAGAGCGGCGCGAGGCCCGGCTGGCGCTCGCCGATCGGCTGGAAAACTCTGTCCGGGGTGTTGTTGAAACCCTGACCCGCGCGGCAGGCAGCATGCAGCGCTCAGCCGAGGGGTTGAGTTCCTCAGCCGAGCGCACCACCCAACGCGCCCAGAGTGTTGCCGCAGCCTCCGACCAGGCCAACATGAACGTCGAAACCGTGGCGACAGCCGCGGAGGAGTTGACCGCGTCGATTGCAGAGATTTCTCGGCAGGTGGCAACCTCCGCCCAAATCGCCACCGACGCCGTCACCCAAGCGCGCGACACCAGCAGCACAGTCGCAGACCTTGCGGCTGGGGCTGCGCGTATCGACGACGTGGTGCGACTGGTGGCCGATATTGCGGAACAGACCAACCTTTTGGCGCTCAACGCCACCATCGAAGCAGCCAGGGCCGGCGAAGCGGGACGCGGCTTCGCCGTTGTCGCGAACGAGGTGAAAAACCTCGCCAGTCAAACCTCGAAGGCGACGGATGACATCAGCCGCCAGATCAATGAGGTGCGCCAGTCCACGCAAGCTGCAGTCGGGGCCATCCAAGGCATCATCTCCACCATCGAACGCATCGATCGCATCTCTGCCTCGATTGCTTCGGCTGTGGAGCAGCAAGGGGCGGCCACCGCTGAAATCGCCCGCAATGTGCAGGAGGCTGCCCGCGGCACCCACGACGTCACCCGGATCATTGGCGAGGTTTCCACGGCTGCGGGCGAAACCGGCGCCAATGCCGCAGAGGTCCGCATCGCTGCCAATGATCTGGCCAACGGGGCTCAGACGCTGGATCGCGAGGTGACCAGCTTCATCGCGGGGATTCGCAGCTAATTCTGCACTGCCCCATGACCGTTAGACCGTGGCAGCGCGTGCCATGTGCGCTATGGTCATGAACGGTATGATCCAACCGTGAAGGGCGTTGATGGCACACCCAGCGGATACCAGTGATCACGCCCTCCGACGGCGGGCTGTCCTGGCGGGCCTCGGCCTCCTCACTCTCTCTCCACCTGGAATGGTTGGTCGGGTAGCGCACGCCCAACCAACCCCCGAGCCCCTACCCGCAGCCACGGGGCCGATCATCCTCAGCATCACGGGTGCCATCGCCCTGCCGCAGGCGGAGTTTGACCTTGCGGGGTTGGAGGGGCTGGGCATCACCCGCCTGACCACTCGCAACCCGTTCTTAACTGGTGTGCAGGAGTTTGATGGGGTGCTGCTCTCCCGGGTGTTGGAGCGAGTGGGCGCCTCTGGCACCCGCTTGGTCGCGCGCGCACTTGATGGCTATCAGGCTGACATCCCCGTGGCCGACGCGCGGCGCTTCCCCGTCTTGATCGCCACGCGGCGCAATGGGGCGCCGATGCGGGTGCGGGACAAGGGACCGTTGTGGATCATCTATCCCATCGACCAACACCCTGAGACCGCGCAGGAGCGATTCAGCACCCGCTCGGTTTGGCAATTGCGGCACCTTCAGGTGGTTTGAGGCGCGATGTCTGCCCCCCGCAGGACGCCAGCGCGAAAGCTGAACGGCTTGATCGACCATGCGGTTCGGGTCGGCTTAGGACTGGTGACCGCGACGTTTCTGGTGCTGACCGTGGCGGCGCTAGTGGTCTCTTGGCAGGCGTTGAAGGCGTCCCACGCCCCGTCCTATGACCGTAGCGGGATCGCTGCGATTCAGATCCGCTTCCACCATGAGCGGTTGATCCGCGCGCTGATCGAGTTGGAAGCCGGACGCGCCGGTGCCGACGTAGCGGCTGCCAGCCTGGAGTTTGATATCTTGAGTGAGCGGGTCCAGGCCCTGCCAACCCGCCCACCCTATGACCGCATCCTGGACAGCGAGTTGCAGCGTCTGGTGCGGGAGATCACCGAGGTGCTCGCCCGCTGCGATGCGAAGTTCGAGGCGGCCCAAACCCGTGGTCCCGCCAGCTTGATCGGCGTGGCGGACACGTTGGCCGGTTTGCGCCCAACACTGGATCGGCTGAGTGCGCGTGCTGTGCAGGTCGCCTCGGAAACTTTTGCCGACGAACGCACCGAATGGCGCAGTTCCGCCACCATGCTGACTGTCCTGGTGGTTGGCTTGATTGTCTCCGGTGGGTTGTTTGGCGTGGCGTTGAGCCAGGCACTGCGCCGCAATGAAGCGCAGGTTGAGCAGCTTCAGCGTTTGAGCACCGAGCTACGCCTTGCCCGCGATGACGCCGTAACAGCCAACCGAGCCAAGTCCAACTTCCTGGCATCGATGAGCCACGAGTTGCGCACCCCCCTCAACGCCATCCGTGGCTTTTCGGAAAGCCTGCTGGCAGTACCGGCTTTGCGCGCTGACCAACAGCGAGTGGTCGCCTATCTGGAGCATATCCATACCAGCAGCGGGCAGTTGGCTGGTCTGATCGACGATTTGCTGGACCTGTCGGTTATCGAATCCGATGGCCGCCAAATCACACCGGAGGCCATTGATGCCGGTGTTGAGGTGCGTCGCGCGGTGGACATGGTGCTGTCCGCGCGGCCGGAGGCGCGGGCCCGCGTGACCTTGACCGTACCGGACCAGCCGCTGCCACTGGTCGCCGACGCCAAGAGCCTGCGCCAAGTGGTGATGAATCTCACCACCAACAGCATCCTGTATTCCGGTGCGGATGCCCAGATCACGGTGCAGGTTCAAGCAGGCGATGGCAAGACGAGCAGCGCGCCGGGCGTTCTGCTGACCATCGCAGACACCGGCCCCGGCATCCCGGAAGAGGTGATGGACCGCATCGGCCAAGTGTTCATCCACGCCCATCAAGCCTTTGTCGGCCCCGCGACCAACCAGCTGCGTCGTGGCGGTGCGGGCTTGGGTCTGTCAATCGTCACCAAGTTGATGGCACTGGCCGGTGGCCGCTTGAGCATCGACAATCGCCCGACAGAGGGCGTGACCTTTCAGTGCTGGTGGCCGCCGGAGCCACCGGCGCCCACCGGCGCCACGCAATAGGACTTGCGCTGCGGCAAATGCAGGAAGTCGGAAAAGGATACGTGCTTGGCGTGTTATCACACCAATAGGAACTAGGAATTTCCGCACTCCCGGTCTGCTGGCCCATGTTCGACCACCAGTTCGGGAGTGAAAACCATGACCCTTGCCAACAAGGCCGCCATCGTCACGGGTTCGACCAGTGGCATCGGTCTCGGGATTGCCACGGCGCTGGCCGAAGCAGGTGCTTCGGTCATGCTAAACGGATTTGGCAATCCAGACGAGATTGAGCAAGTCCGCGCCGAGCTTGCCACCCGCACCGGTGTCGACGTGCGTTACTCAGCAGCCGACATGTCAGACCCCTCCTCCGTCATCCAGATGGTCAAGGATGCCGAGAGTGTCTTCGGTAAGGTTGACATCCTGGTCAACAATGCCGGCATCCAGCATGTCGCCGCGATTGATGAGTTTCCCGCAGACCGCTGGCACAAGATTCTGGCGATCAACCTGTCGTCGAACTTCTTCGCGATGCAGGCGGTGATCCCCGGAATGAAGGCCCGTGGCTTCGGTCGGATCGTCATGGTCGCCTCGGCCCATGGCCTGGTGGGGTCGCCCTTCAAATCCGCCTATGTGGCGGCGAAGCATGGACAGGTTGGACTGACCAA
Source organism: Alphaproteobacteria bacterium (assembly GCA_004292755.1). GTDB lineage: Bacteria > Pseudomonadota > Alphaproteobacteria > Elsterales > Elsteraceae > RDXE01. The sequence goes on from RDXE01000040.1 coordinate 59,721, forward strand.
GGTTGCCGCCCTGGAATTGGCGGAAACCGGCATCACCGTGAACGCAGTGTGCCCTGGCTACGTGCGCACGCCGCTGGTCGAGGGCCAGATTGCTGACCAAATGAAGGCGCACAATCTGGATCGCGAGGAAGTGATCAAGACTGTCATTCTGGGCAGCCAACCAAACAAGCGCTTCGTCGAAGTGGCGGAGATGGGTGCCGTCGTGGCGTTCCTGTGCTCTGACATGGCGCAATCGATCACGGGCATCTCCTTGCCGGTCGATGGCGCTTGGACGGCGCGCTAATGGCCGCGCTTCAGTCTGCGCCGAAGCGCATCAACCTTGCCTTTCAGGGCGGTGGATCGCACGGCGCATTTACCTGGGGTGTCGCGGACCGCTTGCTCGGTGAGCCACGGGTCGAGATTGAAGGCATCTGCGGCGCCAGCGCCGGGGCCATGAATGCCTCGGTCCTCGCCTCCGGCTTTGCCGCGGGTGGCAGGGCGGGTGCGCGCGCCGCGCTTGCTGCATTCTGGCGCCAGATCGGCGAGGCGGGTAACCGCTCGCCGATTCAGCCATCCTGGTTGGACCAGTGGCTTGGTACCAACCGCATGGACTACTCGCCGACCTTCCTCGCCTTCGACATGGTCAGTCGGCTGTTCTCTCCCTACGAACTCAATCCAGCCAATGTGAATCCCCTGCGCGATGTGGTGGCTGCGAACATTGATTTCGGTGCGGTTCGCGGTCTGAGCGATCTGAAAGTGTTTGTCTGTGCCACCAATGTGCGCACCGGCAAGATCAAGGTTTTCGAGAACAAAGACCTGTGCATAGAGGCTGTGCTGGCATCCGCATGCCTGCCCTTCATGTTCCAGACCGTGTGGTACGAGGGCGAACCCTACTGGGACGGCGGATACATGGGCAATCCAGCCCTCTATCCGTTGATTTACAACTGCAAAAGTCAGGATGTTGTGCTGGTGCAGATCAATCCCTTGACCAGGGAAGAAGTGCCCCGTACCGCGCGGGACATTCTTGATCGCGTCAATGAGATCAGCTTCAACTCCTCGCTGATGCGGGAGATGCGGGCCGTCCACTTTGTCTCCTCGCTGGTTGCTGCAGGTCGGCTGCCCGCAGACGAGTTTCGCGACATGTACGTCCACATTGTGGAGGGCGGCGCGCCACTGAACGGCCTCGGCGCATCAACCAAGTTGAATGCCACCACATCATTCCTCACGCACTTGTTTGAGATGGGTGTTGCCGCGGCAGATGCTTGGTTGGAGGCGAACTATGATGCGCTGGGTCAGCGATCCAGTGTCGATGTCGCCTCGATTTTCTTATAGGAGCGAGCATGACTGAGACACGTCCGCGCGTGGTGATCGTCGGTGCGGGCTTCGGCGGCTTGTCAGTCGCCGCAGCCTTGCGCCGGGTGGCGGCCGACGTCGTCGTGATCGACCGGCGCAATTATCACCTGTTCCAGCCACTGCTGTACCAGGTGGCAACCGCCGCCCTGAATCCGTCCGACATTGCCCAGCCAATCCGCAGTGTGCTGCGCGATCAGGCCAACGCCACTGTCCTGATGGGGCGGGTGATGGGGATCGACCGCGCCGCACGCACACTCAGCCTCGCCACCGGGGATGTCGTGCCCTTCGACTGGCTGGTGCTGGCGACCGGGGCGCGTCACGCCTACTTCGGCAAGGATGATTGGGAGCCAATCGCGCCGGGGCTGAAGAAAATTGACGATGCCACCCACATCCGCCAGCGCGTGCTGACTGCTTTTGAGCGGGCGGAGCGGGCAGATGATGAGGTGACCCGCCAGCGGCTGCTGACCTTTGTGGTGGTTGGCGCGGGCCCCACTGGTGTCGAGCTGGCAGGCGCGATCGCGGAGTTGGCGCGCGATGCACTGGCCCGGGATTTTCGGCGGATCGACCCGCGATCGGCACGGGTGATCCTGGTTGATGCCGCCCCACGCGTGCTGCCGGTGTTTGTTGAGGAGTTGTCGCTCAAAGCCGCTGCGCAATTGCGCGCCTTGGGCGTGGAACTCAAGCTGGGTGCCCCCGTGGCCGAGTGCGACAGCACTGGTGTGGTGGTTCAAGGCGAGCGAATCGAGGCTGCCACAGTTCTGTGGGCTGCGGGGGTGCAAGCCTCGCCAGCGGCCAAATGGCTGGGCGTCGCAGGCGACCGCGCTGGTCGCGTGCCGGTGGGACCTAACCTTCACCTCGCCGATGACGAGCGCATCTTCGCCATCGGAGACACGGCGTTGGCCCTGGATGCGGCTGGCAAGCCCTTGCCCGGCATCGCCCCCGTCGCCAAGCAGCAGGGTGCCTGGGTCGGGCAACGGATTGCGGCAGCTCTGACGGGCAAACCACAGCCGCAGCCCTTCCGCTATCGGCACATCGGCAATCTTGCCACCATTGGACGCAACTCTGCCGTGGCTGATTTCGGCTGGCTGCGCCTGTCCGGCTATCTGGCGTGGGTGCTATGGGGTCTGGCCCATGTGTACTTCCTGATCGGGTTCCGCAACCGGCTGTCCGTCGCCCTTAGCTGGGTCTGGGCCTACACAACCCGGCAGCGACCCGCCCGGCTGATCACCGGTGGGGAGGGGTGACCCGTCCCCGATCCAGACGGCGCTGGACAGGAAGCAGGATGTTTCACGCCAAGTGATGAGTTTCCCGTTGACGGGGGCGCGCCAGCGCAGTATCCGTTCGCCCCTGCCGCGCGGCGCCGGGTTCGTAGCTCAGGTGGTTAGAGCGCACGCCTGATAAGCGTGAGGTCGGAGGTTCAACTCCTCCCGGACCCACCAGCGCAGCGGTAGACTAGGGCCGGCGGCCCGGCCTCCCCTTTCGAGACCGAGACCGCTGCATGTCCGATATGCCCCAACTCGCTGATTTGTCCCACCGTGATTTGCGCCAATTGCTGGAATACTGGCAAAATCTTGGCACCGACGGTGGTCTCCCCCTGTCCGAAAGCGTCGACCCGTCGGAATTGCGGCGGTGGCTTGGCCATCTGGTCGTGATCGACGTGGAGCCGGATGGTAGCTTCGTCTACGCCTATTATGGCGAAGGCTTTGAGATCGCGTTCGGCCAGAACCAGATCGGCCGGTCGGTCGATGAGTTGCCCGCACCTCAGCGCCATCTGATCCGCACGGAGTATGAGCGTGTGCGCGATTCGGGCGCCCCCGTGGCCCGGCGCTACACAGCCGACTTCGAAGGCCAAGTGCAAACCTGGGAGCGGTTGGTGCTCCCGCTGTCCGGCGATGGGGAAACCGTAGAGAAGCTGCTGGTTGCAGCCTATCGCCTTAGCTGAAGGCCTGCTGCACCAGCGCGCAGCGACAACGCCACCAGCCGCGGTACGCTCCGTTAACCAAGTGATCGATCAGGTGCGGGTGGCCGTGCCTGATCGCTTACCATTTGGCACGCGATCAGCCGCCACCCGCGATCTTCACGGCAGTGACGATGATGTCCTTGCTGGCGGACTGCTGCTTCACAATCCCTGACACTTCCACCTTGACTTTCAAGTCACGGATATGACCCAGCCCGTTCTTCGCCGCTAGGCCCTTCATCTTTTCATGCAGTGAGGCAAGGGTTTTGGCCTTTTCGGCATAGGCCAGCACTTTCTCTTTGGTGCCACCAGCGTTCAAATACATCTCAACGATATTGGCGCCGTCGGAGCCAATACGCTCCCGGATTTCATCCACTTCGCCCTCGATTGTGCGGACTTGCTCCACCACCCGCTCCCGTCAGGAAACCGGTGCCGAAGCGAGACACATCAAGGCAAAACTCTGGTTGGGCTGAGGGATCATCCAGAACACGTGCCGAATCGGCTGCAAGGGGCGTTTCGATTTATTAACCGAACTTGCCGCCGTTGGCGACCCCCTCGCGCGCTGGGATCGTGCGGATTCAACACAGCACTCCACGCATGATCTTGCTTTGTTCTCAAATCTGCGGGAGCATGCCCCATGCCTCCTGCTTCTGACGATGCAGCCCTGCCACTTGTCCCCCCGCCGCTGCTGAAGGGGCGGGGCACCAGCAGCAATCCTGCCAACCGGTTTGAGCACCAGCACAGTGTTGCCGTGGATGATGGTTGGGGCAGCGCGCTGGAGGACAAGCCCGCGCCGAAAACCACGGTGACGCCCGATACCAGCCGCACGGTGATCGCGCGCAACGACAGCCCAGACATCCCGTTTGACCAGTCGCTCAACCCGTACCGGGGCTGTGAGCATGGGTGCGTTTACTGTTTTGCCCGGCCGACCCACGCGTGGCTGGGGCTGTCGCCGGGATTGGAGTTTGAGACCAAGCTGCTGGCCAAGCGCGATGCCGCGCGCTTGCTGGAGAAGGCCCTACGGCGGCCTGGCTATCGCTGTCAGGTGCTGGTGCTGGGCTCGAACACCGACCCCTACCAACCGATTGAGCGGCAGGAGCGGATCACCCGCAGCGTGTTGGAGGTGCTGGCTGCGTTTCAGCATCCTGTCGCCATCATCACCAAGTCTGCACTGGTCACCCGCGATCTGGACCTGCTGGCACCGATGGCTGCGGCTGGTCTTGCCAGTGTTGGTGTTTCCATCACCACATTGGAGCCCAGCCTTGCCCGCACGTTGGAGCCGCGCGCCGCCAGCCCCCAGCGGCGGCTGGACACCATTCGTCAGCTTGCGGCCGCCGGGGTGCCGAGTGCAGTGCTGGCCTCCCCGATGATCCCCGGTCTGAATGATCATGAGTTGGAGCGGATTTTGGAGGCTGCAGCTGAGGCAGGAGCCACCACGGCCTCAATGCTGCTGTTGCGCCTGCCTCTGGAGACCAAGGACTTGATGGAGGAGTGGCTCGCAACCCACGCCCCCCTCGCCCGCGACCGGGTGCTGAGCCTGATCCGCCAAACCCGCAATGGCCGCCTCAACGATCCAGAGTTCGGCACCCGCTTCCGCGGCACCGGCCCCTATGCTGACCAACTGCAACACCGCTTCCGCCTTGCCACCAAGCGCCTCGGCCTCGCCAAGCGCCCCTGGACCCACGACACCACCCAGTTCCGCCCACCCCCAGCGCCAGGGGACCAGTTGAGCTTGTTGTAGCCGCCGTTCCCAGCCTTTCCGGACGCGGATTCAGCTCTAACTTTGTCCCGGATGATTGAGCCCACCATCGTCTGGTTTCGCACCGATCTGCGCCTAGCCGACAATCCAGCGCTGTCCGCCGCTGCTGAGGCGGGACCTGTGGTGGGGCTGTATGTGCTGGATGAGGGCGAGGGGCAGCGTCCGCTGGGCGGTGCACAGCGGTGGTGGTTGCACGGTTCGCTGGCGCAGCTGTCCCACAATCTAACCCGCCGGGGCGTGCCCCTGGTCCTGGCACGCGGGGCGGCGTTGCCGGTGCTGCGCCGGGTGATTGCTGCCAGTGGGGCCCGCCGTTTGGTGTGGAATCGCCTGTACGAACCAGGCCCCATGCAGCGCGACGCCGAGATCAAGCAGAGTTTGCGTGCCGAGGGGCTGCAGGTGCACAGCTTCAATGGCTCGCTGCTGTTTGAGGCGGGTCATCACCGCACTGGGGCCGGCGATCTCTACCGGGTGTTCACCCCGTTCTGGCGCGCAATCATGGCCGGGGAGCCGCCGCCCAAGCCGCTACCCGTGCCGACGCTGACTGGAGCCGCCCTCACCCTCGACAGCGAGGTGCTGGCAGACTGGGCCTTGCGGCCAACAGCGCCCAATTGGGCGAAGGGGTTCGAGGCGCTGTGGCAGCCAGGCGAAGCTACCGCCGCCAGTCGGCTGCAGCAGTTCATTGCGGCAGGCCTGTCCCACTACGCCGACCAGCGCGACCGACCGGACATTGACGGCACCTCGCGCCTGTCCCCCTGGCTGCATTGGGGGGAGCTTTCGCCCCGCCAGCTCTGGTGGACGATCCGCCACGCGATGGACGCCAACCCGGCGTTGATCCGCGGTGGCGAGGCGTTCTTGCGTGAAGTCGGCTGGCGCGAATTCTCCATGAACCTATTGGCCGCCACGCCAACGTTGCCAGCCCGCGCGCTCCGCCCCGAGTTTGAGCGGTTCCCCTGGCGAGAAGACCCGGCTGCCTTGTCCGCTTGGCAGCGGGGGCGCACCGGCTACCCGATTGTTGATGCGGGCATGCGCCAACTCTGGCAGACCGGATGGATGCACAACCGCGTGCGCATGATTGTGGCAAGCTTCCTGGTCAAGCATCTGCTGCTGGACTGGCGTCATGGCGAGGCGTGGTTCTGGGATACGCTGGTGGATGCAGACCTTGCAAACAATGTCGCTTCCTGGCAGTGGGTCGCAGGCTGTGGTGCGGACGCTGCACCGTATTTCCGTATCTTCAACCCCGTCCTCCAGGGGCCGAAGTTTGATCCAGAGGGCGCTTATGTCCGCCGGTTCGTGCCAGAACTGGCGCATCTGCCAACGAAGGACCTGCACGCACCCTGGGCGGCACCAGCTGCGACGTTGGAGCGCGCGCGCGTCAAGCTCGGTCACACCTATCCCCGTCCCCTGGTCGACCATGCCGACGCCCGCGCGCGGGCGCTGGCGGCCTTTGCCACATTGAAGGGAGCCGCCTGAATGGCCACTGCGATTATCGGCGGGGGGATCTCCGGCCTTGGCGCGGCCTATGCCCTGCGCCACGACCCTGATCTGGTGGTGTTCGAAGCCGCCCAGCGCGCAGGCGGGCATGCCAACACCGCGACGGTCCAGGGACCAGACGGCACGGACATCGCGGTCGACACCGGCTTCATCGTGTTCAACGACCGCAACTACCCAAATCTGGTTGGCCTGTTTCAGGCCTTGGGCGTGGCCACCCAGCCCTCGGACATGTCCTTCGCAGCCTCGTTGCGCGGTGGGCAGGTGGAGTATAACGGCCACAGTGTGTTCGGGCTGTTCGCCCAGCCGCAGAACTTGGTGCGGCCACGCTTCCTTGCGATGGTGCGCGACGTGCCGCGGTTCTTCCGCCTGGGTCGGGCCTTGCTGGCGCAACCTGTTGAGCCCAGCCTGACCATGGCTGCATTCTTGGAGCGTCACCGGTTCAGCCGCGCCTTCGTTGAGGATCATCTGATCCCGATGGCTGCCGCCATCTGGTCTGCCCCACCCGATGAGGCGATGGCGTTTCCGGCGCACAGTCTGTGCCAGTTCTTTGCCAATCACGGGTTACTGTCGCTGACCGACCGGCCAGAATGGCGCACGGTGACCGGCGGCAGCCAGAGCTATGTCCAGAAGATTGCCGCCATCCTGGGCCCACGGCTGCGGGTTGGCAGCCCCGTCACCCGTGTGGAGCGGCGCAGCGGAGGCGTGTGGGTGACAGCGCGCGGCCAAACTGAGCGGTTCGACCGGGTGATTTTCGCCTGCCACCTGGATGCCGCCTTCAGCCTGCTGGCCGATGCCGATGGCTTGGAAGCCTCCATCCTCACCAGCTTTCGCACCCAGGCGAATACAGCTTGGCTGCACAGCGACACCAGTTTGATGCCCAAGCGCCGTCGGGTTTGGTCAGCCTGGAATTATCTGGATCAGGGCGCAGGCCCCGTTGCGGTCAGCTATTGGATGAATCAGTTGCAGTCGCTGGATGAACGCCTGCCCCTGTTCGTCACCCTCAACCCACGTCAACCGCCGAAGCCCGCCCTGACCCATGGCCGGTTTCAGTACCGCCACCCGCAGTTCGACTCTGCCTGTTTGATCGCGCAGCAGCGAATCCACGAGATCCAGGGCTATCGCGGGTGTTGGTGGGCAGGCGCTCAGCTTGGCTATGGCTTCCATGAGGATGGTTTGGCCTCTGGCCTGCGTGTCGCCCTGCCACTTGGGGGCGCGGTGCCGTGGCAGAGCCCGGAGCAGGCCAGCGCGCATCCCCTGGCCACTGCAGCCTGAAGACCCATCCATGCACGGGGCGGCGCTGTATCCAGGGATTGTAACCCATCGGCGGCTGTGGCGGGTTGGCCATCGCCTGCGCTACCGCGTGTTGTCGCTGCTGGTGGATGTGGATCATCTGCCCGCCCTCGACCGCGATTTGCCTGGCTTTGGCTACAACCGCACAGCCCTGCTTGGCCTTCATGATCGCGACCATGGTCCGCGCGATGGAACGCCCCTGGGCACCTGGGTGCGCCGGGCAGTCACTGAGGCCGGGCTGCCGTGCCCCGATCAGATTGAGCTGTTGTGCTTTCCCCGCATCCTGGGGCAGGTGTTCAACCCCTTGTCGATCCATGTTTGTCGGCACCAAGGTCGCTTGATTGCCGTGGTGTACGAGGTGCGCAACACCTTCGGCGATCTGCATTGCTATCTGGTGCCGATCCCTGAGGAAACAGCCGTGCTGGGCCATGCCTGCGCCAAGGCGTTCTATGTCTCGCCCTTTCTGCCGCTGGATGGCCAGTACCGGTTTCGCCTGTCCACTCCAGCTGAGCGCTACAGTCTGTCGATCCGCCACGAGCGGGCCGATGGCACCGCCCTGGTTGCCAGCCACACCGCAACGCGTATGGCCTTGACGGCAGCCAGTCTGCGTCGTGCCGTGCTGAGCCATCCGCTGCACGCCGCCAAGGTGCTGGGCGGCATTCATTGGGAAGCGCTTCGGCTGTGGCTGAAGGGCGCCCCGTTCCACCATCGCCCGCCCGCCCCCGGCGCGCTCATCACTGTCGTGACGCCATGACTGAGACCAGCCTGCATCGCGTTGACCTGCCCCAGATGGACGCCACTGGCGTGCCTGTGTTGGTGAAGCCACTGCTGAAACGCTTGGCCACACTGCCCCGTGGCCGATTGCGCCTGGACCTGCCCTCGGGGCGGATTGTCGGGCTGCTGGGGGCCGAGCCCGGCCCGGAAGGGTGGATGAGTCTGGTCCGCTATCGCGCCGTGCGACGGTTCTTCAGCGGTGGCGCGCTGGGCTTTGGCGAAGCCTATGTTGATGGGGATTGGGACACACCCGACCTGCCAGCTCTGCTGGCTTACTTCCTGGCCAACCAATCCCATCTGTCGTTTGCGCCGCCCGCCTGGCTTGGCTGGCTGCCGCGGCTGATCCACCGCTTGAATGCCAACACCCGGGCGGGCAGCCAGCGCAACATTGCCAGCCATTATGACCTGGGCAACCGCTTCTACGCCCAGTGGCTGGACCCCAGCATGACCTATTCGGCAGCAGTGTTTGACGATACCAACGATCTAGAGGCCGCTCAGCGCAACAAGTATCGCCGGATGGCAGACCTCGCGGGCATCTGCCCCGGCGACCATGTGTTGGAGATCGGCTGCGGGTGGGGCGGCTTTGCCGAATATGCCGCAAGCGAGCGCGGTGCAAGCGTGGTTGGCATCACCTTAAGCCGAGAGCAAAAGGCCTGGGCGGAGGAGCGCATTGCCCGCGCTGGTCTGTCGGATCGGGTTGAGATTCGCCTGCAAGACTATCGTGACGTCACCGGGCAGTTTGATCGCATCGTCTCGATCGAAATGCTAGAGGCTGTGGGCGAGCGATTCTGGCCCACCTACTTCGCCACTCTGCGGCGCTTGGTTGCGCCGGGAGGCGGCATTGCGCTCCAAGGCATCACCATTGCCGATGACCGCTATGCGGAGTATCGCGCGACGCCCGATTTCATCCAGACCCACGTATTTCCGGGCGGCATGTTGCCGTCACCCAGTCTGTTGACCCAGCACCTCGTCCGTGCCGGGCTCAACGTCCGCGCGGATCACGGCATTGGCCTCGATTACGCCCAAACCCTCGCCCTGTGGCGCGACCGCTTCCTGGCCGCCTGGGACACCATCCGCCCCCTCGGCTTCGACGACCGCTTCCGCCGCCTGTGGACCTACTACCTCGGCTATTGCGAAGCGGGATTTCGGCACGGCGCCATCGACGTCCGCCAGATCGGGGCAGTGGTGGGGTAGGCAGGTCGCTACGCGATGTCGCAATCGCGGAAGACTGTGACAATCGGTACCGCCCCCCTGATGGCGTGTCGGCTAAAGGGATCATATCACGCAGCTGACGGACAAAATTTCGGTCGCGGCGCCCTGGGTTCCGCCTTATTTTAATCTTATGTCTGTTTTCGATCTCAACCGCGCTGTCACCCACTACAACTCTGGACAGCTTCGAGACGCGATACACGTCGCATCGACACTTGGAGCCTCCGTGCGCAATGATCCGGCGGTCGCTGCAGCCTTACAAACTATGGCGGTTGACGGAATACAAGCGGCGCTGGCGGCACCCTTGGGCGACCTAGGGGCCGAGATACTGTTGGAGCAAGCGACCAGTTTGGCAGCCCGCCGGGTGGCTGCGTCTGCATGGCAGCAGCGCGCCATGCAGGTTTTGTCGACTGCTGATGCCGAGGCAGGATTGTTGGCCGCCGCCTTTGCCGTCGATGCGGAGCCCCGTGACCCGGTGTCTCTGGCTTTGCTGGCCGAGTTCGCCGCTCGAGTCGATGCACCCGAGGTGGCGGCAGCGATTGCGCGAACCCTCGTGCCGTCGGCTGCTGACCCCACCACCAGGGCGCATCTGGAGCACCTCGCCAGTCATTCAGACTACAGCAGGCTTGCAGCAGGCGGCGGGTCCCCGGACACCGATCTGTGGTTCGAGATAGGTGAGCAGTGGCGGGAGCAAAGCAGGCCGCGCGTGGTCCAGGCAAAAATCATGGCTGCACGGGGTGATACACCCAAACCCCTTACTCTGCACCATTTGGCCTATTTGTTTCACAGCCAAGGCCTAACCGAGATTGCCCTCGCACTGCTCAACATACTGACCACGGCGATTCCATCGAATGTCCTGTATTTGGGCGCTCAAGATCAGCTACTGACAAAATCGGGTAAAATCACCGAGCGAACAGCCATTCGAAGCCGCATAATGAGTGAGGAAACGACCAAACTTCTGGCACCTTTGCAGGAACCAATAAGCCACTGGAATGTGATTGCTGGAACACAAAATGATCTAGAGCAAGCAATGCTATCCTTGCGGAGTATTGGCTTCGTTGTGCTGCGGTCTGCAATTGATCGAACAGTCATCGAGGCTGTCGCCGATGCGTTGTTTGGCGCCGATCCGTTACGTGACTATGCCGATCCCGCGCAGGATCTATCTCCCGCGCTTCGTGCGCAGTTACTTGCGCCACTGCCGTTGACCATCATTCGGTCCCTCGGACTGGTCGGGCCCGATGCGTCAACCTCCCATGCCCGCCAACTGATACCAGGGCGGTCTGCCGCCAGCCAATTGGTAACGGCGGCCTATCACCAAGATGCAATTGCGTTCTTTCAGCCCCTGCTGAACATGTGGATCCCACTTGATCGTGCAGGCGAAGCTGGACCAGGACTAGCGCTGCTGCCGGATCGAACACGTGAAGTCTTACCCACAGAAAGTATTGATTCCAGTGATTTTGACTCTTTGGCAGTTGCTAGAGCCAAAATCCAGGAACTGCTCGCCTCAGAAACCGAAGTCATCCCGATCATTAATCCAGGAGATACCGTGTTGTTTCTTGGAACCGTACCCCATCGCACCCATTTGACACCCGCGATGACAGCACCTCGGCGCAGCATCGAGTTGCGCTTTGCCCCACCCAACTGGGTGGCCTCGTCGCTGCAGATGGTGGAAAACGCTCCGCACTAAGCCGCTCAGCACCCGCGGCGCTCACCGCACCATGCCCACCCGCACCCGCTCTAGACACGCATCGGTGCCCGCGGCGAGGGTAAGCCAGTGGGTAGCTGGCTGTTCGGCGAAGCGGGCGTCCAGGCGGGCGATGGTGGCGGGCCAAGTGGAGCGCGTGTGTTGGTCGGTCGCGTCCACATCGGCCGTAAGGTCGAGGACTGTCAGCAGCGCTTGCCAGAAACGCCGTTCGATTGCCCCCACGGCGAGCCAAGTACCACACGCCGCGCGGTAGCAGCGATAGAACGGGGCGCCGCCGTCCAGAAGGTTGTCCTCCCGCTGGGTGGACCATAGGCCAGCGGCTTGCAGGCGGGCGAGTGGGTCTGCCAGCGCCACGGTTGCCTCATAGATTGAGGTTTCAACCACCGCCCCCTGGCCAGTGACACTGCGGGCGACCAGCGCCGCCAGCACATCACGCACCAGCATCATGGCGGCACCGCCGAAGTCGCCGATCAGATTGAGCGGCGGCACCGGGCGCTCGGCTGGGCCAATTGCGGCCAGCACACCAGTCGCGGCGAGGTAGGTGATGTCGTGACCAGCCTCCAGCGCCCGTGGGCCGTGGCGCGGCCAGCCGCTAACCCGGCCATAGATCAGCTTCGGGTGGCGGGGGCACAGCACCTCCGGTCCGAAGCCCAACCGCTCCATCACGCCGGGGCGAAAGCCCTCCAGCACCACATCGGCCGTGGCGACCAGCGCGTGGGCGGTGGTGGGGTCAGCCTTCAAATCCACGGCGACCGGGTCTTTGCCGTCGTTGAGGCCGTGCGCCTCCTCCGGGATGTGAACGCCAAGATCATGCCCGCCTGGACGTACCAGCCGGATCACCCGTGCTCCCAGGCCGCGCAGCTGCTGACCAGCAAACGGCACTGGTCCGATGGCCGGGAACTCCACCACGGTCAGCCCTGCCAGCGGTGCCATCACGCGTCGGCTCGGGGATGGGTGTTGCGATGAACCTCCACCAAGCGACGGACATCCACGGCTGTGTAGCGCTGAGTGGTGGTGAGGGAAGCATGACCCAGCAGCTGCTGGATCTGGCGCAAATCACCGCCTTCAGCCAGCAAGTGGGTTGCGAAGCTGTGGCGCAGCGCGTGCGGGGTCGCCGTGTCCGGAAGCGACAACGCCTCCCGCACCCGGCGCACCTGCCGCTGCACAACACCGGGGTTGAGCGGGCCGCCGCGGGCACCAACAAACAGGGGGCCATCGGGCGCCAGGGGGTGCGGGCATTGGCTGAGATAGGCGTCAATCGCCTCCCGCACAACGGGCAGCACAGGAACCAGGCGCTGCTTGTTGCCTTTGCCGGTCACCACCATGGCATCGCTGGTGGGCGCCTGCCGACGCTGGAGACCCAGGGCCTCGCCAATGCGCAACCCACAGCCATACAGCAAGGTCATCAGCGCGGTGTCGCGCGCGCCAATCCAGGGGGCGGAGGCCAGCTCCCCCACCACCTCCAGCGCGTCGGTCGCCTCCGGCACGGTGAGCGCCTTTGGCACCGACTTCGGCTGTCGCGGCGTGCGCACAGCGGCCATCACCGGATTGTGCAGGATGCCCGCCCGGTCAAGGTACCCAAACACCCCGCGCAACGCAGACAGTGCGCGGGCGAGGGATGGCTTTGACAACCCGGCCTGAATGCGATCAGCCAGGAACGAGCGCACCTCCCCCGGTGCGACGCTGCTGAGGCCATTCAGGCTGACAGCCTCCCCCCGGTGGCGGGCGAGAAACGTCAAAAAGGCGACAATGTCGCGCCCATAACCATCAACGGTGTGACGCGACGCTCGCTTCTCGCGCGCCAGCCAATCAAGCCAGCCATAAAGCGCCTGCTCGGCTGCGGTGTCCGCCACCCCGGTCGGCAGCAGAATCACTCCGGTAGGTCCAGCCACGCCCGCACCAAATGCTCAATCACACCAGCCAGAAACGCCAGCAACTCAGTCCCCTGCCCTGGGTTGAAGGCATCCGGCGTGCGGGCGCCCAAGGCAAGCAGACCTGCTGGACTGTGTTGCGAAAACCGCAAGCGCACCAGCGCGTCAGAGCGCACAAGGCCCGCGGCACTGGTGCCAAACAACACCGGATCGCCAATCACATCGGCGCGCAAAATCACGTCGCGACCGGGACCGATCAATTGATCGGTCACGCCGGGTTGCAGGATTTGCACGCCTGCGCGGATCACCGCACCGGGAATGGCATCGGCAGCGCCGTGTGTCGCCTCTAGACACAGGCCGACCGCGTCGATGTCGAGAATCAACGACAGGTCGCCGGTGATCACCTGGATGATCTGCTCAAAACCACGCGCGCCCAAGAGGGCCAGTACAGCTTGATGCACCCGGTTCTGGATTTGCTGATTGACGCGGGCTGACTGGATCAGCGTGCGCTGCACGGTCTTCAGCTGGTGGTGATCCTCCCGCAGCCGGTGCAGCAGCACCGATTGCAGATCAACCACTTGGTCGCCCATGGTACGGTCAGGCACCGCCATGCGGTCAAACAGCTCGGACCGGTTCAGAAAGAACCGGGGATGACGCTCCAGATACGCCTCAACATCAGCGGCGGACAGGATGCGGGGTTCGGCGACTGGATCCGTCATGGCGGCTAATCAAGAATGCTTTGGCCAGTCTTGGCCCAGTCGGCCACAAACTGCTGCAAGCCTTTGTCGGTCAAGGGATGGTTGAACAACTGCCGCAGCACCGATGGCGGCAGCGTACAGACATCAGCACCCAGCTTGGCAGCCTGCACAACATGCATGGGATTGCGCACGGAGGCCACCAGGACCTCGGTCTGAATGCTGGGATAGTTGGCGTAGATCTGAACGATGTCGGCGATCAAATCCATGCCCTCGGTGCCAATGTCATCCAGCCGACCAACGAAGGGCGAGATGTAAGCCGCCCCCGCTTTGGCAGCCAGCAAGGCTTGTGCAGCTGAGAAGCACAGGGTGACATTGACCGGCGTGCCTTGATCGGCCAAAGCCTTGCAGGTTTTCAACCCATCGGCTGTCAGCGGCACTTTGACCACGACATTGGAGGCAATCGCGGCAAGGCGCTGACCTTCCTTCAGCATGGTGGCAAAATCGGTTGCCGCCACCTCGGCCGACACTGGACCAGGAACTGCCTTGCAAATCTCCGCCACCAGATCGACGAAGCGGCCACCCGACTTCAGCACCAGCGATGGATTGGTGGTGACACCATCCACCAGCCCGGTGGCGGCAAGATCGCGAATCTCGGCAAGGTCGGCCGTGTCGATGAAGAACTTCATGGAACCCCTCTTGGTCGCCGCGGCTGACACCGGTCGCCCCGTCAGCGCCTTGCGCGGAGTCTAGACGATGGATCGCCATCAGACCACCGCTCGCGTGTCGGTGCTGCTGCCGCTGCCGTTGACCGGCGCCTATGATTATGCGGTGCCCGAGGGTTGGTCACCGCCCGGCCCTGGGACGATCGTGCGCGTTCCCCTCGGCCCGCGGGAGGTGGTGGGGGTGGTGTGGTCGTCCAATCCCACGGGCCCTGCCCCACCCCGCCTGAAGCCGCTGCTGGAATACCTGCCCGTCCCGCCCCTGCCAGGGCCGCTGTTGGCGTTCATCGACTGGGTGGCCCGCTACACGCTCAGCCCGCCAGGCTCCGTCCTGCGAATGGCGATCAGCGTGCTGGGGGCATTTCAGCCGCCCCCTGCTGTTGAGGTGGTGAGCCGCAGCCCGCTGCCACCGCCACCACGCCTGACGGTCGCGCGGGCACGGGTGTTGGCCGCGTTGGAGGGGCATCCGTTTCTGCGCCCCGCCGATCTGGCTGTGACGGCCGAGGTCTCGACGGGCGTGATCAAGGCGATGGTGCAGGCAGGGCTGTTAACGCGGGCAGAGTTTGGCGAGGATGATGTCCCTCCCCCCTTGACGCCTGACTGGCGCCGGGGCGGCCCTACCCTGTCGCCCACTCAAAGCCACGTGGCAGCAGCCTTGGCGCAATCCATCGGGGGCGGCTATGGCACCACGCTGTTGTGCGGTGTCACAGGCTCGGGCAAAACCGAGGTGTATTTCGAGGCCATCGCCGCCTGCCTAGCCGCGGGACAGCAGGCCCTGATCCTGTTGCCGGAGATCGCGCTGTCCGCTCAATGGTTGGAGCGGTTTGAGCATCGCTTCGGGGTCGCACCGCAAGCGTGGCATTCGGGCCTGAGTGGTGTCGAACGGCGCACCGGCTGGCGGCGGATCGCCCGCGGCGAGGTGCCCGTGGTGGTTGGCGCTCGCTCTGCCCTGTTTCTGCCGCTGGGTCGGCTCGGCCTGATTGTCGTTGATGAGGAGCACGACGCCGCCTTCAAGCAGGAAGACGGTGTGTTGTATCAGGCCCGCGACATGGCGGTGGTGCGCGGGCGGCTGGCGAATGCGCCTGTGGTGCTGGCGAGCGCCACCCCCTCCCTCGAAACCGTCACCAATGTGGAGCGGGGCCGCTATCGCCGCCTGGACCTGCCAGATCGCGCGGGCGGAGCCAGTCTGCCAGAGGTAACTGTGATCGATCTGCGACGGCATGCCCCCGCGCGCGGGCGCTACCTCTCGCCGCCGCTGGAGGATGCCGTGCGCGAAACCCTGGCCGCAGGCGATCAGGCGCTGCTGTTCGTCAATCGCCGGGGCTACGCGCCGCTCACCCTCTGCCGGGCCTGCGGGCATCGGTTTGAGTGTCGTCAATGCTCGGCCTTGCTGGTGGAGCATCGTCTGCGCCGCAAGCTCGTGTGTCATCATTGCGGCTACAGCGAGCCTGAGCCTCATGCCTGCCCAGCCTGCGGCGCCACCGATGCTCTCGTCGCCTGGGGACCTGGGGTCGAGCGAATCGCTGAGGAGGCCGCCTTCCTGTTTTCCGGTGCTCGGCTGGAAGTGATGAGTTCCGACCTGCTGGCCGATGCCAAGGCCGCCCGCGCGCTGGTCAACCGCATGGCGGAGCGAGAGGTTGACCTGCTGATCGGCACTCAGATGATCGCCAAAGGCCACAACTTTCCTCACCTCACGCTGGTCGGCATCGTCGATGCCGACCTCGGCCTGCGCGGCGGCGACCTGCGCGCGGGAGAGCGCAGCTTTCAGGTGCTGCAACAGGTGGCAGGGCGGGCAGGCCGCGCGGAGAAGCCTGGCCGGGTGCTGCTGCAAACCACCGACCCCGCCAATCCCGTGATCCAAGCGCTGGCGGCACGGGATCTGGATGGTTTTCTCGCGGTCGAGGCGGAGGAACGACTGGCGGCCAACATGCCGCCATACAGCCGCCTGGTTGCTCTGATCGTCTCCGCTGCTACACCAGAGGAGGCTGATCGCCTTGCCCGCAGCCTAGCGCGCACAGCCCCGCGCTTGCCCGATGTAACGGTGCTGGGGCCAGCGCCCGCACCGATGGCACTGCTGCGCGGTCGCCATCGCCGACGGTTGCTGGTGCGCGCGCCGAAGGATGTGAGCATCCAGCCGATCATCACCGACTGGTTGACCCGGGCCCCCGCCACTGGCAGCGCCCGGATCACGGTGGATGTTGACCCCTACAGCTTTCTGTAGTGTCAGGCCGCTTCGGAGGGTTTGTTGTAACGCGCGACCGAGGCCAGCAGCAGACGCTCCGCCTCCTCAACGCCGCCCCAGCGGGCGATGGTGACCCACTTGCCCTTCTCCAAATCCTTATAGTGCTTGAAGAAGTGGGCAATCTGCTCGATCAGGATTGGCGGCAGGTCCTGCCAAGTGTTGATGCCCGCGTAGAACGGATGCAACTTGTCGATAGGGACGGCCAGCACCTTCTCGTCCGGGCCGCCATCATCCTCCATCAGCAACACCCCAACGGCGCGGCATGGCACAATGCAGCCGGGCACCAACGCGTGGCGGCCAATCACCAGCACGTCCAGCGGGTCGCCATCTTCGGCCAAGGTGTGGGGCACGAAGCCATAATTGCCGGGGTAGTACATGGCGGTGTGGAGGAAGCGATCCACAACCAGCGCCCCTGACTCCTTATCCAACTCGTACTTGACCGGCTCGCCGCCCATCGGAATCTCGATGATGACATTGAAATCCTTAGGGGGATTCTTGCCGACGGCAACCTTGCTGATATCCATGGGGGATCCTGCCTGATGGCAAACGGAGGAGAGAGGGAGTGCGGGGCCAACACCCCGCGCCGCCGCCACAATAGTCGGTTTTGCCCCACATCCGCCCGCGACGGAATGTCTTACGACTGCGGTTAGAGGCCAACCTCGCTAACGCACGCGCTATCCCGTTGATGCTGCGCTGGGCTTGCCAGATCACGCAGCGAGGTCGCGCCGGATATGGTTGAGGAAACCATCAACATCACGCTCCAGCCGGGCAGAGATTTTCATGACATCCTCGCCCGCCCACAACACTTCAATCGATGACGCACAACCGCGGATCGTGCCACCAGTCACATCACTGATGCTGCCTGCGACTTGATCCATGTCGCGGGTGATCCGAGAGATGGTTTCGGCAATCTCATTGGTGACCGCCCCTTGCTGCTCGACGGCAGCCGCGACGGCGCCGGTCATCTCGTCAATCGACTGCACAACATCACCAACCCGAGAAATGCCGTCGACGGCGGCACGGCTTTCTTCCTGGATCGCCTCAATCTGGCGGGTGATCTGGGCCGTGGCCTGGGCGGTTTGCCCCGCCAGCGCCTTGACCTCGTTGGCAACCACGGCAAAACCCCGCCCGGCATCGCCCGCGCGCGCGGCCTCGATGGTGGCGTTGAGCGCCAACAGATTGGTTTGCTCGGCGATCTCTGTGATCAAGGCGACCACCGACCCGATCTGACGGCTGGCCTCGGCCAAACGCTCAATCTGGTCGCGTGAATGGCTGACATCATCGCTCGCCTGACGAGCCGTGCCAGCAGCACGGGTAACCTGCTGGCCAATTTCCGCAATGGATGCCGCCATCTCCTCCCCGGCGGATGCAAGGGCGCTGATGCTGGTGCGGGTTGCCTCTGCCGCCTCGCTGACCGAGACGGACCGCATGGTGCCGCGTTCCTGCCGCTTGGCGGTAATGGTCGCGGTCTCGATCATGGACTCGCAGGCCTTGCCGACGGCACCGGCCGCTGTCTTTACGCTGGTCTCAAAGTGCTGCGCCAGATCGGCCAACTCAGCAGCGCGCTTTTCCCGCTCGGCCTGTTCCTGAGCGGCCTGTTCGGCCTCCATCGCCTGCACGCGCAGCCCAGTATCGCGGAACACCCGCACGGCCGCAACAATCGCGCCAATCTCATCATTGCGATTATGGTCGGGAACCGGCGTGGTGTAGTCGCCCTCGGCAAGACCACCAACGGCGGCGGTGACTGCCCGCAGCGGTCGCACCACATGGCGAGACAACACCCACAACGCCCCCAGAACCACAATCACGGCACCTGCGCCCAGCAAGGCCTCGATCAGGATCAGCGTGCGATTGAACGCCACGGTGCCATCGGCCAACGCGTCGTTCACCCGCGTCACGACCGTCTGTGCTGCGATCATCGCCTCAATGGCCCGCGTGGAGGCGGCAAACCATTCCGGCGCCGGCACCGGGTAGGGCTGCCCCTGCGACCCTGCTGCCAGCACCCGGTCGCGCAGGGGCAGGAACTCCTGGAAGTACTGACGCTCAAAAGCGGCAATCGCCGCCGCAAGCTCCGGACCGAGGGACGTGCGCCGTGCCTGGATCACGAGCCAGGAGGCATCGATCTGACCTTTGAAACTGCCGACCTGCTGCATCTGCGCAGGCGACAGGGGCTGATTGGCGGCAATCACGCCATTGATAAACCCACGCTCGCGGCCAGCAAACTCGGACATGGTGAACAGGGCGTGCTTCAGCGCAAGGCCATTCATCAACCGAGTCGCCGGAGTTCCAATCACCTTCAGCTCGACGGCCTGCCGCACCCCTTGCACTGCCATAATCGCAGCTGTGGTCGCATCAAACCACTGGGAGCGCAGGGCTTGCCCGCCGGCGGTGTCTTTGGCCGCGACAGCAGCGTCAAACTCCGCGCGCAGGCGTTCCACCCGGTCGATCGCGGCACGGGCGACAGTGAGCGACTGCGCCACTTCGGCGCTGGTGATGTCGGGCTGTGCTGCGAGGGTTTGCACCCGTGCCCAGGCGGCCAGACCTGCCGCGCGCCGATCCTGTACGGTTTTCAAGGCAGTGTCCGGTGCCCGCGCGACGTCGGCCAGCAGACCATTGACCGTGCCACGCTCAACCGCCCAGTTGTTGCCCGCGGCAATCGCTTCTGCGGCAACAAGGTTGGCTTCGTTGGCAACCACCGCCCCTTGCAACTCGCGCGAGGAGCTGCGGAGCGTCCAGCCGAGCGATGCAATCAAGCCCAGCGACAACACAAACACGATCAACACCAATCGAACGCGAATGCTCATAGCTCACCCTCCTGCGGCAGGCGAGCTCCTGGCCTAGCCCTTCGATCACTGCCGCTGACAGCACCCGGCTATCGGTGTGACGATATAGTGTTCCGATCCATGTTGTCTGGTCCGAAACACAAAATTTTCCGCATCAGCAATAAGGACTTCGCGGCAGCCAAGGCGCCGCGTCCTCCAGCCAGAGCGACGGCGCTAGTTCTGGATCGTGAACAGCGCGTCAAAAGCGACCACGTTGAGCATCCGAGCGACGTGTTGGGGCGGACGCTTCAGCGTGACCGACCCGCCATACTTCTTGGCCCGATCCCGCAGAATCAGAAACAAGCTAAGGCCAGCGGAGTCAACAATCTCAACCTGACTGAGATCGACTTCAATCTCCTTCGGCTGAGGCTCAATGATCTGCTCGATCACACCTTTGAATTCGGTGTGATCAGCGAAGGTCAAAGCCCCATTGATGCTGAGGCTCGCGCGATCGGGGGAGGTCTGTACCTTGAATTTCATGGCGATCTCTGCTTCAGCCCGCGGGCGTTGCGCGGACGGTGGTCAGGAAACGGTCGACGTCGGCGCTCAACGTCCGCGAGAGAGCCGACAGACCGTCGGCCGCCCACAGCACTTCGATTGCGCCGCTGCACGACCGTACAGCACCCTGGGCCACCTCGCCAATGTTCTCGGTGACACGGGTCATGTCCTCTGCGATGACAGCGATGGTCCGGGCGATATCACCGGATACCGCACTTTGCTCCTCAACCGCGCCCGCGATGCTGGTGGAGACGGAATTGATCACTTCAATCAACCGTCCAACCCGCTGCACCGACTCCACAGCCGAATGGGTCTCAGCCTGAATTCTTGCGATCTGAGCGGTAATGTCCGAGGTGGCGCGAGCGGTTTGGTTGGCCAGCGCCTTCACTTCATTGGCCACCACGGCAAAACCCTTGCCAGCATCGCCAGCCCGCGCGGCCTCAATCGTTGCGTTCAATGCCAGCAGATTGGTCTGCTCGGCAATCTCAGTGATCATCGCAACCACTGAGCCGATGGCTCCCACTGCGATCGCCAGCTGATCAATCTGCTTGGTGGCCGTACCCACATCAACCACCGCGCGGCTGCTTTCATCGGCCGCTTGGGCAACACGAGCCGAAATCTCCGCAATCGACGCGGACATCTGCTCCCCTGCCTGCGACAATTGGTCAACACGGGATCGGGTGACCTCAGCCGTCTCAAACACCGACAGCGATTTGGACGTGCCCTGGCGCTGCAATTGCGTGGTGGCGGTGGACTGGCTGACGATCCCGACGATCTCCTCCCCCACCTTGTGGGCAACCCGGCTGACCGAGGCTTCGAAGGTGTCGGCGACAGCCGCAAGGGCCGCGCGCTTTTGCGCTTCGGCAGCCTCGCGATCCAGTTGCCGACGCTCCTCCGAGCGGCGATTTTCCACCATTGAGTCACGGAACACCACCAACGCCCCGGCCAGACGACCGATCTCATCGGCCCGGTCCTCCCCAGGGATGGTGGTGTCCAGCGCGCCCCCGGCCACGGCACTCATGGCATCTGTGATGCCCGCGAGCGGTCGACTGACCGCAGCGACCACCAGCCATACGGCCGCCAGCACGGCCACCAATCCGCCCAGGCTGACGGCAAACAGCGCATCGCCTGCTTGTTCGGCATTGGCAGACGCCTCGGTATAGGCCTCGCGCGACAGCTTCAACTTCAAGTCAATCAGGGCGCCCACCCGCTCCGACACGGGATCAATGGTCGGATACAAGTCAGCAATCACGATGTTGGTTAGTTCGGGGAAGTTCGCGTCGCGGGCCACCACCCGCAGGCGGGCTGCCAATTCATCCGCCTTGGCCGCCAGCGGCTGCAGATCGTTCCAGATCGCTTGCTCTGCCGCTGTCATCGGCTGAGTGCGCAAGGTGGCGAAGCCTTGTTGCAACCGGGTCACAGCCTCTCCAACCAACCGCTCCCCATCGGAGAACGGGACCGCACCCGCACGCATCTTGTGGGCAAGGTCGACAACATCCACCGCATAGGCGTCAGCAATGGTCTTGAGCACAACGATGGGCTCGACCCGCTGACGCACCACGCGATCCAAGTCGCTGTTGAGGCCAGAGATGGCACGTCCGCCAACGGCGACAGCGCCAATGATCGCGGCTGTCAACAGTGCCAAGCAAATCAATAGCTTGCTTCGGATCGACATGGGGCACCTTAACCAGTGGTTTCGCGACCGCGCCGCGTGTACCACGGTGATTTCGCCGTGGAAATAAGCAAATTGACCGCTTTACAGGCACAACCTAGGAGATGCTAGCCGCCGTAGCGCACGTCAACGATCTCATAGGCTTTGGAGCCGCGAGGTGTCACCACCTCCACATTGTCACCGATGGTCTTGCCAATCAGCGCGCGCGCCAACGGAGCCGACAGCGACAGCAGGCCCAGTTTGATATCGCCTTCATACTGACCAACGATCTGGTAGGTGTTCTCCTCCCCAGTGTCCTCATCGGCCAGCACAACGGTGGCGCCAAACTTGATTGCGGTGCCCGACAGTTTGGAGACGTCAATCACCTCGGCGCGCGAGATGATGTCCTCCAACTCCGTAATCCGCCCCTCAATGAAGGATTGCCGTTCGCGCGCTGCGTGGTACTCAGCGTTCTCCGAAAGGTCGCCATGCTCACGGGCTTCAGCAATGGCTCGGATCACGGCCGGCCGCTCGATGGTCTTGAGGGTCTTCAGTTCCTCGATCATCCGCGCATAGCCGCCGGCGGTCATCGGAATCTTGTCCATACCATCCTTCCAGAGGCAAACAGAGGCCCAGGGCACTTGAACGACCGCTGGGCCCAAACGGGGCCAGAGACACAAAAGGAGGGCACAGCGTTGAACAGAAGCTCAACGCGCCCCATCCCTATCAGCACCCACAGGTGCCAACGCCCCTCAAAATAGGAGCGACGCGCCAAACCCGCAAGGACACGATGGTCGAACCAACCGCCGCACCCACTGCCAAGGCTTATGCCAGCAGTCCGTAGCTTTGCAAGGGGGCGACACCCAAGGTGCCTCCCCGTAGGGCCTCAATGGCGATCACAGCGGCCTCAGCCCCATTGATGGTGGTGTAGTATGGAATGCCATTCGCAAGAGCGGTGCGGCGTAACGACTTCGAATCTGAGATTGCCCGCTGGCCCTCGACCGTGTTGACCACCAACTGCACTTCGCCCGACAGCATGCTGTCAACGATGTGCGGCTGGCCTTCCAGCACCTTTTTGACCATCCTCACGCTCAAGCCCAAATCCGCCAAAAAAGCAGCGGTTCCGCGGGTGGCCAACAGTTGGAAGCCCATCGCGGCCAGTCGCTTGGCAAGCTCCCCAACCTCCGCCTTGTCCCGGTCCCGCACGGAGATGAACACCGTGCCCGAGGGCGGCAGCACCACGCCCGCTGCCAGCTGGCTCTTGTAGAAGGCGCGACCGAAATCGACGTCCAGGCCCATCACCTCGCCGGTCGACTTCATCTCCGGCCCCAACAGCGTGTCCACGCCTGGGAAGCGGTTGAACGGGAACACGGCTTCCTTGACCGCCGTGTGCGGCAAGGTTTCCGGTGCTGCCGGGAAGCCCGCCAACGCCTCGCCCGCCATCACCCGCGCCGCGATCTTCGCGATCGGCACACCGGTCGCCTTGGCAACGAACGGCACCGTGCGGGAGGCGCGGGGGTTGACCTCCAGCACATAAACCGTGTCGCCCTGCACGGCGAACTGCACGTTCATCAGGCCAACCACCTTCAACGCCCGCGCCAGCACCACTGTCTGACGGCGGATTTCCTCCACCAGCGCCGGTGCTAGGTAATAGGGTGGCAGGGCGCAGGCGCTATCGCCTGAATGGATGCCCGCCTCTTCAATGTGCTCCATGATGCCAGCGACTCGCACCGTGTCCGGATCGGCGACGGCGTCAACATCCACTTCGATGGCATCGGCGAGGTAGCTGTCGATCAGCACCGGGCTGGCGCCAGACACCTGCACCGCCGTGGTCATATAGCGGCGCAGACCCGCCAGATCGTGGACGATCTCCATCGCCCGGCCACCCAACACATAGGAGGGGCGGATCACCAGGGGATAGCCAACCTCGGCTGCCACCCGCTCTGCTTCATCGGTGGAGCGTGCCGTGCCGTTGCGCGGCTGCAGCAGCTTCAGGCGCTGCAACAGCACCTGGAACCGCTCGCGATCCTCCGCCAAATCAATCGCGTCGGGGGACGTACCAAGGATCGGCACACCCGCGGCTTCCAAGGCCGCTGCCAGCTTCAACGGGGTTTGCCCGCCGAACTGCACGATCACGCCCAACAACGTGCCGCGGCTGGCCTCCAAGGTCGCAATTTCGGTGACATCCTCGCCCGTCAGCGGCTCGAAGTAGAGGCGGTCAGAGGTGTCGTAGTCGGTGGACACGGTTTCCGGGTTGCAGTTGACCATGATGGTCTCCAACCCAGCCTCCGCCAGCGCATAGGCGGCGTGAACACAGCAATAGTCAAACTCGATACCCTGGCCGATCCGGTTGGGGCCGCCACCCAGGATCATCACCTTCTTGCGGTCCGATGGCTCGGCCTCACACTCCGCTGGCTGCCAGCCCCCACCTTCATAGCAGGAGTACATATAGGGCGTGGCGCTGGCAAACTCGGCCGCGCAGGTGTCAATCCGTTTGAACACCGGGCGCACACCAAGGGCGCGGCGGATTTCTGCCACTTCTGCCTCTGTGTGACCCGTCAACTTCGCCAGACGCGCGTCTGAAAACCCGCGGGCCTTCAGCCGCAGGAGGCCAGCCGCGCTCTCCGGCAGCCCTTGGGCCTTCACGTCGGCTTCGACTTGGATCAGCTCTTGAATCTGGCGCAGGAACCAGGGGTCGATTCGCGACAGGTCCTGCACCCATTCCACGCTGCGCCCACGGCGAAACGCCTCTGCGACGGCACGCAGGCGATCAGGCGTCGGGCGGGTGACGGCAGCCACCAGCGCATCCTCGTCGTCCGGCAACGGCAAGTCATCAAAGCCGGTCAACCCGGTTTCCATGCCGCGCAGCGCTTTTTGGAGGGATTCCTGGAAGGTCCGACCAATCGCCATCACCTCCCCCACCGACTTCATGGAGGTGGTTAGGATCGGATCGGCACCGGGAAACTTCTCAAACGTGAAGCGCGGGATCTTGGTGACGACATAATCAATCGTCGGCTCAAACGACGCGGGCGTGCAGCCGGTGATTTCGTTGGTCAACTCATCCAGCGTGTAGCCAACCGCCAGCTTGGCCGCGACCTTGGCAATCGGGAACCCCGTCGCCTTCGATGCCAAGGCTGAGGAGCGGGACACCCGCGGGTTCATCTCAATCACCACCAGCCGCCCATCGACGGGATTGATGGCGAATTGAACATTCGAGCCACCGGTATCCACCCCGATCTCGCGCAAGACGGCGATCGAGGCGTCGCGCAGGATCTGATATTCTTTGTCGGTCAAGGTAAGGGCTGGTGCGATGGTGATCGAGTCACCCGTGTGCACACCCATCGGATCCAGATTTTCAATCGAGCAGATGATGATGCAGTTGTCCGCGCGGTCGCGCACCACCTCCATCTCAAACTCTTTCCAGCCGAGGACAGACTCCTCAACCAGCACCGTACCCACGGGGGAGAGCTTCAGGCCGCCCGCCACAATCTGGACGAACTCCTCGCGATTGTAGGCGATCCCGCCACCTTGCCCGCCAAGGGTGAAGGAGGGGCGAATGATCGCGGGCAGGCCCACCTGCTCCAACGCCGCCATCGCCTCATCCAGGCTGGCGACCATGCGCGAGCGGGGGCTGTCGAGGCCAATGCGATCCATCGCCTCCCGGAATTTTTGGCGATCCTCGGCCTTCTCAATCGCCTCTTCCTTCGCGCCGATCAGCTCGACGCCCAGCCGGGCCAAGGCGCCATCCTTGGCGAGGGCGAGGGCTGTGTTGAGCGCTGTCTGTCCGCCCATGGTGGGCAGCAATGCGTCGCACCGTTCCTGCTCCAGCACCTTGGCAACAAACTCCGGCGTGATCGGCTCCACATAGGTGGCGTCGGCCAGACCCGGATCCGTCATGATGGTCGCAGGGTTGGAGTTGACCAGAACAACCCGGTACCCCTCCTCCTTCAGCGCCTTCACCGCCTGGGTGCCGGAATAGTCGAACTCGCAGGCTTGCCCGATGACAATCGGCCCAGCGCCGATGATCAGGATCGAGCGAATGTCAGTGCGCTTTGGCATTAGCGATCCATCAATGAAACGAAGTGCTGGAACAGGTGGTGGCAGTCGTGCGGGCCGGGCGAGGCCTCCGGGTGGTGCTGGACCGAGAACACCGGCTTGCCGGTCACCTTCAGCCCTTCGTTGGTGCCATCAAACAGCGAGGTGTGGGTCTGTACCACCCCTAGCGGCAGCGAAGCCGGATCGACGGCAAAGCCATGGTTCTGGCTGGTGATCTCCACGCGCGCCGTGTCGAGGTCTTTCACAGGATGGTTGGCGCCGCGGTGCCCGCGCTCCAACTTGAAGGTCTTGGCACCCAGGGCGAGGGCCAACAGCTGGTGACCAAGGCAGATGCCGAAGATCGGCAAATCCGCTGCCATCAGCGCCTGGATGGTGGGAACGGCATAAACGCCCGTTGCTGCTGGATCGCCGGGTCCGTTGGACAGGAAGATGCCAGCGGGCTGGTGGCGCATGATTTCCTCAGCCGTGGCGGTTGCGGGCACCACGATCACCTCGCACCCGGCTGCTGCCAGTTCGCGCAGGATGTTACGCTTGGCGCCGAAATCAATGGCGACCACCCGGTGCCGCGGCGCGCTCTGGCGGCCAAAGCCGCGCCCGAGTTGCCACGCCGCCTCCCCATCCCACGTGTAGGACTGAGCGGTGGTGACGTCCTTGGCGAGGTCCATCCCCTCCAGACCCGGCCAGGCGCGCGCCGTGGCGATGCACGCCTCCACATCGATCTTGCCGTCCGGGGCATGCACCAGCACGCCATTCGGGGCACCGCCGTCGCGGATGCGCCGGGTGATCGCGCGGGTGTCCACCCCGGCGAGCCCTGGCAGGCCGTGCCGCTCCAGCCAGCGGGTTAGCGAGTCGGCTGCACGCCAATTCGATGGCTCGGTGACCGGTGCGCGCAGGATTGCTCCCCGGCAGGCCGGTGTCATGGTCTCCAGATCCTCGGCATTGGTGCCGACATTGCCGATATGGGGGAAGGTGAAGGTGACGATCTGACCGGCGAAGGACGGGTCGGTCAGCGTCTCCTGATACCCCGTCATGCCAGTGGTGAAGCACACTTCGCCAACTGTCTGTCGCTCGGCCCCAAGACCCTGGCCCCAGAACACGGTTCCGTCGGCGAGAATCAACGCGCCGGTCGGCGATCCGGCGGCGTCCGGTGGCAATGGCTGCGACATGAAGGCTGGTCCCCACACTAAGACGCGCGCCGCCAGAACGGGGCGCGCGGTCGGGCATTTCGGTTGGATTAGGGGAAGCGGGCATCCCCGGTCAAGCCGCCACCGACGCAACCTTGCCCTGCTCTGGCAATGCGCCGCATGGCTCTCCCGCGTTGCGCACACATTGACGGGGCCTAGGACCCGTCTACGCTGTGGCAATCGTGCGGTGCAGCAACAACGGATGCAACCAAATGACCTCTGCCTCCTCAATGCCGGCAACTCCGGCTCCGCTGTCGCGGGTGGTGATGCTGATGATTCTATGCGGGGCCGTGGTCTCGTTGGTCACCTTTGGCATCCGCGCTGCCTTCGGGCTGTTTCTGGTGCCGATGAGCGCGGAGTTCGGCTGGGGCCGCGACGTGTTCTCCGACGCGATGGCGATCTCCAACCTTCTGTTTGGCGCGGCCCAGCCTGTGGCTGGAGCGATTGCCGATCGGTATGGCGCGCGCCGGGTGTTGCTGGCCGGGATCACCATTTATGCGGCTGGAACGGTGCTGATGGTCCAAGCCTCCTCGCCGATGCTGCTGCATTTGACGGGCGGGGTGCTCACGGGGATTGGCATTGGTGCCGGGTCATTTGCCATCATCATGGCGGCGCTTGGTAAGGTGGTGCCGCCAGAGCGCCGGACCTGGGTGTTCGGCATGATGACGGCCGCCAACTCCATGGGGCAGCTGCTGGTGCCACCCCTCGCCCAGTTGTCCATCGATGTGATTGGCTGGCAGACCACACTGGTGGCGATGGCGGGGGCGCTGGTGCTGATCCTGCCGTTGCTGCTGCCGCTGCTGGCACCCACCACAGCCTCCGCTCCGGCCCCAACCCAGGGTCCCAGCACCCTGCGCACCGCGATCAAAGAAGCGTGGGGTGACCGCTCCTACCGGCTGTTGACGGCTGGCTTTTTTGTCTGTGGCTTCCATGTCGCCTTCGTGCAGGTGCACCTGCCGCCCTACATCAAGGACGCTGGCTTGCCGAGCTGGCTGGCCGCTGCATCCCTGGCGCTGATTGGCGGGTTCAACATCATCGGCTCCTACATCGCCGGGGTGATGGGCGGGCGTGGCTCCAAACGCAACATGCTGGCGTGGATTTACGGATTGCGCGCCGTGGTGTTCGCGCTGTTCGTGCTGGCGGGTCCCAGCGTGTGGAGTGTTGTTCTGTTTGCGGCCGTGCTGGGCTTGCTGTGGTTGTCCACCGTGCCGCCAACCTCGGGCTTGGTCGCGCAAATCTATGGCACCCGCTATATGAGCACGCTGTTTGGGCTGGTGTTCTTCAGCCACCAAGTTGGTGCCTTCATCGGCCTGACAGTCGGTGGACGCTTGTATGAAGCGACGGGCAGCTATGACATCACGTGGTGGCTCTCGGTCGCACTCGGCCTGTTCGCCGCTTTGGTGCATATTCCCATCGACGAGCGGCCGCTGACCAAACGGCTCGCCGCAGCAGAGTAGCAGGTGGACGCAACCATGGGACCGACACGTCTGGCCTTGAGCGTTCTGGGCGGCGTCTTCGCCGTTTGGCTGGCACTCGCGGTTGGGCTGTTGGCCGATGGTGGCCTCGGACCGGATGAAACCGGGCGCATGGTGGTTGTGTTCGATCCGCGCCTGGATGGCGATCAGGCGTTGCTGCGTGTCGCCCTGGCCGATGGCCGGATCGTCCGCCACTCCTGGTTCCCGTTTGCCCTGGTGGTGGAGGATGACCAACCCGGTCTGGCCGGGCGGCTGCGCGACGCCGGGGCCTTGATCGCCATGCGCGAGATGCTGGCGGCGTTCATGCTGGCGGGCGGCTGCCTTGGCGGCCACGCGCCGCTGCCATCGCCGAGAGTCGGCACGGCCCTTTAGGGCGCCGCTACAGACACCTGGACGGAGGCACCGCCAACCTCCGCCAGCACCTCATCGCCCGGCACCAGCCACTGGGTCTTGACCAAACTGCCCAACAGGACCAACGCACCGGCCTGCAGCGGCGTGTGCCCGGCCAGCCAGACCAAGGCGGCCAACGGGTCGCCCAGGATATCCCGCCCGGCGCCGGTTGCATCGGGATGACCCGTATGGCACAGGCGCCCTGGCAGATCGGCCAGGGAACCAGCGTCAAGGGCTGGTCCCAGCACCACGGCACGGTGGAAAAAGTCATCCGCCACCATGGTGGGAAGGTCGAGGGTCGGCCAGTCGATGTAGCGGTCTTCCACCACCTCGATGGCGGGGTGGACGCTAGCAATCGCCGCTGCCGCCGTTGCAGCACTCACCACCCCCGTCAACGACGCGCCAAGCCGCACCGCAATCTCGCACTCCACTCCCAACCGGCGATGGCGACTGGGGTCGAGGCGGAGATGGTGGAGATGAACATCCTCCACCCGGATGCCGCCAGCGCAGGGGTGGGAGATGCCAAGGTAGCGCTGCATCACAGCAGTCGTGCAGCCGATCTTCCAGCCCGCGTAGGGCCCGCGGCGCTGGCGCACTGCTGCCTGGACGGCGTAGCCCGCCGCGAGATCAGGCGGGCGCATCTCGTCCGGCAATCGGTCGATTGGTGTGGTACTCTCGCGCAGGGCGATCAGCACGGTGGCGGCGGCGTCGATGGCAGAAGCGTCCATGGCGCCAACCTAGCGAACCGCCGCAAGAGCCGATAGGGTCTGCGCCCCCAATCTGAGGAGCCGTCATGAGCACGTTGCGTGCCGCCTTCACCGAGACCATGAAAACCGCGATGCGCGAGAAGGATCCGGCGACCCTGTCCGCCATCCGCATGGTGCAAGCCGCCGTGAAACAGAAGGACATCGACGTCGCCCGCCCGCGCGGTGACCAGGCGATCAGCGATGCCGAAATCCTGTCGCTGCTGATGGGGATGGTGAAGCAGCGGCGGGAATCCATCACCCTGTACGAACAGGGCGGACGGGCCGACCTGGCGGCACAGGAAGCCGCCGAGATCGACTTGATTGAGCGTTTCCTGCCCGCCCCGATGGACGACGCGGCCGTGGCGGCTGCAATTCAAGGGATCATCTCTGAAACCGGTGCCAGCAGCGTCAAGGACATGGGCAAGGTGATGACCGCGCTGAAGGAGCGCTATGCCGGTCAGATGGATTTCTCCAAAGCCAATGGCTTGGTGAAAACCGCCCTGCAAGGCTAGCCCAATGGCCTTTCCGCCCGCCTTTCTGGAGGAGCTGCGCCGCCGCGTGCCGGTCAGCCGTCTGGTGGCGACGCGGGTGAAGTTGACCAAAAAGGGGCGGGAATTCTCTGGGCTGTGCCCGTTTCACTCAGAGAAATCCCCCTCCTTCTTCGTCAACGACGACAAAAATCTGTTCAAATGCTTTGGCTGCGGCAAATCGGGCGACCAAATCACCTTCGCGATGGAGGCACAGGGCCTCACGTTTCCCGAGGCCGTGGCAGAAATCGCCAGCATCGCCGGGTTGGAGGTGCCGCACGACCGCCCACCCGACCCCGTGGCGACCAAGCGCCGCAAAGGAGCGGAGGCGGCGCTGGAGGCGACCTGCCTGTTTTTTGAAGCGCAGTTGGCAGCCACCGCCGGGGCGGATGCCCGGGGCTACCTGTCGCGCCGGGGCCTGACGGCGGAGGATGTGGGCCGCTTTCGGCTGGGCTGGGCGCCCGACAGCCGGTCGGCCTTGAAAGCCCACCTTGCCAAGCAGGATATTCCTGAGGATGCGAGCCTGGAAGCCGGTGTGCTGAAGCGCGGCGAGGATGGCGCCGTGTTCGATTTCTTCCGCGGTCGGGTGATCTTCCCGATCTTTGACCGGCGCGGTCGCCCGGTCGCCTTTGGCGGGCGCGTGCTGGGCGATGGTCAGCCGAAGTATCTGAACTCCGCCGATGGTCCGCTGTTTCACAAAGGCCAAACCCTCTACGCGCTGCACATCGCCCGTGAGGCAGCGGCCCGCAAGCAGCCCGTGATCGTGGCCGAGGGCTATATGGATGTGATCGCCCTGCACAAGGCGGGCTTCACGGGGGCAGTCGCCCCCCTCGGCACCGCATTGACCGACGATCAGTTGGAGGAGCTGTGGCGCCTGACTGCCGAGCCGGTCCTGTGTCTGGATGGTGACGCAGCCGGGCAGCGCGCAGCCGCAAAAGCCGCGGAGCGCGCGCTGCCAAAGGTTGGCCCTGGACGCTCCTTGCGGTTTCTCGTCCTGCCAGGCGGCCAGGACCCAGACGAGGTGTTGCGCAGCGGCGGCGCGCGGGCCTTCACCGAGCTGATGGGCTCAGCCGTCCCACTGGTTGATCACCTCTGGCGGGCAGAGACGACAAGCCATCGCATTGACACGCCAGAGGCGCGCGCCGCCTTACAGGCGCGCCTGCGGGACTTGGCGCGCAGCATCGCCGATCCCGCCACCCGCGAGCTCTATGAGGCCGAGTTCCGCACGCGCCTCGCCACTCTGCTGGGCGACGCCGCCCCTCGCGCGCGCGGGCGCTTCGGCGAGCGTCCCCCTGCGCCCCGTCAAGGCCAATGGGTGCGCGAGCGTCCAGACCTGCGGGAGGTGATGCGCCGTCGGGCCGCCTTGACCGAGGGGGCGTGGCGCAAAGTCGGCCTGCCAACAGCTCGCTCCAGCATCGATGATCGTGTCCTGCTGCTCCTGCTCTGCCGGTTTCCAGCCTTGATTGACTTGCGGCGGGAGGAGCTGGCGCTGATCAGCTTTGCCGACCCAACCCTCGATCAGGTGCGCGACGCGCTGGTGGGGCTGGAGGTTGAGCCGGACACAGCCCCCGAGGCTCTGGTCGAGCGCTTGGCCGACCTCGGTGTCTCGGCCGACTGCGTCACCCAATGGCGGATCACCCCCGCGTTCCGCGCCAGCTTTGACACGCTGGATGAGGCGCGCGCCCTGGAACGCGTCGACCACATGCTGGCGGCGATGACCCTGGCGCACCTGCGCGCTGACATGGATGAGGCCCGCGCGCTGTTTGAGGCCACGGAGGATCAGTCCGCCTGGAATCGCTTTCTTGAGTTGCAAGCACTGCATGCCGCTGGAGTGGATGTTGGTGATCCCCACGATCCCTAAGCTACCGATTCGCCCGAAATCCTTGATCATCGCCTGGATTCGGACGCCATGCCCCCTGCAGTCCGCCAAGATTCGCAGGCTATGAAGAGAGGGCTTGCCTTTGGCGGATCACGCAACCATTCTCCCGGCCCCACCCGGACTTGACACCGTCTTGTCTGGCGCCACCTGTTGAGCGGACAGCAGGAGCGCCGTGCGAGCGTTGCCATTGCCAGAGCTTCCGCTCCGGCCCTGACATCCGGGATATCCTTGTTGGCGATCTTCGCTGGCAAGGTGTGGGACCCGTCGCAATTGCGGCGGTGTCGGCCAACCTTGGTCGACATTGCCGCCCGGAATCTCCTGCCCAGAGAGGGTGAGACCGCATGGCGCAGAAAGCGACCGCCGCCACTGAGGATAGCGCAGCCCAAGAGGAAGCGCTTGAATCCTCCCTGATGGACAATGTCGCCGCCGCGATCAAGAAACTGATCGCCAAAGGCAAAGAGCGCGGACACATCACGTATGATGAGTTGAACGCGGTCCTGCCACCGGATCAGGTGTCATCGGAGCAGATCGAAGACACGATGGCCATGCTGTCCGAGCTTGGCATCAATCTGGTTGAGGGCGAGGAGACCGAAGAGGCAGAAGCTGAGGAACGCGAAGGCGACAGCGAGGGACGCGCTGGCAATGTCGACGATGACGACATTGGCCGCACGGACGACCCGGTGCGCATGTATCTGCGCGAGATGGGCTCGGTCGAGTTGCTGTCACGCGAAGGCGAAATCGCCATCGCCAAGCGCATTGAAGCCGGTCGCGAGATGATGATCGGCGGGCTGCTGGAAAGCCCGCTGACAGTCAAGGCGCTGTTGTCCTGGCGCGACCAGCTGAACCAGGGCCGGATGTTGCTGCGCGACATCATCGATCTGGACGCCACCTATGGCGCCAGCACCGGTACGGGAGAGCCCGCAGAAACCGAGTTGGCCGATATTGAGGCGGCGGGCGAAGAGGGCCCGGAGGAGCCGGAGGAGGAGTCGGAAGATAACGCCGTCTCGCTTGCGGCGATGGAAGCCCAGATCAAGCCGCAGGTGTTGGGTCAGTTCGACGACATCGCCGAAATCCAATCGCGCCTGATCAAGCTGCAGGACAAGCGCATCCAAACCATCTGCAAGGGGGAAGAACCCTCCAAGCAGGCGGAGCGCAAGTTTGACAAGACCCGTGAGGAAATGGTGGGGGCCCTGGCTGGCCTGCGCCTGAACCCGCAGCGGATCGAACAATTGGTGGAGCAGTTGAACAGCTTCGGCAAGAAGCTGACGCAACTGGATGGCCGCCTTCTGCGCCTGACCGAGAGCGCTGGCGTGCCGCGCGAGCAGTTCCTGGAGCACTATATCGGGACCGAACTGGACCCGAAATGGCTGGATCGCGTGCGCGAACTGGGCACCAAGTGGGGCCGGTTTGCCGACAAGAGTGGCGAGGATGCCCGCTCCGTCCGCTCGCAGATCGCTGACCTCGCCATGGAGGTTGGCCTGCCGATTGGCGAGTTCCGCCGTGTGGTGCAGACCGTGCAGCGCGGCGAGCGCGACGCCTCCAAAGCGAAGAAGGAGATGGTGGAGGCCAACCTCCGCCTCGTGATCTCCATCGCCAAGAAGTACACCAACCGCGGTCTGCAGTTCCTGGACTTGATCCAGGAAGGCAACATCGGCCTGATGAAGGCAGTGGATAAGTTCGAGTATCGCCGCGGCTACAAGTTTTCCACCTATGCGACGTGGTGGATTCGTCAGGCGATCACCCGCTCGATTGCCGATCAGGCGCGCACCATCCGCATTCCCGTGCACATGATCGAGACGATCAACAAGCTGGTGCGGACTTCCCGCCAGATGTTGCACGAAATCGGGCGCGAGCCGACGCCAGAGGAATTGGCTGAAAAGCTGATGATGCCGCTGGAAAAGGTCCGCAAGGTGCTGAAGATCGCGAAGGAGCCGATCTCCCTTGAAACCCCGATCGGGGATGAGGAAGACAGCCACCTTGGTGACTTCATTGAGGATAAGAACGCCGTACTTCCGCTAGACGCGGCCATCCAGGCGAACTTGCGCGAAACCACCACGAAGGTGCTGGCCTCCCTCACCCCGCGTGAGGAGCGCGTGCTGCGCATGCGCTTCGGCATCGGCATGAACACCGATCACACGCTGGAAGAGGTGGGCCAACAGTTCAGCGTCACGCGCGAACGCATCCGCCAGATCGAAGCGAAGGCACTGCGCAAGCTGAAGCATCCCAGCCGCAGCCGCAAACTGCGCAGTTTCCTCGACACCTAGGCTTGCGACCTTGCCCAGCGTGCCCGCTTTGGGCACGCTGTGGCCAGGAGCGGCGACCTTGTGACGCTGATCCCTGCGCTTTGTGGTGCTTGCGTGGTTAACAGACGGCGGATTCACTCAACGCCGACGCCGCGCGGTGGGACAACGGGGGGCACCCGCGCGGTTCGCTTGTGAGGAGCTTTAGGATGAGCGCGCCGATCACCTTCGCCACCAACCCCGATGCTGCCTATGCCCAGTTCCTGGAGGACGGCTTCTTCATCGAGCCGGATGTGCTAACGGCGGCCGAGTGTGATCAAATCATCGCCGCGGCGGAGCGCCTGCCCACTGCGCGCGACGGCACCTACACACCGATGATGAACGTCCACAAGTTGGACGAAACCTTCGTCGATATCATGTCGCACCCAACCATCGTGGGCATCATGCGGCGACTGGTCAACGGCACGCCATGCGGCCTGCACACTCAGATGTTCTTCACGCCACCGCAGCGTGCGGGGTTAGGGGTGCACCAGGACAACTACTTCGTGGAAGCCAAGGCTGACGCCTTTGCGTCAGCCTGGGTGCCGTTGGTGGATGTCACTACGGAGAACGGGGGTTTGTACGCTTATCCGGCCTCCCACAAGGATGGGCCGCTGCCGGTTGCCGTCGCCGACACCACCGGCGATAAGCGCCAAACCATTTACGAGGAGACTGTGGTCCCCGCCCATTGGGAGAAGCGGGACATCAGCATCAAGCGCGGCTCGGTCTTGTTTCTCCATGGCTATAATGTCCATGGCAGCTATCAAAATACCTCCCAAAACAAGCGCTACGTCATCCTGAACACCTACATTCGCGAGGGCGAAGCGTTTAGACCGGGCAGCACAGCCAAACGGGAGCAGTTCCCGTTGAAGTTGGCTTCGTAGTGGCTTGACTCCGACGCCTGAAGACGTCGGGGTGGAGCCCGCGGCAGCCATCCACCGCTGCATCCACGTCTCGTTGAGGAACCAGGGCGCGTGATTCGTGTTACCCCCCACACCCTGGGCACCCTGACCGGTGTTGAGGTCAAGGCGGATCAGCAGGCCATCCTGTTTGCTGACCTGCCGTCAATGACGGCTGAGCCACTGTCCGACGCCGAAACGACACGCCACCTGGCGGAGATTGACGACATCATCCGCACCAAGCGCTTCCGGGTGATTGGGGCGGGTGATGACCGCTCGGTGTGGGATCGTGGGTGGGGTGAAGTGGCTGACGCTACCCGCCAAACCGACCACGTCACCATTGAAACCTTAAAGCCACAGTATTTCCACAATGAAGTTCCGCTGCGCTTTGACGGTCGCTATGTCCGACCAACAAGTGACTATTTTGAGTACTATGCTGGTATTGCCATCCGCCGACAGGCGATGCTCACCTATTTGAATGGCTGCTCCAGTCTGCTCGAACTGGGGTGCGGCACGGGTCTTAATCTGCTATTGGCCGCTGAGTTGTTTGGCGGTGCGCGCTTGGCTGGAACCGATTGGGCACGGCCCACTCTTGACCTGCTGGGGCATCTGGGCCGCAGCCTTGGTCGTGGGATCGATGGTCGGTTGCTGGACTTTTTTGCCGACGATGGCTGGGCCAGTCTGCCGATCACCCCTGAAACCGACATCTTGACCTGTCACGCGCTAGAGCAGGTAGGAGATCGCGTCGGCCCCGTGCTGGACCGGTTGATTGCCAGTGCTCCCCGCCGCTGCTTGCACCTGGAACCCGTGCTGGAATTTTATGACCAGACGGCCCCACTGGACGCCATCGCTGCGCGCTATCACCAGACCCGAGGCTATCTCGCTGCGTTCTGGCCGCACCTGCAAGCCGCTGAAGCTGCAGGGCGGATTCGCATTCTCGCGGCCAAGCGCGTGAAGCTGGGGAATCTGTATCACGAAGCCTACTCAACAGTGGTATGGGAACCCGCGCGGTGAGTGGGGATCCAACGGAACCCTGGACCGTTCTGGCGGAGGAGACCCTTCTCGTCCGCCCCCGGTTGACCGTCAGCCGTCAAACGGTGCGCCTACCTGATGGGCGGGTGATCGACGACTACGATCAGATTACCATGGGCCGCGCTGCGGTGATCGCAGCCAGCCGCCCTGATGGGCATGTCTTGCTTCTGCGCACCTACAAGCATGGTGCTGGTCGCAGCGGCCTCGGCTTTCCCGGTGGTGGTGTGGAGCCGGGGGAAAGCGATGAGGCCGCAGCGATGCGGGAACTGCGGGAGGAGACCGGCCTCGCCTCTGATCACTGGCAAGCACTGGGCAGTTACCGCGTCCACTCCAACCAGGGCTGCGGCACGGTCTCATTCTTCGCCGCGTTCCACTGCCACACAGTGGCGACACCCACAGCCGATGACCTGGAAGCCCACGAGGTCTTGTTCCTGTCGCGCGATGAGATTGTGGCTGCTGTCTCAGAGGGCGCTTTTCTCTCGCTCGGCCATGTTGCCCTTGCGACGCTGTGGCTCACGCTGGCCCGTGATCCTTCAACTGAGCCCCCTCCCGCTGATCGGGTGCCCGCATGTTGACCCCTCCCGACTTGGCGGCGCTGCCGTCGTTCCAAACCACTCGTCTGGCTGAGCGCCTTCGCCGCGAACCGCTGCGGTTGATCGACATTGGTGCGCGCGATGGGGTGAGTGATTTGTTTCTGGCTCTCGGTAAGCTGGCACGGGTGCTGGCGTTTGAGCCTGATGAAGAGGGGTTTGCCGCCCTGAGCGAAGATCGCGCGCTGAGGGAGCGTCTGGCAGAAGTGCTGTTGCGGCGGGAGGCGCTGGGCGACGGCACGCGCCGCCCGTTCCATCTGATGAGCAAGGCAACCAACCATTCCCTGCTGCCAACCAATCCAACGCTGGTTGACCGCTATCGGATGGAGTTGTTTCGCCCTGCGGGTGCCATTGAAATGGACACCAGTCGGTTGGACGACATCGTCGGTCCAACGGGCGGTGCGCCGGGGTTTGGGGAGATCATCAAGATCGACACCCAAGCCAGTGAACACCTGATCTTGAGCCATGCGCCGCAGATGCTGGCTGACACCACCATCGCCGTGATTGCTGAGGTGTGGTTTTGCGAGATTTATCAAGGCGCACCCAGCTTTGCCGATCTATGCCAGCTGTTGCAGCCAGCTGGCTTGGCGTTCTACGGCTTCACCAGCTTCTTTTTGCGGTCCGGCAAGCGGGTCGACAAACGCACGAGTTTGGGGCGGGAGCGGGCGCTCTATGCCGATGCGCTGTTCGTGCGCGACCCGCTGGATCAAAGCACACCAGTCGCCCCGCAACGTCACTGGGATGTGCTGTTTGTCGCCGCGGTGCTGACCGGCTACTTCGACCTGGCCCTCGAAATTGCCCCGCGGGTCGGCGATGCTGACGATCTCGCAGCCTTGAGCACTGTGGTGCACACCGCCGCCGCCGCTCCTGCCGCTGATCTTGTGGCCGAGGCGCAAGCGGCTTTTGCCGCGGCTGCAGCCGATCCTGCCAATGCGATGGTCGCCCTTGGTCGGTTTGTCGACCGTTGGCGCTCCACCTTTGATTATGGGGATGTCCGCTAGGGGCGCTTTGACTGCCAA
This sequence comes from Alphaproteobacteria bacterium, assembly GCA_004292755.1. Classification (GTDB taxonomy): domain Bacteria; phylum Pseudomonadota; class Alphaproteobacteria; order Elsterales; family Elsteraceae; genus RDXE01. The sequence continues at coordinate 97,815 of RDXE01000040.1, forward strand.
AAGCAGTCGATCAGCCTTCGTCGGTGGGGAGAGACAACACCGTGCCATTGGGCCGCTGGATTGCCCGGCGGGGCAATAGCGCGTCACTGACATCCGCCAGCGAGCGTCTTGCGTCGACAAATCGTCCGAGATGAAGGCGTGCAGCCTCGGGCTCCGCCTGAATCTGTGCCAACAGCGCCTGGACCTCGGTGATGGCATCGCCCACGCCGCGGCGAGACCAGCGTACGGCCGCACTCACCAGGCGTTGTGCCTCCTCATCAGAGACTGGGGCGTGGCTTGCAACTTCGATGGCGAAATCGACAAAGCCCAGCAGCAGGCTGGTCACATACAGCACCTGCCAGTGGCGTAAGGCTATGGATGGGTCGTCGGACTCGCGCGGGTCCTTAAAAAACACAGCATCGCCAAAGCACAACCGCTCCCGCCCTTCGGTAGTCCGCTTATCAAGATACTTCTGCGACCAACCCTGGAGGGACAGAAAGCCGTAGAAGGTGAACCCGCGCGAGCGCAGGAACTGTTCAAGTTCCGAAAACTTCGGCTGGTCTTGATAGATATCCAGAAAGCAAACTTCCGCGATCACAGTGACGGCGCGCTCCGCCAAGGTTCGCGGGGCAGCAGACAGCAATCCAAGCTCCGCACCCTGGACATCCAGCTTCAGCAGCTCCCCCCAAAACGGTTCAGCCTCGCGATGCCCGAACAGCACCGTGTCCAGCGTGTTCAGGGTAACGCTGACCGATCCAACGTCCGCCAGCGAGCCCACGGCATAGCGCGTCCGAAAGCGCGGCGCGGCTGGCAAAAGAGAATGGTTCATCCCACTGGCAAACAAATGGAGCGTTCCGATGCCGTCACGGTCGCCAAGAGCCACCGGCTCAACGTCCGCGCGCTGCCATCCCGCCATCAGGGACTGGCGCACGGCGGGCACTGCTTCGGCATCTGGTTCAAACGCTAGAACTGCCGCCAGCGGTGCAATCGCATCGACATGGGACTGCACACCACCGCGCGCACCGACATCAACGAAACCCAGCGGACACGCCGCCAAAGCCTGCGCAACGTCACTGGCGGCGAAGCAGGGATCGTCAGTCAACAGACGGCGACTCATGGAAGCACCCTCCCAAACCAGACCGACGATGGCCCCGACCCCCTTAGGTATACTTAAACCAGATTCATCATAAAGCGGAAAGAACTGTTGAAAACAAAGAATTTTTCGTGTATCTCCACCCTTGCAGCGATGGCAGGACAACGCCGAGGATCCCAGTCAGATGCCCCACACCGCCGCGTATCGCGAGATGTTCCGGACAAGCCTGCTGATCCGGCGCGTTGAAGAAAAAATCATCGATCTCTACCCCAGCGACAAAATCCAAAGCCCCGTGCATTTGTCGATCGGGCAGGAAGCTGTCTCGGTCGGCCTGTGCCGCGCCTTGGCACCGGGAGATTTGGTGTTCGGCACCTACCGCAGCCACGCACTCTACGTCGCGTGCGGTGGCGACCTGACCCAGATGTTTGCGGAGTTGATGGGCCGCATCGGTGGCATTTCCAAGGGCAAGGCTGGCTCGATGCACTTGGCTTATCCGGCCGGTGGCCTGATGGGATCGTCTGCTGTCGTGGCCAGCCACATCCCCCATGCTGTCGGCAGCGCGCTTGCTGCCAAGCTCCACCGGTCGGGGCAAGTGGTGGCCTGTGTGTTCGGCGACGGCTCGCTGGAGGAAGGGGTGGCGCATGAAAGCTTCAACTACGCCGCCCTTAAGCAGTTGCCCGTGCTGTTCGTGTGCGAGAACAACGCCCTCGCTGTCCATTCGCGCATCGACAGCCGCCAAGCCTTCAGCATCGAGGCCATGGCCCGCATGTACGGCTTCCCCTACCAGAGGATCGATGCGGGCTATGACTTTGAGGAGGTGCATCGCACCTCCGCTGCCACGATTGACGCCATTCGCACCGGTGTTGGCCCCCAGTTCCTGGAAGTCGCAACCGTCCGCGCGAAGGAGCATGTTGGCACCGGGGACGACTTCGGTGTCGGCTATCGGGATCGGGCGAGCTATGACGCGTGGTGCGCCAAAGACCCGTTGTTACAAGATCGCGCCACCTATGACGCGTTGATTGCCGACATTGATGCCGAGATTACCGCCGCCGTGGCAGCAGCCGAAGCCAGCCCCGCACCGGGACTGGAAGAACTGCTGACCGACGTTCTGTGATGCCGCAGGCCCTGGTGGTTGGCTCGAACCACTTGGGCTGACGCACGTCGTGACCCAGTCCCCACGACCCATGAGTTGGGGATCGCGCCAGAAGGCTGCACCGCCTCAGTCGATCCCCCGGATGTGAAAGGCGCCGTTCGATGACCCAGCCCCGCCCCGAAATCGTCTCCTATGCCAACGCCCTTTTGGAGGCGATGGATGGCGCGCTCTCGCAGAGCCCCAACACGGTGATCCTGGGTCAAGGGGCCGATGACCATAAGGGCATCTTTGGCTCCACCACTGGTCTTGCCACCAAGTATGGCGCCGATCGCGTGAGCGACATGCCGCTGATGGAAGATGGCATGACGGGGATTGCCGTCGGCCTCGCCCTCAATGGCGTCTACCCAATCCTGACGCACATCCGCTCTGACTTTGTGTTGCTGTCGGCCAACCAGATCATCAACCTGATCGCCAAATACAAGTATATGTTTGGCGGGTTGTTTGAAGTGCCGATGTTGATCCGCACTGTGGTTGGTCGGTCATGGGGTCAGGGGGCGCAACACTCTCAAAGTCTGCAGTCGTTGTTCGCCCATATTCCGGGTTTGACAGTCGTGGCACCATCCTCTGCTGAGACCATCCTGGATACCTACCCCTACTTGATCGCCAAGCACCGCGCGCCAGTGATCAGTTTTGAACATCGCATGCTCTACAACCTCGATTTTGAGGTTGACCGCAGCGCGGCACCCGCCAATCCGCTCACCCCGCGGGTGGTGCGTCAGGGGCGCGACCTCACGATCGTCGCAACGTCGATCATGGTGCTGGAAGCACGGCGGGCGGCGCGCTGGCTGGCGGACAATGCCGACATTCAGGCGGAAGTGATTGACCTGCATTGCCTCAGCGCCATCGACCCCGCCGTGCTGATGACCTCGCTTGGCAAGACGGGACGGCTATTGGTGTGTGACACCAGCTGGCCCGGCTTTGGCACCGCAGCCGAGGTGTGCCGCCTCGTGGTTGAGCAGGACCCCGGCGTGCTGAAGCAACCGGTGCGAAGCCTTGGCATGGCGCCCGCCCCCTGCCCCACCGCCAAGGCGTTGGAGGATCTGTACTACCCCAATCTGGCCACGGTGGTGGATGCAGCAGCAGCGTTGGTGCGAGGACGCGTGGATCACGGCGTGCCGCTGCCAGCTGAGAAGACCATGAGCGACATCTATAAGAAATTCCGCGGGCCGTTCTAACGCGACCGCGTCCAGGAGAGCAGGCGATGGCTCAACGCAAGCGAGCGCTCATCACAGGCATCACCGGGATGGTTGGTTCCCACCTTGCAGAGTTTCTGCTGGAGCGTGAGGACTGGGACATCTACGGCATGTGCCGGTGGCGCAGTCCGCTGGACAATTTGACCAGCCTGATTCCGCGCATCAATGCTAAGGATCGCGTATTCATTACCTATGGCGATCTACGCGATACGCTGTCAATCGATGCTGTGGTGGCTGAGTCAAAGCCAGACTATGTGTTTCACTTAGCTGCCCAGAGCTTTCCGAAGACCAGCTTCTCTGCACCACTGGACACGTTGGATACCAACATCCAAGGCACTGCCCGGGTGTTGGAGGCGCTGTTGCGCCACCGCCGCGATGCCGTGATCCATGTCTGCGCCTCGTCAGAAGTGTTTGGTCGCGTGCCGAAGGAAAAACTCCCCATTGATGAGGAGTGCACGTTCCATCCGGCCTCGCCCTACGCGATTTCGAAAGTTGGAACCGACCTAGTGGGGCGCTACTACGCCGAAGCGTTCGGCATGTGCGTAATGACCACCCGGATGTTCACCCACACTGGACCGCGACGCGGAGACGTATTTGCTGAATCCTCGTTCGCCAAACAAGTCGCGATGATCGAGCATGGCTTGATCCCCCCTGTGGTCAAGGTGGGTAATCTGAAGTCTCTGCGCACGATTGCCGATGTTCGCGATGCAGTCGAAGCCTATTATCTTCTGGTGACGCAGAACCCAACGCCGGGTGCCTATTACAACATCGGCGGTACCTACTCCTGCGAGATTGGGGATATTCTGAATACCCTGATCAACCTGTCACCCGCTAAGGATCAGATCAAGGTGGAGGTCGACCCTGACCGGCTGCGCCCCATTGATGCCGATCTACAAGTGCCCGATACCCGCAAGTTTCAGGCTCACACGGGTTGGGCACCACGCTTTACCTTCGAGCAGACGATGCGAGACCTGTTGGACTATTGGCGTGACCGCGTAGCGGCCACCAATGGCGCGTTCCTAAACCGCTAACATGGACGGCAGCGCACCGTTCCGCAGATGGAACAGCCCCGAAGACGGGCGGAGGCGAACTATGATCATCAGCCGCACCCCTTTTCGGATTTCGTTCTTTGGCGGTGGGACAGACTACCCAACATGGTTCCAAGAGCATGGCGGGGCGTTCCTATCCACGACCATCAACCGCTACTGCTATGTGATGTGTCGGCATTTGCCGCCCTTTTTTGACGTTAGAGGCCGTATCTCCTGGTCGCGCATCGAAGGCGTGTCGGAGATCGAGGAGATTGAAAACCCCGTCGTGCGCGAGTCCTTGCGTTTCTTGAGGATGGAGCCCGCACTCGACATCCACTATCACGGCGACTTGCCAGCCCGCGCCGGGCTTGGCTCCAGTTCGGCATTTGCAGTTGGCCTGCTGAACGCGCTGCACGCGCTGCGGGGCGAGGCCGTCTCCAAATACGATCTGGCTCAAGAAGCGATCCACGTGGAGCAAGTGTTGATCCGCGACACCGTGGGCGTGCAGGATCAAATGGCATCTGCGCATGGTGGGCTTAATCATGGGGTGATTGCCAGCAATGGCACCGTGACCATGACGCCGATCAATCTAGCCCCTGAACGGTTGTTTCATCTGGAGCAGCACATGATGCTGTTCTTCTCCGGTCAGACGCGGTTTGCCTCGAATGTCGCAGCCGAGCAAGTGAAGTCGATGGCAGAGCGCCAGCGCGAGCTCAAGCGCATCCAATCGCTGGTCGATGACGCGCTGAACGTACTGTGCGGGTCGGGCGATATGGCAGCGTTCGGGGAGTTGCTGCATGAAACCTGGCAAATGAAGCGCTCCCTGTCGGCGAAGGTCTCAACCGATGTGGTTGATCAGGCCTATGACGCGGCCCGAGCCGCTGGCGCCTATGGCGGCAAGTTGCTGGGTGCGGGTGGCGGCGGGTTCTTGCTGATCTTCGCGCCGCCCGGCCGCCGTGCCGCCATCGCCTCCGCCCTCAATCACTTGCTGGAAGTCCCGATCGAGCTGGAGTTCCAGGGCAGCCAGATCATCTTTAACGACCCCGGCGCCCGATCCCAGTCTTTGCAACGTTTGCGCGCAGGCTTGAGTTTGACATGACGGGGCGCCCGCTGCTGCTGATCACCGGCGCAAGCCGTGGCATCGGTGCCGGCCTTGCCCTGGCGGCCGCCGGTCGCGGGTATGATCTGGTACTCACCGCCCGCAGTCTCAGTCCACAGCTGACGGACGTCGCTGATCGGGCCCGTGCGGCTGGAGCAAGTGTCGATCTGGTGCCGCTGGCGCTTGGCAGCCCCGCCAGCGTCGCCGCCCTGGCAGCTACCGTCTCAGACCGCCGCTTTTCCGGCTTGATCAACAACGCAGCCCATGTTGGCGCCCGTGGTCCCCTGGCTGATCAGGACGTTGAGGACTTGGCCGAGGTGCTGGCTGTGAACGTCCAGGGCACCATTCTTGTGACCCGTGCGATGATCCCCCTGATTGAGCCCGGTGGTGCGATCATCATGATGTCCTCTCAAAGCGCGCAGTTCGGCGGTAATGGGCTGAGCGCTTATGCTGCGAGCAAAGCCGCCCTGACTGGACTGACGATCAGCCTGGGCCGCGAATTGGCGCCCGCTGGCATTCGCGTCGTCGCCGTCAGCCCAGGTCCAGTTCTGACGGAGCCGCTGCTAGCGCTGCCACCCGCCCGCCTGCAAGAGATGCAGGCAAGCTTGCCGATGGGCCGCTTTTGCGCCGTCGAAGATGTGGCCGCCACTGTGCTGTGGCTGATGTCGGCAGAGGCAGGCTATATCAGCGGCGCAGTGGTGCCGGTTCACGGCGCGCGCTAGGGACTTAGGCCAACAGCTTCGCGCGGGAGCAGTTGGGCAATCCGCACCCACCCGCCATCGGGTGTGGCGCGGATCCGCAGACAGTGGAAGCCAAACAGGAGGGCACGGGCGTGATTCAAGACGAGGTGTTACGGGCCGCGGCTGGCAAGGCCTGCTTGGTGACGGGCGGGACCGGCATGATCGGCCGCGAAGTGGTGCGCCTGCTGGCCGAGGCCGGGGCCACGGTTCAAAGTGCCTCGCTCGACCGGATTGCTCTGTCGCATCCGCGGGTCACCCAGGTGTATGCAGATTTGACCGACCTTGGCACCTGCCTTGATTTGACCAAGGGTGTCGACTGGGTGTTCCATGTCGCTGGCATCAAGGGGTCGATCGAGGTCACCAAGTCCAAACCGGCAAGCTTCCTAGTACCACTGCTGATGATGAACACCAACATGCTGGAAGCAGCGCGCCGTAATGGCTGCGAGAAGTTGGTCTACACCTCCTCCATCGGAGCCTATTCCAGTGCAGAGGTGTTTCGCGAAGAGGATCACGACGAAGCAGAGCCGCCGATGGACATGTTCCCCGGCTGGGCCAAGCGCATCGCCGAGATGCAATGCCAAGCCTATCGGATCCAGTATGGGTTGGAGCACTTCTCGGTCGTGCGCCCTTGCAACGTCTATGGACCAGGGGACAACTTCGACCCCAAGAACGCGATGGTCATTCCAACACTACTGTGGCGCATCGCCAACGGCGAGGACCCGGTGGTGATCTGGGGCGATGGCTCGGCCGTGCGAGACTTTGCGTTCGCGCGCGATTGTGCCGAAGGGGTGATCCAGGCACTGTTCTATGGCACCCGAGGCTCCTTCGTGAACCTAGGCTCCGGCGAGGGGGTGACAATCAAGGCCCTGGTGGAGACCCTGGCGTCGTTCCTTGACTTCCGCTACCAGTTCGACGCAACCAAGCCGTCAGGCTTCCCGCGTCGCGTGATGGATATCAGCCGCGCGCGTGATTGGATTGGCTACAATCCAACGACCAGCCTGCGCCAAGGCCTGGAGGAAACCTGGACCTGGTTCCAAGCCAATCGCGGTGAATATCTGCAGCGACAAAACTATTTTGTTGAGAAGGCCTAGCAGATGTCTGCCCTGACTATCCACAAGACCGAGTTGGATGGCGTGGTTCTTATCGAACCTTCGACCAATTTCCACGACTTCCGCGGCGAGTACGTCGAACTTTACAATCGCGAGCTGTACCACGCAGCTGGCCTGACGCAGGACTTTGTTCAGGACGATATCTCGATTTCGTCCCAACATGTGCTCCGGGGAATCCATGGCGACGGCAGCACAACCAAGTTGGTTTCCTGTTTGTACGGTCGATTTTACTTGGTTGTGATCAACAATGACCCAACCTCCCCTCAGTACCGCAAGTGGATCGGCGTTACGCTATCGGACAAAAATCGCCTTTCGATCCTGATACCGCCGAAATTCGGCAATGGCCACGTGGTTATGTCGGAGTCGGCGATGTTCCATTACAAGCAAACTTCTTACTATGATCGGGCAAGCCAGTTCACGCTGATCTGGAATGACCCATCCCTTGGACTGTGGTGGCCGGTGAAGCAGCCGATTGTCAGTCGCCGCGACGAGGGGACGGCGTAACGCGCCTGCCGCCAAACCTGTGTTCTGCTCTCTTGCTCTGGGTGATGTCTGATGAGCCGTCCGTCTCTTGCCGGGTCGAAGTGTGTGGTGACTGGTGCCGCCGGGTTTCTAGGCCACCGCCTCGTCGAGCGGTTACTGGCCGCAGGGGCAACGGTGCGCGGCACGCTGCACCACAAGCCTGCACGCGTGCTTGATCCAGCGGTCGAGTACCTTACCGTCGACCTTCAGACCCAGGAGGGCTGTGCAGCAGCAGTGGCGGGCATGGACTATGTCTTCCACTGTGCGGCCAACACCCAAGGGGCGGCCGTGATCCGCGAGACCCCACTGGCCCATGTCACACCCAATGTGCCCATGAACACCTACTTGCTGGCCGCCGCCCATGGGGCTGGTGCCAAGCGGTTTCTGTTCATCTCCTCCGGCGCTGCTTACCCCGACACCGGACACCGGCCTGCCGAAGAACATGAAATGTTCGCCGATGACCCGTCGGATGTGTATTTCGCGGTGGCCTGGATGAAGCGCTACACTGAAGTCCTCTGTCGCACTTATGCCACTAAAATCCGTAACCCGATGGATTGCGTGGTGGTGCGCCCCTCCAATGTTTATGGTCCAGGCGACAAGTTTGACCCGAAGTCATCCCATGTGACTGCGGCGCTGATCCGGCGGGTGGCTTTGCGCGCCACCCCTTTTGAGGTGTGGGGGACTGGAGAAGACATCCGGGACTTGATCTTTATTGACGATTTCTTGGATGGTCTATTGGCCGCCTTCCATGTTGAGGCGCCATTCTTTGCCATCAACATCTGCTCGGGCGACGGTGTCCGCGTGCGGGATATCATCGATGTGGCAGCCCAGGTCGATGGCTTCCAATCGATTGACATTCGGCTAGACCCGTCCAAACCGTCCACGGTTCCAGTCCGCCGTTTGAGTGCGGCTCTGGCAGCGGAGCGCCTTGGGTTTCGGTGTCAGATCTCGTTGGAGGAAGGCATTCGGCGCACCCTGGAGTGGTATCGGGCCAATCCTTGGCCGGGTGACGACGCGCTGGCCCGGTGAGGGTACCGCCCAACTGAGTGTGGTCTGAATCAGGGTTGGCGGCCTTGCCTCCCGCCACCCATCCTCAACTCTCTGGTGACCACTGCTTGTCTGGTAGCGCCAATATCTGATCGAATACCCGCATCATCGAGTCCACGTACCCTTCGGCATTCATCATGGTGGATTGCTGCAGTCTCTCGCGCATTGTAGTGCGGATGCTGTCCAAGCGATCGCCGTCGCTTGCCAATCGCACAGCTGTGTCAACATAGGCATCAAAATCAGGCGCAGCCAAATCACCAAGCCCGACAGGACGCAAGAACGCAAGACAGCTGCGGGACAACTGACCGTCGCCATAGCAACTCACCACGGGCACGCCTTGCCACAGACTCTCAAAGGTCACCATTCCACCATTGAAGGGGGAGCAATCCAGACTGATATCGATTTCCCGATAGCCTTCAAGATAGTCACGATGAGAAGCCGTTGGTGGCATAATAACAATCTGATCCTGGCTGATCCCAGCACCATCAAGCAGTCGCTCCATGCGTCCCCTCAGACTGGGCAAGTGGAGCATCGCACAGGCAAACACCAGACGCGAGTTCGGGACGCGCGCGAGGATTTCCGCCCAAGCTTGCACCAGCCTGGGATGAAACTTCGTTGGACGGTTGAAGACACCGAAAGATATGCGCCCCAGCCGATGCCGCGGAGCATCTTGCACCGGGGGCGCCTCACGCGGCGCTGCAAACAACAAGGGAAGCCGATCTGAAACAATGGGGGTTTCAAAGGAAACAGCCCGATGGTCATCAGAAAACAGGTTTGGGTCATAGATGGTCGCATCAAACAAATCGGGGCCGAAAGTAGTGTGCGTATGGTGCCAAACCGCCTTCTTGCGAGCCAAAGGCTGTATCAGCAAATCAAATGGAAAACTTTGCAAAAAACCGTTCGGGACCAAAAGAATATCAAGCTCATCGTCCATTATTGGCCTTACGACATCCTCATTCCAGGCCGAAAAAGATCTCAACGCTTTACAGGCAGTGGCCAAATCTGACTCGCCACTGATTACTGGCGCAGTGTACAAGAAAAGGTCGATTCCTCCACGATGGAATGCGCGGAATGACTCAATAAACGATGTAAACACATAATGAGACATATGGAAGACGCTGGAATAGTCCATGATCCCTAACCTTAAGGGTCCTGGACGCCTTGTCGTGCTTGAGATTGGATGAGTGGGCGGAGTTAGGGTCCGCTTATTCCATTTCCACCAGTGATCAATCAATTTGAAATGAAGAGGGTGATCTGGCGACGATGTATGTACACACATATAGGCAGCGAGCGACACCGCCGCAACACTTTCTTGATCAATCAGATGATCCTCGAATATTGAAAACAAGTTCATAAATACATCAGGATCATGGTCGTCGGGATTGAACCTTGCATAGAAGGAATTAGCGAGAGCAAGAAAAACAGTCGCTCGCGCATCGGTGTCTGGCAGGCCTTCCCAGGAGTCCCGAGCTTCATCCCACTGGGTATTGGTGAGGTTTGCATACTCTAGGCATGCAATCGCACATTCGATTTGTGCCTGCCTCCACTGCGCTTTCATCTCAGTCGCCATCCGGAGCGACGATTTACATCTTTGTTCAACGTAAAGGTGATTTTTTGGGTCGAGCGTCGCTGCAGCCACAAACTGGGTATGGGCCTGATCAAACAGCGAGATATTGTAGAGCGATACGCCAGCATTGTAGCTGAAGAAGGCAGCCCGGTGATTGTCGCCCAATGTGGTCAAAACCCGCGCCAGATCCCGGAGGCCACCGGTGTGATCCAGCCCCTGCAAGCCGGACAGGGACTGCTCGATCAATGCGGCCGCGGCCTCGTGATCGCCATCTTGCTCGGCAATCAACCCTAATAGACGTTGAGCGGCGTGTTCGGTAACAGGGTCTGTGACCAGCGGCCCCGCTAGTTCCTCTGCGTCCCGCGAACGACCGATCTGGAGGTACCGAACCGCCAGGGCCAACTGGTCGCGTGCCGTATTGCTCATCCCGCCATACCTCGGATCGGGTGACGCTACGCCGCCCGTGGGGCTGCACTCTCCGTCAAAATGGCGTAGATGGCATCAGCTTGATCGCAGCCCCGCAGCCGTTCACACACGCTGCGGTCGCGCAGGAGCCGGGAGACCCGGGCCAACGCCTTCAGATGATCCGCGCCAGCGCTTTCGGGTGCGAGCAACACAAACACCAAGTCAACCGGCTGCTCGTCCACCGCCTCGAAGTCGATTGGCTGATCCAGCTTGGCGAACAGGCCATACAAGCCGTCCAACCGGGCCAGCTTGCCATGGGGAATGGCGATGCCAGCACCCACACCCGTGGTGCCCAGCCGCTCACGCTCCAACAGCACCTCAAACACCTCCCGCTCCTCCGCCTTGCCGTTGATACCGGCAAGAGTGGCCGCGCGGCGGGCCAAGTCCTGCAAGGCTTGCTTTTTTGAGCCGGCCTTGAGGTTCGCCATCACCGCGCTGGGCGAGATCAGGTCCGAGATGTCCATGCTGCGCTCAATTCCCCGCGGCGCCGGTAACCCGCCGCTGCGAAGCCACCCCTTCGCCAAGGGGGCTGTTGCCGGTCGGGTCGATCCATCCGATGTGGCCATCGTTGCGGCGGTAAACAAGATTGAGGCCTCCATGGGCAGCGTTCTTGAACAACAGGGCTGGCTTCTGCGCGAGGTCGAGGCGCATCACCGCTTCGCCAACCGACAGGGTCAACAGGTCGTGGGTCAACTCCGCGATGATCATCGGAGCATCACCGTCCGCGGTTTGCTCCGGCTCCTCCTCGGCGACCGAGAGCACAGCAGCAGGCACAGCCACGGCCTCCGGCGCCGGACTGCGCTGTTGATCCACCAAGCGCCGTTTGTGCCGCCGCAAGCGCTTGGCGACATGCTCAATGGCGGTATCGCAGGCAGGATAGGGGTCGGCGGCTGAGGCGGAGCCAACCGCATCAATACCGCGTCCAACATGCACATTAATGTCGCAAACGCACAAATGCCCCTGTCGAGACACAGTCACCGACGCCTCGAGGGCATTGGCGAAATATTTGGCGACAGCTGCAGTCAGCTCAGAGGTGATATGGGTGGTCAGTGCCTCACCCACATCCATTTGACGACCGGAAACAGTGACCTTCATGTCGGATGCTTTACCCGTTCTTCTTGCCCAGACCGCCTGTTCTATGGGCGACCCTTCGATGATCCACCCGGTTTGACGGGCAGCCACGGCTTTGGAGTGCGGACCCTAGAGGTGAGGCTTAGGCCCGTCAAGTGTGGCTGCTGCGGCGCGGGAAAGTGACTTTTTCGCAACGGTTAGCGCTTTGCGCAATTTACCGCTAAATCAAGCGTCTAGATCATTTGGAGGGGGGTGGAGGCCACTGCGGCAGTGCCCCCACCTCTCCAAAATGTTACTCAGCGGCTGCCGGTGCAGCGACGCCGGGTGACACTGGAATCGCGGTCAGCTTGGTCAACAGCTCGGCACGCTCTGCCATTGCGGCACGGTGGTTGGCCTCCTTCACCGGACCAAAGCCGCGGATGCTGGCGGGGATTGCCGCAAGGGCGATGGCCGCTTCCAACTCCACACGGTCCATCTCCCGGATCAGACGCTCAACATCGGCCGTGTAGAGGTCAATCAGGCCGCGCTCCATCCGGCGCTCTTCGGTGCGGCCGAACACATCAAACGCCGTGCCACGCAGGCCCTTCAGGCGGGCAAGCAGGCGGAAGCCAGTCATCATCCACGGCCCAAACCGACGCTTTTTGGCGCGCCCCGTGGTGGCATCCACCTCCGACAGCAGCGGTGGGGCCAGGCTGAAGGCCAGCCGGTAGTCGCCCTCGAACTGGCTGGCAACCGAACGCTCGAAGCTGCCGTCGCTGTACAGGCGTGCCACCTCGTATTCGTCCTTGTAGGACATCACCTTGAACAAGTTGCGGGCAACGGTCTCGGTCAAGCGCTCGCTGCCAGCATGCGCGCGGGCCTCCGCGGTGCGCACCGCAGTCACGAGATCGCGGTAGCGCCCAGCCCAAGCGGCGTTCTGATAGGCCTCCAGGTATTGGATGCGGCGGGCAATGGCCTCATCCAGGCTTTCGGACAGGCGGCGATGGGCGGGTTGACGGTCAACCACTGGGGCCGCGGCAGCCGCAACCGCGGCCAGATCCGCGGCAGCTCGCCGCCCCCACAGGAAGGCCTGGCGGTTGAAGCCAACCGCTTGGCCATTCAACTCAATGGCACGCTCCAACGCACCAATACCCACCGGCAGCAGGCCGCGCTGGGCAGCAAAGCCCAGCAGAAAACAGTTGGTTGCGATGGCATCGCCCATCAGCCGCGTGGCGATGCCGGTGGCATCCAGGCTGACCACCCCTGCCTCCCCCGCCGCTTGGCGGACTGCCCGCTCCAGCGCTGCGGCTGGAAAGGTCAAATCAGGCTTGCGGGTGAAGTCCGAGGTCATCTGCTCATGGGTGTTCAGCAGCACCGTGGTCACACCAACCCGCATCTTGGACAGTGCTTCGGACGAGCCAGTGGTGACGAAGTCAGTGCCCAGCACCAGATGCGCCTGGCCTGCTGCGATCCGGACGGCAGATAGGCGATCTGGCGCCGAGGCGATGCGGACGTGGCTGAACACCGCGCCACCCTTCTGGGCTAGGCCAGTCATATCCAGCACCGATACGCCACGCCCCTCCAGGTGCGCAGCCATGCCCAGCAACTGGGCGATGGTCACCACGCCAGTGCCACCAACGCCCGTGACCAGAATGCTGTAGGGCTCTGCCAGCGAAGCAAGCGGCGGCTCAGGCAGCTCGGCCCAAGTGCCACTGGTGGCAGGCTTCGGCTTCTTCAACCGACCGCCTTCTACCAGCGCGAAGGATGGGCAGAAACCCCGCAAACACGACAAGTCCTTATTGCAGGAGGACTGGTCGATCTGGCGCTTGCGCCCGAACTCCGTCTCGACCGGGACAATCGACACGCAGTTGGACTGTACGCCGCAATCGCCGCATCCCTCGCACACACTCTCATTCACCACCACCCGCACGGGCGGGTCGACCATCTGGCCGCGCTTGCGGCGGCGGCGCTTTTCAGTCGCGCAGGTCTGGTCGTAGATCAGGGCAGAGACGCCGGGCTGCTCGCGCAGCAGGCATTGCACCTCCTCCAGCTCATCACGATGGCGGATCGTCACGCCGGGGGCGAAGCTGCTGGTCAGCGGGTATTTCTCTGGCTCATCGGTGACAATGATGATCGGGCCTACGCCCTCGGCCGCCAGTTGATGGGTCAGTTGCGGCACGGTCAGCGGCACGTCCACTGGCTGGCCGCCAGTCATCGCGACTGCGTCGTTGAACAGAATCTTGTAGGTGATCGCCACCTTGGCGGCGACGGCCGCCCGGATCGCCAACAGGCCAGAATGGCTGTAGGTGCCATCACCCAGATTGGCGAACACGTGGCGCTCAGCTGTAAACGGCGCTTGGCCCACCCAGGCGACCCCCTCGCCCCCCATCTGGGAGAAGGTTTCCGTACGCCGGTCCATCCAGGTAACCATGTAGTGGCAGCCGATCCCGGCCAGCGCACGGCTGCCCTCGGGCACCTTGGTCGAGGTGTTGTGCGGGCAGCCGGAGCAGAACGTCGGCACACGGTCCAGGGCGGCCGTGATGCCAGCCAGATCGCGCTCCTTCTGTTCGATCACCTGCACGCGCTCTTCAATGCGCTGCGAGGTGTAAAACGGGGCCAGCCGACGCGCGATCACCTTGGCGATGCGGGCGGGCGACAATTCGTGGGCGGAGGGCAGAATCCACTCCCGCTGTTCGTCGAACTTGCCGACCACGCGCGGGCGCACGTCGGCGTTCCAGTTGTACAGTTGTTCCTTCAACTGGTTCTCGATCACCGCCCGCTTTTCTTCGACGACCAGGATCTCCTCCAAGCCCTCGGCAAACCGCCGAATGCCTTCCCGCTCCAGCGGCCAGGGCATCGCCACCTTGTAGACGGTCAACCCGATGTCAGCTGCCAGACGCTCGTCAATGCCAAGGTCATCCAGTGCCTGGCGCACGTCCAGATAGCTTTTGCCCGTGGTGACAATGCCGAACCGTGGCTTGGGGGAGGCGATCACCACCTCGTCCAGCCGGTTGGCGCGCGCAAATGCCAGGACGGCGTACAGCTTGTGCCGCATCAACCGGTATTCCTGATCGACGGGCTTGTCAGGCCAGCGGATGTTCAGCCCGCCATGGGGCATGTCGAAATCCTGCGGCACGAGGGCGGGCGCATGGACCCGGTCCAGTGTAACCGACCCTGCACTGTCCACTGTCTCGGCGATGGTTTTCATCGCGATCCAGCAGCCGGAGAACCGGCTCATAGCCCAGCCGATCAGGCCATAATCCAGAATTTCCTGCACACCCGCCGGGTTGAGCACCGGGATCATCGCGTCCATGAACGCATATTCGGATTGATGCGGCAGGGTGGAGGACTTGCAGGCGTGGTCATCCCCGGCCAGCACCAGCACACCACCATGCCGGGAGGTGCCAGCATTGTTGGCGTGCTTCAGCACATCGCCTGAGCGATCAACCCCTGGCCCCTTGCCGTACCACAGGGCAAACACGCCATCGACAGTCGCATCCTTGTAGAGGTTGACCTGTTGGGAGCCCCACACGGCCGTCGCCGCCAGATCCTCGTTCAAGCCGGGCTGGAACACGATGTCGTGCTGCTTCAGATGGTCCTTCGCCTCCCACAGCGCCTTGTCAAAGCCGCCAAGGGGGGAGCCGCGATAGCCTGAGATAAAGCCCGCCGTCGACAAACCGGCCGCACGGTCCCGTTGACGCTGCAACATCGGCAAGCGCACCAGCGCCTGCGTGCCGGTCATGTAAACTCGGCCTTCGCTGCGCGTATAGCGATGGTCAAGCTGATAGCTCGCGTCAAACGGTGCCATTGCCCCCTCCCCCAGAGAACCCGTGATGCCTGCAAGCCTGCGCCCCAGCGCGTCGCAGCACACTCCCTCGCCATCAAGCTATGCACCTGCGCAACGACGAACAATGGCCTGTGCGCTGCACCATGAAGAACGCAAGAAATGTCAGTATCACTGTCTTTTTGACGACAGAAAGCTGCGTCATCCCAGGGTATTGGTGAGCGATTGCATCGCGGCCCCGATCAGGCTCCGATAGCGGGCAGCACAAAGGCGGATTTGGAGTCGCTGGTTATGGGTAACAGCCCCCTCTTGATCACTGGGTTCGACCCGTTTGACGGCTGGCAGGACAACCCCTCGCGCGCGGTGGCACAGGCGTTGGATGGCACAGTGATTCACGGCGTGCCCGTAGTCGGGCGGGTGCTGCCGGTCTCCTTCACGCGCACGGCCGCCGCGCTGGCCGAGACTGTGGCGGCGCTTCGGCCTCAAGCAGTTCTGTTGTGCGGGTTGGCCGCAGGTGAAACCGGCATTCGCCTGGAACAGGCCGCTCTCAACCGGCTGCACTCTGAGCGTGGGGACAATGACGGGGCGACCATCGTCAATCAGCCAATTGACCCCGCGGGGCCACCGGCACGCTTTTCCCGCTGGGATGGGATGGCGCTGCGCGATGCTTTGGTGGATTGCGGTTTGCCTGCCACCGTGTCGTTCCATGCTGGAACCCATTGTTGCAATCTGGTTCTCTATCACAGCCTGGAACTGGTCGCTGGGCCGGTGGGATTCATCCACCTGCCCTGCTTGCCTGCCATGGCAGCAGGCGACCGCAGCCGACCAGCCTCGCTGCCGCTCGCCACACAGGTCAGTGCCGTGCATTTGATTGCCGACCAGGTGCTGACCAAAGCCAGCCAGGGAGTAACCGCATGACCACCCAGTATCGCCTCTATGGTGCCCTCGGCAGCGGCTCAGCCATTGTGGAACTGATGCTGGCGAAAGCAGGCGTCGGCTACGAGACAGTGGAGGCTGCACCGTGGGGGGATGCCGCGCAACGCGCCTTGTTGGGCCAAGTGAACCCGCTGGGCCAGGTGCCAACGCTGGTCACCCCATCGGGGACTATCCTGACGGAGAGTGCGGCGATTGCCTTTCACATCCATGACCACTTCCCTGCCTCGGCTCTGCTGCCACCCCCGGCCACGCCTGCGCGCGATTGGTGCATGCGCTGGTTGATTTTCCTGGTCGCTGCGATCTACCCAAGCTTCACCTATGGTGATGAGCCATCGCGCTGGGTGGATGCTGGGGCTGCAGCTGAACTGCGCAGTCGCACCGACCGCTGGCGCCAGAACTTGTGGCGGATGGTTGAAGCAGAAGCGGCAATCCCCTGGTTTCTGGGTGACACCAGCAGCGCGATTGATCTCTACATCGCCGTGATGGTGGAGTGGCGACCCCGTCGGGCGTGGTTCCAGGACAACTGCCCGAAGCTAGCCGCGATTGCAGAACGGGTGGCCAGCGACCCGACGTTCGCGGCCATTCTCGACCGCCATCGCGCGGCCGCAGCCTCCCCTTTGCCGGGGTCATGATGCCCCCGCTCCTTGCCGGTGGGGGATTTCAAGGCTGCCGTTTGGCGCCTGCACCACCGGGCAGTGTGATCCGGCAGGATCGCCAGACTGTCGGGCGGCTGTGGCGGGACGAGTATCAGGGGACGAAAACACGGCATGGATCAGGGATATGACGGGCTGGAGACCCGCACGACCGAAGCCCGCCAGAAGGACCTGGAGGAACGGCTGGTCACTCTGCTGCGCCACGCCCAGTCCCTGCCCTTTTGGGCGGAGCGGCTGGGTCCGCCCTTGGGAGCAGGGAACCACACCGGCCAAGACGCGCCGCGAGCCCTTGCCCAGGTTCCTGTCACACCAGCAGCGGTCCTGCGTCAGGCCCAAGCTGCCCGGCCACCCTGGGGTGGGCTCCTCGCGATGGAGCCAGACCGGCTGCGGCGCGTCCACCTGCATCGCGGGCTCACTCTGGCCGAAGGTTGGCAGCCCGATCCCTGGCGGTTCGCCCGCGGGCTGTGGGCGGCGGGGTTGCGCCTCGGCGGGCTCGCGCTCTCTCTGCTCTCCTGGCAGGCAGGACCAGGAGCGGCGATGGTCGACACCGGTGCGGCTGCCATCGGGGCTGCCGTGCTGCACGCAGGCCCTGGTCGACGTGCCAGCGCGCTGACGGCGATCCGCAGCCTGCGCCCGGCCGTGATCATCGCCACTCCGGACCAGATGGCGGACCTCGCCCCCGAGCTTGGCCCCCAGCGCTGGGCCTTGGTCGGCGCCGCGGTGCCTGCCGCGCTGCGCCACCTCGGTCATGCTGTGCACAGCCTTTACGCCACAGCCGAGCTTGGCCTGATCGGCTACGAGACCACCGACCCCGCGCGGCTGGTGCTGGAGGAGCACATCCTGGTTGAGTTGCTGGATGCCACCGACCAACCCGTCCCCCCCGGCACCCTTGGCCGGGTGGTGGTGACCAGCCTCGACATCGACCAGCCCCTGCTCCGCCTCGACACCGGCGACCTCGCCCGCTGGGCCCTTGGCCCCAACCCCTGCGGCCGCACCAACCGCGCACTGGCGCAACCGATCGTGAAAGCTGCGACCGTAGGATAGGCTATGGCCGCTCCGTCGCGAGGGCGGGTCGGATCACTAGGCGATAGACCAAACTGGCGACTAGGCCAGTCACCGCCATCACCACCCCCATGGCAAAGGCGCTGCCGTCATGCAGGCGGCCAACGGCGAAGCCAGCAAGCGCACCGCAGCCATAGGTCAAGGCGCCGGACAGCGCCGATGCCGTGCCCGCCAGGGCTGGGACTTTTTCCAATGCCCCCGCCATTGCGTTGGCGGCGATGGTGCTGAGCGGGGTGAGATAGACAGCGAGGCAAATCACCAGCAGCGGCAGGCCACCCCACCCAGTCGCGCCCACCACAGCGAGGCTGAGCCCGCCAACCAGATTGGCGACCAGCGCCCAACTGAGCATGCGCTCCGAACCATAGCGGGGTATCAGGCGGCGGTTCAGGGCATTGACCCCCACCATCAACACGACGGGGATGCCGAACAAGGCGCCATACCATTCGGCGGGCACGCCATAGAGGTCGATGAACACGAAGGGCGAGCCCGAAAAGTACGCAAACATTCCCGCGAAGGCGGCACTGCTGGCAAGCGCATAGCCAATGAAGCTGCGCATTACCAACAGGCGGGCATAGTCCCGCAACACCACACGCCAGGGGGCGGTGGAGCGGCGCTCCACAGGCAGCGTCTCACGCACTTTGACGTGGGTGGCAACCAGCGTCAGCGCCCCATAGAGGGCGAGGAAGACGAAAATGCCGCGCCACCCAGTCCATACCAGCAACCAGCCGCCGACGAAGGGAGCAACCAGCGGTGCCGCCAGAAAGATCATGCTGAGCAGCGACATCAGGCGCGCGCTTTCCTCCCGGTCAAACTGATCACGCACCATGGCGCGCACCACCACAGGCCCAACCCCGGCGCCCAATCCCTGCAGGAAGCGCGCGGCGATCAGCGTTTCGATCGACCACGCGACGGCACACAGCAAGGTGGAGGCGATGTAGATCAGCAGCCCGACCCGGATCGGCAGCAGGCGACCGGCACGGTCGCTCCACGGGCCGATCACCAACTGACCACCGGCAAAGCCGATCATGTAGAGCCCAAGCGTCAATTGCACGGCGCCAATGTCGGCATCGAGGGCGCGCTGCAGCGTCGGCATCGCCGGCAGATACGCGTCGATGGTGAAGGGTGCCACCGCCATCAAGGCAGCCAGCACAACCGCCAGCACGGCGGAGGGAGGGTGAGACATCACCCCTCCCCTGTAGCCCGGCAGCGGTCGCCTGTCACCGGAAGTTCCGGGCCATGCGGTGGATGTCCCGCACGGCGCCTGTGCTGTTGTGATCCGGTGGCGGCCCCATCTCTGGGCTGTTGGCCGCTGGCGCGACGGTGCGCTGATCGGCGGTTGGTCGCCGCACCTCGTCCGCACGGGCCATGGTGGCGCGGGCGATGCTGGGAAGCGCGGCCTGCAAATCCGCCAGATCGCGCCCGGCCAGAGTGGCCAGGATGTCGGTGCGATCCTCCAGGGCATCAACCACCAGATGGGTGACCCCGCTTTCATGCTGCACCCGGCCACGGGCAACCAGCAGGGCTGATCCCAGCACGATGCGGCGATGGCGCTCAAACACATCGGGCCAGACGATCAAATTGGCGATGCCAGTCTCATCCTCCAGGGTGATGAAGATGGTACCCTTGGCTGAGCCCGGCCGCTGGCGCACCAGCACCAGCCCAGCCACACCAACCCGGCGGCCATTGGCGGCGGCGGCCAAACGCTCCGTCGCAATCAGGTTCACCCGCTCCAAATCCCGGCGCAGGAACGCCAGCGGGTGATGCTTCAACGACAGGCCGAGGCGCGCATAATCATGCAAGACATGGGCGCCGGGCAGCAGGTCTGGCAATGCCATCAGCGGCTCGGGCCGGGCCTCGGCGGCGACGAACAACGGCAAGGGGGCGGTGTCGAGGCCGCGCAACTCCCACTCCGCCCGGCGCCGGTCCAGGCCCAGAGTGTGAAACCCGTCAGCCGCCGCCAGCTTGGCAAGGGTGCTGGCCGCCACACCAGAACGCGCCAGGGCATCGGCGATGCTGCGATAGCCAGCACCGCGGGCGGCAACCAGCCGCTCAAACTCCTGGCTCTGCGCCCCTTTCACAAGGCGAAAGCCCAGCTGCACGGCAAAGCCACCGCGCGAGGCACCATCGCGCACCAAGGCGCTGTCCCACTGGGAGCGGTTGAGGTCGGGCGCCAACACCCGAACCCCATGTTCGCGCGCATCGCGCACGATCTGGGCCGGGGCATAAAACCCCATGGGTTGGGAGTTCAGCAGCGCCGCACAGAAGGCAGCGGGATAGGCGCACTTGATCCAGGCCGAGACATACACCAGCAACGCGAAGGACGCGGCATGGCTTTCCGGGAAACCATAGGTGCCGAACCCTTCGATCTGACGAAAACAACGGGTGGCGAAGTCCCGGTCATAGCCCCGCGCGACCATGCCCTCAATCAACTTGGTCTCGAATTCGTGAATGATGCCAACCTTGCGGAAGGTTGCCATTGCGCGCCGCAAACGATCCGCCTCGGCCGGGGTGAAGCCCGCAGCGACGATGGCAATCTTCATCGCCTGCTCTTGGAACAGGGGCACGCCTAAGGTTTTGCCCAGCACCGCCTCCAACTCCTGGGACGGGAAGGACACCGCCTCCTTGCCCTGACGGCGGCGCAGATAGGGGTGGACCATGTCGCCCTGGATCGGACCGGGGCGGACAATCGCCACTTGAATCACGAGGTCGTAATAGCAGCGCGGGCGCAAGCGCGGCAGCATCGACATTTGCGCCCGGCTTTCGACTTGAAACACGCCGAGACTGTCGGCGCGGCTGAGCATCTCATACACCTCCGGCTGTTCGGAGGGGACCGTTGCCAAGTCATAGCCATGGCCCCACGCGCCCTCAATCAAATGAAACGCGCGGCGAATGCAGCTCAACATGCCAAGGGCCAGGATATCGACCTTCAGGATGCGCAGGGCATCCAGATCATCCTTGTCCCATTCGATCACGGTGCGGTCGGCCATGGCGGCGTTGGTCACTGGCACCACTTCATCCAGGCGCCCGCGGGTGATGACAAATCCGCCGACATGCTGGGACAAGTGACGCGGGAAGCCCACCACGTCGCGCGCGATCTCCAGCATCAGGCGCAGGGCTGGTTGATCGGGGTCAAGCCCAGCTTCGCGCACGCGCACGGGGTCAATCGCCTCCTGCCCCCAACCCCACAGGGTGCTGGTGATCTGCTCCACAGTGTCGATAGCAAAGCCAAGCGCCTTGCCGACATCGCGCACGGCACCACGCGCCCGGTAACAAGTGACCGCTGCCGCCAGACCGGCGCGATGGCGGCCATAACGCTGGTAAATGTGCTGGATCACCTCCTCCCGGCGTTCATGCTCGAAGTCGACATCGATATCGGGTGGCTCGCCACGCTCGGCGGAGACAAAGCGCTCGAACAGCAAATCCACCTTGGTTGGGTCCACGGCCGTGATGCCAAGGCAGTAGCACACGGCAGAATTGGCCGCCGATCCGCGCCCCTGACACAAGATGCCGCGATCCCGCGCAAAGCGCACAATCTCATGGACGGTGAGGAAATACGGCGCATAGCCAAGGCTGCGGATCAGGGTCAATTCGTGGGTGATGGCCGCCGCCACGGCCGCAGGCACGCCGCCTGGGAAGCGCCGCTCCGCCCCGGCCGCGGTCAAACGCTCCAACGTGGTTTGAGGGTCCTCGCCCGCGACGGAGATTTCATCGGGATACTCATAGCCCAGTTGATCCAGGGCGAAGGTGCAACTGGCGACCAGCCGCATGCTCTCCGCCACGGCGTCGGGATGGTCGCGAAACAGCCGGGCCATCTCAGCCGGGGCTTTCAGATGCCGCTCGCCATTGGCAGCCAGGTGCAAGCCCGCCGCCGCCACTGTGGTGCCAAGGCGCACCGCGGTAAGAACATCCTGCACCACCCGGCGGGCGGGGATGTGGTGGTGGACGTCGTTGGTGGCGAGCAAGGCCAATCGGCGAGACGCCGCAAGGGCAGCCAGCCGCGCCAGACGCTCGCGATCGGCCCCATCATAGCGGCACACCGCTGCAAGGCGCGGACGCCCCCCGCGCAGTGCCAGCAGATGATCCAGCAGGCCCGGCAGGCGCGGGTCGTCGGGTTCAGCCATCACCACCAACTGCTGGCCCTGCAGATGCCCGGCGAGGTCGGCCACACCCAACGCACACTCCCCCTTCGGCGCCCGGCGGCGGCCAAGGGTGATCAGCCGACACAAGCGCCCCCAGGCGGCACGATCCTCGGGATAGACCAGCAGGTCTGGGGCATCGCCCAGCACCAGACGCGCCCCTGGCACCAAGCGCACGCCATGGTCACGCGCGGCGACATGGGCCCGCACCACGCCTGCCACGCTGTTGTGATCGGTCACCGCGATGGCGCGATGCCCCAGGGCCTTGGCCGTCGCCACCATCTCACCGGGGTGCGAGGCCCCGATGAGAAAACTGTAGTTGGTGGTAACCGCCAGCTCGGCAAACGCAACCATTGGCAGGGATCGCAGTCAGCAGGGCCGCAAGAGACACAAAGACAGGCTGAGCGCGATGACCGGCTGGGCCAGACCCCAGCAGGATCAAGCAAACAACCCGTGCAGATACCAGCGCGGATCCGGGGTTTGACCGTAAAGACCATCGCGGTACAGCCAGTAGCGATGGCCTTGCTCATCCTCAACCCGATAGTAGTCGCGGGTGTTGGCATCGCCCCGCCACCATTCCGGGGCGATGCGCTCCGGCCCATCGGCGCGGGCGACAGCAAGGCGCACGCCCCGCCAGCGGAACCAGCGCGGCGGCTCGTCTGGCAGCAGCGCCATCGCCTCAATCGGCTCTGGTCGCGGCAGGAGTCGAACCGGGCGCGGATGCGCCGAAGAGGAGGCCACGCGCGGATGCGCCGGGGAGGAGGCAACCGGTGTGGCCTCGGCATCGATCGGGGCGAGGCGCTGGGCGCGCTCTGGCACATGGCTTTCGCGCGCAACCAATCGGCCAACACGATGGCGGCCAAGACGCTGGGTCAGGCGGTCCAACAGCGGCAGCGGGGCGGCGGCGGGCATCGGGGCGGTGCCCAGCGGCAATTGCTCAGGCGCCAGCGGCTCCACTTCCGGAGCGGAGAGGGCGACCACGTCGACGCCATGACCGGGGTCCAGCTTGTCGAGGTCGCGGCGGAACAGCCGGGCCAAGTGAGCGATGTCGCGGCTGGCGCGGTGGGTGCCGATGCTCAACCGGCGCACCGCCCCATCGACGCGAAACACCTCCAGCTCCAGCTTGCGGGCGCCGACACCGGCATGGCCCAGTTGGGTGACCAGAGCCGCCAGCAAGCGATCCACCAGGGCGGCAATCTGCTCGGCCGTTGCCACAGGCTCCGGCAGGGTCAGCCGGGTGCGATGGCGCGGCACGGGGCGGCGCGGCTGGATCGGTTCCGGGGCGCCGAGGATTTGCTCCAGCCGCCGCACCACCAGAGCGCCGAACCGCTCCGCCACCGGGGCGCGCGGACGCTCGGCAATATCGGCGACGCGCTGCAATCCGAAATGCTGCAACTCAGCCGCTGCGGCACCGATGCGCAGGGCCGCGACCGGCAGAGCCAGCACTGCTGCCCGCTCCTCCCCACTGGCGAGCACCAAGCCAGGGGCTGCCCGCTCGTCAAAGCGCGCCAGAGCCCACGCAGCACCAGGACTGGACGCCACCGCCATGCGCCCCTGATAGCCCAGCCGGGCAAGGCGACGGCGGGCGTCAGCGATCACTGCCGCCTCGCCGCCAAACAAGTGGGCGGTGCCAGTCAAATCCAGCAGCAGGCCAGCGCCGCCATCGGTGATCTCTGGCTCAGCCGCTGCCCAGGGGGTGTAGCGCCCGGCCCAATCGGCCAGATCATCCAGTGCGCGCCGATCCGCGGCCGGATCGGCATCGCGGGCCTGCACCTCGGGCACACGCGCGCGGGCATCGCCCAAGCTTTGACCGGGGGCGAGGCCCAGGCTGGCCGCGATATCGTCCACAGCCGTGATCACCTGCCGACCAGCTGTGGTGCTGACCAGCACCAGCGGGCGATCAGGCGACAGCGGCGTCAGGCTGCGGCGCCGCAGCCGGTCGGTCGAAAACCGGGGCAAGGCCACGGCCAGCACCCGGCGTGGGGCGGCGGAGGCTGCGGTCGCTGCGATCAAATCGGCCATCGTTCCACTCCATCTCCCAAGAGGTTGGTGCCAGGCCGCGGCCCCGCACCAGATCAACCCGCCAGCGTGTTGCGCCAACGCTGCCCGCCGCGGCTGGCGACGAGGGGGCAGCTGTGATCCGCCAAATCGCATGGGCGCCAACTGCAGGCTCCGGCGCCACCAGCAAGCCGGTGGCCCCCCCTGCCTCAGCCGCCAATTGCAGCCGCCGGGCAGCGGTTAGCGGCACGGTTGCAGCCTCGGCCACCACCACGGCGACGTCTGGGCTGCGCAGGGCTTCTTCGGCTGCCCACAACAGCTCCGTCCCGCTGGCCTGAACCAGGATCAAGCGGTCGGCGGGCAACCCAAACCCCACCGCCCCGGCGAGGCAGAGGTCGGGCCGCGGCGCAATCCACACCACAGCGGCAGCACCCGCCTTGGCAGCCGCCAGCCGCCCGGCTGCCACCGCGGCAAAGCCAAGGGCGGCCGCACAGTCAACGGCACGCTCCCCCGCCAGCCCATGGACCACCCCCGTCGCCAAAGCGAGCCCCGGCAAGCGCCCGGAGGGGTCCAGCGCCACGCTTGGCCGCTCCCGCCCCCCCATCTCCAGCGCCCGCACCTCGCGCTTCAACGCCACCAACCGCTCCCCAGCCGCGCCACCCACTGGTGTGGCGAGGCTGGGCAGAGACGGCACAGAGTCGGGGCTGCCCCCGGCGATCAACCGAAGCTGTGTGGCCATGCGCGGCTCCCATGCCGACGGATCGGCGGGTGACTGATGGGTTCGTTCGGTTTTTGTTCTAGTTCATTTTTTGTTCCGCCGCAAGGGCGATGTTTTGGGGGACCAGCACCATGCTGGCGAGACACCAAGCGCCGCGTGACTGCAGTGGGAACTGAAGCGCGAGGTCCCGCTCAAGTCCGCGAGAGTGGCGCGCTAAGGTTTGGGAAAGGGGCGGAGCGTTTGGGGATCGATCTCTTGCCCATCTGGCCCGATTAGCTTTCTAAGGCGTCGCAGACCAGCGAGCGGTGAAAGGTCGATCACACGCGTCCCACCGAGATAAAGATGGGTCAAGCTCTGGAGACCAGCGAGCGGCGAGACGTCGGTCACTCCAGTCTCACTGAGATCAAGCTCGATCAGGCTCTGGAGACCAGCGAGCGCAGAGACGTCGGTCGCCTTCGTCCAACTCAGATAAAGCGCGACCAAGCTCTGGAGACCAGCGAGCGGCGAGACGTCGGTCACACTCGTGGCACGGAGCTCAAGCATGGTCAGGCTTTGAAGACCTGCGAGCGGAGAAACGTCGGTCACACCCGTCCAACTCAGATCAAGCCGGGTCAGGCTCTGGAGACCGGCGAGCGGTGAAAGGTCCGTAACCTGCGTACCAGTGAGGTTCAGGCTGGTCAGATTGGGGAGCCTGGAAACATCTGAGATATCTGATAACTTCTCACCCGGAAAATCTAACTCTGTAATCCAAGGCAGCCATGATTCTTTTAGAAGTTCTTTTTTTATTATACGTCGATGAACTTCTTCTAAGTCAAAATCGGCAGGCGGAGACTTTGCCCAATGCCCTGTTTGTGACCCGCGATCCAATAGTGCTGCTGCGTCTTCAGGATCAAGGGTCGCATTGACCAGAATGGTTGTTTCATCGAGAACAGCATCGCGTAGCCCAGTGCCACGAAGGTCCGCATCGGTAAAATTGAAGCCCCGTATATCCCATCGTGCGGCACCGAACGGCAAACCGGACAAGTCCGCACCAATGAAGCTTCTACTGGGATTGAGGCCACTTGCTGAAACAAGTCTTCCAAAACTCCGACTTCTTGATTTGCGTAGCTTCTGTAGATCCTTGATCGTTTCTTGATCAAGATGCCATACTCCGACGAGCGCATCCTTTGTGGCGTTCTTATTATCGCTAGGCATCAATCATCGTCCGGTCTATGTGGTAAACTGTAAACAGTTTCAGCAATCGTCAATCTTCCTGCAGCATCCATATCCTCCAGTATACGAAGTTCTGCCAATCGCTCTTTCAATAGAACTAACGCGTGATTATAGTCTCCGGTGAATTTCCGAAGCCCTTCAGTACGCTCGATCTGCGCGTCACTTTTCAGATTTGCCAAAATTCGCCCGATCAGTTTTGGTTTATGCGAATCTTTAATGTCTTGATTCGCCATATTCTCTTCTTTTTGTTCATCTTCAAAAACATGGAAAAGAGGTTTATCTTTAAGTCCCTGGACACACAAATAAGAGCCATACAGTGATCCTCCATCATTTATGTTACGCGGATCACCAAATTTATGGACGCCAATAGTCCACTGATTACTCAGGGTCTGAACAACAATTCTAATCGGCGGTTTTGTAGATACAGTCGCCTCTACTTTATGTTCTTATTTTTTTCTCGCTTCTCCCTTGCCATTAATTTGAACAATGTCACTTGGACTTTTTCCAGATATGGTGAACTCTCCTCCAAGACTGTGATTTGATTCATTTTTTTCAGACACTGCCAAGCTAAATTGATCTGGGTCAATGAGAATTTCACTAATAGAGTCTCCGCCAATCTTGACACCTTCACACTCGATCATAACCACTGCTTTGCGGATACGCACCCGGTATTGCCGCCCATCACCAACAGCAAAGATTTCCGGAAACCGCGCCACTGCGGTGATAGGCACAGCGCCACTCAGGCAGTTACTTGGACTCGACAACTCAAGCTCCGCCAAAGCTGGTACTGGACCCTTGCGTGGTTGCAAGGGCTCCAAACCATTGCCCCCACTCTCCCCATCCAGAGCAGAGGTGGCCTCTATCTCACTCTTAACGGTGCGATCTGTCTTGCTCACATCCTCACAATACCACCGCTCACCATCCCTTGCCAACCACATCGCCCGCGCGCACCGGCCTTTTGAGCCGGGTGTTCTGATCGATAGACAGCCCCTCGCCAGGGGCGCGCGATCACGCCATGATCGGCGGCAGTCGTGCCCGGTGAGGAGGTTGGGTCCGTGGATCTGAAGCAGCATATCCGCCATGTTCCGGATTATCCGAAGCCCGGCATCTTGTTCTATGACATCTCCACCCTGTTGGCCCATGGTCAGGCGTGGACTGAGACCGTGCGCCAGTTAACCCGGGCGGCGATTGATTTGAAGCCGGATGTGCTGGTCGGCATTGAAAGCCGCGGCTTCCTGGTGGCGGCACCGCTGGCAACACAACTGGGCTGCGGCTTTGTCATGGTGCGCAAGAAGGGCAAGCTGCCCGGCGCCACCATCCAGCACGATTATGCGCTGGAATACGGCACCGACACGGTCGAGA
>RDXE01000023.1 GCA_004292755.1 Alphaproteobacteria bacterium
ATGGCGATGGTGGCAATGTCTGGCCCCAGAAACTCCATATGGTCCATGCCGACCGGCGTGATGACCGTGACCAGCGGCGGCGGGATGACGTTGGTCGCGTCAAACTCGCCACCCAGGCCGACCTCCAGCAGCAACAGGTCTGCGGGGGCTTCGCTGAACGCCAGAAACGCTGCGGCCGTGGTCACCTCAAAGAAGGTAATCGGCTGGCCGCCATTCGCAGCCTCCACCCGCTCCAGCAGGGCGATCAAGCTGGCATCGTCGATCTGCCGCCCGCCAAGCACGATCCGCTCGTTGAACCGCACCAGATGGGGCGAGGTATAGGCGTGGGCGCTGAGGCCAGCCGCTGCCGCCATCGCCGCCAGATAGGCCACGGTTGAGCCTTTGCCGTTGGTGCCCGCGATGTGGACTGTCGGCGGCAGGCGCTGCTCGGGATGGCCGAGGGCTGCCAGCAGGCGGCGCATCCGCTCCAGCGACAGGTCAATCAGCCTGGGGTGCAGCGCCATCAGACGCTGCAACACGTGATCCAACTGGCTCATTGCCTCACGCAGCGGGCAGTGCCGCCTGCGGCACAGGGCGCATCAACAGGGTCAACAGCCGCGCAATGGTGGGCTTCAACTCCGCCCGCGGCACCACCATGTCGACCATGCCGTGATCCAGCAGATATTCGGCGCGCTGGAAGCCCTCGGGAAGCTTTTCACGGATGGTCTCTTCAATCACCCGCTGCCCGGCAAAGCCGATCAAAGCACCGGGTTCGGCGATCTGAATGTCCCCCAGCATCGCAAAGGAGGCAGAAACCCCGCCGGTGGTCGGATCCGTTAGCAGCACGATGTAGGGCAGGCCAGCCTCCCGCAAGCGCTGAACCGCGATGATGCTGCGCGGCATCTGCATCAGGGACAGAATACCCTCCTGCATGCGCGCCCCGCCCGACGCAGGCACAGCGATCAAGGCCGCCTCGCGCGCAATGGCGGCTTCTGCAGCGGCAACAAACCCATCGCCCACTGCCATGCCCATCGAACCGCCAAGGAAACTGAAATCAAACACCGCAGCCACGGCGGGCAGGCCGCCACAAGTGCCAGCGGCAACAATCAGCGCGTCCTGTTGACCGTCCGGCGCCTTGGCGTGCGCTTCCTTCAAGCGGTCGGTGTACTTCTTGGTGTCGCGGAATTTCAACGGATCGACCAGAGGCCGCGGCAGATCCAAGCTTTGATGACCGGGATCAAGCAACAGGTCCACCCGGCGGCGCGCGTCCAACCGCAGGTGGTGGCCGCAATGGGTGCAGACGCGCAGGTTTGCTTCCAGCTCCTTATGGAAGATCATCGCCCCGCAGGACGGGCACTTGTGCCAGAGATTGTCCGGCACCTCGGCCGTCGAGCCCAGCAGCGTGCGGATCTTGGGCCGGACATAGTTGGTCAGCCAATTCATGGCGGCGTTCCTTTAAGGCGAGGTGCTGGCGACAAGCTCTGCGCGGATGGCAAGGGCGGCTGCGCGCGGGCTCGCGGCCGCTGTGATCGGGCGCCCGATCACCAGCACGGAGGCGCCAGCCTGTTGGGCTGCTGCAGGAGTGGCAAGGCGTGATTGATCCCCAGCGTCGCTACCCGCGGGTCGAATGCCGGGGGTGACCAGCAAGCCACTCGGCCAATGGCTGCGGATCGCCGTCACCTCAAGGGGTGAGCAGACGATGCCGGCACACCCCGCGTTCCGCGCCAGCGTCGCAAGATCGGGCGCAAGGGCAGCAGCACTGGTGCCGCGGTAGCCGATGGCCGCCACGTCCGCATCGCTGAGGGACGTCAACACTGTGATCGCAATCACCCGCGGCGAGGGAGCGAACACCTCAGCAGCACCGGCGGCGGCGGCCTTGACGGCAGCCTGCATCATCGCCGTCCCGCCAGCGGCATGGATGGTCAAGATATCCACACCCAGCCGACCTGCGGCGTGGGCGGCACCTGCGACGGTGTTGGGAATGTCGTGTAGCTTCAGGTCCAGGAATACCGGCAGGCCCGCTTGGCGCAAGCGGCGCACCCCTTCCGGCCCATTGGCGGAAAAGAACTCCAGCCCCAGCTTCACGCCGTCGACGGCATCGGCCAAATGGTGGCCCAGCGCTTCGGCGCGGGCGAGATCAGGGGTGTCGATAGCGACAAACACAGAAGCGCGAGTCATGGCGGGGAGGCTTTAGCCCAAGTGACGGCGATGGGCTAGAGCCGCCGCAGCCAAATCCTCAATTGCTGTGCCAACACTCTTGAACAGCGTGATTTGGTCCGCTGCCGTGCGACCCGGTGCGCCGCGCACCAACTCCGCCAGCTCCGCCCGCACAGCACTGGGTGCCAGGGTGCCATTGGCGAGCGGCTGGGTGATGTCCCCCGCCTCGTGCATCGCGCCGACGCGGGTGTCGACGAACACCGCCGCGCGTCGGATCGCCTCATCATCGGCTTCGCGCATGGTGGGGGTGAAGCCACCGACGAGATCCACATGCGCACCCGGCTTCAACCACACTCCCTGAATCAGTGGGTCGGAGGACAGCGTGGCGGCGCTCACAATGTCCGCCTCGGCCACAGCCGCCGCCAAATCCACCGCCACCTCTGCCCCAACTGTGGCGGCGAGTGCTGCTGCCTTGGCTGGATCGCGACCCCACACCAGGGTGCGGGTGATCGGCCGGATGCTGCGATGAGCCTCAATCAAATGCGGGATGAGGGCGCCGGTGCCGACCATCACCAGAGTGGCCGCGTCGGGGCGGGCCAAGTGACTGGCGGCCAGCGCCGAGGCAGCCGCCGTCCGCCGCAGCGTTAGCATCCGACCGTCCATCATGGCGAGCGGCACGCCCGTCGCAGCCGACATCAAAAGGTAGCTGCCCTGGACCGAGGCCAAGCCATCCTGCCCATTGTCCGGGAACACCGTGACAATCTTCACGCCCATCAAGCCGCCGGGCTGCCATGCGGGCATCAACAGCAGCATGCCGGGCCTGCGCTCTGGCACCGGCACTGGATGATGATGGCGCAACGGCACCTCAGCACCGGCTGCAAACGCCTCCGCCAGGGCTGCGATCAGCCCCGGCATATCCAGCACGCGCCGCAAGGTCGCTGCATCCAGAACCGGTACTTGAGACATGCGCACCCCCAATCGTGACTCGTCCCGACAGTGGGCAGAAGCCGACTGCGCTCGCAAGGGGGTGGTGGGTGCAGCGCGAATCAGGCAGAGTGGACAGCCGTGTTGGTCCGAGGAAAGCCACCTTGGCGTGTGCGTTGACAGAATTTGTCGTCGCATCTAGCGTCAGCGGGTCGAGGGTCTGAGACATGGTACATGCCGAAGCAACCGCCACCACCGCCACCGCCACCGCCACCACCGCGGAGCAAACCGGGGTCTCGCGTGGCGTCGGGAGTCCAGAGGGTCCAGCCAACCCAACCCACTCCTCCAAGACCACCGAAGAAATGAAAGATGCGTGGTGGGAGTTGGAGTTCAACATTGACATGTCCCGCCGTTACCATCAGATGCGGCGCGGGTACTATGATAGCTTTAACAAATTTCTTTTAGTCATAATCATCGTCTGTGGGTCCGCAGCAGCCGCTAAGTTTCTGAATTCTCCAGAAATTCTTGGAGGAATAGCTGCACTCGCGGGTGCAGTAAATCTAGCTTTTGGTTTTTCCCACAAAGCACGCGATCATGAGTTGCTATATCGCCGGTTTACAGACTTGGCGCGACGCCTCTATGATTTTGAAACGCCTGAATTGGCTCGTCGTGAGCAAAAAGATATTGAGCGCGATGAGCCTCCGCAGATCCCATTATTAGTTGATTTTTGTCACTGGGAAACTGCCATTGCTTTCGGGTGCGATCCTGGTATCGAACGTCCGGGTCCCTGGGCGCGGATGACTATGCACTTCCTTGATTTTGCAAAGTCGCGCGCCAACGCCGTACCAACTGCAACCCCGCGCCCTACACAGGAAACGCCGTCGTCGACTTGATCCGCTCCATCGCGAAGCGGGAGGTGACGTTTTTCAACGGCATGGTCGCGATCAAGCGTTTGTAAAAACCGTCATAGGCGGCCATGTCGGCGACCACCACCCGCAGCATGTAATCGACATCACCC
>RDXE01000080.1 GCA_004292755.1 Alphaproteobacteria bacterium
CTGCGCCGCACCGCGATGGCGCCCCTCCCACACAGCCGCCAGGCGCTTCGCCCCCTCCTCCGACAGCGGCGCGTCGCGGGTGCCAGTGACGATCATGTCAGGCCGGGCGTGGTTCTCGAAGAACGCTGCCAGGAAGCGGGCCGTCGCCTCGTCCAGTGCAATCTCGTCGGCCAGCGCCGTCGCCGCGCCCAGCCCGCGACCATAGGGATGGCGCGGGTCCGGATCACGGAAGGCCACAATTTCGGAGGCTGGCACCAACACTTGGCGCCCACCCGGCAGCGCAATGCGATAGCTGTCCCCCGCCGAGAGTGGGATCGCCAGCACCCAGGCGGGGGGCAGCGGGTGAAGAGCCACCGGCTCGCCTGCCTGGTCGCGGTCCTTCAGCCAATAGGCTTCCCCAGTCAGCTCCAGATGCTGCGCCGTCACCCGGCGCAACGCCACACCCGTCATCAACGCCGAGCCGCGCTCCAACAGGGTCAGCATCGGATGATCCAAGAGCCGCGTGCAGGAGCCATCCTCGTGGCGCTGCCAGGCCTGCCACGGCACCGCAGCAAGGCCCGAGGCAATACGCGCGACCACAGCCCGCAGCCATGGCGCTTCGGCATAGGCCGCCGTCATCGTTTGCGCATCGCGCGAGGGAGCCGCCGGGCGGGCGCCGCCCAGAATGGCAGCCGCCACGCCAGTGCCAGAGCCAGCACGTGCCGACGTGCCACCCAAGGCACGCACCCACTGGGTCAACCATCCTGCCATTGTCGGCATCCTTGTGATTGGGTCGCTCAAGCTCAGCCCCAAATGCCAACGGCCGCACACGATGGTGCGGCCGTTGGCTGAGGTGCGAAGCAGGGAGGGGGGGCTACGGCGTCCAGGTCACCCCAGTCAGCACCGCGACCGAGGCGTCGTGGCGCATCGCGAAGTCATGCAGCGCGATGCAGCGGATCACCGTCTGGTCCAGGCTGAACGCCGCCGCCAGACCCGTACCATCATGGTAAGCAGCATCAGGCGACGCATCGATCAACAGGCCCGGCTGCTCAGCGATCACGGCATCGGCCATGTCCGCCAGGATGATCTCGCTCTGGTCACCGCCGCCACCCAAGGTGATCGGGATTTGCGTGGAGACCTGGAAGCCATAGCCCCACAAGGTGCCGCCCACCATCTCATCGCGGAAGGCAAAGCGACCGGAGCCGTCGCGCACAGTCATCAGATACTGTTCGGTGCGCGGTGCCAGGAACCAAACAGGACGGCGCAGCCGCCCGTTGGATTGCTTCAGCGCCAGCACCAGCTTGCCAAGATCGGTCGTCACACTCGCCAGCGTGGTTGTGCCCGCGGCCGCGAACACCTGCCCCACTGGAGCCCACCAGCGCAGTCCCTTCGGCGCATTGCCGGTGCCGGGATCGCGCAGGAAGGCGGCATCCTCGCGCTGACCCAGGGCTGCCACCAAATCATCACGGACGATCCGGTCAGCTGCCCCGCGGGTTTGGCGGATCAAGTCATTCGACACCGGGACGATGGCAGCCAGCTTGTGGGCAGTCATGCGGATTTGGCTGAAGCCCGGTTCGGTGCGCGGTGCCGGTTGGTTTTCGCCCACATAATCCGCAACCGCCCCGCCAGCGATGCGCGGCATCAACAGGGTGCCGCCCTCCATCGGCACGATGGTCGCACCAGCCGCCCGCACAACAGAGACGGGACGCAGCGCTTCCACCACGTCGAACGCAATCTCCTCCGGCACCAGAAAGCCACCTGCCGCACCGCTGCCCGCAGCCAACGCCTTGGCGACGATACGATCACCCAGCACGGTTTCAGCAAACTGAGCCGCATGCTGCGGCACGCCACGCCCAGCGGCGAGCGAGCGGACCAGACGCGCAAAGCGCAAGCCGCTCTCCGGTGCCGCGGACCGCGTGGTCCGCCCAGCCAACAACGGCGCCCAACCATCCTCGCCCATTACTTGCCGCACGCCAGCAGCGGCCGCGGTCTCAACAGTCTCGGCGAACCCGTCGTCGAGAACGGTGACATCGGTCATGACCATCTCCTTGTCGGTGAACAGACCATCCCCTGCCGACGGGTCCAAGCGGACGGTCGGGTCTTTCAGCGTGAGAACGGGGATCAGTGAGGGAAGGGTCCGCGGCCTCGCCCGGACGCACCTTGCCATCATGAGAATTGCATACCGGTTAGCGCCGCGCGTGGTCAAGCAGAAAAAGAACGGATAGTGAACTTTTTCTGCTACCGAGCCTTTGACGAAGACTGATCTCGCGCCGGGCAAGG
This sequence comes from Alphaproteobacteria bacterium, assembly GCA_004292755.1. GTDB lineage: Bacteria > Pseudomonadota > Alphaproteobacteria > Elsterales > Elsteraceae > RDXE01. The sequence goes on from RDXE01000080.1 coordinate 2,260, forward strand.
CTGCTTGCTAGCGTGCGATTCGCCCGTTGCGACCCGAGGATAATCCCGATGCGCCCCTACCGGTTCGAGACCACGCCCGTCCTTGTCGCCGGCGCTGGCAGTGTTCACGCGCTGGCGCCGGAGTTGTTGGCGCGCGGTGCAGCGTCGGTGCTGGTGGTGACTGACCCAGGATTGATGGCAGCCGGGCTGGTCATGCCGATTGTGGAGCGCTGCCGCTCCGCTGGCCTTACCCTATCGGTGTTCAGCGAGGTCGCAGCCGATCCACCCGAAGCCGTCGCTCTGGCAGCCGCCAATGCCGCCCGCGCATCTGGCGCGGACACGGTGATTGGCCTCGGTGGTGGGTCGGCGATGGATACAGCAAAGCTGGCAGCGCTGCTGGCTGGCACCCCACAGGCACTGGAGGCGATTTACGGCATCGGACAGGCAAAGGGCCCCCGGTTGCGGCTGGTGCAGGTGCCAACAACTGCTGGCACCGGTTCAGAGGTGACACCGATTGCAATCGTCACAACGGCAAGTCACGAAAAGAAAGGGGTCGTCTCCCCGCTGCTGTTAGCCGATCTCGCTGTTCTGGACGCCGATCTCACCCTCGGCCTGCCCGCGGCGGTGACGGCCGCCACAGCCATCGATGCCATGGTCCACGCGATTGAGGCCTATACGTCGCGCCACAAGAAGAACCCGATCTCCGACGCTCTGGCCGAACAAGCCCTGCGCCTGCTGTTTTCCAACCTGCCGCGCGCGCTCGCCGATGGGCAGAACCGCACAGCACGCGGTGCTCTGTTGGAAGGAGCAATGCTGGCGGGCATGGCCTTCGCCAACGCGCCGGTGGCCGCCGTTCACGCATTGGCCTATCCGCTGGGTGGGCACTTCCATGTGCCGCACGGCCTGTCCAACGCTTTGGTGCTGGCGCCAGTGTTGCGCTTCAACCTGTCGGCTGCAATTCCCGAGTATGCAGCTCTGGGGCGCCTGTTAGACCCCACCCTCCACACGGCAGACGACTCTGCAGCCGCCGAAGCCTTTGTCGCAATGATGAGTCAACTGGTCAGCACCATGCCCTTTGCCCAACGCTTGGCAGACGTTGGGGTCACCTCCAACGATCTAGAGATGTTGGCACACGATGCAATGGCCGTTCAGCGCTTGCTGATCAACAATCCCAAAGACGTTACCTTCGAAGACGCGCTGGAAATCTATCGGTCCGTCGCTTGATCGCAGGCCCTTGTTTGACCCGGTCAGTGTGTGCACCATCCTGATCCATTGGGGTGGGACCCGGTAATCGCGCAAGAGGGCCACCATGGTGTCGCGCCTAGTCATCATCGTCATGATCTTCCTCGGGGGCGCGATTGCGGCACCGACGCGCCCAGCCGCGCAGGATTTCACCAGCCTTGGCGTGGTGCGGCTGGCAACTGGACCTGACTATCCGCCCTTCTCCGCCGAAGAGTTGCCCGATGGTGGCGTCATCACTCAACTGGTGCGCGCGGCCTTTGAGCGGGCGGGAGTGACGGTCACCCTTGAAACCCTGCCCTGGCGTCGCGGCTATGAGATGACCGCCAGCGGCGCAATCGACGCCACCTTCCCCTATGCGGAGACGGAGACGCGTCTTGAGCAGATGTTGTTTTCAACACCGATTTTCAATGTCGATGTTAGCTTATACTATCGCAGGACTGCGCCAATAGTATTTCGACAACCGCTCGACCTCGCACCCTTCACCCTCTGCGCACCAATCGGCTATGGCTTGAGCCCATCGATCGCTGAATTGGCGCAGCTGGATGTGCTCACGGTCCGGGAAACCCCATCTCCGCTCTCCTGTCTGCGTCAAGCCGTGCTGGGCCGGGTCGATGCCGTGGTGCTGCCGCGTCTGCAGGTGCGGTTCTTGATGGACCGCTTTCCCAACGATCTCCAGGGACTGACGGAAGCACCGCGACCATTCGAGCGCCGCTGGAACTACCTAATCGGCCGCAAACACGCCCCCCGCACCCAGTTGGTTATCGAGGCATTCAACCATGGCTACCATATCTTGCGCAAATCTGGTGCGCGAGATGAGATCCTGGTCCGCCACTTGGGTGTTGGTGCGTTGAACTGGGTGCGCCTGACCGACCAGATGATCTACCCTGACGAGTGATCCCTGGGGTCAGTCGCGGCAGGCTCCCAATCCTCACGCGTCCGCCGGGCCCTATCCAACCGGACGGACGGGAACCCCAGCGGCAGCCATCGCCGCCTTGGCGTCACGGATGGTGTAGGTACCGAAGTGAAAAATCGAGGCCGCGAGCACAGCACTCGCCCTCCCCTCAATCACCCCCTCAACCAAATGCTGCAAGGTCCCAACCCCACCAGAGGCGATCACGGGAACCGGCACCGCGTCGGCCACCGCGCGGGTAAGGGCTAGGTCAAAACCGCTTTTGGTGCCATCGCGATCCATGGAGGTCAGAAGAATTTCGCCAGCCCCCCGGCGAGCGACAGTGACGGCCCAGTCGATGGCATCCAACCCCGTTGCTGTGCGCCCACCATGAGTGAATACTTCCCAGCGATTGGGGCCTACAGCCTTGGCATCAATTGCAACCACCACACACTGGCTGCCAAACTTGATCGCTGCTTCTTCGATCAAATCTGGCCGACGCACGGCAGAGGTATTGATCGACACCTTGTCAGCACCGGCCAGCAGCAAGGTGCGGAAATCCTCCACCTGCCCCACTCCGCCGCCGACCGTCAGCGGCATGAAGCACTGCTCGGCCGTGCGGGCAACCACGTCATAGAGGGTCTTGCGTGCCTCCACACTGGCCGTGATGTCCAGGAAGGTAAGCTCATCGGCACCCGCGGCATCGTAGGCTTTCGCAGCCTCCACAGGGTCGCCCGCGTCAATCAGGTCAACGAAGTTAACGCCTTTGACGACGCGGCCTTCGCGGACGTCCAGGCACGGGATCACGCGCGCAGTCAACATGCCAGCACCGCCAGGGCGTCGCCCAGGTTCAACCGACCATCATAAAGGGCCCGACCAGAGATCACGCCATCAAGCATCGGTGCCTCTGCCTTCAAGCGGCGGATATCGTCCAGACTGGCAACACCACCCGACGCGATAACAGGAATGGAGATTGCCTCGGCCAAAGCGCGCGTTGCCTCCACATTGACGCCGGTCAGCGCGCCGTCACGGTCGATGTCGGTGTAGATCAGCGCCGCGACACCGGCATCTTCCAGGCGTTGGGCAAGGTCGAGAGCGGTGGTCTCACTCTCCTCCACCCAGCCTTCCACGGCGACTTTGCCGTTACGCGCGTCAATGCCGACTGCGATGCGACCGGGGTAGGCGCGGGCGAGTGCGACCACGGTCTCCGGGGACCGAAGCGCCAAGGTGCCCAAGATCACCCGCGCGATGCCAGCACCCAGCCAGCGCTCCACGGCGCCTTGATCACGAATGCCGCCACCCAACTGCACCGGCACGCGGACCGCTGCCAGAATGGCCTCCACCGCTGGCGCATTGACTGGCTGACCTTGAATTGCACCGTCAAGATCCACCACATGCAGCCATTGGCAGCCAGCGGCCTGGAACCGCGCTGCCTGACCCGCCGGGTCATCGGCATACACCGTGGCCTGATCCATCGCGCCGCGCAGCAGCCGCACGCATTGGCCACCCTTCAGGTCAATCGCGGGATAGAGGTTCACGTCAACTCCTTGATGTAGGCGCGCCCGGCAACGTACTGGCCGTTGATCCAGGCATAGCAGGGGTTGGTGCCCCAGCAGGTGAAGCCCATGCCCTCATAAAGGCGGATGGCGGCATCTTGCGTGGCGCGCACGTCCAGCGCCAGCACTCGAAACCCAGCATCGCGCGCTGCCGCCTCAACGGCTTCCGTGAGTGCCCGCGCCAAGCCATGACCCCGTGCCCAGGGCGCCACAAACGCGCCGGTTAGCTGCGCTTGATGGGCTTGCGCCTCGTTGTTGCGCGGCGGGCGGATCAATTGAGCCGCGGCAGCAATGGTGCCATCCAGTCTGCCCACGAACAGGCGGCGCTCCGGCACCACCAGCACCCCTTGCCAATAGCGTTCAAACGCATCACGGGTTGGCGCCGACAGCCACCCGAACCCGCCACCGGCATCAATCGCGTCCGAGGCGGCATCGCACAGATCGTCCAAATCTGGACCCGCGAGACTGTCAACTTCCTCCACGAGAATGCTGGGGATCATGGCGACCAGCTGAGAAAATTCGCCAGGAGCGTCAGGCCCACGGCTTGGCTTTTCTCGACGTGGAACTGAGTGCCGACAACTGTGTCACGCCCAACGATGCCCACCACGGGTTCGCCATACTGCGTGTGCGCCAACAAGTAACTGGCAGGCAGCCCCGTCCAGGCATAGCTGTGAACCCAGTAAACGTAGGATCCCTCGGCAACTCCCTGGAACAGGGGGTGCTGGGGCTGATCGATGGTCAGGGTGTTCCATCCCATGTGTGGCAGCTTCAAGGGTGCTGGTGCCATCGCCTCAATGGCACCCGGCAGCCAGCCAAAGCCGCGGTGCACGCCATGCTCGCGCCCTTCCTCGGCCATCAACTGCATACCAACGCAAATGCCAAAGAACGGGCGACCCCGCTGACGCACGGCCTCGTCGATCGCATCGGCCAGGCCAGGAATCGCGTGTAAGCCGCGCCGACACTCGCCAAACGCACCCTGGCCCGGCATCACCAGCCGGTCTGCGCGCCGAACCACCTCAGGGTCATCGGTCACCACCACGGGCTGATCATGACCACTGTCACGCGCAGCGCGTTCCAGGGCCTTGGCAGCGGACCGCAGATTGCCGGAGCCGTAATCAATGAGAGCGACAGTCATCGGCTACAACACACCCTTGGTCGAGGGGATGGCACCGGCCATGCGAGGGTCAGCGGTCAACGCCGTGCGGAGCGCGCGCGCCAGGGCCTTGAAACAGCTTTCGATGATATGGTGATTGTTTTCCCCATAGAGGCATTCGACATGCAGGGTCAGACCGGCGTTCTGCGCGAACGCTTGGAACCACTCCTTGAACAGTTCGGTGTCCATCGTGCCCAGCTTGTCGCGGCTAAAACTAACCTTCCAAATCAGATAGGGTCGGTTAGACGCATCGAGCGCGACCCGCGATAGCGTCTCATCCATGGGAATCAGGGCATCGCCATACCGCGTGATGCCAGCGCGGCTGCCAAGAGCCGCCGCAAACGCCTGACCCAGCACAATCCCGACGTCTTCGGTCGTGTGGTGATAGTCGATGTGCAGGTCACCCTCCGCCCGCACGGTGATGTCAAACAAGCCGTGCTTGGCCAGCTGCTCCAGCATATGGTCCAAAAAGCCGATGCCGGTCGTGATCTCAGCACGACCGGTGCCGTCAAGATCGACGGTGGCTTCAATGCGGGTTTCCTTGGTGGCGCGGGTCACAGTGGCGGTGCGCATTGGCAAAGTGTGTCCAGATCTGACAACAGGGCGGAGACCGGTTCTTAGCAGCATTTCCGCCGGTGGCGGTAGCGCCACAACAGCGCGCAGACCAGCCCACCGCTGCGATCACCGGACATGACAGCGCTTGCACCGGTGACCGGGAAGGCGCATCTCCCCCTCTACCGGCGCACACCGCGCCTGCTGGCCGCCCTGATCGGTGAGTGACGATGATGGACCACAAGAGCCCAGACACTTGGTACGGCACCACAGTTTTGTGCGTGCGCAAGGCCAACCGCGTGGTGATGGCGGCCGATGGTCAGGTGACCCTGGGCAACACGGTGCTGAAGGCCAATGCCCGCAAGGTCCGCCGCTTGGCCGGAGGGCAAGTGCTGGCGGGATTCGCCGGCGCGACAGCCGACGCGTTCACCCTGTTCGAACGGTTGGAGGCAAAGCTGGAGCAGTACCCAACCCAGTTGACCCGCGCCTGCGTCGAATTGGCCAAGGACTGGAGGACAGACCGCTTTCTGCGCCGCTTGGAGGCAATGATGGCCGTGGCCGACCGTGAGGTTTCGCTGCTGTTGTCAGGCACTGGGGACGTGTTGGAGCCAGAACACGGGCTGATCGGCATCGGCTCAGGTGGTGCGTTTGCCCTCGCCGCAGCCCGCGCGCTGATCGACACCGACATCGAAGCGGAGGCCTTGGCGCGAAAAGCGATGGGAATCGCGGCCGACATCTGCATCTACTCCAACGACAACTTGGTTGTGGAGACTTTGGAGGCATGATGCGCCGCCCGCTGTTCGCCCTGGCCCTCGCTGTCGCGCTGAGCGCGACGCTCAGCGCCGCAACCCCCGCCGCCCTGGCACAGACAGCCAATCGGTCCTTACCGATTCGCAACGACACCACCCAGGAAGTGTATGCCGTTTACACGGCACGGGTCGGCACCGATGCCTGGGGCCCCGATCTGCTGGGGTCTGACACGATCCAGCCGGGTCAGACCCACCAAGCCACGCGGCCTGCCGCTGGGGCAGGCTGCCGCGTGGCGGTGCGCTACATCTTGAAGCCAGGCCCTGAAGTGATTCAGCCCGAGGTCGACATCTGTGCCGTACCGTCGCTGGTGGTGACAGAGGCCGAGGCCATTACCCAGCAACGCCGGGCGTGGCGGCTACACAACACAAGCCGCACCACACTCATGAACCTGTACATCCTGCAGCCAGGAGCGACAGAGCGTGGCGAGGATCGCTTTGGTCCGATTTCGCTGGAAGCTGGTGCCAGCTTCTATGTTCGCCGCCCCCCCAGCACGGCCTGTACCGCTGACGTGATCGTGCGCAGCACCGGCGGCGCGGAATCCACCCGTGCGGGAATCGACCTCTGCTCAGTCGATGTGGTGACCATCGACGATCTGCCGGCCGATGCGGCAACCGAAGAAGATGCCGCGCCCTCGGGCATCACTGTGATCAATCGTACCGGCCAAGCCGCCCAATCCTTGTTCATCTCTGCAGTGTCACAGCCGAATTGGGGGGATAACCGATTGACCCAACCCCTGCAGAGCGGTGAACGGTTCAGTTTTGAGGCCCCTGGCGACAATCACTGCCTCTACGACGTTCGCCTTGTGCTGGCAGATGGCACCAATCAAGACCGAATGATGGAGAATTTCTGCCAGATCAGCGAACTTTTGTTCGAGCACATCGCGCGCGGGGGTGACAAACGCCCATAACGTGGACTCTGAACACCCGCGCTACCTTGCCTGTTTTTAGGTCGTTAGCAAATTATCTAGGCAATATCTGTATGATTTTTGATTGATTGGCGGAAGCCAGTCGTTTTTCTTGACTATTCTTTGGTTCCATCCCATCTCCGGCGCGTGGATTTGCTGGTGATGGCCCCGCTCTGGGCCGCATCAGTGGCGGCTGAGGAGATGGGGGCGGGTATGTCATTGGCGCGGATGTTTGCCCTGCTGGCATCGGCAGTGGTTGTGTCATTGGTGGCGTTGCTGGGCAGTGCCATTATGTCCTCTCGGGCTGACCTTGAGGGGACTGAGGCCTATCGGCTGCGCTACCAATCCTACTTGCTGGCCGATGAACTGCGGCAGTCTTCGGATGATCTAACCCGTTTGGCGCGCACCTACGTGGTCAGCGGCGACCCGAAATGGGAAGCCCAATACAATCAGGTGCTGGACATTCGCAATGGCAAGGCACCGCGGCCATTGGATTATCACCGTATCTATTGGGATTTCCTGGCTGCCAATTCCACTAAGCCACGCCCCGATGGCCCAACGGTGCCCCTGCAGGACCTGATGCGCAGCGCTGGTTTCAGCGAGGCGGAATTCGCCGCCCTGCGCGAGGCGCAAGCCAATTCTGACGGGCTGGTCGACCTGGAAGTTGTCGCCATGAATGCCGTGAAGGGTTTGTTCCGCCCCCAGGGCAGCTTGGCCTTCAGCGACCGTCGCGCCCCTGACTTGGAACTGGCACGGCGCCTGATGCACTCGGCCGAGTATCACCAGTTCAAGGCCCAGATCATGGCGCCGGTTGACCGCTTCTTTGTGTTGATGGAGCAGCGCACCGCACAGCGCATCGCCGATGCTGAGGCGGCCAAGAGCTTTTGGACACAGATGCTGTGGCTGTCACTCGCTGCCAGTGTTGTCAGCGTCCTGGCGCTGTTGATCATGGTCACGCGGCGGGTTCTGCAGCCGGTTAGCGTGCTGGAGCGCGTAATGACCGATCTGGTGGCGGGTCAAACCATCGACGCGATTGCCGGGACCGAGCGCCGTGACGAAATCGGTGCAATGGCGCGGGCGGTGGATGTGTTCCGCTCCGACCGGGATCGCATCGAGGAGATGCACAAAGCCCAGGACGAGGCACGCGCCGCGGCCGACTTGGCCCGGCGGGAGGAGTTGGAGAATCTGGCGGAGGTGGTGCGCCGCGAAATCGGCGCCGTCGCGGCAACACTCTCCACCAGTTCGAAAGACCTGTCTGGCTCGGCGGAGGAGTTGACCCGGCTCGTGCGCTCCACCATCGACCGCGCCGCACAGGTTGGGGCGGCGTCGGATCAGGCGACGGCCAGCGTGGAAACCGTCGCCGCCTCGGCGGAGGAGTTGGCCGCGTCCATCCGGGAAATCGCAAGCCAGCTGGCACGCGCCCGCACAGTGTCTGGTGATGCTGTTGGCAAGGCCAACACAACATCCGAGATCATTGATGCGCTGGCGACGGCATCGCGCCGGATTGGCGAGGTGGTGGACCTGATCCAGGCAATCGCCGCCCAAACGAACCTGCTGGCCTTGAATGCCACCATTGAGGCCGCCCGCGCGGGCGAAGCTGGCAAAGGCTTCGCCGTCGTGGCGAGCGAAGTCAAAAACCTCGCCAACCAGACCGCCCGGGCGACCGGCGAAATCCAAAGCCAGATCAGCAGCATCCAAGCCGAAACCGGACGAGCGGTGGAGGCGATTGCCACCATCGTCACCACCATCGGTGATGTGGATGGCATCACGGCCAGCATTGCCGCCGCGGTGGAACAGCAAGGGGCAGCGACTTCGGAAATCGCACGCACAGTCGCCGAGGCTGCCGCAGGCACGGGAGAAGTGAGCCGGACGATTGCCGATGTGCACACCGATGCGCAGCGGTCCGGCCAGTCGGTCGAAACCACCGGCACCCTGGCCCGCGACCTTGCCGCCAGCGCAGAGCGGCTCAATCGCCAAATTGATGCCGTGGTCAGCCGCTTGACTGCAGCGTGATCATGTTGGGTGCTTTCCAGATGCCGCAGCCGGGCCATATTCTTGCGCGAGAGTGATCCCGGTCGCGACACAGTTGGTCGCGCTCCCTCCATAGGAAGGTCTGAAATCGATGCCGATGGTCCAGGCCCGCAGGCTTCTTCGCGTCGTTCCCGCAGTTGCATTGGCCGGTCTGGTGCTGGCGGCACCCCTGCCCGGTATCGGCCTCCAGGTGGCGCAGGCGCAAAGCTCCCCCGCTGCACGGGCGGCTCCCGCAGGCTTTGCCGATTTGGCGGAGCGCCTGCTGCCGGCCGTGGTGAACATCTCCACCACTCAAGCGCCGCGGCAAACTGCCCAGCGCGGTCCAGGCGGCGGCCCCGGTGGCCCACCCCAGGGCGAGCGTCCGCAAGCACCGCCAGGGTCGCCGCTCGAAGACTTGTTTCGGGAGTTCTTTGACCGCCAGCAGCGCGGCAATCCCGATCAGCCGCAGCAACAGCGCCGGGCAACCTCGCTTGGCTCTGGCTTCGTGATCGATCCCGCAGGCTACATCGTCACCAACAACCACGTGATCGCCGAGGCGGAGGAGATCACGGTCACCTTCCACGACGACTCGACGCTGCGCGCCCGTCTGGTCGGGCGCGATCCGCGCACCGACCTCGCTCTGCTGAAGGTGGAGCCGCGTCGCCCCCTGACGGCGGTGCCCTGGGGTGACAGCGACCGCGCACGTATCGGCGACTGGGTGATGGCAATCGGCAATCCGTTTGGCCTCGGTGGTACCGTCACCGTCGGCATCCTGTCGGCCCGTGCGCGCGACATCAATGCCGGTCCCTATGATGACTTTCTGCAGACAGATGCCTCGATCAATCGCGGTAACTCCGGCGGCCCCTTGTTCGACATGAGCGGCAATGTGATCGGCATCAACACGGCGATCTACTCCCCCACGGGCGGGTCTGTCGGCATTGGCTTTGCCATCCCGACCACGCTTGCCCGCTCTGTCATCGGGCAATTGCGGGAGTTCGGTCGCACCCGGCGCGGCTGGCTTGGCGTACGCATTCAGTCGGTGACGGACGAGTTGGCCGAATCCCTGGGCCTTGACCGGGCGCGCGGTGCGCTCGTGTCCTCCACCATGGATGGCGGCCCGGCCCACGCTGCCCGTATTCAGTCTGGCGACGTGATCCTGCGCTTTGATGGCCGCGAGGTGCCCGATCAGCGGCGCTTGCCGCGCATCGTTGCTGACACCGCCATCGAGAAGGAAGTGGACGTCGTGCTGTGGCGGCAGCGGCGCGAGATGACCGTGCGCGTCAAGGTGGGCGAATTGCAGGAGGACCAAGTCGCTGCGGCGCCGCAGCCGACCCCACGCGATCAGCGTCAGAACCAAGTGCCCGGAGTCTCAGTCCAGGCCCTTGGCCTAACCGTCGCCCCAGTCACCCCGCCCCTGCGGGAGCGGTTCAGCCTGCCTGCCCAGGCCGGTGGCATCGTGGTGACCGACGTCACCCAGGGCTCCTCAGCAGCGGAGCGTGGCGTGCGCCCAGGCGACCTGATCCTCGAAGTGGATCAAGAGGAAGTGAAAACCCCAGCCGACTTGCAACGTCGTTTGGATGCAGCCCGCCAAGCCGGTCGCCGCACCGTGCTGATGCTGGTTGAGCAGCGGGGAGAGACCCGGTTCCTCTCCGTCCGCCTGCAGTAGCCAGACCATCACCCCTCGTCCCGGACAGTTCCGGGGCGAGGGGCAGCAGGCCGCCGGTGCCCAATGCCACGCGGCAGCTTGCCCCTTGACCTTCCCATGGTGGGAAGGTCCATCTGTTTTGGGACTGGATTTCCCCTCCTCCCGAGACAGCCATGACCACGACCATTGAACTACAAATCGAAGGCATGACCTGCGCCGCCTGTGTTGGGCGGGCCGAGCGCGCCTTGACTGCTGTCCCCGGCGTGGTGGGGGCTAGCGTCAACCTCGCGACGGAGCGCGCCACGGTCCAGGTGAGTGATGGGGTCGCTGCGTCAGGATTGATCGCCGCGATCGACCGCGCCGGCTATGATGCAACGCCTGTCGCCAGTGCTGCACCGTCGGATGATGTTGAGGCGCGCCGCGCGGCCGAGCATGTGGCGCTGACCCGCTCCATGATTGTGGCGTGCGTCGCAACGGCGCCGCTGGTGGTGGTGGAGATGGCGATGCACGCCGTGCCTGCCTTGCACCACATCGTCGCGGATGCCCTGGGCGCCACGACCTGGCGCTGGATCAGCTTTGTGCTGGCAACGATTGTGCTGTTTGGGCCGGGGCTCGGCTTCTATCGCAAAGGGGTGCCTGCCCTGCTGCGCGCCGCACCCGATATGAATTCCCTCGTGGTGCTGGGGGCGAGTGCCGCGTGGTTTTACTCTACGATCGCGATTGCGGCGCCGGATCTGTTGCCCGATGGCACTGCCAACATCTACTTCGAGGCAGCGGCTGCCATCGTCACCTTGATCCTAGTCGGCCGCTGGCTGGAAGGGCGGGCCAAGCGCCACACCAGCCGGGCGATCCGCCGCTTGATGCAGCTTCAAGCGCCAACAGCACGGGTGGAGCGCGGGGGGGCGATCCTCGAGATACCGGCCGAGGCAGTCTGCCCCGGCGACATGGTGCTGGTACGCCCCGGCGAGCGCCTGCCGGTGGATGGGACGGTGCTGGATGGCACCTCCTACATCGATGAGAGCATGATCACGGGCGAGCCGATCCCCGTCGCCCGAGCGGCTGGCGACCGGGTGATTGGTGGCACTGTCAATGGCACTGGCGCCCTGCGCCTTCGGGCCGAGCGCGTTGGCGCCGACACCATGCTGGCGGAAATCGTCCGCATGGTTAGTGCCGCTCAGGGGGCGAAGCTGCCGATCCAGGCTGTCGTCGATCAAGTCACGCGTTGGTTCGTGCCTGCTGTCATTGCTGCCGCCACCATCACGGTCGCGATGTGGCTTTGGCTTGGCCCAGAGCCTGCCTTAAGCTTTGCCCTGGTCAATGGCGTGGCAGTCCTGATCATCGCCTGCCCCTGCGCGATGGGTCTGGCAACGCCAACCTCGATCATGGTTGGGACCGGACGGGGGGCAGAGATTGGCGTGCTGTTCCGCAAGGGCGAAGCACTCCAGGCCCTGCAGGCGGTGCGCACCGTCGCGTTCGACAAAACAGGCACACTCACCCAAGGCCGCCCGGCCCTGACCAACATGATCCCCCTCGCTCCCTATGAGCGAGAGGAGCTGGTACGCGTGGCTGCGGCTGTTGAGAGCCAATCGGAACACCCCATCGCGCGTGCCATCGTTGCAGCTGCGGGGGACATCAGGCTGCCTGCCGCCCAGGGCTTCCAAGCCCACCCCGGCAAGGGGGCGGAGGCGATGGTGGACGGGGTGCACGTGCGCATCGGCACCACGCGCTGGCTGGGCGAACTCGGGCTCTCCGTCGCTGTTGCTCAGGCCGCGGCAGAGACACTCGCCGCCCAGGGGCGCACGCCGCTGGTGATGGCGATGGATCAAACCGTCGTTGCTCTGCTGGCCGTGGCCGACCCGATCCGAGAGGACGCCGCCGCCACCGTCGCTGCCCTGCACCGCCAGGGTTTGCGGGTCGCAATGATCACGGGCGACAATCAGCGCACGGCCAATGCCGTCGCCACTGCCCTTGGCATCGACGAGGTTGTGGCGGAGGTGCTGCCCGATGGCAAAGTGGCGGCCCTGGAAGCGTTAGCGGCCACTGGTCCCGTTGCGTTTGTGGGCGATGGCATCAACGACGCCCCCGCGCTTGCCTCTGCGCATGTTGGGATCGCCCTGGCGGGTGGCACTGACATCGCGATGGAAAGCGCCGACGTCGTATTGACTGGCGGCAAGCTTGCAGCCGTGCCCAATGCCATCGCCCTGGGCCGCGCAACCTTGCGCAACATCCACCAAAATCTGGGCTGGGCGTTCGGCTATAATCTGTTGCTGGTCCCAATTGCGGCCGGGTTGCTCTATCCCGTTAACGGCACCCTGTTATCGCCGATGCTCGCAGCCGCTGCCATGGCGCTATCCAGCGTCAGCGTGCTGGCCAATGCCCTACGGCTGTCCCGTTGGACGCCGCAGCCGGTGGGAGGAGACCATGGCGCAGCCAGGCGGTGACGGCACCATCGGCGCCGCGGCTGCGGCCAGCGGCGTCTCCGCCAAAATGATCCGATACTACGAAAGTGTCGGCTTAATCCGTCCGGCTGCGCGTAGCGACGGCAACTATCGACGCTTCACTGAGCGGGATATCCACGAGTTGCGCTTCATCCGCCGCGCGCGCGATTTGGGCTTTGGCCTCGCGGAGATTGACCGTTTGCTGTCCCTCTGGCGCGACCGCACCCGTCCCAGCCGAGACGTCAAAGCCATCGCCGATGCACATTTGGCAGCCTTGGAGCAACGCATCGCCGAGTTGCAAGCCATGGCTGCTACCTTGCGCACTCTTGCCCACTGCTGTGCTGGTGACGACCGCCCGGATTGCCCGATTCTCGACGATCTGGATCGCGGCCAACCCTAACCCCTCACACCTCGCCAAGATGCTCCAGATTGGCGAGGGTGGCCGGGGAGAGCAGCAGATCGCGCGCCATTGCCGCGCGATGGGCGGCCTGGACCACACCGGCAAACCCAACCAACCGACTGTCCACTTCAATGCGCCCCTCTGGCCCGCGCAGCACCAACTGCATCCAGCCGCCGGTACGATCACGCTTGGTGGTGTAGTAGCGCAAGGTCATCGCCTGCAACTGATCCCAGCCGACGCTGCAGGAGCGCCAGCCGCTGAGGCGGAGGCCAGTGTCATCCAGGCGCACCCGTTGGGTGTGACGCTCCACGGTGCGGATCAGGAACCACAGGCACAACACTGCGATGCCGCCCAGCAGCACCTCCACCCACAGCACGCCATCGGTCAGCAGCACGGGCAGACCAGTCGCGAGGGCACCGATCGTGCCCCGGGTATAGTCACCCAGCAGAGCTGGCGGTGGATAATGCAGTGCCTCGTCCAGGCTCATCGCCGCCCCTTCAAGTGGATCGCTGTGTCCGGGTTGCGGGCGGCATGGGCTTGCAAGGGCGGATAAGCTGCCAGCAGCCCCGCCATTCGGGCCATTGCCTCCGGATCGCGAGACATGGCGATGCCTGCTGCCTCCAACTGCTGGAACCACGCCGGGCCATCGGTCAGGGTGCCCGCCATGGCGTGAAACACAGGCCGGGTTGCCGTGGCTGCCCGCTCCGCGAGGCAATCCACCACCGGGCCAGCCTCCACCATAAACGGGGCAGTGTGGAACAGCAGGATCTGGTCGAAGGCATCAGCCTCCTCCAGCGCAGCCGCCAAGGCGGCCCCGAAGCGGTCCTCGCGGGCATCGGCCAACAAATCAACGGGGTTGGCGATCGCGGCTTCGGCGGGAAGCGCCGCCCTCAGCCGCGCCACCATGCTCGACGGCAATGGCGGCAGGGACAAGCCCGCGCGCACGGCTGCGTCCGCGGCCAACACGCCTGGCCCACCGGAATTGGAGATGATCACAACGCGCTGCCCTGCCCCGGAGGGATAACGGGCGAAGGCTTTGGCAGCCAGCAGCAAGTCGGCCAGGCTATCCACGCCAACCAAGCCGCAGTCAGTCAAAAACGCCTGGATGGTGCTGGCATCATTGGCAACGGCTCCCGTATGGGCGGTTGCCGCGGCCGCTCCGGCCGCCGTGCGTCCACCCACCAGCGCCACCACCGGCTTGACGGCTGCCACTTGACGCGCAATGCGGCGGAAGGCGGCAGGATCATCCAGACTTTCCAGGTACAGGATCACAGCTGCAATGCTGTCGTCCCGCCCGAGATGGGCAAGGTGATCCTCCACACCGATCTGCACGGCATTGCCGATGGAGACAACTGTCGTCACGGGCAGCGCCAACCGGTGGGAGGCAGCGATCACCTCCTCCGCAATGGCACCTGATTGACTGATCAGCGCCACCCCCTGCTGCCCTGCCGCGCGCCCAGCAGGCAGATCGCGCAAGAAGCTGGGGGCGATGCCCCCCTCAGGGGTCAAGTGGATCAGACCGGCACAATTGGGACCAGCCACCACGATGTCCCGCTGGCGGATCACCTCCATCAGCGCATGGTGGCGGGCAAGGCCCTCTGCCCCGGCCTCGGCAAAGCCACCGGGTAGGATCAACAGGTGGCGATGGCCTGTGGCTGCGGCCTCATTGACGGCTTCCAGGATCGCGTCGGGCCGGATCGAGATGACCACCAAATCCACCGGGGCGGCCAAAGCACGGAGGGAGGTGTGGGCCGCAAGGCCAAACACCGTGCCACCTTTGGGATTGATCGGCTCCAATCGTCCCTTGAAGCCAGCGCGCAGCAGCATTTGCATGACTGCCCCGCCGGAGGACGTTGCCCGCTCCCCAGCCCCAACCACAGCGATGGAGCGCGGAGCATAAAACGGCTGAAGGTCTATCATGCGAGGTCAACCACCACGGGCACATGGTCCGACGCCTGAGACCAGCCGCGCACGTCCCGCAGAATCGCATGGTGGGTCAGGCGGGGGGCCAGCGGCGGCGTCACCCAGATATGGTCCAACCGACGGCCACGATCGGCTGCACTCCAGTCCTTCGCGCGATAGCTCCACCACGAATACAGCTTCTCCTGCGCCGGCACGAAGTGACGGGAGACATCAACCCAGTCGAGCGTGGCCTGCACCCGCGCCAAGCGGTCCACCTCAACAGGTGTGTGGGACACCACATCGAGCAACTGCTTGTGTGACCAGACATCGTGTTCCATCGGCGCGATGTTGAAATCGCCACACATCAGCATCGGCTGATCCACCGCCCCAACCGTGGGCAGCCAGTCAATCAGATCGTCCAGGAACGCCAGCTTGTGGGCGAACTTGTCGTTCACCGCTGGGTCCGGCACATCCCCGCCGGACGGAATGTACAGGCAATGCAGGTCAATTCCGGCGACCCGCGCTGCCAGATGCCGACAATCCAGACGCTCAGCCCGCGGCAACAGGCGGACATCCTCCAGCGGTAAGCGCGAGAGGATTGCCACGCCGTTGTAGCTCTTCTGGCCATGGATCGCCTGATTGGGCAAACCCATCGCCGCCACAGCCTCACGCGGGAACTGACCATCGTCCACTTTGGTTTCCTGCAGGCACACGATGTCGGGCGATTGCTCGGCCACCAATCGCTCCAGCAAACCGATGCGCAGACGCACGGAATTGATGTTCCAAGTCAGGATGCGCATGACGGATCAGCCAATCCGGCAAGTCAGGCGCTCAAGCCCATCGACATGGCCTTCCAACTGGTCACCGGCCACCACTGCCGCCACTCCATCAGGCGTGCCGGTGTAGATCAAATCGCCAGGTTCCAGGCGCACCAGCCCGGACAGGTAGGCGATGGTTTCCGGCACCGACCAGATCAGCGCCGCGACATCGGAGGATTGGCGCACCTCGCCATTCACCTTCAGCCAGATGGCGCCCTTCTGGAAATGACCTGA
>RDXE01000006.1 GCA_004292755.1 Alphaproteobacteria bacterium
AGGGATTGGCCGAGCATCAAGTGCTGATCGGCCCCCGCGGGATGGGCAAAACCTCGCTGTTGCGGAGGGTTCAGATTCTGATCCGGGCCGAGTTGGCGGACCGCTTTGTGCCCCTCACCTTTCGGGAGGAGCAGTACAATGTGCTGCGCCTCGGCGATGTCTGGCGGAACTGCGCAGAATCCCTGGCCGAATGGGCGGAAGCCGTGGGGGATCAGGCGCTTGCCGACCGGCTCGACCAAGCCTTGCTGACGGATCAGTGGGGGGATGACAGCGCCGGGGATCAGTTCGCAGCAGAGCTTGCAGCCCTCGACCGCCGCGCGGTGCTGTTGGTCGACAATCTAGACTTGGTGCTGGGCAACCTCAGCCCTGAGGAGCAATGGATATTCCGGCGCTACCTGCAAGCCCCGCGTGGACCGGTGGTGGTGGGGGCGGCAACGCACCCGCTGGCACTCAGTGCAGATCGGAACAATGCCTTCTACGAATTCTTCCATCCCCACTATCTTCACCCGCTCAGCCAAGCTGAGACCGAGCAATGCCTGCGTACCTTGGCCATCAAGCGCGGGGATGCGGGCAAGCCCGTTCTTCAGGTGCTGGGCAGCGCGCCCGCGCGGGTGCGTACGCTGCATCGCTTGACGGGTGGCAACCCGCGGGTTTTGGCTTTGATCTACCGCCTGCTGGAATCAGCGGAGACGGATGCAGCAATGGGCGATCTGGAAGCTCTGCTGGATCAAGTAACCCCCTACTACAAATCCCGGATTGAAGAATACCAAACCGCCCAGCAACGCGCCGTGATTGACGCCATCGCCCTGCACTGGGACCCCGTGACCGTGGGGGAGATTTCCAAGATCACGGGAGTTCCCACCACCACACTGTCCGGCCAACTGAAGAAACTGCGCCAAGACGGCTTGATTGAAGAGGTAGAAGTGTCAGCCGCTGCAGCAGGCCATCAATTGGTCGAACGCTTCCTCAACATTTGGTACCTCATGCGCCACGGCACTCGGCGCAC
>RDXE01000041.1 GCA_004292755.1 Alphaproteobacteria bacterium
TCGAACTCGCGGGCCAGCGGTTCGGTTGCCACTGGGCTGCCATCCACCATCAAGGTGAGCGGGCGGGTGCCGCCGGTGGCGCGCACCAGAATGGTCTGCCGCGGCAGGCGCGCGCCCTCGGGCGGGAAGGCGAGGCTGAGGCCGGGTTGCAGCGGGCGGGAGAGCGCGCGGGCAATCGGGTCGCCGCTGACAAAGCGTTGCGGGCCACCGGTAAAACCGCGGTCCAGCGGCGGTGGTGGGCCATCGGGCAATTGATCGAACAAGTCCCACACCAGCGGGGCGGCACTCGCAAGGCCATAGTGGCCGGGGTGAGGCTCCCCATCCGGGCGGCCGATCCACACCGCCACCACCCAGCGCGCGGAATAGCCAATCGCGACGGCATCGCGAAACCCATAGGAGGTGCCAGTCTTCAACGCGAAGCGCGGCCCACCAACAGCCGCTCGCCAGCGCGCGCGCCCCGCGGGGGCCGGGGCATCCAGCAGCACGCGGTTGACGGCGCCTGCCGCCTCCGCACTCATCAACCGACCCAGCGGGGCCGTCGGTTCGGTTAGCGCCAGCGGCTGCATCTGCCCGCCGTCAGCCAAAGCAGCATAGAGGGTGGCGAGGTCCCACAAAGCGAGGCCCGCGCCGCCCAGCACCAGTGGCAAGCCTGGTGTCGCCCCCCGCGGCAATCGCAGAGACGCAATCGGCTGGAGGGCGGCGGCAAAGCGCCTCGGCCCCACTGCCTCCAACACCGCGACGGCTGGAACATTGAGGGAGCGACGCAGCGCCTCGGCTGCAGTCAACTGCCCGACATGACCGTGATCGAAGTTGCCGGGCGCATAATCCCCAAAGCGCGTCGGCAAATCTGCCAGCAGCGTGTGCGGGCCAACCACGCGATCCTCAAAGCCCAGGCCATAGACGAAGGGCTTCAAGGCTGAGCCGGGGGAGCGCACCGCCATGGCCAAATCCACCCACGCGCCCTCCGCCCGGTCGGGTTGGGAGCGGCCCCCGACATGGGCGCGCACCTGGCGCTCCGCCACCTCCACCACCAGGATGGCGACCGAGGCTGCGGGGTCGAGGGTGCTTGCCAGCCGGTCGGCTGTGCGCTGCGCCAGCCGCTGCATGGCGGCGTCCAGGGTGGTGCGGATCGGCTGACGGGGGTGCGCTGCCAGCAAGCGTCCGGCCAGTTGCGGGGCCAGATCGGGCAGGGGATGGCGGGTGCGCGGCACCGGTTCGGCCATCGCCTCGGCCCGGTGCTGGGCGGAGGCGATGGCAGTGGCGGCGGTAAGGATGCGGTTGCGCCTCAGCTCCAACCGGTCGCCAAAGCGATCCGGGCGCAAGCTGCTGGGGGCTTGCGGCAAGGCCACCAGCATGGCCGCTTCGCTTAAATCCAGGGCAGCGGGGGTTTTGCCAAACCATGCCCAGGCGCCTGCGCGCACACCCTCCAGGTTGCCACCCATTGGGGCGAGGGTGAGGTAGGCGCTCAAGATTTCCCGCTTGGTGAAGCGCCACTCCAACTGCAAGGCGCGCAGCACCTCAATAGCCTTGGAGGCAAGGGTGCGTGGCCGCGGCTCCAACAACCGCACGGTCTGCATGGTCAAGGTGGAGCCGCCGGAGATCACGCGCCCGCGGCTTAGCCATTGCCACGCTGCGCGGGTAAGGGCCAGCGGGTCAACACCGGGGTGCCACCAGAATCGCTTGTCCTCCGTCGCGATCAACAGCTCGAGATAGACCGGCGCCACCTCTGCCACGCTGGTGGGCAGGCGGATCAAGCCTGCGCGGTCGGTGTGGAGCGCCAGCAGGCGCCCCTCCCGGTCCAACAGCGTCGGCGACGGGGCAAGACGCGCGAGGGAGGGGGGCAGCAAGCGGTCAGCCACCAGCAGGGCCGCGACCAACAGCCCGACCAGCGCCCCACTCACAATCAGCACACGCCCTCTTTTCGCCATCGCCCCAGGCTCCTATAGTCCGCATCATGCAGAATACCTGGACCCGTCGACAATTCGCACGCAGCGTCGCGCTGGTCGCCATCGGCGTTACCACTCCCGCAGGTGCCGTGCGGTTTGAGACCCTGGACCTGCCGACGGCGCAATTGGCCGCCCGTCGCTGTGCCGATGAAGCGGCTTTGCACCGCACGATCCTGGACGCGCTCGCCGCGGAGATCGAAGCCGGTCGGCTTGACGGCTCCCTCGCCGAGGCCGAAGCCGCCCTGCAAGCCGTTGCCTGCCCCAGCTGCGGCTGCCGCTTGAGCCTCGCCACCCCGCCGGTGGGGGAGTGAGCCTGCAGCTGGCACTGTCGCAGCGGGTTTGAACAGACCACCAGAGACGAGTCGCAAGACCAGTGCCTATACTGCCGCCCCGCGCAACGTGGTGGTGCAGGATGCAGCTAGACATTGTGGCCCTTGGCGAGCCGCTGGGGGAATTCAACCAAACCCGCCCTGGTGAGCCGGACTATCGATTCGGTCATGGCGGCGACACGTCCAACGTCGCGATTGCCGCGGCCCGGCAAGGTGCCAAGGTCGGCTATGTCACTGCAGTCGGGGATGACGCCTTCGGTCGCTCCTTCCTGGAGCTGTGGCAGCGCGAAGGGGTGTTCGTCGGCGGGGTGAAGGTGGACCCAACTGCCCATACCGGGGTGTACTTCGTCACCCATGGCCCGGACGGGCACGAGTTCTCCTACCTCCGTGCAGGCTCGGCCGCATCGCGCCTTGGCCCTGGCGATCTGCCGCGGGATGTGATTGCCGCCGCCCGGCTGCTCCACGTCTCTGGTATTTCGCAAGCGATCTCGCCCGCCGCGGCCGATGCGGTGTTTGAGGCGATGGCGATTGCCCGCGCGGCTGGTGCCACCATTGCGTACGACACCAATCTGCGCTTGCGCCTGTGGCCGTTGGCGCGGGCGCGTGCGGTCTCTGGTGCGGCGATGGCGCTGGCGGACATTGCTCTGCCGGGTCTGGACGATGCGCGGCAGTTGACTGGCCTTGAACAGCCCGACGCAATCGTCGACCACTATCTGGCATTGGGCTGCAAGATTGTGGCGCTGACGCTGGGCAAGGACGGCTCGTTGGTCGCCACGGCCAGCGAGCGGCAGCGCATCCCCTCGATTTCTGTTGCCGCGATTGACGCCACTGGGGCGGGGGACTGTTTTGACGGCGCCTTTCTGGCGGAGTGGCTGCGCACAGGCGATGCCTTTGCGGCTGGGCGCTACGCCACGGTTGCGGCTGCGCTGTCAACCACCGGCTGGGGTGCCGTTGCACCACTGCCGCAGCGGGCGGCGGTGGAGGCAGCGTTGGGCCGCGGGGCGGCGTGACCCCGCCGATTGCCGATCTGGTTGGCCCTTTGCGCGCAGGGCAGCGCCGGGCGTTGGCCCGTGCGATCACCCTGGCGGAATCCACCCTGCCCCAGCACCGCGCGCTGGCAGAAGCCGTGCTGACAGCCTGCCCACCCGTGACCACCAGCCTGCGCATCGGCCTGTCTGGCGTGCCGGGGGTGGGCAAATCCAGCTTTATTGAGCGCTTCGGCATGATGCTGGTGGAGGCCGGACACCGGGTCTCGGTGCTGGCGGTCGACCCCTCCAGCCCAGTCACCGGCGGCTCGATCCTGGGTGACAAGACGCGCATGGCCACCCTGTCCACCCATCCGCACGCCTTTGTGCGCCCGACCGCTGCGGGTGCCACCCTCGGCGGCGTGGCTCGACGCACGGCCGACACCATTCAACTGGTGGAGGCAGCTGGCTATGATGTCGTGCTGGTGGAGACAGTGGGGGTTGGCCAGTCGGAGACAGCCGTCCACGGCTTGGTGGACTTGTTTTGCGTGCTGCTGCCACCGGCCGGGGGTGATGAGCTGCAAGGCATCAAGAAGGGCATCATCGAACTGGCCGACCTGCTGGTGGTGACCAAAGCCGACGGCGACACAGCCGCCGCGGCAGGGCGGGCCGTGGCCGACTATCGCGCTGCTCTGCACCTGCTGCGCCCCGGCGCCAATGGGTGGGTCGCGCCAGTGCTGCCAGTCTCAGCGCTGACCGGCGCCGGGATTGCCGAGGTTTGGGCGGCGATGCGGGACTTTGCCGAGCGCATGCGGGCGACCGGTGCCTTCGCCACCCGCCGCAGCCGCCAAACCACCTCCCGCCTGTGGCAGGAAGTGACCGACACCGTGCTGGACAGTATCCGCACCGCACCGGAGGTTGCGGCCTCCCTCACCCACGTCGAAGCCCAGGTGCGCGACGGCACCCTCCACCCCGCTGCCGCGGCGCGGGGGTTGTTGGCGCTGTGGCGGGGGGTAGCCGACGCACCGTGACACAGTGAACCTGCGACGAGACGAACCGAGGACGCGCACCGTCCCCAGCCCTCCGGCACTCCCTACCTAGCCCGCCAGGGTCGCCAGCGTGTCGCGGTCGTGGATCACCACCACTTGGCCGCGGTCGGCGAGGCCGATCAGTTTTTGGCGTTGGAGCAGGGAGAAGCTGCGGCTGACGGTTTCCACGGTCAGGCCAAGATAGTCAGCGATGTCCTGGCGGCTGATTGGCAGGGTCATCGGGCGGGTGGCGTCGGTCGGGCCCAGCCGGCGTTCCAACCACAACAGGAAGGAGGCGCAGCGCTCCGCGGCGGTGCGGCGACCGAGGGTAAGCAAGCGCTCCTGCGCTGCTTCGATCTCGTGGCTGGCCATGGTCAACACCCGGCGGCGCAGCTTGGCGTTGCTGTCCACCAACTCCTGAAAGGCGGTGCGCGGCACGCTGCACACGATACTGTCGGCTGCTGCCTCGGCGCCGAACAAATAGCGGCCCTGACGCTCCAGCCCAAACAAATCCCCCGGCATCAACAGCGCGATGATGGAGGCCCGGCCATCGGGCAGGAGGGAGGTCGCCTTGATCATCCCCTCCTTTACAAACCAAGCATCGCGTGCAGGCTCCCCTTGCTCAATCAGCGGCGTGCCGCGCGGCATGCCAACCTCACGAGCAAGGCCGCGCAGTGGCATGTCGCCGGGGTCGCCATGGCAGGCGGCAGGACCCACGGCACACAGACCGCACTCCGCCGGATGGCTGGTCTTAACGGCTGTCGGAGCCTTCTGATCGCGCGGCATGGCGCTGTCCACCTGCAAGATAAGCATTCCAATTCAAATCTGCGACGGCCAACCTGTCAATGCCCCCACGGCGATTAAGAGTGGCTGTGCAAAGCGGGATACCGCCGAATCCATCCATATCCGAGTGTTGAGGTTGGAAAACCGTTGGAGAAATCTGACATATACCCCACAGACCATACGGGTTTGGACGGGGGTTTGCGGGATCGTGTTGGGCGCTTGTCGGTTTCCGCTTGAATCCCCGCTGCGCATCCCCAACTCCTGGGGTGTCTTCTTTCACTTTGGGGACGGAGAACTCAATGGACTGGGGTAACTCGCAGGCGCGTAGCTTTGCGCCGAGCATGAGCCGGGCGGATATCGACGTCGGCCTACGCGCGCACATGCTGCGCGTCTATAACTACATGGCGCTGGCGCTGGTCGTGACCGGCGCAGTGGCATTCGCGGTTGCAAACTCGGCGCTTGGCCCGATCATCTTCGGCACACCGTTGAAGTGGGTGGCCATGTTGGCACCGTTGGCCTTCGTGCTGGTGCTGAGCTTCGGCGCGCACAAGATGTCGTTCGGCACGCTTCAGATTGTCTTCTGGGCGTTTGCCGCGGTGATGGGTCTGTCCATCGCCTCCATCTTGATGGTGTTCACCGGTGCGTCGGTGGCCCGCGCGTTCTTCATGACTGCTGCGCTGTTCGGTGCGCTCAGCCTTTATGGTTACACCACCAAGGCGGACCTGTCGAAGCTGGGCACGGTGATGACCATCGGCGTGGTTGTGCTGATGGTGATGAGCCTGATCAACATCTTCCTTGGCTCGTCCATGTTGCAGGTGCTGATCTCGGCCGCGGTGATCGTGGTGTTCCTGGGCCTGACCGCCTATGACACCCAGCGCATCAAGGAAGAGTACATGGAGTTTGCAGGCCATGAGGCGCTGGGCAAGCTTGCCATCATGGGCGCTCTGGGCCTCTACTTGAACTTCATCAACATCTTCCAGGCGCTGATGAGCCTGATTGGTCAGCGCGACGAGTAGTCGTGCGGCCTGGGGTCTCCGCCACCGTCTGCTGCGGCCCGGATCAACGATCCGGGCCGCACACGCGTGTGTGGTTGCTTGGCTGGCTGCTGCTGGCGATCACGCTGGGGGCTGCTGAACGCGCCCAGGCCGATGATCTGCGACCCTGGCAGTTCCGCCACACCCCCTGTGTGGATCGCACAGTTCAAAAGCTGGTTGGTATGGAGCGGGAGGAAGCCATTCGCACCGCCCGCGGCATGAATATCCAACGCATCCGCTTCTTACACCCGCTGGAAACCGTGCTGTTTGAGGCCAATCCCGAGCGATTGACTCTGGTGATTGGCGAAGACGCGCGGGTCTGGCGCGCGTTTTGTCGATAGCTCGTGACGCACCTTGCCCTGAGCGCGGTCACGCGCCGCTTTGGATCAGTCACAGCCGTCGATGGCGTGGACCTTGACCTAGCCAAGGGCGGATTCCTGGCCGTTTTGGGTCCATCTGGCTGTGGCAAGACCACGCTGCTGCGGCTGATCGCGGGTTTTGAACCTGTTGATGGTGGCAGCATCACCCTGGATGGCGAGGTTGTCGCTGCAGCAGACCGCCACCTGCCACCGGAGCGGCGGCGGATCGGCATGGTCTTTCAATCCTACGCGCTCTGGCCGCACATGACTGTGGCCGAGCAGGTTGGCTATGCTTTGGTACGCCAGGGCCTGGACCCTGCCACCCGCCAACGCCGCATCTCCGAGGCTTTGGCGCTGGTCGCCGTCGAGGACTTGGCCCATCGGCGCCCCCATGAATTGTCTGGCGGCCAACGCCAACGGGTGGCTCTGGCACGCTGCGTGGCAATGCAGCCGCGTTTGGTGCTGCTGGACGAGCCGCTGGGCGCCCTCGACGCCCATTTGAAGGCAGCACTGCAGGCGGAACTGGCGGCATTTCATCAGCGGACCGGTGCCACCATGGTGATGGTCACCCACGATCAAGCCGAAGCCTTGGCGCTGGCGGATCGCGTCGCGGTGATGGACAAGGGTCGCCTGCAGCAGGTTGCCAGCCCGCGCGATTTGTACGAGCGCCCTGCTACGGCGATGGTCGCAAGGTTTTTGGGGCGTGGTGCAGTGCTCCCGGCAATGGTGATGGCTGTTCCCGGTGGGCAGGGGAAAGGGCGGGCGATTGTGCTGGGTCAATCTATCCCTGTCGGGTGCCCGTCCGATCAAGCGCTGGGGCCAGCCTTCGTGCTGGTGCGCCCGGATCAGGTGACGCTGGGCCAGGTTGGGCCTGCCATGCGGGTCGACCGGGTTGCCTATGTCGGCGGTGGGTTCGAGGTGGAGGTGACCAGCCCCCTTGCCCCCGATGTTCCCCTGAAGGCGATAGCTGCTGATCCACCCGCCGGGGCGGAGGTTGGGGTTACTCTGACTGGCGGTTGGGTGATCCCCGCCGCTTGACCAAACCATAGCGCGCGACCAATCGGCGAAACTGGTGGTAGCCAAGGCCAAGGGCCGCTGCTGCGGTCGGCCCATGGCCGCCTGCCTGTGCCAGGGCGCGCGCAACAGCCTCCCGCTCCAATTGAGCGCGCTGATCGCGGATCGGTGCTGCTGCCGTGGCGGCAGCCGTGCTCGCGACCGGGGCGGTGGCTGCGGGTGAGACGACCGCGCTGTCCTGTGATCGCGGCCGCCAGGGGGAGGCAAACGGGTCCACCACCACCTGGGCGACGGGTCGCTGGGGGTCGCCATGGCGCGCGAGCGAGCGTTCGACGCAGCTCTTCAGCGCACGGATGTTGCCCGGCCAGGGATCGGCCAGCAGTGCAGCGATTGCTCCCTCAGTGAATCCAGGAAACGCAGACCACCCCAATTCCGACGCCATGGCACGGGCGAACGCATCGGCCAGGACGGGGATATCCTCGCGCCTAGCGCGCAGCGGCGGGAGGGTCACCACCTCGAACGCCAAGCGGTCCAGCAAATCGGCCCGGAAGCGCCCTGCAGCCGACAGGGCTGGGAGGTCGACATTGGTCGCCGCCACCACGCGAACATCGACACGCACACTCTCGGTGCCACCGACCCGCTCGAACTGACCATATTCAACGGCGCGCAGCAGACGCTCCTGCACCGCCATGCTGGCGTTGGCGATCTCGTCCAAGAACAGGGTGCCGCCGTCGGCTGCTTCAAAGCGACCCTGGCGGCGGCGCTGTGCGCCGGTGAAGGCGCCCGCCTCATAGCCGAACAGCTCAGCCTCCAGCAGCGACTCGGCAATGGCACCGCAATTGAGCGTAACCAGCGGCTGAGCCCAGCGTTGGGACAGGTAGTGGAGGCGCGCAGCCACCAACTCCTTGCCTGTGCCGCGCTCGCCAATCACCAGGACCGGTCGGTCGATCGCCGCCAGACGCCGCACCTCCGCCAACACAGTGGTGAACGCTGCGGACTGCCCAAGCATGGCCGGGAGGGAGGAGGAATCGCGCATAGCGCTATCTTATCGCGAAAATCGCTTAAATGTGCAAGAGCTCCATGGAAAAACAAATGGTTAGCGGTTGGCATGGCGGGTGCAAAACAGGAGGCATCTGCTTTTGGAGGACCGCATCATGGGAATCTTCTCACGCCTGGCCGACATCGTCAGTTCGAACGTCAACGCCCTGCTGGATCGGGCGGAGGATCCGGAAAAGTTGATCCGGCTGATCATCCAGGAAATGGAAGACACGCTGGTCGAAGTTCGCTCCTCGGCCGTCAAGACCATCGCCGAGAAGAAGGAGTTGGAACGTCGCATCACCGGTCTGGATGCCGAAGTGACGGAGTGGCAGCGCCGCGCTGAGCTGGCGTTGACCCGCGACCGGGAAGACCTCGCCAAAGCCGCGCTGATTCAGAAGGCCCAGTTGGTTGAGGATCGCGCCGGCCTCGCGGTTCAACTGCAGCAGTTGGACGATGTGCTGACCAAGAATGCCGAGGACGTCGCCGCCCTGGAGGCCAAACTGGCCGAAGCGCGCAGCCGTCAGCAGACGTTGGTCGCGCGCCATCAGAGTGCCGTGCACCGCGCCCGGGTGCGCGAGCAGCTGCATGATCGTCGGCTGACGGAAGCATTCCAGCGCATGGACCAAATGGAGCGAGTGCTTGATCTGGCGGAAAGCCGGGTCGACGCCATGGATTTGGGCCGCAAGCGCAGCCTGAAGGATGAGTTTGTCGAGTTGGAAGCCACCAGTGCCGTCGAACGGGAACTGGCTGACCTCAAGGCGCGCATGGTCAAGTCGTGAGCGTCTTTGGCTTTATCCTCGGCATTCTTGCCCTTGTCATCGTCGTCCCGCTGTGGCTGCTGCTGCACTATGTGACCCGCTGGCGGTCGCAGCGCAGCCTCAGTGACGCCGATGAGCAGATGCTGGCCCGGCTGTGGGAAACCGCCCGCCGCCTGGAGGATCGCATCGGCGCGCTGGAGCGCGCGGTGCTTGATGACGACCCTGACCGGAGACCCCACTCATGAGCCGCTTTTCATCGTGGCATCGCCAAAGCCTCAATCCCGTGCGGTTGGAGCGTGACCGCAGCGCGGGACGCATCGCTGGTGTCGCCGCTGGCCTTGCCCGCTTCCTTGGCGTGCGTCCCGTGCTGGTGCGCGTGCTGTTCATCCTGGCGACAGTGTTCTTCTTCCCGTTCCCGATCCTGGTGTACGGCGCCCTCTGGGTGATTTTGCCGAACCGTCACGCGCCGCCGCCAACCATGGATGCAGAGACTGAAGCCTTCTGGCGCGGTGTTGCCACCAGCCCCGCGCGCACGGCCGACGATTTGCGTGGCCGCTTCCGCAGTCTGGACGACCGCTTGCAGCAGCTGGAACGGGTGGTGACATCCGACGCATGGCGCTTGAAACGGCAGTTTCGCGATCTGGAGCGCGGGTCATAAGGGGCCGCTGTCACGAGGCACCTGGGCTCCAGGTGCTTCGTGACCAGGTCCCAGCGGCTACCGCTTCAACAGCACCAGCGCGTTGCCGACCAGCACCAGGGTAACACCCGCAACTGCAGCCGGGGTCCAGTGGTAATCCTCCAACATCGTGGAGAGGGCCAGCGCGATCACCGGATAGATCAAGCTGCCATAGGCCGCTGCCCCCAGGCCAATGCGCTCCAGCAACTGATAATACCAGATGTTGGCAAGCACAGACGAAAACACGACCAGAAACACGAAGGAGCCGAGATACCGCGCGCTCGCCTCCGGCGCCAGCGGCAGCCCCAAGGCAATCGCCACGGCAAAGGTGAGTGCTGCGCCGCTGAGCATTGCCCAGGCGAGGCCGGTTAACAACGGCACCCCCTGGGATCGCGCCACCACCCACAGCGCTTGCGACAGCGAGGAGACCAGGGTCGCACCGAGGGCAAGGCCGATCCCGATGGCTGCCCCTGTTGAGTTCTCCAGCTGGCTGACATCCTCCCAGAACACCAGCACCAGTCCGGCGATGCCGATCACGGCCGCTGCGATGGCGCGTGGCGTGATCGCTGCCTTTTGCACCAGCAACCCGCTGACAAGATTGAGCGGAATGACCAGGCAGTAGACGATCGACACCACGCCCGAGGGCAGATAGATCGTGGCGTGATAGAACAGGTAGTAGCTAACCGAAAAATTGATCACCCCGATTCCAACACAGCGCAGCCACAGTCGCCGTGGTAGCACCAGCCTGCCGCCGCTGATCCAGAGAATGCCGAACAGCACACACGCCGCGGCCAGAAACCGCCACGCGACCGACACCAGGATTGGCACTGTGCCGAGTTGCAGCGTGATGCCGAACCATGCCGTGCCCCAGATCAGCACGGTACCGATGTAGAGAAGGGGGACGGGCAGGGCGCGCATTGGCGCCAGTCAAGTCAGGTGCCGCTGCGTTCGTCCAGCG
The DNA here is from genome assembly GCA_004292755.1 of Alphaproteobacteria bacterium. Lineage (GTDB taxonomy): Bacteria > Pseudomonadota > Alphaproteobacteria > Elsterales > Elsteraceae > RDXE01. The sequence continues at coordinate 10,889 of RDXE01000041.1, forward strand.
TGCGTGCACGCCGCAGGCGCTCCTGCAAGCCGCTCTGCTGTGGGTGCAGGTCTAGCGCCTGCCGGTACGCGGCGACGGCAAGGTCCGGCCGGTTCTGACGCTCGCGGATCTGACCAAGTCCGGCCAGCGCACCAAAATGACGGGGCTCCAGCGCCAAGGTGCGCTCCACGTCATCCAGCGCGCCATCCAGATCGTCTTTCAGGAAGCGCACGGTTGCCCGGCGGTTCCAGGCCTCTGCAAAGTCTGGTGCGGCATCAATCGCCGCCGTGTAGCTCTGCTCAGCCAGGGCCAGATTGCGGTCCTGCTCGGCTGCGGCGCCGTGTTGCAAGAACAAGTCGGCTGTGGCTGAGGCAGACCCACTCCAAATCCGCACGATCTGTTGTTCGATCACGGCTGCTTCGGCCGGGCCTGGGGCCTCGCGCAGCAAGGAGAACAAGGTGGGCAGACGGGCGTCGCGCTGATCGGCCATCGCAGGGCCTGCGATCAGTCCGCAGCCCACCACCCCTGCCATCACCATGATCAGCCACCGAGCCATGGATCAAGTGTGACCGAGCCATGCGCCAACGCAAGCCCCAAGCGCGTGCGACGTTTGATCTGCGTCAAGGCGCCCGAGGTGTGATGGCGGGAGGCTCTGCTTATGGGGGAAAGTGGATCAACCAGAGCGCAGGTCTGGGCGCATGCCCGTCACGTGGCATGGCAGATGCTGGAATGCCCGCGGGAGCGAGGTCTTACCCGCCGCTGCATTGATGCGCTGTTGATTGTGCTGGTGATCGGCAATGCTTTGGCGGTCGTGTTTGGCTCGGATGACGACATCCATGCCCGCTACGCCCCCGTGTTTGACTGGTTTGAGTGGGCTTCTCTCGCGGTCTTTTCCCTAGAGTTGGGGGTGCGGATCTGGGCGTGTGTGGAATCGCCGGATCGCCGGGGCCAATCGGCTTGGCGACAGCGGCTGGAGTTCCTCACCACACCGCTGGTGCTGATCGACATCCTCGCCTTGGTGCCAGCCCTTCTGCACCATCTATGGGGCCTGGACCTGCGCTTTGTGCGCCTGTTGCGCCTGCTTCGGATGTTGAAGCTGGCCCGTTACTCACCGGCCCTGCATGCGTTGGGTGCTGCCTTTTACGCGGAGCGGCGTTCCTTTCTTGGGGCGGGCTTGATTGTGGCAGTGCTGATTCTGCTGGCGGCCAGCCTGCTGCATCTGGTGGAGGCCGAGGCGAATCCCGCTGGCTTTGGCACGCTTGCCCGCTCCCTCTGGTGGGCGGTGGTGACCCTCACCACCACGGGCTATGGCGACGTGGTGCCGGTCACGCCCCTGGGTCGGGTCCTAGGCGGGCTCTGCACAATCCTGGGCCTGTGCCTGTTGGCGCTGCCTGCGGGCATCATGGCCAATGGTTTTGCGGAGGAGATCAAGCGCCGCGATTTTGTTGTGAACGTTAAGCTGGTTGGTCAGGTGCCCATCTTTCGTGGCATTGATGCTCTGCATCTGGCGGAGATTGCAACCATGCTGCGTCCACGCTCCGTAGCGCCGCGGGCGCTTGTGGTTCGGGCGGGCGATCCCTCCGACTGTATGTATTTTGTGCTGCAGGGGGAGCTGCAGGTGATGATTCCCGCGCCCGTGCTGCTGGGACCCGGCAGCTTCTTCGGCGAGATGGGACTGCTCACCAAAGCCCCGCGCAGCGCCAGTGTCCGGGCGATGGTCGACAGCCAGTTGTTGGTGCTGGACGAGCAAGACTTTGATCGCCTGATGCGCCTGCACCCTGAAGTGCTGGCGGAAATCCGTCGGGTGGCGGCGGAGCGTCAGACCAGTCCGCCACCGCCGCGTCCTGCCCTGGAAGCGAGGTCACAATGATCAGAGCCGATGCAAACACACTGCGCATGGTTGGCACCTTGGCCGCGCTGCTGGCCGCAACCCCCGCCCTTGCTCAGCCCGTCAGCCGCGACGAGCTGATGCAGGCACCGATCCACATCGAGGCTCAGGACCGCGACGCTGGATTGACCGTGCAGGGATTGGTCAATTGCTTGAGCCGCTGGCGCGCGGGCCCCGATGATCGCCGCCCACCCAATCCCGTGCGGGTGGAGGAGACGGCGCGGGACCGCTGGCGTGTATCCGCCACCCTGCGCAGCCCGGCTGTGTTCCACTTGGTGGTGCGCCGTGAGCAGGGGCTGCCGACGGCTCTGTTGAGCCGGGTTGAGTATCGAGAGCCCAGCCGCGGCGCCAACCAGCAACTCAGCGACAGCGAGACAAAACGCGCCGTCTTGCGCGCTGTTTGCGAACCGGTGAGCCGCCGGTGATGGTGGGCGTGCCCCTGCCGCGAGTGTCTGTGGCAGCTTCGCCACAGTGTTTCGGAAACGTCGCGGAGGCAGGCCGGAGGCGCTTGCATGGGGGGGTGGGGTTCCTGTTCTATCGCTCCCGGTACCTGGGGCCAGCGGGGCGGCTTTGCTTCGTTCAGGATGCGTCGCAAGCGCCCCGGGCACATGGTTGGTTAAGACTGTGAGAGGTAACCCCATGAAGAAGCTTCTTTTGGGCTCGACGATGCTGGTCGCCGCTGCCCTGTCGGCCGCTCCGGCGTACGCCCAGGCCCAACGCAATGCTGCCACGTCCGCGGCTCCGTTCTCGGTTAACCTGCGTGGCTACTCCACGTTTGCTTTCCAGATTGCGAACCACGACCGGGATGCAGACCTGCGTTCGCATGACATGCTGGACGACACCCGTCTGACGGTGAACGTCGAAGCCCGCTCCGATAACGGCCTGACCTACGGTTTCATGCACCGTCTGCGTCTGGTCCCGGCTGGCAGCCGTTCGGACTTCCAGAACGACCGTAACTTCCTGTACCTGCGCTCCGCTTCCTTCGGTGAAGTGATCCTCGGCACCCACCCGAACGCAGTCGATAACTCGATGGCCCCGCCGACCCTGTACGGTCCGGCCACCGGTCTCGGCGTGTACGCGGACGGCGGTTTCGCTGAGTTCGCTGCTGGCAGCCTGTACGCTCAGGCCGGCACCGCCCGCCTGACCTACGGCATGTCGAAGTTCTCCGGCGTGACTGCCACGCAGGTGATGTACACCACCCCGACCTTCTCGGGCTTCTCGTTCTCGGCCTCTTACTCGGCTGACAGCGAGCGTGGTCGTAGCACTGATCGCAACGAGCGTCAGACCAGCACTGGCTCGACCGAAATCGGCAACGCGGGCACTGAAAACCTGTTCGCTGCCGCTCTGAACTACTCCGGTTCGTTCAGCGGCATCGGCATCGGCGCTGGCGTCGGTGTGAACGTTGCGGGTGCCAAGGATCGCCTCGGCGGTCTGGTCACCAACCGCGAGTACGAGAATGTCGTCGGCTGGACCTTCCGTCTGTCCGCGACCTACGCTGGCTTCACCCTGTACGGCAACTACGCCTACGACGGTGACTCCGGTTATGCCAAGCGCTTGGCCTCCGAAGGCGCAGCCGTCCGCGTCGACAACGATAGCGCCTACGGCTACAACATCGGCCTCGGCTACGTCACTGGCCCGATCGCCGTTGGCGTGAGCTACGGCTACGGCAAGACCGAAGGCGACGTCCTGATCGGCGGCGATGACACCCTGTCGGTGCTGAACGTCGGTGGTCACTACACCCTGGTTCCGGGCCTGATGCTGTTCGGTGGCGTTGAGTTCTTCTCCGCGAAGAACGAAGGTGCCAAGCAGAACGACGGCACCGTCATCACCCTCGGCACTCACCTGCGCTTCTAATCGCAGGTTAGCCTGAGTTTGGAAGGGCGTCGGCTTCGGTCGGCGCCCTTCTTTTTTGTCCACTGTGCCTGTCCCGCTGCTTCTGGGTTTGCTGTTGACGGGCGCACTGCCTATGATGCTGCCGCACTCCGCCGGTGCTGCATCCGGCTTCTGTAAAGTGACTGACACCCGTGACCCGTTCCTCCCTCCGTCGCCTTTGGCTTCCGGTCACCGCTGGCTTGTTGCTGGTCGGCTGTGCCGGTTTGCAAACCACCGAACCTCCCCTGGGCCGTGATGCTCAGGATGCGCGGCGCATCGGCTCCATCCTTGGGGATGAGGGCGGGTTCAACCTGTTCGGTGGCAGCCGTCGGCGTGGTGATGACCAGCCCGCGGGCATCGCGGTCAACACATATCTGTGGCGGGCGTCGATCGACACGCTGGCATTCATGCCGCTGGTCTCGGCTGATCCGTTCGGTGGCGTGATCCTGACCGATTGGCACAGCCCGCCCGACAGCCCGTCCGAGCGGTTTCGAATCAGCGTGTTCATCCTTGATCGGCAGCTTCGCGCCGATGGTGTCCGGGTGTCGGTGTTCCGACAGATCCGCGATGCTGCCGGGTGGTCTGACGCGCAGGTGAACCAGCGGACCGCTTCCGACATCGAAACCGCAATTCTGACCCGCGCGCGTCAATTGCGGCTCGATTCCACCGCTCAACGGAATTAATCGCCCCAATGGCCCGGTATGCAGTGAAAGAGGCCGAAGCCCGCTGGCAGCGGGTTTGGCAAGAGCGCAGTGCCTTTCAAACCTTGAATGATCCGGCACGGCCCAAGTTTTTCGCGATGGAGATGTTCCCCTATCCCTCGGGGCGCATCCACATGGGCCATGTGCGCAACTACACACTGGGCGACATGGTGGCCCGCTTCAAGCGTGCCCAGGGCTTTGACGTCCTGCACCCCATGGGCTGGGATGCCTTCGGTCTGCCAGCGGAGAATGCCGCCATCCAGCGTGGCGCCCATCCTGGGGATTGGACCTACGCCAACATCAAGGCGATGCGCACGCAGTTGATGTCGATGGGCCTTGCGATTGATTGGGAGCGCGAGATCGCAACCTGTCACCCGCAATACTATCGGCACGAGCAGAAATTCTTCCTGGATTTCCTGAAGCAGGGCCTCGCGTATCGCAAGACAAGCTGGGTCAACTGGGATCCCGTGGATCACACGGTGCTGGCCAACGAACAGGTGATCGATGGCAAGGGCTGGCGCACCGGTGCGCCGGTTGAGCGGCGCGAGTTGGCGCAGTGGTTTTTGAAGATCACTGCCTACAGTCAAGACCTGCTGGATGCACTAAAGCAATTGCCGCGCTGGCCCGAGCGTGTGCGCCTGATGCAGGAAAACTGGATTGGGCGTTCCGAAGGATTGCGCACCCGCTTTGTGCTGGAAGGGCGTGACCCGACCGATCCCTTGGGGGCGATTGACATCTTTACCACGCGGCCAGACACGCTGTTTGGTGCGAGCTTTGTTGCGATTGCCGCCAACCACCCGCTCGCCAAGTCCCTGCCAGAGGATTTGCCGGGTCTGGCAGAGTTCCATGCCGCAGTCGCCCGCACCGGCACCTCGGAAGCCGCGATTGAAACCGCAGAAAAGCTGGGCTTTGACACGGGCCTGCGCGCCGTTCACCCGCTTGATCCGTCCTGGACTGTGCCGGTCTACCTCGCCAATTTCGTGCTGATGGACTATGGCACGGGGGCGATCTTCGGCTGCCCGGCTGGCGATCAGCGCGATCTGGAGTTTGCGCGCAAGTACGGCCTGCCGGTGATTCCCGTGGTGCGTCCAGCCGATGCTGATGACACCTTCACCATTGGCGACACGGCCTTCACTGATGACGGCGTGCTGTTCAATTCCCGCTTTCTCGATGGCCTTCCCGTTGCAGCCGCCAAGGCGCGCGTGATCGACTATATGGAAGCCGCGGGTATCGGCACCCGCACGGTGAACTTCCGCCTGCGCGATTGGGGCGTGTCGCGCCAGCGCTACTGGGGTTGTCCGATTCCAGTGATCCACTGCGCCGATTGCGGCATCGTGCCGGTTCCCGAAGACCAGTTGCCAGTAGAGCTGCCTCATGATGTGACCTTCGACCAGCCGGGCAACCCGTTGGAACGGCACCCGACCTGGAAGCATGTCGATTGTCCATCCTGCGGCAAGCCCGCCCGCCGGGAGACCGACACCCTCGACACATTCATGGAAAGCAGCTGGTACTTCCTGCGCTACACCAGCCCGCGCGATGATCGCCCGTTCGACCCAGTCGAGGCCAAGCGCTGGCTGCCGGTTGATCAGTATATCGGTGGGGTCGAGCATGCCGTCCTCCACCTGCTGTACAGCCGCTTCTTCACCCGAGCCTTGAGTGATTGCGGGTACTTGGATTTGGCTGAGCCGTTTGACGGCTTGTTTACTCAGGGCATGGTCTGCCACGAAACCTACAAGGATGCATCCGGCGCGTGGCTGTATCCGACCGAGGTGGAAAAGCGCGACGGCGCCTGGGTCAAACGGGACACGGGCGAAGCGGTGACCGTTGGTCGGTCCGAGAAAATGTCCAAGTCGAAGCACAATGTGGTCGACCCGGACGAGATCATCGATACCTACGGTGCAGATGCCGCCCGCTTCTTCATGCTGTCGGACAGCCCGCCGGAGCGTGATCTTGATTGGTCGGACGCGGGCATCGAGGGGGCGTGGCGGTTTGTGCAGCGGGTGTGGCGCTTGGCCGACGAGCCGGGCAACCGCCCCTATGCCGCGGCTGACACGGCGATGCCCGAGGTGGCTGGGGCCGCGCTCGACCTACGGCGCACCCTGCACAAAACCATCGACGGCGTTACCCAGGCGATCGACAGCTTCCACTTCAACAAAGCAGTCGCCTTGGTCCGCACCCTGGTCAACCTCTACGAGGACGTTGGAGGGGACGAGGCTGGGGTCCAGTGGGTTCGGCGCGAGGTGTTGACCACCCTAGCCGTGTTGATCGCCCCGATGATGCCGCATCTGGCCGAATCCCTGTGGGAGCGGTTGGGTGGCAGCGATCTGGTCTGCCAGCAGCCCTGGCCGATCGCCACGCCTGCCTTGCTGGTGGACGACACCGTCACCGTCGCCGTGCAGGTGAATGGCAAGATGCGCGGAACCCTGGCCCTTGCCCCCGGCGCGGATCAGGACACGGCCGTGGCCGCGGCGTTGGCCGATGCCAGCATTGCCCGGTGGTTGGACGGCAAGGCGCCGCGCAAGGTGATCCTGGTGCCGAACCGCCTGCTCAATCTGGTGGTGTGAGGGAGCGGGCGATGGCAGTTCCTGATCCTGCCATCGCAGCCCCGGCGTTTGAGTTCGATCCCGCGTTGCTGGAGCGTCTGGCCCTGTATGCGCGCCGACGCTTGCAGCACATGCGTGGCCGCTCGCTGGAAGACGCGGCCGACTATGTCTCCCGTGCGATTGTCGAAACCCTGTCGGGGACCCGGCGGCGCAATCCTGATGTGCCGATGTTCAATCATCTGGCGGGTGTGATCTCCAGCCTGATCTCCCACGATGCGGAGCGAGCGGAGAATCGCCTGGTTGAAGGCATGCCTGAGCGCCTGACCGACTCCGGTACCTATGAGCCCGTTGATCTGCGCGATGATGCTCCGACGCCCGAAGACGCAATGATAGCGGCAGAAGCATCTGACAGTCAGCGCAAACTGGCGATGAAAGTGATGCAGGTATTGTCCGATGAACCCGATCTGCAGCGGTTTGCCGCTCTGGTAATGGCTGCCCACTCGCCCCCACCCCCGCGGGAGCTGGCGCGCAGCCTCGGCAAACCCGTCGAGGAGATTTACACGCTGCGGCGCAAGTTGCAGCGCCGCCTTGCCTTTCTTCTTCCTCCGCGCGAAGGGCCTCACGGATGACCAGCACCCGCCCTGCCGCAACGGCTGCTGCTGCTTTGGCATCGCTGCTGCAGTACCTGGATGACGAACTGGCGGAGCTGGAAGCAATGCCGCCCCAGGCTGTGCAGGCAGCTGCCGTCGCGGCAGGCATCGACCGCGTGGCGCTGACCCGCGCTGTGGTGCCGGGCGTGGTGAGCAGCCATCGGCGGCAACCCGCGGCCTCCTTCGTGCGATTGGCGCAGGAGGTTGGCATTGATGTCCGGCGGGATTTGGCGGCCCATGATCTGTCCGACTTGCAGCTTGCGGGCGAACCCTTCGCCCATGCTGATCTACGCGCCGTTGACCTCAGCCGGTCAGACTTGAGCGAGGCAAGCCTTGTGCAGGCGCTGTTGGCCGATGCCGTCCTGCGTCAGGCCAAACTGCGGGCTGCTGATTTGAGCGGGGCGGATTTGACCCGCTCTGACCTGCGCGATGCGGATCTCAGCAACGCCAGTCTGATCGGGGCCACAGTCGCTGGGGCCGACTTTACTGGGGCGACGCTGGATGGCGCAAAGTTGGCCGGTGTCGATCTCAGCCGGACCACGGGTGTGCCCGATGCGCTGATGGCGCCGGAGGGGGGATTGCCAGCGTCGGCTGATCTTGGCGATCTGCTGCGGCGGCAACTGGGTGGCTGGTGGACCAATCTGGTGGGTCCGCGCGCCAGCCAGACGGCCGAGGAACTGGTTGCCGAGCGCGAGACCACCAAGGACGACGCGGACCGCGGTCTGGTCGATCTGGCCCTTGCTCTTGCGCTGTGGCGTCTGGATCGCGGGCCAATTGCGTCGCGTTTGCTGGCTGAATCCGAACGCCGTTTCATCGCCGCTGGCCTGCCGGGGGCAGCCGCCGCGCCGATGATCTTGCGCGCGGGTCTGGCGGGTCTTGCCGGTGATGGGATTGAAGTGGCGAGTGCGCTGGCCAGCCTGCCTGGCACTCCGGGTGAGCGCGCACCACGGCTGATCGCCGCGCTGGCCCTGCTGGTCACCGACCAATCGGTGGAGGCGACGCGTTTTTTGAAGGCTTAGCCGGGGAGTTCAACGGGATCGGTGCCGCCCGATAAACGCGACGCCGGTGTCGCGGCCTCTCCCCAAGCACGACACCGGCGCCGCAAGCCCCCACGGCCGTCCTGGGTATTCACTTAGCACGCTGCCCTGGTCTGGCAAGGCGCAAACCAACAAAAACCCTGCGCTCTGTGCTGGTCTGCTCGGTGGCTTTGGCGCGTGTGAGCCAGTGGCGCTCCCTCACGCCTCAGACAGAAGCAGGGACACCAAAGCCGACGCACAGCCGGGAGTGGCTGCCAGCACGGTATTGCCGCGGATGAGGCCGTCGTCAGCGAAAAAGTCGTTGGTCCAGGCCCCGGCCTCGCTGGCAATCGCGAGAGCGGCTGCCACATCCCACGACCAGATGTGACGCTGAAAATAGGCGTCTGAGCGGCCACAGGCGACGTCGGTCAAGCCCAGCGTGCCAGAGCCGAGGCGGCGGATGGCGGCTCCAGCCCCGATCACGCGATCCAGGTCGACAAGATGCTGGGCGCGATCCAGGCGGGGGTTCCAGCCGGTTTCGACAATGCCATGGGCGAGATCGGGCGTGGTGGCAACGCGGATCGGTCGACCATTCAAGGTCGCACCATTGCCGCTGCGTGCCAAAAACAACTCGTCCTGCATGGGGTCGTAGACGGCGCCAAGCACAGCGCGCTGGCCCACCACGAAGCCAATGGAGATGCACCAGCGTGCCAGCCCACGGGCGAAGTTGGCGGTGCCGTCGATCGGGTCGATCACCCAGCATGCCTCGGCCCCGGTGCCACCGGCTTCTTCACCAATGATGGCGTCCTCTGGAAAGCTTTCGCCAAGACCCTTCCGGATGCGCGCTTCGACCGCACCATCCACTTCCGTCAGATAGTCTTGCGGTCCCTTGAAGCGGTGCTGGCGTGCGTCGGGATCGCGAAAGCAGTCGCGCGCATAGGCGCCTGCCGACAGCGCAAGGGAAGCGGCAACGGCCAAGCGCCCGTCAAGATCGGGCATCGGGTCAACAATCACGGCAGGGTCTCCAGCGCACGAGCCAACTCGGTGCGTCCGTCAGCCCCAACAGCGCGCAGGGTGCCCAACCGCTCGTCGATCGCGTGGTTGGTGCGCAACGCCTCTTCCAGGGATCGAGCGGCGGTGGACAGACGCATCAACCCCACAATGCCGGCCATACTGGCAAGATTATGAACATCAGCTAGGCTTGGCTGATCGCTCTGCCCCAGTAGGGTGACCACACGGTCCACCTCGCTCAAAGTCATGGTGACAAGGTCACGGGCCTCAGCGGGCGGCATTGCGTCCCACAGCCGTGCCAGATGCGCGCGGTCAAAGCCGGGAACCACGGTCGCGCCACCAGCGGCGCGCGTGGAACCGGCAGCGGCGTCGGGCGCCGCTGAAGCGTTGGCCTGACGGTGCTGGGCAATCACTGCCAGCAATTGCTCGCGATCAAACGGCTTGGTCACATAGTCATTCATGCCTGCCGCAAGATAGGTTTCGCGGGCACCCGCCATGGCGTGGGCCGTCAGCGCGATGATGGGGACCGAGCCATGCGGTGCCCCCAAGTCGCGAATCAAGCGAGCGGCCTCGACGCCATCCATGCCCGGCATCTGAATGTCCATCAGGATGACGTCATAAACCTTCTGGCGGGCACGCTCGACTGCTGTGAAGCCATCCTCCGCGATATCAAAGCTATAGCCTGCTCGCTTCAAGATCGTGGTGGCCAGTTGGCGGTTGATGGCGTTGTCCTCCGCCAGCAGCAGGTGGCCGGAACTGCCCGGCTCCGGCAGTGGCGGCGGCACATGGTGTGGCTCGGGCTTGGCGGCTTCAATGGTCTCGCCAGACAGCAGGCGGCCCAGGCTTTCCACCAATTGGCGCACGCGCACTGGCTTCACCAGCACCAGATCGAACAGTCCCGCCTCACCATTGGCCTGACCAGGCAGACCGAGGGAGGAGGCCAGGACCAGCTTCATGCCGTTTAGGCCCGGCACAGTCTTGATCCAGCGCGCGATCTCTGTCCCTGAGAGGCCGGGCATGGATTGGTCCAGGATCACCGCCTTGGGCAGCGTGTTCTTCGCCATCATGCCGCCCAGCAGGGCGAGTGCAGAGGCGCCATCGGCCGTGTCGATCACCTCCGCTCCTGCCGCAGTCAATTGACCGCGGAACACTGTGCGGTTGGTGTCATTGTCGTCGACCACCAGGATCTGACAACCCGCGAGGGATACTGAAACGAGCGGTCGGTCAAGCGGACGACCAAGCGGAAAGCGCAGGCGCAAGGTGAAGGTGCTGCCCTTGCCGGGCTGGCTGCGCACAGTGATGGTGCCGCCCATCAGCTCCACCAACTCTCGGCAAATGGCAAGGCCAAGACCGGTGCCGCCATAGCGCCGCGTGATTGTGCTGTCTGCCTGCATGAACTTCTGGAACAGGCTGGCCTGCACAGCCTCATCCATGCCGATGCCGGTGTCGGTGACCGCGATTGCAATCTCCACCCCTTCCGGACCAGCGGATATCGGGTCCGCCTTTACGAGGATGGAGCCTTGCGCCGTAAACTTGACGGCGTTGGACACGAGGTTCAGCACCACTTGGCGCAGCCGGTTCGGGTCGCCAACCAAGGGAACCCGCAAGGACGGGGCGACCACACAATGTAGTTCCAAATCCTTTCCTGCAGCCCTGGCAGCCATCAATTCGATGGAGTCTTCTAGGGTGTCTTCTAGCAAGAAATCCAGGCGCTCTAACTCAACGCGCCCAGCTTCAAGTTTCGAGATGTCAAGGATATCATTGATAACTGCGAGGAGGCCGTCAGCAGAGGATTGAACAGCTTCGGCAAAATGGCGCTGCTCGTCTGTTAGACCGGTATCGAGTAGCAAGGAATTCATGCCAATGATGCCATTCATTGGCGTGCGGATTTCATGGCTCATGTTCGCCAGGAAGTCAGACTTCGCGCGGTTGGCAGCTTCGGCGCGGTGGCGGGCCTCCTCCAACTCCATCTGAGCGCGTTTGAGGTCGGTCACGTCGGCAAAGATCGACACCACCCCGCCATCTGGGGTGCGGGCCTCCTTCGACTGCACCCAACGGCTGTTGGCCAAGTGATGCAGGATGGGTCGACCCGTTGGCTCAACATGCTCGGTGATCCGTCGGGCCAGCCATTCCTCCCACTCCGCCGCGGGGACCGAGGGGTGCAACTGGTCGACCAGCCGGTGCAACGCGTCGGTAAAGCGCCCGCCCTGCCGCAGCATCTGCGCCATGCGCGGGAACATCCGCCGGAATCGGTCGTTCACCACCGTCGCACGCCCATCGGCGTCCACCAGCACAAAGCCTTCCGAGACCGCTTCGATGGCTGTCGCCAACCGGCGCTCCGCCGCGCGCAGGCGGGCGTCCGCTTCGATTTCTTGGGTGATATCGCGTTCAATGGCGATGAAGTGGGTGATGCGGTCGCCGCTGCGGGCGGGGGTGATGGAAATCTCGATCCAATAGGGGCGGCGATCTTTGGCGTAGTTCAGCAAGCGCTCCCGGATCGGCTCTCCGGCCCGCAGAGCGGCACTGATGCGGGCCAAGGCCGCGCGATCGGTTTCCGGCCCTTGGAACAGGTGGGGGGTCTTGCCGCGCAACTCCTCCAGCGTATAGCCAGTGATCTGCTCCAACGCGGCATTGGCGTAGAGGATGGTTGGGCTACTGGCGTCTGGGGTGGTGATCAGCACCCCATCATTGGCATTGATCGCCACGGTTTGCAGCAGGTGCACCCGCTCGTTGGCTTCCACTTCGCGGGTGATGTCCCGCTCAATCCCAACCCAGTGGGTCAGGACGTCGTCGTTGAACACTGGCGTCAAGGAGACCAGAGCCCAGACGTTGCGGCCATCGCGCGCGCGGTTGAGGATTTGGACCGTGGTTGGCCGCTGTTCGGTGGAGGCGCGATACAGTTCTTCAATGGCGTCTGGATCAGCGTCGGGATGGTCCAGCATGGAGGGGTGGCCCGCCAGTGCCTCCTCCCGGCTGTAGCCATAGGTGCGGGTGAAGGCATTGTTGACCCACAGGATGCGCCGCTCCCGCGTGACGGGATCGGGCACGCCAGAGATGATCACTGGATCGGGGACAGACGTCGCGACGGTTTGCAGCAGGCGCAGCTGCTCGCGCTCCGCCACGTCCTGGGTGACATCGCGGATGATGCCGATGAACTTGCGGCCATCGCTTTGGACATGGGTGCCAATCGCGACTTCGACCGGAAAGGTGGTGCCGTCGGCGCGCACGGCGCGCGTCTCGCGGCTTCGCCCGATCACTTTGGCAGGCCCACCCGCCATATAGCGCTCAATGTGGCGCTGGTGGCCCATCCCCTCGTCTGCTGGCATCAGCAGGCCGAGGGGCTTGCCGATCAAGCTGCCGGTGGGATAGCCGAACAAGTGTTCGGCCGCGGTGTTCACATCTTCAATCACGCCATCGCCACGCGCGATCACCACGGCTGCCCCGGCCGTGTTCAGCACGGCTTTCAACAACGCAGCAGACTGCGCACGCACTTCATTGTTGGCTGAGCGAAGCTCCGCCTCCATCAAATCGGAGGCGCGATCAGCCAGCCGCCGCTCCTCATCGGCGCTTTGGTAGGCATCATCCACCAAAGCGATCAGAGTGTTAACGTCAAGCGACCCGTCCGCGCTGGCTTTGCGCGCTCGGGCCAGTTGGCGTTCCAGCAATGGATGCATCAGGCAGCTGCTTCCGAAATCACAGTGATAGTCATAGTCTGGTTGTGGAGTTCGCAGAAGCCGCCCGTCTCGTGGGGTGACAATTCGCCATAGGAGTAGAACCCGATGCCACTCGTGTCCGCCCCCAGCACGCGCATCACCTCTTCCACTTCTTCACCACACCGTTGACCCAGGGTGAGTTTGCGACCGATGCATGAGACCATCAAGGCAAGTTTCGGGCCACTGCTTGGTGCCGTGATCTGCCCAGCCGCACGCCCTGCACCCTCGATCAACCGGTCTGTGCTGGACCGCATCAGCCGGGCCACCGCCCCTTGTGGCACATCGCCCGCAAAGGTCATGGACTGGGCTTGTTCATCAATGCCCACGATGGTGCGGGTTAGCTGGCGTCCATCGCCCAAGCTGATGTTCAAGGGAAAGTGCAGGGCGCTGCCGGGCAGGCGGGCGGCGGCCTCACCCAGATAGCGCTTGTAGAGTTCCAGCGCGGGCTGGCCGTCCAACTCAAACAGCACCGCGCCGCGAGAGCGCGTGACCAAGCGTTCCGGGCCAAAGGGCGTCCAGCCACCGTAACTGCCGTGCCCGATGCTCAACGGGCCGTAAAAGCCGATTGCCGCCACCTGACCCGGCTGCGGTGGACCATTGAGGGCCACCTTGGTCACGCCGAAGTCCGCCCCATCGCCGGCCAATCCACCGGTGACCACAACCCCGTCGTCAATGGCGTCGCGCATGCCTGCCACCAGCGCGGCCCCGTTCACCTGAGTTCCATCGCTCAGCACGAACACCAGCCGCAAGTCGGGCGCAGCGAGGGTGGCGGCCAAGTCGCGGCCCACTGCACCGGCTCCCTTGGCGATGTCGCTGATCGCGGTTTTCACGCGGGCGGTCGAAAAACGCACGGCGGTTGCGACCATGGTGCCGTCCAGCACCTCGGTGCCCAGAATTTCGCCGCCCGTTGTGCAGCCGACGATGCTGGCCCCAGGCCAGCGTTCGGCCAGTTCGAGCGTGCGTTGCGGGTCGTCGGCCACACCGGGAGCCGCAAAATACACCACGAGGTCCGCAGCAGCGGGGGCCGCATCGCCACCGGATGCGATGGGGCGCCAGCCATCCGCGGTGGTCCACACGGCTTGGTCAATCTGCATGATCCCTTCCCCCCTTGCGTGAGTGTGGCCGCTGGCTTGAGCGACCTGCGCATCTTATGTGCCAGACTATCGAAGGCGATCAGCGGATAACAGCGACGAAACGTGACCCCACAGTGCCGGATCGGCTCTCTTTACCGAGGCGGGGCAGGCGGGGCACTGTGATCGCGATGCGCACCATTCATTTGCTACCGTTGTTGCTGATCTGTGCCCTGGCCCCGGCTGTCGCGGGCTTGGTGGCGTGGCAGGCCGACCTGAGACGTCTGAGCGTTCAGCGTCTCGATACCGATCTGACACGCGGCGTGGATGCGACACTGGTGGCCATCGACCAGGAATTGACCGGCCGGTTGAGCCTGCTGGCCGCCCTTGCCGCGTCGGAGGAATTGGCAGCCGATCCCATCGATATCGACCGATTTCGCCATGACGCCGTGCGATTCTTGTCGGTTCAGCAGGGTTGGGCGTCGATTGGCCTTGGGCCCTATGACCCGGCGCAGCCAACCGTTGGCGGTCTCGAAGCCGCACGGAGCGATGCCGCCAACATCATCACCCTGACAGTGCCGCTGCCCCCGGCCGAGGGCCGTGGCATCGCCTTGATTGGTCGGCTGGATTTGGCTGTCCTGCGCGCGCTGCTGGAGCGCCTGCCTCTGGCGCCCGGACACACGGCTGTGGTGGCCGATAGCGCTGCCCGTGTGCTTGCCCGCTCCCAAGGGGAGAGTGCCAGCCGCGTGCTGGCTGGGGATGTCCAGGAAGCGGTTGCCCTGAGCAAAGAGACCGGTAGCGTGATCGTCGTTGCTGGAGACCCCGCCCATCGCCTTGCCGCCCGACGCTCGGCAGGCGGCTGGACGGTGCTGCTGATGACCCGCCAACCCACGGCAAGCCCAGCGCTTCCGCCGATGGTGGTCGGTGCTGCACTGGTGGTGGTCCTGTTGGTGGTGAGTGGCAGCATCCTGGTGGTGGAGAACGCCCAGCGCCGCCGCCGTGCTGCCGATGCCGCCTCCTTGGCGGCGTTGCGCGCCGCGGGCGACCAGCGCCTGGAAACCGTGGCGGCGAACTTCCCCGGCGTGATCTTTCGTCGACGCTCCTCCACCACAGGTCTGGTCAGCTTCCCCTTCATCTCCGATGGGGTGCGTAGCTTCGGGCTTAGCCCGGGGATGGTGGACGACCGCGCGGTCATCCGTCTGATCGATCCGCGCGACCGCAAGCTGTGGCGGGAGGTGCGGCGCACGGCGGAGGCTCAGCGCACCCTCGACGTCAATATCCGGCTGCGGGACCGTGGTGGGGCGGAACGCTGGGTCCATGTCGCCACCAAAGCCTCGATAGCCGAAGATGGCGCCACAGTGTGGGACGGCGTGGTGATCGATGTCTCCTCCACCAAAGCTGCCGAGACGGCGCTGCGCGCGGCCCTGGACGCCAAGCAGGTGCTGCTGCTGGAAGTCCACCATCGGGTGAAGAACAATCTGCAGTTGATCTCCAGCCTGCTGCGCCTGCAGCAAGCGGAATTCTCTGATCCAGCCATTCGCAATGCATTCCGGGAAAGCTTGAATCGCGTGATGGCAATGGGGCTGATCCATGATCTGCTGTATGATATTGACGGCCCGGTCAGTCTGGACTTTGGCGATTATCTCTCCGCGCTCGGCTCGAAACTCGCCTTGATCCACGGCTGCGATGATCGCGTAAAGGTGAAGGTGGAAGCAGGGTCAGTTGCTCTGGCGTTGGATCGCGCAGTACCCTTGGCCCTGTTGGCCAACGAGTTGCTGTCCAACGCGTTGAAACACGCCTTCCCCGACCGGCGGTCTGGGATAATTCAGGTTCGCCTGGATCGAGCCGGGCCGATGGTCACGTTGACCGTGCGGGACAATGGCGTCGGTTTGCCTGCGGTGCGCCCTGATCGGCCCACGGATGAGGCACGCAGATCGGGCGGGTTAGGGCTAAAAATCGTGCAATCCCTGTGTGCGCAGCTGAATGCTGATCTGATCCAGCGCTCCGAAAACGGCACAGTGTTTGCGGTCAGCTTTGCCGTTGGATTTAGCAGTGGTCGAACACGCGCAGAGACCTAGGTCAAGTTTTCACGTGACCAGTCACGGCGAATGGGGATGATTGGCACCGCGGATGCGTAAAACCAAGCAGTGGGCTAACCAACCCGTTGGTCGGCCCCATCAGCGGTGTCCCTGAAGGCTTGTGTGACAGCAAGGATGATCGGAATGAAGGGTTGGCTGCTGCGCCTCGCAGTGATCGCCGTCCTGGGAACAGGCGGTTGGTATGGCTATGGGTGGTGGCAGGCCAATGGCCATCAGCTCCTGGCACAGATGGGTCTTGCGCAGCCTGCAGCGCCGGCGGCATCCCCAGCTGCGGGTCGACCGGGTGGTGGCGGTCCGCAGGCTGTCCCCGTTCAGGTGGCCCCGGCCAGCCCTGGCCTCGTGGTGGAGCGGGTGGAGAGTGTTGGCACCGCCCGTGCCAATGAAAGCATCACCATTGCCCCAAAGAATTCCGGCTTCGTGTCGCGCCTGAATTTCCGCGAGGGCGACGTGGTGCGCACCGGCACCGTGCTGGTGGAAATGGATGACCGCGAGGTTCAAGCCCAGGTGGAGGCTCTGCGTGCCACCCGTGACAATGCCCGCGTGGCGTTGGAGCGGGCACGGGCGCTTGTGATCTCCAACGCCGCCACGCAGGCTCGAGTGGATGAATTGGCGGCGGCCCTCCGCACGGCCGACGGCAACCTGCGTGCGGCTGAGGCGCGGCTGCAGGATTTGCGCATTTTGGCGCCATTTGCTGGTCAGGTGGGCCTCCGGCGCGTGTCAGTCGGGGCGTTTGTCACACCGGGATCGGCAATCACCACGCTGGATGACCTGTCGGTGATCAAGCTGGAGTTTTCGGTTCCGGAACTGGCGCTCAGTCGCCTGCGCGCGGGGCTGCAGGTGACAGCAACGGCCGACAGTCTGCCAGGGGAAACCTTTTCCGGGGTGATTACAGCCGTCGATAGCCGGGTAGACCCGGTGACCCGCGCCATCACCGTGCGGGCAGAGTTGCCAAACCCGACCGGCTTGCTGCGCCCCGGCGTGTTCATGCTGGCGGAGTTGGAGATTGACCGGCGTGAGTCCGCCCTCTTGATCCCAGAAGAAGCGCTCGTGCCGCAGGCCGACCGCCAATTCGTCTATGTGGTGGAGGAGGGGCGGGCGCGCCTGATCGAGATCCGCATCGGTCAACGTCTGGTCGGCAAGGTGGAAGTGGTGTCTGGCCTGAGTGCGGGCCAGCAAATTGTCGTCGCCGGTGTGCAGCGCCTGCGCAACGGCGTGCCGGTTCGCGTGCTGCCCCCGCCTGGGCAGGGTGGTGGTGGGCCTGGGGGGCCGGGTGGCCAGCGCCAGGGCGGCGCACCGGCTGCTGGCACACCGCAAGGCATTGGGGCGGGTGCGCGCCCTGCGGGCTAGCCCGCCGTGCCGACGAAACCAAGTGGGTCCCCGCGTCTGGCTTTCGCTGGCCGCAGGGATCGCGTAGAACACGTGTCAGTCTAAAGTTGCTCTGATCAGCAGCCAACTGGGGGATAGCATCATGGTGTTATCGGACACCTCGATCAAGCGGCCGGTCTTCGCCTGCGTGATCAGTTTGATCCTGCTGATCTTTGGGCTGTTCGCCTTTTTGAAGTTACCGGTGCGAGAGTATCCGGCGATTGACCCGCCGATTGTCTCCATCACCACGATCTATCGCGGCGCCTCCGCGCAGATTATCGAAAGCCGGATCACCCAGGTGCTGGAGCAAGCCGTCGCGGGGATTGAGGGCATCAAGACCATCACCTCCACCAGCCGTGATGAAAGCTCGCGCATTTCGATTGAATTCTATCTGACGCGCAATGTTGAAGGTGCAACCAACGACGTACGCGACAAGGTATTTTCAGTCCTTGCGCGTTTGCCGACTGACATCACTCAACCCGTCATTCAAAAGGTTGACGGTGATGCACAGCCAATCCTGTGGCTGACCCTGACCGGCGAGCGTAACACAAGCCTTCAATTGTCAGACTTCGCGTCTCGATTCCTGGTTGATCGCTTGTCCACCGTCAATGGTGTTGCCTCGATCCGCATTGGCGGTGAACGGCGCTATGCCATGCGCATCTGGCTGGACCGGCGTGCGATGGCGGCGCGCGGTGTGACTGTGCGCGATGTGGAAACCGCACTGCGCCGTCAGAATGTCGAGTTGCCTGCCGGGCGTGTGGAAAGCTCAGCGCGGGAGTTCACTGTCCGGGCGGAGTCTGGTCTGCGCACGGCCGAGCAGTTTCGCCGGATTGTTGTTGGCCGCAGCCTGACGGCGGCACAAGCGGCTGGCACGCAAGTGCCCTCAAGCGCAGGCAGTGGTCTGACCACTGCCACCAATCCGCAGCCCTACCTTGTGCGCTTGGGTGATGTGGCCCAGGTGGAGATCGGACCGCAGGACGAGCGCGGCGAGTTCCGTGCCAATGGCGTGCCGTCCATCGGTCTATCGGTGATCAAACAGTCCACTGCGAACACCATCGAAGTTGCTGATGGTATCCGCGCGGAAGTTGCCGCGATCAATCAAACCCTGCCAGAGGGGATGGCAATCGGCGTCAATTTCGACCAGTCGCAGTTCATCCGGGCATCCTTGTATGAGGTCTATCATGCCCTGATTGTCGCTGTGGTGCTGGTGGTGCTGGTTATCTACCTGTTCCTGCGCAGCTTCCGCGCAACAATCATCCCTGTGGTCGCGATCCCGGTGTCGATGATTGCTGCGTTTATGGTACTGGCAGCATTTGACTTCTCGATCAATACGCTCACCCTGCTGGCGTTTGTGCTGGCAATTGGCCTAGTCGTCGATGATGCGATTGTGGTGTTGGAGAACATCCACCGCCGCATTGAAGAGGGTGAACCCCCGCTGCTGGCAGCGGTGCGCGGATCACAGCAGATTGGATTTGCTGTCCTGGCGACAACCTTGGTGCTGATCGCGGTGTTTGTGCCGATCTCTCTGCAATCGGGCACGATTGGGCGGCTGTTCTCCGAGTTCGGGATTTCAGTCGCGGCCGCTGTTGCGTTTTCTGGCCTTGTCGCGTTGTCGCTCACGCCGATGATGTGCTCCAAACTGCTGCGCCCACACACCTCGGAAGGCATTGTCTACAAGATCACGGAGCCTGTGTTCGTTGGCATGAACAAAGCCTATGCCTGGACGCTGCGTGGTGCACTTCGGGCCCCGTGGCTGATCGTGTTGCTGATGGTTGGCCTGATCGCGTCGTGCGGCTGGTTGTTCACCCAGCTGCGCCAGGAACTGGCACCGCTGGAGGATCAGGGCAGCTTCACAATCATCGTGACGGCACCGGAGGGGGCATCGGTCGACGTGACCCGCCGCTATGTCACCCAGATCGAAAGCGAGATGATGCGTTTGGTCGAAGCTGGCGAGGCGGAGCGCGTGCTGTCCACCGTCGCGGTTGGCTTTGGGGTGCCGGGTGCCGCCAACAGTGGTCGCGTGATCGTGCGTCTGGTGCCCTGGGCCGAACGCCAGCGCACCCAGCAGGAAATCGTGCGCTCCATCCTGCCGCGCCTCTCTCAGTATCCCGGTGTTCGGGCGATCATCACCCAGCCACCGCCGCTCGGGCAGCGCGGCGCGCGCACGCCGGTGCAGGTGGTGCTGGGCGGCTCCACCTATGACGAGTTGGCAGAATGGCGTGACATCGTGGTGCCAAAGCTGCGGGAGAATCCGCGCCTGATCAACGTCGTCGCGACCTATGACGAGACCAAGCCGCAGCTTCGGGTGGAGGTGATGCGCGAGCGCGCGTCCGACCTGGGGGTTCAGATCGATGACATCGGTCGCACGCTGGAAGTGATGTTTGGTGCCCGGGCGGTGACCACCATCAAAGAACGCGGCGAGGAATACGATGTCATGTTGCAAGCGCGGGCAGGCGATCGTGCGACGCCGTCTGACTTGACCAACGTGTTCGTGAGTTCCTCCACCGGCCAGCTGATCCCGTTGTCCAATCTGGTAACAGTGAGCGATCTGGCGGGTGCTGCTGAGTTGACCCGCGTGGATCGCCTGCGGGCGATCACTCTGCAGGCCGGCTTGGATACCGGTTACTCCCTGGGCGAGGCGCTCACCTTCATCGAACGGACGATCCGGGCTGAACTGCCCGCCACGGCGCGCATCAGCTATCAGGGTGAGAGTCGGGAGTTCAAGGAAAGCTCCTCCGCCTTGTGGATGACCTTCGCGCTGGCGATTGTCATCGTGTTCCTGGTGCTGGCGGCGCAGTTCGAAAGCTGGACCCACCCTGCCATCGTGATGCTGACCGTGCCATTGGCCGTTGCCGGGGCACTTGGATGCCTGTATTTCCTGGACCTATCGCTGAACGTCTACAGCCAGATCGGGATGGTGATGTTGGTGGGTCTTGTGGCGAAGAACGCGATCCTGATCGTCGAATTCGCCAACCAGCTTCGCGATGAGGGCAAGGAGATGGTGGCTGCCATTGTCGAAGCATCGACAGCCCGCTTTCGGCCCATTCTGATGACCTCGATTGCGACGGTGGCTGGTGCCGTGCCGCTGGCGATGGCAACTGGCGCTGGGGCTGAGGCGCGGAGTGCAATCGGCTGGGTGGTGGTGGGCGGGGTGTCCTTCGCCACGGTCCTCACCCTCTTTATCGTGCCGGTGTTCTATCGCTGGCTCGCCATCAACACGAAGCCCGCCAGCTACATCAGCGACCTTGTGCTGCAGATGGAGCGTAAGGCAAAAGCTGGGAAGACACCGTCCCAGCCCCATCCTGCCGAGTAATCGATGACAGCTAGCATTCTCTCCAGTGGTGCCGAGTTATTGCCGCTGGAGCGTTTGCTGGCGATTACCGACGACTTGGTGGTGGTGGTCGACTCAGAGAGTCGCGTCCAGTGGATGAATGAAGCGTTTCGCCAATTGCTGGGGCTGGATTCCAGCACTGCCTCCAGCGTGATGTTGACCAACTTCATCCATCCCGACGACAGCTTGCCTGCCTTGGACCGCGCGCGCCGTGCCTTGGCACTGGGCGGGCCCCACGGCTTCGTGCGCCTGACCCCCTACGAGAACCGGTATCGCGATGCCCAGGGCTCCTGGCGGCGCCTGGAATGGCACACGGTGCGCATTGGTCAGAACCTGTATGGCGTCGCCCGCGATGTGACTGACCGGGCGGATCGTGAACAGCGGCTGGTCTCTGCCATGAACCTTGCCAAGCTGGCGGATTTCCGCTGGCGCGTCGGGGGGCGAACCGTGCTGTGGACGGACCGGCTGGCCCAGGTCATGCCGATGGCGGCACCGGGGGAGCGGGTGACCACCCGGGCCCTATTCGCCGCGATGGCACCAGCCTCCCGCGGGGTGGTCTGGCAGGCCGTCAACCAGTGTCGGCGGCTGCGGGTGAGTGTTGGATCGGAGTTCACGGTCACGCTGCCCGATGGTGACATTCGCACCTATGCCGTGCAGATGAACCGTCAGCGTCGGGCCATCACCGGTGTGGTGCAGGATGTGACCGAAGGTCACCGAGCCGAAGCGGCGATGCTGGAGGCGATGCACGAGGCCGAACGGGCCAGCGCTGCGAAATCCTACTTCCTCGCCATGATGAGTCACGAGCTGCGCACGCCACTGAACGCCATTCTTGGCTTTTCGGAAATCATGCGCGACGCACTGCTGGGCCCCATCCCGGACCGGTATCGCGACTATGCCCGCGTGGTGCATGAGGCTGGAGCGCATCTGCTGTCGCTGATCAACGACGTGCTGGACATGTCTCGGCTGGAGGCCGGGCGGTATCCGCTCTCGCCCGAGGCCACCGATGCAGACCGGCTGGTGCGCGATGCTGTGGCGCTGTTGCAGCAGCCTGCCAATGCCGGGGGCTTGTCGTTGATCATCCACTCCCCAACCGCAGTGCCGATGGTTGCCGATGGCCGGGCGATCCGTCAGGTGCTGATCAATCTGGTCTCCAATGCGATCAAGTTCACACCTGCTGGTGGGCAGATCATGATCGCTGTCAGCGCCGATGATCACACGGTCACCTTCGCTGTTGGCGATACCGGTGTCGGAATACCGGCGGACAAGGTTGCGACGCTCGGTCGGCCCTTTGTTCAGGTGCACAGCGGGGCCCATATTGCTGGCAAGGGCAGTGGGTTGGGGCTGGCGATCTCGCGGGCGCTGGTGGAGCAGCATGGCGGCACGCTGCAGATCGAGAGCACGCTGGGCCATGGGACTGAGGTGACGGTTCGCCTGCCGCGCACTCTAAACAATCCGTAACCTGCCAAGACAGGTTCTGACCGCTAGCGTTTCGTTATGCGCGGGGGATCCTCACGTTGGGCAGGGTGGATCACGGGGGCTTTGGCCGCCGTGACGCTGGTCGTGCTGGCATCGCCTGCGGCGGCGGCGTGCCGCGTGCCTGCCACCTTGATGGGCTTCAGCGCGGGCTTGCCAATGATGGCGACGGCTCTGCATCTGAACCGTCCGGTGACGATTGTGGCGCTCGGCTCCTCCTCCACCTACGGCACTGGGGCCTCCACACCTGAGCGAACCTATCCGGCCCAGTTGCAGGCGGCGCTGTCCCAAGGCCTGCCCGGTCGGGCTGTTGCAGTGATCAATCGTGGGGTCAATGGCGACACTGCAACCATGATGCTGGAGCGTCTGCAGCAGGATGTGGTGGCTGAACAGCCAACCCTGGTGATCTGGCAGACCGGCACCAACGATGTCCTGCGCGGTGTGCCATTGGCCGAGTTTCTACTCACCGTCCGCGCTGGCCTTGCCCGGCTGCGCGCCGCTGGGGCTGATGTTGTGTTGATGGAAACCCAGTGGCTGCCAACCCACGAGGGCGACCCGACACTCGCCGCCTATATCGATGGCTTGCGGACACTGGCGCGCGAGACCGGAACACCCCTGTTCCGCCGTCATGCCCTGATGACCCATTTAATCGAGGACCAGCGGGTCCCGGCCGAGCGTCTGATTGGCGAGGACAAGCTGCATATGCGCGACGAAGCCTACGCCTGCACTGCCGCGGTGCTGGCTGACCGGATTCTCGCCACTCTCCCCCAAGCCGCCCAGCGCACGGCTGCACGCTAGCAGTTGTTTTGGGCGCTGAGGGACATCCACGCCAAACCTGCCGTATAGTCCTTGCATGATCGGGAAAGCCAAATCGCTGGTGGCGGCAACGCTCGCCCTGATGGTCACGGGGACTGTGGCGGCTTGGGCCCTGTGGCCTGTCGCAGGCGAGGAGGATAGCCGCTATCGCACCGCCGTGGTGGATCGCGGGCGGCTGACCCAGATGGTCACAGCGTCTGGCACTGTGGCTGCGGAAGCATTGGTGCAGGTCGGTTCCTCCATCTCCGGCCGGATCATCGCGATTGCCGCGGACTTCAACAGCGAGGTGCGCGAGGGCCAAGTCATCGCGCGTCTCGACAGCGCGGTCCAAGAGGCCCGCGTGGCGGAGGCGGAGGCTGACCTTGCTGTCGCCCGCGCCGCGGTGATCACCGCCGAGGCCCAGGTGATGCGCGCCGCCAGTGATCTGGAAACGCTGCGCGCCTCCTCCGGCGTCAATCGCGCGACATTGGAGCGCGCGCGCGTCACGGCCGTTGATCTGGAGCGGGAGTTCAATCGTCGCGAGGAATTGGTGCAGCGAGGGGCAGCAACGACGGCGGACCGGGATCGGGCCCGCGCCCAGCGCGACGCCGCCCGCGCCAGTCTGGCAGCCGAGCAAGCGCAGGAGTTGGCCCAGGCAGCCCAAGTTCGCTCGGGCGAGGCGCAGGTTCGCATCATCGAAGGCCAACTGCAGAACGCCCGTGCTGTGGTTCAGCAGCGCGACGCTGTCCTGCGGCGTGCGCGCATTGACCTTGACTATACGATCATCCGTGCGCCGGTTGATGGCACGGTGATCAGCCGGAACATCGATGTGGGTCAAACAGTGGCGGCCTCGTTGCAGGCCCCGGTGTTGTTCACCATTGCCCGCGACTTGAAGGCGATGCAGGTGGAAACCGCCGTTGACGAAGCCGATGTCGGTCGTCTGCGATTGGGTCAGCCGGTCACCTTCACGGTCGAGGCGTTTGCTGGGGAGGTGTTCCGCGGTCGTATCACGCAGATCCGTAAGGCCCCGACGACGGTGCAAACGGTGGTTACCTACGTGGTCGTCATTGCCTTCGCCAATCCCGAGGGGCGTTTGATTCCAGGCATGACAGCCACGGCGCGGGTGGTGATTGCCCAGCGCGAGGATGTGCTGCGGGTGCCAAACGCCGCATTGCGCTTTCGCCCGCCGGATGCTCCCGCCGCACCACGCAACACCCGGGTGTTTGTGCTGGACAGCAGTGGCCAGCCGCGCGCCGTGACGATCCGCACCGGGATCACCGATGGCTCTTCCACCGAGGTGTTGGAGGGCAGCCTTGCGGCCGGGGATCGGGTGATCACGGGGCAGCGGGCGCGCGCTGGGCAGGGTCCACGTGGGCCGATGGGAACCGGGCTGTGACGGCGCTGGTCTCGCTCGATCGCGTCGGGCGGGTCTATGGCAGCGGCAGCCAAGCCGTGCGCGCGCTTGATCAGGTGTCCTTCGCCATCGCGCCGGGGGAGATGGTGGCGATCATGGGGCCGTCCGGGTGCGGCAAATCCACCTTGATGAATTTGCTCGGCTGCCTGGATCGGCCCAGCAGTGGCACCTATCACCTGGATGGCAGCGATGTCGCCGGGATGGACGATGACGCGCTGGCAGGCCTGCGCAACCGCACAATTGGCTTTGTTTTCCAAAGCTTCAACCTGTTGGCTCGCACCACGGCGCTGGAGAACGTGGAACTGCCCTTGCTTTACGCCCGCGTGTCGGCAGCAGAGCGCCGGCGCCGTGCGCTGGATCGCTTGCAGGCCGTGGGTTTGGGGGATCGGGCGCATCACCTGCCCAATCAGTTGTCTGGCGGCCAGATGCAGCGGGTCGCGATTGCGCGCGCCCTGGTCAACGACCCCCGTCTGATCCTTGCCGACGAGCCAACCGGCGCCTTGGACAGCCGCACAGGCGTGGAGATTCTGGCGCTGTTCCAGTCGCTCAATCGGGCGGGCATGACGGTCGTGATGGTGACCCACGATGCCGAGGTTGCGGCAGCCGCGGCGCGCATCCTGCGCTTTCGCGATGGCCGCTTGGTGGAGGATCGCCCCGTGCCCCAGCCGCGCGATGCCGCAGCCGAATTGCAGCCCAGCGACCTCACAAACGGGCTGATGGGGCACGCGTCCCCATCGGAGCACGCGTAGCGTGGCGCTGTACATCCGCCTTGCGCTGCGTGCCATGCGGGTTAATCGGCTGCGCGCGCTGTTGACCATGCTGGGGATCGTGATTGGCGTCGCCTCGGTGGTGGTGATGGTGGGGATTGGGTCTGGCGCGCAAACCCGCATCCGCGGTCAAATCGCCTCGCTCGGCGCCAATCTGATCGTGATTGTGCCGGGCACCACCACCACCGGTGGGGTGCGGGTGGGCACCGGCGCACGCGTGACCCTGACCGAAGGCGATGGCGAGGCGATCCGGCGCGAGATTCCAGGCGTGGTTGCCGTTGCACCAACTTGGCAAGGCACGGGTCAGACCATCGTTGGCAATCTCAATTGGGGTACGCGCATCACGGGCACCACGCCTGACTTTTTTGAGGCGCGTGACTGGGATGTCGCCCTTGGTCGTCCCATCACAGCAGAGGATTTGGAGAGCGCGCCCAAGATTGTCGTGCTGGGCGCCACGGTGGCGCGCCAGTTGTTCGGCGCCTATGACGAGACAGGCCTCGCTGCCGACGGGCAGCTGATTCTGGGCCAGACGGTGCAGGTGCGCCGCACGCCGCTGACCGTGGTTGGTGTGTTGGACAGCAAGGGTCAAACAGCAGGGGGGCAAGATCAAGACGATGTGGTGCTGATTCCCATCACCACAGCCAAGTTGCGTGTGCTTGGAACCAGCCTGGCCAATCGCCGCTCGGTCCATTCGCTTATGGTCGAAGTAGCCGATGCCAGTTTGTTGCATACAGTGGCAGAGGATATCACCGATCTTTTGCGCCAACGACATCGCTTGGCACCGGATGCTGAGGATGATTTTTCCATCCGTATTCTGGCCGATATCTTTGCTGCGATGGAGGGAGTATCCCGCATCCTCACGCTGCTGCTGACCGCAGTCGCGGCCGTGTCGCTGGTGGTGGGCGGTATTGGGATCATGAACATCATGTTGGTCAGCGTGACTGAGCGGACCCGCGAGATTGGCGTGCGACGGGCGATTGGTGCGCGCCAAAGCGACATTCTGGCGCAGTTCCTGACTGAGGCCGTCTGTCTTGCTGTGATTGGCGGCCTGCTTGGTCTGGCGCTGGGGGTGATCGCGGCCCTGGCGATCGGGGCCTTCGCGGGCTGGACCATTGTGCTGAGCCCGCTGGCAATGGCCGTCGCTGTTGGTGTCTCGGCGGCGATTGGTGTGTTCTTTGGCTGGTATCCAGCGCGCCGCGCCGCCCGGCTCGACCCCATTGAGGCGCTGCGCTACGAGTAGCCGTGCGCCACACCGTGGCTTTCCTGCCACGGTGCTGTGGGTTTCGTGGCGGAAGGCAGCGTTGTCCCGCGTGACGACTGGGGGGTGGCTATGCTAACGCTCCTGAAGCGGGCGGCGTATCGCGCTGCCGAACGTGAGTTTGGCCGGGGAACCAGCACCCATGGGTATTCCGTCGTTTGGATCATTGTCGCGGGCGGCCGTTTTGGCAGTTGGCTTGGCCCTGGCAGGCTGTGCGTCCACTGGGGCCCCGTCCGGGTCGGTGTCTGACCCGGCAGAAGGCGTCAACCGCGCGGTGTTCGGATTTAATCGTGCGGTTGACACGGTGGTGATCCGCCCGGTGTCGCTGGCCTATCGTGAAGTGGTGCCCTCGCCGGTTCGTGATCGCGTGCGCGATTTCCTCAGCCACATCCGCAGCCCGGTGACGCTGGCCAATGACCTGCTTCAGGGCAACCTGAATCGCGCTGGCAACACGTTGACCCGGTTCTGGGTCAACACCATTGCCGGCATCGGTGGGCTGGTGGACGTTGCTGGCGCCGTTGGCATCGAAAAGCACGACGAAGACTTCGGCCAAACCCTGGCGATCTGGGGTGTTGGCGAGGGGTCGTACGTGATGCTGCCGCTGCTGGGGCCGTCCACCGTGCGCGACACCGTCGGCATGGTGGTGGACTTCTTCCTTGACCCCGCGGGCTACATCCTGCGCGCCGAGTATGAGCGGGTGGTCAGCTACGCTCGCACCGGTCTCGAAGTGGTCGACACGCGCTCCCGCATGATCCAGGCAACCGACGATCTGGAGCGCAATTCGGTGGATTACTATGCCGCCGTGCGGTCGCTCTACAAGCAGCGCCGTGACGCGCTGATCCGCAATGGTCAGGTGCCTGCGGGCTCCGACATCCCTGGCCGGACTGGTCAGCTCGACAATTGATGGGATTGACAATGGTGCCCGTAGTTCTGCGCCGGTCGCTGGTCGCCGCTGCTCTAGCCTTGTTGGCAGTGCCCTCGCTACCCACCGTCGCCTCTGCTCAAGACCTAGTGGTCCGCTCGCGTGAGTTTGTGCAGCGGGTGACCGAAGAGGCGGTCCAAAAGCTTGCGGACAAGTCGATCCCGGCTGCCGAGCGTGAGCAGCGCTTCCGTGCGCTGTTCGTTCAGGCCTTTGACGTCCAGGCCATCGGTCGCTTTGTCGTTGGGGCGCCAAACTGGCGTCAAGCCAGCGAAGCCCAGCGGCGTGAGTATCTGGCGCTGTTCGAAGCGGCGATGGTGAAAACCTATTCCCAGCGCTTCGCCGACTACTCCGGTGAAACGATCCAGGTGACTGGCGCGCGGGCCGAAGATACAACCCTCGCCCTGGTGCAGATGAGCGTGCACACTCAGTCCGGCCCTGCGCGGGTGGACTGGCGCGTGCTGCAAACCGATGGCGGGTTGAAGGTGGTCGATCTGATCATCGAAGGCGCCAGCCTCGCCAACTCCCAACGCGAGGAATTCACCAGCGTGATCCAGCGCGGTGGTGGTGGGTTGGACCCATTGATCGCAGTGCTGCGTCAACGCGTCTCTGGCTAAGAGACGCGCAACACCGACCGCTCGTCTCTGGCTAAGGGACGCGACGTACGTCGTTGCGTCTGCATGCTGTTCTGATCCGGCTAGGCGTCGGTCAGTGGCACCCAGGGAATGCGACCCACGGCGATGCCGTCTTCGGCCAGTTCGCGCGCCTCATCCTCGCTGGCCTCGCCATAGATCGGGCGTTCCTCGGCGTCTCCATTCGCGATTCTGCGCGCTTCTTCGGCAAAGCTGCCACCGACATAGGTATGGCTCGCCTCAATGACGCGGCGTACCTCGCGCAGGAAGTGACGCATCTGCTGCGGTGTCAGCTGAGGGCCACCCTCTGGCGCTGGAGAACCCGCAGTGGCAACGCTGGCAGTCGCGACCGGCGGGCTCGCAGGGTCCGTCGCGGGTTCGGCTGCCGTGGGTTCACTCCGACCGGAGGCGATGCGTGGCGCCATGATCGCACGGTCGATGTGAGTGTCGCCGCACTCCGGGCAGACCAGCTCGCGCGCCTCGGCCAGTGCCTCGAACGCAGTGCTGTTGCGGAACCAACTGTCGAACTCGTGCCCCTGGGCACAGCGCAATGTGTAATGGATCATGCCGCCAACAACGGATCGAGGCCGCCCTTAGCATCCAGCTCATAGAGATCATCGCTGCCACCGATGTGGCGCCCATCGATGAACACTTGAGGCACGCTGGTACGTCCGCCCGCACGCTCGATCATCTCTGGTCGCCGGTTTGGCGTCTCCAGAATATCGATTTCCGTGTAGCTCACGCCCTTTTTGCCCAGCAGACGCTTGGCGCGTGCGCAGTAACCACAAAAGGGCGAGGTGTAGATTTCAACGACGGCCATGGCGATCACTCCCTGGAACCTCTCCAGATAATGCCTCGCCGACCGTTCGTCACCCTCCCGGCAGCGGCACTCGCGCAAAGCTGACCACATCAACACGCAAGGCTCCAGACGTCATCAAGACGCGGGTGCAGGCGGCGAAGGTGGCGCCAGAGGTGTGCACATCATCCACCAGCAGCACACGCAAGCCCCGCACCGACACGCCTGGGCGCAGGCGAAACGCCCCCTGCAGGCCGCGCTGGCGCTGACCGCGGCGCTTGCCCGCCTGGGTGCCGCCGCGCACGCGCACCAGTGCATCGGGAACCAGCCGTGGTCGCTGGGCCGCGGGCAGGGCGCGCAGCATCGCCTGAGCCAGCAGCGCGGCCTGGTTGTAGCGGCGCCGGAACAGGCGCCAGCGATACAGGGGCACGGGCACGACCAGATCCGCCTCCACCACCAAGTCTGCGGCCGCCCGAGCCATCCAGGCACCAAGGGCGGGGGCGAGATCGGTGCGGTCGCCGTGCTTCAAGGCCCAGACCAGCCGCCGCGAGCCATCATCATAGCGGACCACGGCACGCCCGCGCTGCCACGGCGGTGGCTTGGCGATACAGGCCACGCACACGGGCTCAACCTCCGCCGGTGGTGGCAGCGTGAAGGGTTGGCCGCAGCTGGCGCACACCGGCGGGGTTAGGAAGGTGACGGAGCGCCAACAGCTTGGGCACAGGCTGGCGGTGTCCTGCACGATCGCGCCGCAGCCAAGGCAGCGCGGCGGCAGCACCAAGTCGATGGCGGGTCGGGCGAGGCGCTGGACGGTCTCAGCAATCAAGCGCCAGGAGGGGCGGGCAGGGCGGGGTGCTGCCTCCTCCACTGGGCTAGCCCTGAAAGCGCAGTAGGGCCAGCCAATCCCCCCGCTCGGTCGGCAGCCGCCCCTGGTGCAGTGGATAGCGGCGACGGGCGACAGTGTCGGCGACATTGCCGCCGATCACGGCAATCCAGTCTGGCTCAACTGCGACCACGATGTCGCAATGGGCGGGAAAGCGTGCTGGGCGGGTGTGGTAGCGCACAGGCACCCGCCCTGCCTCGGCCCTGGCCTGGCAGACAAGATCGCCCCGCTGCGGCGTCAACGCATCGATCGGCCAGCCGAGCCATCCCGTGGTTCGGCCGGCTTCGCGGTCCGCAATCGCGCGGTTGATGTACACCGCGTGGGCATCGCTGTAGACGAAGCGATCCCCGGCACCCGCCGCTGCCATCACGTAGCTGATAAAGGCGGCAGACCAGAATGGTCGCCCGTCGGCAGTTTCATGCAGGCCGGTGTGGGCCGCACCGACGCCCTGGAACCAATAGTCGCCGACACGCTGCCACCAGCCATCCTCGGTCTCACGGCGACCGCTGCTGCTGGTCGTGCCATCGGCGAGGACAGAGCCAAAGGCCAGCCACTCTCGTTCGGCAATGCGGGCGATGCGCTCCGGCCCATAGCCGGCGCGCGCGAAGGGAGCCTGGAACGCCGTGGGCGCCGGGGCTGCGGCACAGCCCGCCATCATCCCCACACCAGCCAGCATAGCGATCCAGCGCATGGCGGGCAGTTTACGAGGCTCTGCGCTCCAGTACCACCACCAGCCCGTCGGTCGGGGGTGGGGCGCACGCCTCCCACACTGGCCAGAACCCGGCGAGGCGGTAGTCAAAGCGGGAGTAAAGGGTGACAGGCGGGCGGGCTTTGGCCTCCTGAAGCAGTACCACGCCCATAAACCCCGCCAGAGCCGGGGAGGCATCCATGGCTTCGGCCAATGCCGTTACCCGCCGGAGATCGTCGCCACTCGCCAAGTCTGTGCGAAACCACATAGTGCCAGTATCCCTGCACGGCCCCCTGTCGCTGGGCCGAACGAGAAGGTTCCGATTTCGCTGGGATCGGTCAAGTCAACCACGGGAGGGCATCCTGTCCCGCGGCAACCGGTCGCGAGACGGGCTAGCTTGGAGGAATGTCCTGCTGGAACCGGGTGCGCAGGAAGTCTTCCAGTTGTTGACGCAGCGCGTCGACATCTGCCCCCCGACCGAGCTCCCACGTTGTGTTCTGGTGGCCGCTGCGATAGGGCGGGCCAAGGGCGACCTCAGGCTCCTTCACCGGAGCCGGGGGCGGGGTAGGTGGTGGTGGTGGCAACGCAACGGCGCGGGCGTACCAGCGTGCGGCCTCGTCGGCGTCCTGCGGCACCCCTCGACCAGTGGCGTACAGCGCGGACAGCCGCAGCATCGCTTCGCGATCACCGCGGTCAGCCGCACGGCGGAACCAGCGCGCTGCTTCAGCGTCATTTGGCGAGGTGCCGTTCCAGCGCAACTCCAAACTGCTGAGGTAGAGATCACCCAATTCCATCATCGCGCGGGTGTTGCCCGCGCGCGCCAGCGGCAGGAACAAGGCGAACGCCTCGCCCGGCAAGCCAGAGCGCGCTGCCGCCTGACCTAAGCGCAACGCCTCACCAGGCGAGGTTGGCGCGCCAGTGGTTTGAGCGACTGAGGGCATCGCCATCACACAGGCCGCAACAACGGCAGAGCCAATCCAGCGCCACATGATCCGATGTCTCGACATGGTTAACCAAAGCTGAGCGTACCCGATTCGCAGCGCTGGTGGGAGTCTTTTGGCGGGTCAAGCTTGGGTAGAGGCGGATACAGTCTATGGGGCGTGGATTGCAATCGAAGTTAGTGCTAGTATGATCAACATGAGAGGTGAATTGTGACCAGCCTTAAAGTAGCTGCGGTCGGCAAGAAGCGACTGCGACGCGTTGCAGCCGACCGTCCTGCGTCGAAGTTGACGAGTCTGACCGGCATCGAGGCGGGCCTATCGTCCAGCGTCGATACTGTCGATGCTTTTTCGACGACAACAAAATCAAAATCAACCAATAGGCGTCGTACAACAGACGATAAACCGGATCCAGTTGTAGTGACAATGCTGAGACTCGCGGGTACGCTTGGAAAGGATTTCGATCTTGACTGTTGATCTTGAAGCGATGGTCAAATGGCGGAAGTATAATGAGACCAAAGTAATAAATCACCGTCAGAAAAAGGACCTTAACGATGCAGAGCGCTGGATCAAAAAGCGGAATCGACCTGAATTTCTGGCCGATACAAATGTATATGGTCACATAGGAAAAAACGGCGAGCCAGAAGATGTTCTGATGCGTCTTCTAAAGAAGAATCCTTTACTCCACCACTGTTCGGTATGTCTTGGCGAGATTTCTCTAGGTATAGCGAATACGCGAGACGCGGCCAAAAGAATAGACTATCTCAAATACTATGCTACAATCTTCAAGGACATTCCAGAAGAAAGACTCTATACGCTGGATCAAGAAATCTGGATTAAAGCAGGCATTATTGCAGGAAAACTAGCGCGGAGACAGAATCTCCAAAAACATCAGCGTAAAGAACTGCTGAATGACGCGCTAATATTTTTGACTGCGGCGAAGCACGGGATCCCTGTATTGACGTCTGATCGTAATGACTATGACCTCATCCAACAACTCCACCCGGACGGGGGTTTTGTCTTCTATGAGGTCACAGCCCAAAGCTTAGCGACGCCGGAGCAACAGCGCGCTCCAGCCTTTGTCGCGCAGGCGGGTGACCAGGGCTAGGCGCTGGGCGCGGTGGGCAGACAGCACTTGGGCTTCTTGCTCCACCAACAGGCCAGACAAGACCGCATAGCCCCCGCGCGCCAGATGGCGCCGCAGGGCAGGGGCAAGGCGCATCAATGGGCGGGCGAGGATGTTTGCTGCCACCACATCATAGGGGCGGCGGCGGGCGATGGCGCGGTGGCGGTAGCCTGCCGCATTCACAATGGTCAGGCGTGCGGCTTCGGCGTTGATCCGTGCGTTCTCCCGCGCGACGCGAACCGATTCCGGGTCGAGATCACCAGCCACCACCGGCTTGCGCCACAGGCGCGCCATGGCCAGCGCCAGCACGCCCGACCCGCAGCCGATGTCGAGCGGACGGCGACAGCGCTTGCGCTTGGCAATGCGCTCCAGCAGCAGCAGGCAGCCGCGGGTGGTGGCGTGCTCGCCAGAGCCGAACGCGGTTGCGGCATCGATGGTCAACACAATGCGGCTTGGTGGCGGCGGGCTGTCAATGTGGCTGCCGCGCAGCTCAAACCGACCAAAGCGCTGGGCCGGGAAATCGCGCCGGTTCTCACTCAGCCAGTCAACGGTGGGCAAGGGGACGACGGTAAAGTGCGGCGGGCGTGCAGCGACAGTGGCAAGGGCGGCTTCCAGGTCGGCAGGGTCGGGCGCACCGTCCAGATAGGCTTCCAGCCGCCAGGACCCCCCGGGCACGATCTCAAACGCCGCGATGGCAACGCTGAACGGGTCAAGCGCTGCGCCGAACGGTTCAACATCGGCGCGCGGACACACCAGTTCCAGCTTCCAGCCACTCATGCCCTGCTATCCTTCTCGTGGGTCGGCGAGCCCGTGCTTACGCAACACTGACGAACCCAGCCATCACTTTCTTCACGCCCGCTTGATCGAAGGCGACCTCCAGCTTGTCACCCTCGACGGCGCGCACCAGACCATACCCGAACTTCTGGTGAAACACGCGGGTACCAACACTGACCGCTGGGGACGGGCGATGCTCGGTCTCGATCCGCGTGGCGCGGGCGTCGATGATTGGCGCGCGCGGTCGCGGGGCAGACCAGCCACTGGTCCAGCCGCCCGTCCAGCCACCACCCCCGCCGCCTGACTGGGAGAACTGGTTCAGACCGGCAATCGCCTCGCGCTCCACATGGTCCGCGGGCAATTCCTCCAGAAAGCGCGACGGCAGTGCCGATTGCCATTGGCCATGGATGCGCCGGTTGCCGGCATGGGTGATGATGGCGCGAATCCGTGCTCGGGTCAGGCCGACATAGGCCAGCCGTCGCTCTTCCTCCAACCCCTTCAGGCCGGTCTCATCCATGCTGCGTTGAGAGGGGAACAACCCCTCCTCCCACCCAGGCAGGAACACGGTGTCGAACTCCAGCCCTTTGGCGGCATGGAGGGTCATCACCGTTACCTGTGCGGTCTCCCCATCCTCGGCGCGCTCAGTGACCAGGGCCACGTGATCAAGGAAGGCTTCCAGCGTTTCGAATTCTTCCAGGGCGCGGACCAGTTCTTTCAGGTTTTCCAGCCGCCCCGGTGCTTCGGGTGCCTTATCGGCCTGCAGCATGCCCGTGTAGCCGCATTCATCCAGCAAGGTCTCGGCCAGTTCATCGGGCGGCAGACCATCGGCCATCGCCCGCCAGCGGGCCAAATCCTCTAGAAACGCGGCCAGTGTTTTGCGCGCTGCCGCTTTCAACTCATCGGTACCGATCAGCCGGGCGGCAGCGGCCGTGAGGGACAGCCCAAGCCCGCGGGCGGCGATGGTAAGGGCGCGCAGACTGGTGTCGCCGAAGCCGCGCTTCGGGGTGTTGATGATGCGCTCGAACGCCAGATCATCATCTGGTTGGCGCACCAGGCGCAGATAGGCTAGGGCGTCGCGGATTTCCTGACGCTCATAGAAGCGCGGTCCGCCGATCACCCGGTAGGGCAGGCCCAGCGTGATGAAGCGTTCTTCAAACTCGCGGGTTTGAAAGCCCGCGCGCACCAGCACGGCCATGGTGTCGAGAGAGGCGCCGTGCCGTTGCAGGGCTTCGATCTCCTCCCCGATGCGGCGGGCTTCCTCTTCTCCGTCCCAAACACCGATCAGCCGCACGCGGTCGCCCGCTTCAGCTGCCGTCCATAGGGTTTTGCCCAGGCGCTCGCGGTTGTGATCAATCAAATGGCTGGCGGCGGCCAGGATATTTCCAGTGGAGCGATAGTTCTGTTCCAGTCGAATGATCTCAGCGCCTGGAAAATCCTGTTCAAACTTCAAGATGTTCCCAATCTCCGCCCCGCGCCAGCCGTAGATAGATTGATCCTCATCGCCCACCACGCACAGATTGCGCCGGGATTGTGCCAGCAGGCGCAGCCACAAGTATTGAGCGACGTTGGTATCTTGATATTCATCGACCATTATATACTTGAAGCGCTCCTGCCAGGAGGCCAGCACATCGCTGTGGGTTTGGAATATCTGGATCAAGTGGCAGAGCAGATCGCCGAAGTCACAGGCATTCAAGGTGATCAGGCGCTGCTGATACTGGGCATAAAGGCCTGCAAGCTTGCCACCAGCCAGCTGTGCCGCCCCATCGCTGGCGGCTTGGGTGGGGGTGATCGCGCGATCCTTCCAGCGCTCAATCGCCGCCAACAATTGGCGGGCGGGCCAGCGCTTGTCATCAATGCCTTCGGCTTGCAGGATCTGCTTTAGCAGGCGCAGTTGGTCATCGGCATCCAGGATGGTGAAGTTGGACTTCAGGCCCACCAACTCGGCGTGGCGGCGCAGCATGCGTGCTGCGATGGCGTGGAACGTGCCAAGCCAAAAATCCTCCGCCATCGCGCCGATCAGCTGGCCCACCCGGTGGCGCATCTCGCGCGCGGCCTTGTTCGTGAAGGTGACGGCGAGCACCTGGCTAGGCCACGCTTGGCGACTGGCGACCAGATGGGCAAGGCGCGTGGTCAACACACGGGTCTTGCCGGTTCCCGCCCCGGACAGCACCAGCACAGGGCCATCCAAGGTTTCGACCGCCCGACGCTGGGCAGGGTTCAAGCCGGTGAGATAGCCAGGAGGGGACTGGAGCGCGGTCATCGCCTCCCTATAGCCGGTGGCGCCGGTGTTGGCACCTGTCTCGCGCAGCAGAGCAGGATAGGCTGTTTGATCTAGGCGAGGCGCAATCTTGTGGTTGTAGCTTGGTTTGCGTCATAACGATTGACATCGGTGCTAGCAGCAGGGGTTGGCTCGATGGCGACGTTCTACTTTACGGTCAATGCCGACACGCTGAGCGGCCAGTCGGGTCTCTACGATGATTTTGTTGCGGCAGACACTGCCGTGCTGACGGCAACAGACGTGGTCCGCGCCCAGCTGCGCGATACGTTTGCGCAGCGTGATGCTCTGTACGTCGTCGGGCCCCAGTTAAACGAGACGATTGCGTTTACCAGCATCAATTTTCCGCTGATTTCCGGCATCGAGATTGTCGCCATTCAAGGGGCTGTGCCCGCGACACTGACGTTCGATAACGGCTTCATGCTCAACAATCGTGCTCGCGATGGCCGGACTGGCATTGCCATGGAGAGTTCAGGCGATGTTACTGTTTCTGGTGCCGCGATCACGGATCCCTCGCTGGCCTTCTTTTTTGGGGATGGTCTTGGCAATAACTCAGTGCTTGGCACATTGGGAGAAGATATTTTTCTGCTGCAGTCGAATGGAGCAGACAAAATTGATGGCGGTGCAGGCAATGATTTCTTCTATGTGCGAGAAGCGGCACTGAATAACGGCCTAGACACTTTGATGGGTGGCCTTGGTATTGATACAATCGAGATTATTGACACATTCGACGGCTGGTCTCTGACGACGGGGACTGGGATTCTGGCCAATCTGTCAAGTGTGGAACGCTTTGCCTTTGGCATGGCGAGCCGGATTGACACGGCGATCCCCTTGACTGCCGCTGCTTCGTTGCGCGCGCTCTCCGTGACGGACGCCTATGTCAGCACCCTGGCGGGAACCACGCTGGAATTCGAGTTTGGCCGTGCGACCAACGGCACCTCTGTGATCGTGGCGGCAAACGGATTGACCGGCAGCAACGCGATTCGCGTCGTTACCAATCAGTCTTCGGATGCCTGCAGCCTCTATGGCGGTGCTGCTGCTGATACACTGCTCGGCGGCCATGCTGCCGATGTGCTGTCCGGTGGCGGCGGCAACAACATCCTGCACGGCGGTGGTGGTGCGGATACAATCGAGGCGGGCTCTGGTACCAGCACAGTCACCGGCGGCAGTGGAGCGGACATTTTCAAGGTCGGGGCCGTCGGGGGCACCATGCTGGTGCAGGACCCGGATGTGGGCGACATTTTCAGCAGTCTGGCGCTGGGAACGCTGGTCGGCGCAGTTACAGCGGGCACTGGGACCAGCATGGCGGCCAACACAGTGGAGGTTGGCACCCCCTCCAGTGGGACCACGCCGATCTACCTCCGCACGACCGGCACGGGGCCAGCCGAATACACAATGGTGTTGCCTGGCACCTGGGTAACGACCGACTTCACTCTGGCGGGCGGCAATCTCCAGATCGTCCAGTCGCCGCTGCGTCTGGCGACTCCAGCGGCGACCATCACCGGCAGCGTCAATGCCGAAGGCTTCACCGTGCCTGCGGGCAGTTTGGGCGCTGGCGATGTGATCACTGGCGGTGGTGGTGCGGATTGGCTGCAACTGCTGGGCACTGGTAGCTATGACGTCAGTGCCGCGACCATCACCGGTGTGCCGACCATTCGTGGCCTGGATACAGGCGATGTCGGGTCGATCACCATCGGTGGCAGTTGGTCTGGCACCTACCTTGATGGTGCGGGCAACGAGACCATTGAGGTGACGGGCACATCAGCCTCCACACTCTTTGTCGGGCGCGGAACCGACGCCGTGACCCTGGGTGCCGGCACGGGCCATCAGGTGGTGGTGTCTGGTGGTGGGACGACGACCGTCACACTCGGCAGCGGCAGCGGCACGATCTTCGCCGGGGCAATCAATGAAGGGATGACCACCATCGTCGGGGGTTCGGGCACCTACACAATTGTCGGCGGCGCCAATGGCTCAGGGCTCAGCCTCAACTTGTCCGCGTCCTCTGGTAACTACACGGTGTTCCGCCCGTCCAACGCGACAACCGTGATGACTGGCTCCGGCACAGATGTGATTGTCGGCGACGAGGGCAATCAGTCCCTGTCCGGTGGTGCTGGCGATGACCAACTGTTTGGCGCTGGCGGTGACGATACGCTGACGGGTGGCACCGGTGACGATACGATTGTTGGCGGTGACGGTGCTGACGTTCTCGAGTCTGGTGTCGGTGCAGACACGCTGTTTGGCGGCACCGGGAGCGATTTCTTTCACATCGGCTTCGCCAGTGGGACGGACCGCGCGCTGATTGCCGACTTCTCCCTGGCTGAGGGCGATAGGCTGAACCTGGTCGACCTCGGATTTGCCGATCAGGCGAGCTTCGACGCGGCGACAACGGCCCAGGTGGTGAATGGCGGGGTTCGCTACACCATCACCCTCGGTGGGTCTGCCGGTGCGACGATTGACCTTGCAGGCCTAACGGCCCTGCTGCCGTCCAGCGCGTTTATCTTCGTGTAGAGGCCAACGCCCGCCTGCTGCGCCGCGGGTGAAAAGACTGTCACCAGCCCTGCAAGCGGATGCGCGAGGCATTGCCCCGGGTGGTCCCAGACATCAGATTGCGTCAGGATGCCGCAATCTGATCGCTGGAGAGGATCACCACCATGACCACCCGCCGTACCTTGCTGGCTGGGCTTGGCGCCAGCCTGTTGCCGCTTGGCGCCGCCGCGCAACATGACCATCGTCATGGTCAGTTTGAGCGGTTGAACCAGCCGGGCCGCGTTGACATTCCCGACATCCACGCGGTGCAGGCCGTGACGGAAAGCCCGGCCCCGAAGGCGGCCAACCCTGGACGCTGGATGCCGCGCGCGCCCTTGCCGGTGCCGCGCACCGAAATGGCCTGGGCGGCCGAGTTTCGCGGTCGGGTTCATCTGGTCGGCGGCTATGCGGAACAGCGGGTGGATCGCCCCTATCACCATGCCTATGACCCGCGCGCGGACCGGTGGGAGGAACTGGCTCAGTTGCCCCGCGGCGCCAACCATGTCGGCGTTGCAGCCCACGGGGAGCGCCTCTATGCCTTCGGTGGGTTTCTGGAGCAGAACCGCACCCCCCATGATGGGGTGTTCGCCTTTGATGGTCAGCGCTGGCACACGCTGCGGCGCTTGCCGGAAGCAGCGGGGGCTATTGCCTGCGTTGCCCTGGGCGACAAGATCCACTTGATTGGTGGTGCAATTGGCTCAGACCTGCGGCGCTCCATCGACTGGCATTGGGTCTATGATCCGAAGGAGGATCGCTACGACCGTCGTAACCCTATGCCGCTGGCGCGGGACCACACCGGCATTGTGGCAGTCAATGGCGCGATTCATGTGATTGGTGGACGGGTCGACAGCTTCCACACCAATTCGAACCTGCACCATAGCTATGACCCACGCACGGACCGGTGGACGTTCCGCCAACCACTGCCGACGGCGCGCTCGGGCCAAGGTACGGTGTGGTTCAACAATCGCATCTTCGTGATGGGGGGCGAAGGAACCAATCGCGTCTATGGGCAGAATGAAGCCTATGACCCGGTCACCAATCGCTGGGAAAGCTATGCTCCAATGCTGACACCACGCCACGGCATGGGGGCTGTGGTGATTGGTGACGCGATCTATGTGGCGGGCGGGGGCCCACAAATGGGCGGGGGCGTGAAGAGCGCCATCAATGAGGCGTTTATCTTGGCCGCCTAAGCAGCTTGACCAACCCCACCCCTCCCAACCGAACCGTCGGGAGGGGTGGGGGCTGTGGTCAACCTTCCAGCAGAATGTCCTGCGGCATCTCAATCCGCTTCATGATTGAGGCACGCAGTTTCATCAGGGCGCGGTGTTCCAGCTGGCGCACCCGTTCCTTGGAGACGCCAAGCTCCTTGCCCAGCTCTTCCAGGGTGGCACCCTCATCGCGCAGACGACGCTGATCAATGATCGTCCGCTCGCGGGCGCTCAACTCGCCCAACGCTTCTGCCAGCCACTGAGAGCGGGTGGAGGCGTCGCGCATGCCGATCACCACTTCCTCAGGCGAGGGGCGCTGATCAGCCAGGAAGTCCTGCCAATCATCATCGGAACCGTCGGCAATCGGGCTGTTCAGCGACTGATCAGCCGCGGCCAGCCGCTGCTCCATCGTTACCACTTCACCCAAATCAACGCCCAGTTCTTCGGCGATCTTGGCGCGGCCAGCGTCACCCATCGGCGCGCCGGTTTGATCTTCGATCTTGGCGCGCAAGCGGCGCAGATTGAAGAATAACGACTTCTGAGCAGCCGTCGTGCCGGTGCGGACGATAGACCAATTGCGCAAGATGAAATCCTGCATCGCAGACTTGATCCACCAGGACGCGTAGGTTGAAAAGCGCACCTCCCGCTCCGGCTCAAACCGGGCAGCGGCCTGCATCAGGCCGACATTGCCTTCCTGCACCAGATCGCCCATCGGCAGACCATAGTTGCGGAACCGCGCGGCAGTCGCCACCACGAGGCGGGTGTACGCCTTGACCAGCGTGTGGAGTGCGCGCTCGTCGCCATTTTCCCGCCAGCGTCGAGCGAGATCAAACTCCTCGTCCCGTTGCAGCAGCGGGGCCTGCATCGACGCTTTGATGAAGCCAAGATTGGCGCGCTGAGTTTCCGGATCGTCGATGTGTGCCATCGGTACCCCCGCCTTCGCGTCACGGCGCCCCACACCGGTGCGCCTCTATAACCACCTCTACGCGTCAGGCGATTCATTGGATCACACACAGGCACGAAAAACACCAAAAAAAGCATGGCTATATTGTGGCTACCAGCACTCCTGCGGCGTCGAGGCAAGCCGCCATCGGGCGACCGCCGCGCCCTGCACCGCCATCGACGCTCAGAACCAGACCGTCGCTCTCAGGAATCGTGAGGTTGGTGCGATACCCCCGAACAATGCGTTTAACAGCCCCATACGCACCGCCATGCCGGTCCAGCAGGCCACCGCCCCACCAGAACTCGTCGCTCATCGCATCGAGGGTCTTGCCGGGATGCAGACCAGCCGCGACGAAGATCATCGCGCCGTCACGGGTCAAGGCAGCACGCTTTAGGGCTGAGAAGACTTCCCTATGGCCTGGTCGTTTCGACATCTGTGCCCGCACGATAGACGTCCAGCGTGCGCAGGCGGTCACACTCTCTCGCGCAGCGCGTTGACCTTGCTCATAGTCCAGCCCGTATGATGCAAGGGTGGTCTTCACGCCGCTTTTGCCCAGCCAGTCCAGAACCTCGCGCGGGTGGGGGGCAAATTGCAGTTGCATCAGCTTGGACCACATCTCCTCCTGCTGGCCGCGCAGCAGCACGACATCGCAGGCAAACGCATGCTGGCGCGCCATCAGGCGGCAGCGGAAATCCAAAACCTCATCCAACACGCCTGCAGGATCGGGACCGATGCCGAGAAAATTGCCCAGATACACCACCCGGTCGCCGGGTCCGATCACCTCGGCCAGACGGTCATGCAACTGCACCAGACCTGGGACATCGCCGTGGACGGCGCCAATCGCCCACAGCCGGGGGCCGGGTCGGAGCAATTGGAAGCGGGCCCGTACGGTGGCCGGGTCAGCAGCGGCGGAAAAGAGAGTGGCTGGCAACACGCGGTCTAGTGTAACGAAACGCCTGAGTCAGCCAATGGTGATGATCCAGTCCGGACGGGTTACTCGAACTCTTCGCCGGGATAAACGCCCCAAATCTCAGCCGCGGCAATCCAGCCGCGCCGTCCCTCGACTTCGGCCCGGCACCATCCAGCCTTGCACTCGGACAATTGCAGCAACACACCGGGCTCCAAAGTGGCGATCACCGGCGATCCGCGGTCTGCACGGCGATGAAGAGCGCGAATCGCTCCGGCAACCAAGGCACTGCGGCGACCGGTTAGGCCCTGTTGGTGGACCCACCCCTCGACCCCCTGGTGATCGCGGATCTTGCGCCACGTGTCATAGTGGGCAAGCACTTCGACAGGCATGCCACGGCGAACCATCACCCACTCAATCGGGTAGCGCACACCGGGGCCGGCGCGCAGGTTAACCTCGTTGGTGCGCAAAGAAACGAACCGTGGCAGCGGCAAGTCGCGCTCCGCCTTCACTGGAACGGAGCCGAGGGCAATTGCAGCGACAGCAGCAGCGACCAGCCAACGGGCCAACCCTCTGGTCAATTTGGTTCGATGTTGTACAGGTGTCGGTGTCACGGGCGGCAGTATAGACATGGTGAGACCAGGGCAGCACCAGCCAAAACCTGCGCCACGCTGATTGGTTCGCCAATCAGATGGGTCAAATGGTGATCGGTGACAGAATGCCGGTGCTGCCGCTGATCACCAGGGCCCTGGCCGCAAATGCCTTGTTTGCCTCGAACGAGCGCGGAAGTTTCCCGGTTTCGATGGGGTTCAGATAGCTTGGCAACACCCGCTTTGCCGCGCCAGCAAAGCTGCTGTTCAGTTGTATCGAGTCAAGGGTGGACAGGTTTAATGCTCCAGGCATGGCAACCTCATTGACAAGCGCATCAGTGATAGTGCCCCGCAAGGCACAAAATCAACCATAGCATATCTGCGCCTGTCGGTGCTGGTGATCACGCCGCAGCCTCAGGGCTGGCACGGGACGGGGGAGTTGCGCATTATCCGCCATCTCCGCCCGTCGCAAAAGGACCGTGCCTCGTGGCCCAGCGTCAAAAGCCTTTGGTGATCGTCACCCGCAAGCTACCCGATCCAATCGAGCTGCGCATGATGGAGTTGTTCGACACGCGCCTGAACGCCGATGACACGG
Organism: Alphaproteobacteria bacterium; assembly: GCA_004292755.1. Taxonomy (GTDB): domain Bacteria; phylum Pseudomonadota; class Alphaproteobacteria; order Elsterales; family Elsteraceae; genus RDXE01. Next base: position 53,634 of record RDXE01000041.1, read on the forward strand.
CGTTAACAGCGTCTCAACTGGCCGCCGCAGTTGCTGAGGCGGATGTGCTGGTGCCCACGGTCACAGATCGCATTGATGACAGTGTGATCGCGGCGGCCGGTCCGCGTCTGAAGTTGATCGCCAGTTTTGGCACAGGCGTCGATCACATCGATTTGAAAGCCGCGCATGCGCGCGGCATCACGGTCACCAACACGCCAGGGGTGCTGACCGAAGACACTGCCGACATGACCATGGCGCTGATTTTGGCGGTAGCCCGGCGCCTGTCTGAGGGTGAGCGACTGGTGCGCAGCGGCAATTGGACTGGCTGGGGGCCCGTGTCGATGCTGGGGTCGCGCCTGTCTGGCAAGCGGCTGGGCATTCTTGGCATGGGCCGGATCGGGACTGCGTTGGCGCGGCGCGCGCGGGGGTTTGGCCTGTCGGTCCATTATCACAACCGCGCGCGCGTGCATCCGGAAGTTGAAGCGGAGTTGGAGGCAACCTATTGGGAAAGCCTGGATCAGATGCTGGCGCGGATGGACATCGTATCGATCAACTGTCCCGCCACACCTGGCACCTATCATATCCTGTCAGCCCGGCGGCTGCGCTTGATCCGACCGACCACCATTCTAGTCAACACCGCGCGCGGCGCAGCGATTGACGAGGCAGCGCTGGCCGATGCGCTGCGGGAGCGGCGGATTGCAGGGGCTGGGCTTGATGTTTACGAGCACGAGCCCGCGATCAATCCAAAGCTGTTGGGTCTCGATAATGTTGTCCTGCTGCCGCACATGGGCTCCGCCACGTTGGAGGGCCGGATCGATATGGGCGACAAGGTGATCATCAACATCAAAACCTTTACCGATGGGCATCGCCCACCGGATCGGGTGATTGAGGGGTTGGACGGCGTCTAGCTCCCAGACGGTGCCGGCAGGGTGATCCGCTCTGCCCGGCAACGGCGCAATGGGGGCGTGCAACTGCGCGGAGTGGTGAGGTCTTTCTCGTAGCAGATCGCCACTTCCTCCAGTTGGTCACCGTCGCAGTTCAGCGCGATGGCAGCGCGATTAAGGCCAGGATTGGCCCGCACCCAGGCATCCAAGATGTCGTTGCGCGCCAGCGCGCGCCCGGTCGGCAGCGAGGGAGGGGTGACCCGTCGAAAGGCCGCCATGGTGGCAGTGAAGTAGGCGGCAGGCGTTGCAAAGTCGCTGCAACTCCCATGTTTGCGCCATTGGCAAGTTTGGAGGCGCTGCCCGGGCAGCGTGCAGAGCGTGCTACGGACGACGGGCGCGGCCAGTGGTCCTGCCACCTCGGCATCGGTTGGGCGGCAGAATTGCGGGGCGCGCAGCGCACGCCCGTCATACTGCGGCCAAAGCCCATGAACCACCCAGCCGAAGCGATTGCCCGACCGGCACTGGAACTCGCCACTGGGGCCGCGGCCGGCGTCAGACGTGCAATAGGTGGGCGACCAGCTGATCACCAGCGCGTAGTACTCAAAGTCACCGGGGCGGCCAATCGTCTGGCCCTGGTCGGTGCAGGTGAAGTTGCGCGGCTGAACCTGGGGCGGCAGGGCGCAACTTGGCGCTGGTGGCGATTGAGCCAGGGCGTTGGAGGCCAGGACCAGGGTTGCTGCGGCGATTGCCAGCCAGGGTCGCATCGGATCATGCCCTCTCGGCAAGTGTTGCCGGGTGGAATCTGCCGATCAGCCGAGACTGTCAAGCAAAGCCCGCACAGCAGCGCCACCGCGCGCGCCAGCGGTTGCCTCGGCCATCCCCTCCTGCCGAAGGGCGTCGCGCAGACGGCGGGCCACTTCTTCCAGAACGGCGCGTTGCTTTTGCGCGCGTTCCTCCGGGGGGAGGGTTGCCAGTCCCTCACGCGTCAGGCCTTGTTCGGCCATCACACGCTCGGCGATCTCGCGGATCAAGCGTTTGATTTTCCAGCGCCAATAGCCGTTTAGTCCGTCCCCGACGATCTCGTGGAGCAGGGTTGCCGGGTCGTCGCTCTCGGTACCATCGAACAAGGCATCGAAGGCGGCTTGGGTTTCGGTATCGGTCTGCTCAGCCTCTGGTTCCACCAGCGGGGCGGCAGTACCAAACGCGCTGAGGCCACTGGGATTGGTGGTTTGGACGTCGCGAATCAATCCATCGACCAGGGCCGGAGCCAATCGCGGCGTTGTAGGCTTTGTGGCGGAGGTGCTCGTACGGCCCAGCGTGGAAACCAGAGCATCCAGGGCAAAACGGGCGCGTGGCAGTTCCCCGGCCAATAGGCCAGCTCCCACTTCATCCAGCCAGGACCGGGCTAAGCGATCATCGGCGGTGTCGGTCTCAGGGCCGGGTAAGCCAGTTGCCAGGGCGCTGTAGGCGCGGCGTGCTCCGCTCAAGTCCTCGGCCCGGAGGGCGGAGAACAATTGGCCGAGTGGTCGCGCCGAAGAGCCGTCGCTGCTGCCGGTGCCAGTCGGCACGCCAGCGCGCAGCATGGGGCCCGGCACTACGATTCCCCCGACAATCATCTGAACGATCCTTTGCCCATCGATGGGCCCTCGTGAGGCAAGAGCCGGGCCAAGTTGGCGAGCCGGTGGGTTTTGCCGCAGATGGCAGCGATGGGCCGCTAATCGCCGATTTCCGGGGTGGCTAATAGCCGTTTTCCGGGATGGCTAATAGCCGTTTTCCGGGATCACTAATAGCCGATTTCCGGCTATGCTAATCGCCGTTTCCCGGCTCGCCTAATAGCCGATTTCCGGCTATACTAATCGCCGTTTTCCGGAAGAATCAGGCTGAGTGCCATGGTTGCCGTTGCTCGTCACCTGGAGGCCCGTGTGGTGCGCGCGCTGGCAGCGGCCAGGGTGATCAACATTTTCGGCCCGCGTCAGGCCGGGAAGACCACACTGGTACGCGACAGAATCAAGACCTCCAGCTACGTCACCCTGGATGCCGACGATCTTCGCCAAGCGTTGGCGGCCGATGCCTATGGTCAGTTGCGCTTGCTGGCCCGTGGCGCAGAGGAGCAGAAGCTGCCGCTTGCCATCGATGAGGTGCAGCGCCTGCCGTCCATGACGCTGGCGTTGAAGCAGATCGTCGATACGAATGACCGCAAAGGCCAGTTCCTGCTGACGGGATCGTCCAACGTCTTCACTATGGCGGCGGCGTTGGATTCCCTGGCGGGCAGGGTGATGTCTTTCACCCTGCGCCCCCTCAGCGCGGCCGAGATCCACGGGGCAGGGCCGGTGACCATCCTGGATGCCGTGGCCCGCGCCCCGGAGGATTGCCGATCAGCGCTGCCACTCCCGGCATCGGCCAGCCGCGAAGAGATGATCGACCTGATGGTCCGGGGCGGGTTCCCAGAAATCCGAACGCTTGCCCCCCAAGATCGTGAGGACCGCTACCGCAGTTATATGGACAGTGTGATCGAGCGCGATGTTGCAGTGGTGGAGCCGATCCGCAAACCAGATGGGCTGCGCCGTCTGACTCATCAAATCGCCTATCGGACCGCCGGGGAAGCCGCTGTGGAGGAGTTGGGGCGCACGGCGGGCGGGCTGCGCAAGGAAACCGTCAATACCTACCTGACCATCTTGGAGAAGCTGGAATTGATCCGCCGTCTGGGGGCCTGGGCCTCTGGCATGACCCGGCGGGAGATCAAGCGCCCAAAACTGCACCTTCTGGACACCGGCCTTGCCACTGTTTTGCGAGGGGAAGATGCCTCCAGCTTTGGTGCGCTGGCCAATCCCACGGCGCTGGGGGCCGTCCTTGAAACCTTCGTCTATACCGAGCTGGAAAAAAGTCTGCCGCTGCAATCCAGTCGGTGGTCCTTGTATCACTATCGCGATGACAACGGGCATGAGGTGGACATCCTGGCCGAGGCACCAGGAAACATTCTCGCTCTGTTTGAAATCAAAGCCGCGGCGATGGTGAGCGATCGCGATTTCAAGCATCTGGACTGGTTTTTCAGCTCTGCTGGTCCGGGCGCCAGCCACCGGGGTGTGGCGTTTGTGGTCTATCTCGGCGACCGGTTGCTGTCCTTTGGGCCGCGTCGGATTGCCTTGCCCTTGTCGATGTTCTGGTCGTTTCCCCCCACCACCTGAGACCCTACCAGCGCATCCATCAGCCGCGCTGGCGGGGCCGTCAAGCAGTCGCCTAGGGCAGAGCCGCGTATTGCGTTGTCCCATCGCTTGGCAGCGACGTGATTTCGCGGATCAGCTTGGCCAGGATCGCGTCGGAGAAGGTAACAAAGCTCTCCGCCGGGACAACAAAAGCACCGGGACCGCCAATCACAAAGTCGCGATAGTAGTCATCCAGCTTGGGCTCAGGGCGCCCAAACGGATTGCCGCGATCATTCATGATGGGCAGGCCATTGATGACAATGCCCTCAGCCAACGCGGCATCGCGGGCCACCTCCACCGCCCGACCAGAATTGTTGGCGCCATCGCCAGAGATGTCGATCACTTGGCGTGCGCCCTCATAAGGGCTGGTCCGAAACAGTTCGACAGCCAAATCAATGGCAGCCGAGATTGAGGTGTACGCAGCGAAAGCCCGAGGTGCGGCCAGGATGTCGCTCGCTACCCGCTCAAAGTCATCCTCAGAACGAACAAGTGTCCAAGGGACGATCACCCGTTGTTGATCAACGCCGGACCATTCGACATAGGTCAAAGCGATTGCCCCGATTGCCCCGCCTTGGATCGCGCGCAGGACCTTAGGATTAGATAAGGCTGACGCGTATCCTTGACGCTGTAATTCGAACTCTTCCGAGTCGATCGAGCGCGAAACATCGACTGCCAAAACCAACTCCAGATCAACCGGAATCGTTTTGTTCGCAGCCTGGATTTGAGCCAGTGCTTCTGTATTCGGCTGGGTCAGCAACAATGCTGCCCCCAGAAGCGACGCCAGAAGACGCAAGAGAACGCTCATGGATCACCCCTCCCAGCAGAAAGGATTAGGCAGCGTGCGCCTGTTTTCCAACGACGTCTAGGGGGTATCCTCTGCGACGCACGGTCACGCAAGCATAGGATGATCCCTCGGTGGACGGACGGGGTGGCATCCCCGGCTCGCCTTCGGTAAGGGAAGGGGAGGTGCCGCACCGACGGTGATAGCGAGGACCGAAGCCATGGCAGATGAAGCGACGCGCATGCTGATCGCGCGCGCGATCAAGAAGGCAGACACGCGGTATTTCTGGGAAGATTACTCCAAGCAGGCCGACGCCGTGGTGCAGGCTCTGGCGGAACAAGGCTTGCGCATCGTCCCTGCGAGCCCGACAGCAGAGATGACCCGCAGCGCCAAAGAGGCGCTTCAGTACGGCATCCAGCACAAGCAGGACCTGGTCGCGACGATCTGGCGCGTGATGGTCGCAGCGGCCCTGCGCTGACCAATCCTCAGCGCCGGAGCGGTATGCAGCGCACCCCCGCTGCGATCAGCGCGCGGCAGCGCGCTTCGATGTCCTCGCGGGAAGCCGGAGCACCGGCGAACACCCGCGTCACGGGGCCAAGGCTGGCAACCTCCGCCCGCTCATAGCCGACCTCAAGATCCGCCAGTGCCGCCCCGTGAAGGCGCCGAAGCCGTCGCCACTCCTCTTCCCCGCCACTGCCGTGCCCAGGCACAGAGGCAATGTGGGCAACAAACTGCCCCGCCTGCGGTCGCGCCGCGATCACTGGTGCGCGTCGCTCCCCCTCACTCTGAGCGGCGCGGGTGGGTGGGGGTGGCGGCGGCGGAGGTGGTGGCGGTGGAGGCGGCGGTGCAGGCGGTGGTGGCGGAGGTGGAGGTGGTGTAGGCGGCGGCGGAGGTGGCGGAGGGGTTGGCGCCACGGCTACTGACGGTGGCAGTGTCCGTGCGGGCCGCGCGGGGGGCGCTGCTGGAACGGGGGGCGGTGCCGGTGTTGGTTCTTGGATCACCCGGTCGGCTGTTTGGACATCTGCTGGTGGGAGGCTGGCGGCGAGGGTCTGGGCCAATGCGCTTGCGTCTTCAACGCCCCCCGCGACTGCCCGGCGCGCCCAGCCGATTGCCCGGATCGGGTCGACCGGTGTGCCGACACCGCGGGCGTGGAGTTGGGCAAGATTGAAGGCCGAGGCGGTGTCTCCCCGTCGCGCGGCAGTTTCGATCAGGCGAAAGCCCCGCGCAGGGTCCGGATCGATGCCGCGGCCCTCCACCAGCAACGAGCCAAACAACCCAAGTGCCTGACTGTGCCCAGCGGCCGCAGCGCGCTGCACCCAACCCACGGCCTCCGCTGGGTCGAGCGCAACGCCGTCGCCCTTGAGATACAGCAGAGCGAGATTGTACATCGCGCGGGCATCGCCCATGCGGGCGGCGGCTTTGAACTCCTGGGCTGCGGTTTCGGAGTCGCGGGCCTGCAACGCGGCAACTCCCGCGGCAAAATCCGCCACCGCGGGTATTGGAAAACCAAGGCCCAGGGCGAAAAAGATTAACCCCCGCTTCATCTTGCCGGGAATTCTAACGAATTTAGATGAAGTTGAGAACCCCGTCAGAGATCAATCGGCTTCGACATTGATGGAGGCATGGTCGAATTGCAGTGCGGCCAGCCGGGCATAGAGCCCACCTTCCCGCACCAGGGCCGCATGGGTGCCGGTTTCCACCACCCGCCCACGATCCATCACCAGCAGCCGGTCCGCTGACACCACGGTGGCCAGACGGTGGGCAACCACCAGCGTTGTCCGGCCGCGCATCAGGCGATCCAGGGCGGCTTGCACAATGCGCTCTGATTCCGCGTCCAGGGCCGAGGTTGCTTCGTCCAACAGCAGCAACGCAGGATCGCGCAAGATGGCGCGGGCAATCGCGATCCGCTGGCGTTGACCCCCAGACAGCTTGACGCCCCGTTCGCCCAACGCTGTGTCATAGCCTTCCGGCAGACGCTCAATGAACTCATCCGCGTAGGCGGCGGCGGCGGCGGCGCGCACCTCGGCATCGCTGGCATCGGGCCGCCCGTACCGGATGTTATCGGCTGCCGACGTGGCAAAGATCACGGGGTCCTGCGGCACGACGCCGATCCGGCGGCGCAACGCCAGCGGGTCGGTGCGCGCAATGTCCACACCGTCCAGTCGGATCACCCCCTGCTGGGGATCGTAGAAGCGCAGCAAAAGCTGAAACACAGTGGTCTTGCCCGCACCAGAGGGGCCAACCAGGGCCACGGTCTCCCCGGCTGCGATGGACACAGTCAAACGATCCAGCGCGGGACGGTCTGGGCGCGAGGGGTAGAAGAACGTGACCTCCGCCATCTCCAACAAGCCGCGCGCGGGGGTTGGAAGCGGCAGGGGGCTGGCAGGTGCTTTGATGTCGGGCTCGGTCGCCAGCAGTTCGAACAGCCGCTCGGCCGCACCAGCCGCGCGCTGCAACTCCCCCATCAC
>RDXE01000042.1 GCA_004292755.1 Alphaproteobacteria bacterium
CCGCCAACTCGGCCCGGATCAGAATCTGAACCCTCCGCAACAGCGAGGTTTTGCCCATCCCGCGGGGGCCGATCAGCACTTGATGCTCGGCCAATCCCTGCTCTGGAATGGTTCGCAGGAAGCGGTTGAGTTTGGCCAGAACCTCGCCGCGAGCCACAAACTGAGCGACGAAATCATCATCGCTCAGCAGCGTTTGGTTGTTGATGGAGGGGGCGCGCATCATTGTCATCACGCCTGATACACCTGCCAATACCGGCGCACCAGACCGGATTGAAACGCATAACGCTCCTCCTGCAACGTCAGAAGACCGTCGTTACACAGGGCCATTAGCACCTCGCGCGTCTGACGGATCGCAGCTGAACCTTGTAGCTCGGTGGCGATGGCGTGGAGGGTGTCAATCCGCTCGCCATTACGATGGGCACTCAGGCGTGCCAGCATGGCGAAGGCAAGCTTTGCCTCGCTCTCGGTGAAGTTCTTGTCCACATGTTCAAACCAAACCGCGAAATTCATCCGACGGTCTGGTTGGAGCACGGTATCGAACGCCGCCGCAATGTCCCCCCGGCTTGCGTGGGGTGAACCTGTCGCTGACGGTGGAACTGACGGGCGGACCTCATTGGCGACCATTTGCAGATAGTAGGGCGCCAGCCAACCGATCTCATCCAGCATCCAATCCAAATCAGCGTCGTCGGCATCAAACGGGTTGTTGAGTTTGGCTTGGAACTCAGGGTCGCGCAGCAGTGAGCGGGCTTCGGCCGGCGTGAACGGTCGCAGGACGAAGGTTTGAAGATCAACGAAGGCCCCCTCCAACCCATAGCGGCGGGCGATGATGTCCAGGCCGATCGATCCCGTCATCAGCCAGCGGACGTTGCGATAGCGCTGCTGGAGTGCTCTCAGCGAATAAACGAAGTCCTTCGCCTCCACAGGGTCCGCTTCGGCTAGGGCGAGAACGAAGAAGGCGATTTCGTCGATCAGAATGACAGCGGGCTGCTTGTCCTGATCCAGGGTGCGGACCAGGGTTTCGATAAAGTCCTTTGGGTTGATCTTTGTCAGGATGTCCAGGGGCTTCTCCAATTCGCCACTTGCCAAGGTGGTAATCCGTGCATGGAAGTGGGCTTTGATGCGTTTCATCACCGATGCCTGCGCCGCAATCCGGCGGCAGAGGTCTTCGGCAAAGGCGCGCGCTGTACGCATTCCTTGCACGTCCATCTGGACGACGGTCCAGTCCTTGGTGCGGAGATCCTCCGCGAGACGACCGATGGTCCAGGTCTTCCCGATCCGCCGGGGTGCGGGCATGTGGATGCTGTTCCCTGCCAGCAGTTGGCGCTGGAGTTGGGCTCGCTCGGTTTCACGCTTGTGCATCTGGGCCTCCGATTTATGTAAAACCACATATATGCGGTTATGAATAAGATGCAAGCCGAATTTATCGTACTTTTCTTTTTTCCGGTTACCGCGGGCTTAGGTCCTACCTTGACACCCAGGTACCCACTCCGGCAAACCCTCCCCCATGACACGGATTGATCGCACCCAAACCGGCCTGCGTCTGGAGCGCCGCATCCTGAAAGTGCTGAAGGGCTTGGCGGAGCATCTGGATGTCTCCGTCGCGGAACTGATCGAGGCGATGGCCCGCCCATCTGCGCGCGGTCTATGACCTGGATTTGACCGCAGCCGACAGCCACCGCCTGAGCGAGGGGGAGGCATCCCATGACTGATCGCTATGCCATCCAACTGGACGCGTTGCGCCGCGGCACCTTGGAGCCCGCGGGATTCTCGCACCTAGATCATGTCGGCGTGGCGGTGGAGGCGCTGCGCCGCCACAGCTATTTCGAGGCGCTGGCTGTGATCGCCGACGGCTTGAAGGACGTGGCAACGCGTGCGGGCAAGCCAGAGAAATTCCACGCCACCCTGACGCTTGCCAGCATGTGCTTGATTGCCGAGCGGCTGGCTGCCAACCCGACAGTCGACATCGCTGCCTTTGTCGAGGGCAGCCGCGCGTGGCTCACGCCAGCGGCGTTGGAGGCGCTTTATCCCGATGGTGCGCTGGCAACACCGCTCGCCCGCACCGTCGGCCTGCTGCCGAGGGTGACGGGTTAGGCGTAGGCCTGCCCCGGCATGGCGGGCCGCGCCATACCGGGGCACCGTGTTGTCTCTACAGGGCCCGCAAGGCCCGCTCGGCCACCGCCAGTTTGGCGAGGTCGGGCGTGCCACGCTCCAAGTCGGCAATCATGGTCTCCAAATCCTCCAGCGCGTCGCGCCGATGGCTGGTCCAGTTTGCGTCAGCCAATTGGCGGGCGGCCAAGGCTTCCTGGTGGCGGGCAAGGTCATCCAGCAGGCCCGCGCGGGCCGCTCGTGACCAGCGGTCGCGCGGTTCAATCCGCGCGGCCAGGGCCTCCAGCCGGGTGATGCCGCAGCGGACCGCGACCTCATAATAGGCCCGACCCGCCTGCTCGATATCGCCACCGGCTTGCGGGGCAAGCTTCAGGATATCGAGGTTGCCCGCCAATTCGCCCAGCGACGCCACCGTGAGGGCAAGACCCGGCGGTAGCCCCTCTTCGTCCGGCACGGCGAAGCCGGGGCGGATGCCGGGCAACCGCTCGATCAAGCGCTGCACCGGCTCGCCAAAGGCAACCAGATGGTCGCCGATGGTGCCAACATCGGGCTGCTTCACCAACCAGCGGATGGCGATGGCCGCGGCCTCGGCAACATCGCGGAACAGCGCGATCTGGCGGCTGGCGGCGCACCGGCCCGCGGCCACCACGCCATCCAACGCCTCCAGCGTCGCCCACACGCGCGACAAGTCGAACAGCTCGCGGATCACGACAAAGGCTTCGGCCAGTCGCGCAGCGGGGCAGGCGGTGGTCGCCTCCAAGGCAATCATCGCCGACGGACCCAAGCGGTTCAGCACCTCGTTGGTGATGCCGGTCGCAATGATTTCCCGCCGCAGCCCATGGGTTTGGATGGCTTCGGGGAAGCGATCACGCAATGGCTGCGGGAAGTAGGCCGTCAGATCGGCGCCGAGGAACGGATCATCGGGCAGGTCCGATGACAGGATCTGGCGATACAGCATGTTCTTGGCATAGGCCATCAGCACGGCCAACTCGGGCCGAGTGATTCCGCCGCCAGCGCTGCGCCGCGCCTCCAGCACCGTGTCGTCTGGCAGGAACTCGATACCACGCTCCAAGCCGCCATCCTGCTCCAGCCGCCGCATCATCTGGATGGCATCGTCCACCGCCTTCGCCCCGGCATGCTCGGCCATGGAGAGCGAGAGGGTCTGCAGGTAATTGTCGCGCAAAACTTCGTGCGCCACTTCCTCTGACATCTCAGCCAGAAGAGCCGTGCGGCCATCCTCATCCAATTGACCGCGGCCAACGGGGTCGGTCAGCAGGATTTTGATGTTGACCTCATGGTCCGACATATCGACGCCAGCAGAATTGTGAATGGCGTCAGTGTCCAGGCGGACCCCGTGCTGGGCGGCTTCGATGCGTGCCTTCTGGGTCATGCCAAGGTTGGCACCCTCGCCAATCACGCGGGCGCGCAGGTCCGGGGCATCGATGCGCAACCCGTCATTGGCGCGATCCCCTGCGTCGGCATGGCTTTCATCGCTGGCCTTGATGAAGGTGCCGATACCGCCGAACCACAACAGATCACACTCCAGCCGCAGCAGCGCCTGGATCAAGTCAGCCGGGGTGGCGGTGTCGCGGGTGAAGCCCAGCAGGGCCTTCACTTCGGCCGTCAACCGCACCGACTTGGCGCTGCGCTCCACCACCAATCCACCCGGCGACAGCACCGCTGGGTCATAGTCGGTCCAGGCAGACTTCGGCCCACGGAACAACCGCTGGCGCTCAAGGAAGGAGGCAGCCGGGTCTGGATTTGGGTCCAGGAAGATGTGCAGGTGGTTGAACGCCCCCACCAGCTTCAAACGGTTGGAGTGCAACAGGCCATTGCCGAACACGTCCCCACCCATGTCGCCGATACCAACGACGCGGATGGCTTGGGTCGCTAGATCGACGCCCAGCTCCCGGAATTGCCGCTCCACGGCGACCCAGGCGCCGCGGGCGGTGATACCCTGCTGCTTGTGGTCATAGCCCTTGGAACCACCGGAGGCAAAGGCATCGCCCAGCCAGAAGCCATAATCGGCTGACACGCCATTGGCGATGTCGGAGAAGGTGGCTGTGCCCTTGTCGGCGGCGACCACTAGGTAGGGGTCATCGCTGTCATGGCGCACCACCTCCGGCGGATGCAGGATGTCAGCCCCGCGCCGGTTGTCCGTCACATCCAGCAAGCCGCGCATCAAGGTTTTGTAGGAGTGAACCACCCGCTCCTGTTGGGCGGCCCGACCAGCCTCTGGCGGGGCCGGGCGCTTGACGACAAACCCGCCCTTGGAGCCAACCGGCACGATCACGGCATTCTTCACGTTCTGGGCTTTCATCAGACCCAGAATCTCGGTGCGAAAATCCTCCCGCCGGTCGGACCAGCGAATGCCGCCACGCGCAACCCGCCCACCGCGCAGGTGGATCGCCTCGGTATCCGGAGCATAGACCCACACTTCCACCAGCGGGCGCGGCTTCGGCAGCTCCTCAACCCGGCCACTATCGATCTTGAACGACAGATACTCTTTCGGCGCGCCGTCGGCGCCGGGCTGGAAGGCATTGGTCCGCAAGGTCGCTTGGATCAAGTTGACGTAGCGGCGCAGAATACGGTCCTCGTCCAGGACGCTTACTTGATCCAGGCGGTGCTCAATCTCCACCGTCAGACCAGCGCTCGCCACTTCCCGATCACCAGAGATCGCTGGGTCAAAGCGCGTGCGGAACAGGCTGACCAACAACTCCGTGATGGCCGCATGGCGTGCCAGCGTCGCCTCAATGTAACTCTGGGAGAAGGTGAAGCCTGCCTGCTTTAGATACTTGGCATAGGCGCGCAGCACCACGATGTCGCGCCACTCGAGCCCAGCCAGTAGGGTCAAGCGGTTGAAGCCATCCTCCTCGGCCTTGCCCGTCCAACCGGCAAGGAAACCCGCTGCGAACCGCTCTGCCACTTCGGCCGTGGGATGCGGACCAACCAAGCGGCAATCGAAATGCTGCAACCAGATGGTCTCTCCACTGCCCGCCTTCAGCGCGAAGGGCTGTTCGGTGTGCACCGTCAAGCCGCGGTTCTCCAGCATCGGCAGCACCACCGACAGCGAGGCCGCCGTACCAATCGACGCCAGCCGCACCGACACATGCTCGCCCTGCCGGATCAAGGCGACGGCGGGCAGGTCCGGGCGCGCACGCTCGACCAGGTCAAGGTCGGCCACTGCCTGCGTTGCATCCAAGGCTTCACGATACGCTGCTGGGAAAGCCTGTGCCCAGCGCCGCGCCCGGCCAATCCCCTCTGGCCCATGGCGCTCAAAGGCAACTGCCGTCACCCGCTCTGACCACGAGCGACCAGCTTCAGCCAGCCGGGCTTGCAATGCGTCCACGTCCAACGCCGGAACGCCGCCTGGCTTGGTGTCGATGCGCACCGCCAAGCGGACCAGGGGGGCGTCGGACAGTTCCAGGCGGGAGGCTTGCACCGGGCCGCCCCACGCATCCGACAGAATGGCCTGGAAACGCTGGCGCAAGCCGGGGTCGTAATTCTCGGTCGGGATATAGACCAGATTGGAGACAAAGCGCTCAAACGGGTCGCGGCGCACAAACAGGGCGATGCGCTGACGCTCCTGCAACTGCAGGATACCCATCGCGATGGTGTGCAGCGACTCCGCATCGATCTGCCACAGCTCGTCCCGTGGGAAGGTGGCCAGAATGTGGGCCAGCGCCTTGCCATCGTGGCTGTTGGGGGCAAAGCCCGCATGGGCCAGCACAGCGGCCACCTTGCGCCGGATGATCGGGACCTCAAACACCGGGCGGGTGTGAGCAGAGGAGGTGAACAGGCCGACGAACCGCCGCTCCGCCACCACGCGACCCGTGGCATCCAGACGCTTGATGCCAACCACGTCGAGCGGCACCGCGCGATGAACGGTGGCCTTCTGATTGGCCTTGGTGATCAGCAGTGGTTCGGGCAGCTCCAGGAACGCCCGCACACTGGCGGGCAGGCCCGACAAGTTGCGCTGGCCTTCAAACACCGGCGTATCGGGATGGCGCAGCACGCCCAGGCCCGAGTGTGGCACCACCACCAGTTTCGCCTCGCGGTCACGCCCTTCGTAGCGGATCTCGCGATAGCCCAGGAAGGTGAAGTGATCGGCCGCCAGCCAATCCAGGAACTGCTTGGCTTCCCCATAGGCCTCGCCATCGGCGCGGCTGGAGGCAGCAGCGGCCAGCTCAACCCCAAGGGCGATGGCCTTGCCCTTCATCTCGCCCCAGTCCTCGACGGCGGCGCGGACGTCGGCCAGCACCGCGAGGAGCCGCGCCTCAATCGCCTTCATCTGGGCGTCGTCGATCAGGCCAAGCACGCGAATCTGCATCTGCGATTCCAGCGCGCCGGTTGCACTGAGCGCGAGACGGCGCCCGGCACTGTCCCGCTCCACCCGAACGATTGGGTGCAGCAGCAGGTCAACCGTCAGCCCTTCGCCGGTGATCGCCGCCGCCACACTGTCGACCAGGAACGGCATATCATCATTGACGATCTCAATCGCGAAGCCCGAGGTGCTCCAGCCATCCTGCTCCAGGGTTGGCCGGAACGCCCGCACGGCCGGCGCGCCGGGGGCTCTGCCCGCGCCGAACCGCCACAGGCTGTCCGCGGCAGCGGCGGCCTGATCGGGCCCGATCGCCAGCAGGTCGGCGGCAGCAACGCCTTGATAGAGCTGACGCGCAAAGCTGGCGGCATCGCCCGCAAAGCGCGTTGCGATCTCGGCCAACAAATCCGCCTGACGGCGGTCGAGACTTTCCGGCATGGTGTGCGGCCCCCCCAAGGACCTGATATTTGGTCTCCGCCCGCTTCAGACGAGCGTGTTTTTACCCGCGGTGGTTCGCCGCGGCGGCTTCGACTGTAGCCCGATCAGCGTTGCGGGTGTATGTCCATCCGCAGATGCAAGGGAGGTTTGCCTGTGCGGCAACGGCTGTTGGGCCATACTGGCCTTCGGGTTTCAGAACTCTGTCTCGGCACCATGACGTTTGGAGAGGATTGGGGCTGGGGCGCCGAAGCCGCCGAGTGCGGGCGCATCTTTGACCGCTTTGTCGAAGCAGGCGGTACCTTCTTTGACTGCGCCGATGCCTATGTGGGTGGCAAGTCCGAGCGCATTCTGGGCGACCTGATCAAGCGGGACCGCCATCTATTCGTTGTTGGCACCAAGTATGGCACCGCCACCGCCAATGACTTTGCGCGCTCCGGCTCCAGCCGCAAGACTTTGACCCAAGCACTTGACGCCTCGCTGAAGCGGCTGGACACCGATTACATCGATGTCTACTGGCTGCACTTTGCCGATGGTCACACCCCGATGGAAGAGATCATGCGCGCCCTGGATGATGCTGTGCGCATTGGCAAGATTTTGTATATCGGCCTCTCCAACACGCCAGCTTGGTGGGCAGCCCGGGCTGATCTTCTGGCGGAGTTGCGCGGCTGGACCCGCGTGGCGGCGTTGCAGGTTGATTGTTCCCTGGTTGAACGCACGGCGGAACGGGAGTTGCTGCCGATGGCGCGCGGGCTGGACATCGGCGTGCTGGGTTTCGCCCCGATGGGCGGTGGTGTGCTGTCCGGCAAGTATTTGGCCCCGCTGACGGGCCCCAGCCGCCAGCCCGGTGCAGGGGCGTTCAGCCAGTTGAAACTACAAATCGCCGCAACGGTCGCCGCCCATGCGCAGACACTGATGTGCTCCCCTGCGCAATTGGCGCTTGCCTGGGTGCTGAAGTACTACAGCGGCGGCGTGATCCCGATTGTGGGGGCACGGAGCGAAGACCAAATTCTTGACAATATCGGTTGCCTGTCCGTCGACATCCCCGAGCCTGTGGCCCAGCACCTAGCCCAGATCACCGCCCCCAGCCTCGGTTTTCCCCACGAGTTGTTGAACAGCGACTTGGTCCGCAATCTCGCCACCGGCTGGCAACACGACCGCTTCACCTCCCTTCTTGAGCTCAGACCCACCGAGATTGTCGCGGTATCCCTTGGCAAGGGTTACCTCTCGGGCTGCTAGCACGTACTTGCCGCGCAACTCCACGATCAACTTCAGACGGCGACTGATGAGGATTTCGCCAGGGTTGGCGCTGCTTTGAAGGCGAACAGCCTCAATAAACGGGTCGCCCTGGTATGCTATGCGTTTCTCGGCTGTATTGTATTCCGCCCGCACCGTGCCAAAGCTGACACCACAGCGCACACTAATGCGCGCCTCTGCCAAAGCGGCCATTGCACTGCGGCAAAAGTCGATAGCGCGAAACAAGTCATAGTGCCTATCTGGATCGTCACCAGGTTGGCGGACGGTCTCCGGAAAAACTTGGACGAAGCTATCGCCCTCCGTCTTCGGCGGGTTTTGCTTTTGCTCAGCTTGTTTCATGTAGTTGCGCAGATGATTGGCCAAGATTTTTTGCATACCTGAAACCAGGGTCGACCGCTCGTCCGGGCGCAGATTCGAGAAACCAACCAAGTCAAATGCTGCGACAGCCCCATGTTTATTGTCTTCTTCACCATCAAAATGGGATCTAAGAAAATCCTCAACCTGTGCGCGGTAAAGCTCTTGATAATCTAATAGCTCTGATTTTTCTCGAATAGCTTGATCTAATTGCTTCTTCAGCTCCTTCAGCATTTGAGTGGCGGCGGTGAGTTCCGATTTATCTGAGCTGCCATTGTCCTCATCCGCCTCAACTGGGGCCGCGGAATTGCTTTCCAAGCGCAGTTTGAATTGCGTGTTGCCCTTGCTGGTCTCGACAGTCTCGATGCCGATATTGACACTCGGGTGGCGTTGCTTGATCCGACCGATCACGGCATTCAGCATTGTGACGGATTCCGTATCCAATCCGCCCTTGTGGTCCAGCACCACAACGCTGTCGGAGCTGTTCTTGCGCTCAAATTCGCCTTCGCGGTAGCGCTGCTCAGTCACTCCTGTCTGCCCGATGTAGCTGATCGTGCAGCGAATGCCGCGGATCTTCCAGCCGTGGGTCTCCAGGCGCCAAATCTTGGCTTGCTCCAGACTACCAGCCGACAAATCGGCATGCTGCATCGAGGCACCGCGCAAATCCGCGCCGAAAAAGTTGGCCCCCGGCATTTGCGCGCGGTCAAAGTTGGCGAACACCAGGATCGCCTTCTGGAAGTTCAGCTCCTTGCCTTTGAAGCGATGGAAGCTCGCGCGCGAGAAATCAGCTTCCGCGAACAACAACCCCTGCCCCACCCCTTCGGCGAACGAAATCCCAGCGCCCCGCGCATGGCTGAAATCAACCGCCGCCAGGACCGAGCGGTCGAACCGGCAGTCGGTCAAGTCGGCGCGGTTGAAGCGCACCCGGCGGAAGCGCGACCCGCTGAAGTTTGCCTTGTATAGCAGCACATCGGAGAAATCGGCTGCATCAAACAAACAGTCGGAAAAATCATAAAATGACAGATTCAGATTTGACGGAATCTGCACCCCGGCCAGATTCAGAATGCCGCTGCGATCCGCCTTCTGGCGCATCTGCAACCGAAACTCGTTCCACCGCACCTGACCTTCCGCGATGCGACGGGACATCGCGGTCGCGGCCTGCACATCAAGGCGTTCGGTAGACATCAGCTACACCTTATTTCCCTCTCGGTTTGGAGTACAAGCCAGCCATTCAATGTGTCAAGGTTGCAGTCCCAACTGAGACCGTGTTCGCCTGCGAGTCTTCGCCTGCTTGACGTGCGCCCGATCCGTCACCGACACTCCACGCCCTTTGGCTTGGTGCTTGGAAAGGAATCCTGATCGTGCCGTTGGTCATCCACAACACGCTCACCCGTCGTAAGGAGGAGTTTCAGCCTCTGTCTCCCGGTCGGGTTAGCCTGTATGTCTGTGGGCCGACGGTCTATGATCTACCGCATCTTGGCAATGCCCGCCCGCCCGTGGTGTTTGACGTGCTGGTGCGCCTGCTGCAGCGCGACCATGAGGTGACGTACGTCCGCAACATCACCGACGTGGACGACAAGATCAACGCGGCCGCGCGTGAACGGGGCATCCCAATCCGTGTTTTGACCGAGGAGACGGAGCGGTACTACCTGGACGATATGGCGGCGCTGAACGTCCGCCCGCCGCACCTAGCACCCCGGGTCACAGACCATATCGCCGACATCATCCGCTTGATCAACCGCTTGGTCAGCACCGGGCACGCCTACGAGGTCGATGGCCACGTGCTGTTCGAAGTGTCCACCTTCGCGGCCTATGGCGCGCTGTCCGGACGCTCAATTGATGAAATGATCGCCGGGGCGCGGGTGGAGGTGGCGCCCTACAAACGCGCGCCACAGGATTTTGTGCTGTGGAAACCCTCCGACGACGACACGCCGGGCTGGGACAGCCCCTGGGGTCGGGGGCGACCGGGCTGGCACATTGAGTGCTCGGCGATGATCGATCACCACTTGGGCTCCACCATCGACATCCATGGCGGTGGCGCTGATTTGCAGTTTCCCCATCACGAGAATGAAGTGGCGCAAAGCAGCTGCGCCAATCATGGCCATCCGCTTGCCCGCTACTGGATGCACAATGGCATGCTGAAGGTGAATGGGGAGAAGATGTCGAAAAGCCTCGGCAACTTCTTCACCGTCCGCGACGTGCTGGCCAAGGCACCAGCCGAGGCGGTACGCCTGCTGCTGCTGTCGGCCCATTATCGGATGGAGCTGGATTTCTCCGACGATGGTTTGGCCCAGGCGAAGCAGGCTCTGGATCGCTGGTACCGGGCATTGGATCAGGCTGGCGCCCCCGCTGCAGGCGCCCCCGACCCCAGCGTGGTGGCAGCGTTGGAGGATGACCTCAACACACCGGAAGCCTTGGCACGTCTGCACGCCCTAGCGGGGGAGGTCTACACCGCGCCAGACGACGCCAGCCGCCAAGCCGCCGCCGCGCGTCTGCGCGCCTCGGCTGCGCTGCTGGGCCTGCTGGAAGGTGATCCCGCCCACTGGCTGCGCGGCGGGGAGGATGCTGGGCTGGCGGCCGAGGTGGAGGCAGCGATTGCCGCCCGCATGGCGGCCCGAAAGGCCCGCAACTTCGCCGAGGCTGACCGTATCCGCACCGACCTTGCCGCCCGCGGAATTCTGCTGGAAGACGGCGCTGGCGGCACCACGTGGCGAAAGGCCTAAGCGATGAGCCGCAGGGTCACTCTGTACGACACCACGCTGCGCGATGGCGCCCAAACCCAGGGGGTTGATTTCTCCGTCGCGGACAAGGTGGCAATCACTGCCGCCCTGGACCATCTGGGCATCGATTACATTGAGGGCGGCTGGCCCGGCGCCAACCCAACCGATGATGCCTTCTTTGCCAGCGCACCGCGGACCCGCACCGCGCGACTGACGGCATTCGGCATGACCCGGCGGCCGGGTCGGTCCGCCTCCAACGATCCCGTGCTGACCGGGGTGTTGGGGGCTGGCACCACCGCTGTGTGTCTGGTCGGAAAATCCTCAGCCTATCAGGTGCGCACGGCGTTGGGGACGGAGCCCGAAGAGAACTTGGCGATGGTTGAAAGCTCCATCGCCGAAGTGGTCGCCCGCGGGCGCGAGGCGTTGTACGACGCCGAGCATTTTTTCGATGGCTACAAGGCCGATCCCGCCTATGCCCTGGCCTGTCTCAAAGCCGCCTTGCGCGGCGGGGCGCGCTGGATGGTGTTGTGCGACACCAATGGCGGCACTCTCCCGCACGAGGTTGCCCGGATCGTCGCAGCCATCGCCGAGGTGATCCCCGGCGACCAGCTTGGCATTCACTGTCACAACGACACGGAATTGGCCGTCGCCAACAGCATCGCCGCCGTCGAAGCCGGTGCCCGCCAAATTCAAGGCACCATCAATGGCTTGGGCGAGCGGTGCGGCAACGCCAATCTCGTCGCGTTGCTGCCCACCTTGATGTTGAAGCTGGGGTACGAGACCGGTGTGACGCGGGAGCGGCTGGCCTCCCTCACCCATGTGTCGCGGTTGGTGGACGAGCGGTTGAACCGCGCACCCAACCGCCACGCGGCCTATGTCGGCGAGAATGCCTTTGCCCACAAGGCCGGGCTGCACGTCTCCGCAATTGAGAAAGACCCCGCCACCTATGAGCATCTGCCACCAGAAACCGTAGGCAACCGCCGCAAGATCCTGATGTCCGATCAGGCCGGGCGGGCCAATGTGCTCAATCGGCTGGCCGATGCTGGCATCGCGATTGACGGGACCGACCCGCGCATCAATCGGTTGGTGGAGCAGGTGAAGCAGAAGGAGTTTGAGGGCTACGCCTATGATGGGGCCGATGCCAGCTTCGAGTTGCTGGCGCGCGGCGCCCTGGACGAAGCCGTGCAGTTCTTCCGTGTCGACAAGTTTCGCGTGATGGATGAACGGCGCTGGAACGCCGTCGGCAAGCTGACCACCGTTTCTGAAGCAACCATCCGGGTGGAGGTCAACGGCACCCAGGTGATGACAGTGGCCGAAGGCAATGGGCCCGTGAATGCCCTGGATGCGGCCTTGCGTCAGGCATTGGCTGGCCCCTATCCCAATCTGGCCGATGTCCGTCTGGTGGATTATCGCGTGCGCATCCTCACCCCAAATGCGGGCACCGAGGCGGTAACCCGCGTGATCATCGACAGTCTGGACAGTGCGACCGGCGCCACCTGGTCCACCGTTGGGGTGTCCACCAACGTGATCGACGCCTCGTTCAACGCCCTTTACGACGCGTTGAGCTACAAGCTGCTGCGCGATCGCTTGGCGGCGTGATGCAGCCCGCTATTCTGCTGGTTGAGCCGCAGCTGGCCGAGAATATTGGCGCCGCTGCGCGCGCAATGCTGAACTTTGGGCTGACCGACCTGCGCCTGATCACGCCGCGCATCGAGTGGCCGTCGGAGCGGGCGCGGCAGACCTCCAGCGGTGCTGATCTGGTGATCGATCAGGTGCGCCTCTACCGCTCGGTGGCGGAGGCAGTGGCGGATTTGAAACTGGTGATTGCAACCTCCCACCGCGCGCGCGAGATGGTGAAAGAGCAGATCACCCCAACCGAAGCCGCAACCCGCCTGCGCACCGCCAGTGACAGCGGCATTCCGACGGGCATTCTGTTTGGACCGGAGCGCACCGGGCTGGTCAACGCCGATCAGGTGTTGTGCGATGCTGTCTGCACCGTGCCCACCAATCCTGACTTCTCCTCCCTCAACTTGGCGCAGTGCGTGTTGTTGATGGCGTGGGAGTATGCCCGTATCGCCGACACCACGCCGCCCGCTGTGTTGCGCACGGGCGAGAGCCCGCCCGCCACCAAACAGCATCTGATGAGCTTCCTCACCCGGCTGGAGGTGGAGCTGGACGCCAGCGGCTTCCTGCGCGTGCCGCACATGCGCGCGGCGATGGTGCAGAACATCCGCGCGATGTTCACCCGCACCGGCTTGACCGACCAGGAAGTGCGCACCCTCCACGGCATTCTGACCGAGCTGGTGACCAAGCGGGTGGGGCGGGTATGAGCCGCGGCGGTGGAGGTCTGGCGGCTGGTCGCCTCTGGCAGGCGAGCCCGGCTGTGGCGCTGGGGGTGCTGCTGTTGGTCGCCGCGATGATGCCAACCGTCACCCTGCTGGCGCTGGACCCACGCCTAATGGCTGGTGTGTCGGTGTGGGTCAAGCCGCTGAAGTTCCAAGCCTCGCTGGCGATCCATCTGGTCACGGTGGCGTGGGCGTTGAGTTTGGTTGTCTGGCGCGGGCCGCGGCCGCGCTGGCTGGGCCCTGTGATTGCCCTGATGCTGACCATGGCCGCCTTTGAGATTGCCTACATCACCCTGCAAGCCGCGCGGGGCGAGGCCTCCCACTTCAACCTCGCAACCCCGCTGACCCGCGCGCTGTACACCGCAATGGGCATCGCTGCGGTGATCCTGGTTGCCACCACGGCGGTGATCGGCCTCAGCATCCTGCTTTTCGCGGCCAACCGCACGGTGCTGGTGGTTGGCGCGGCCCTCGGCCTGGTGCTGGGCGGGATCGCTGGCGGTATCACTGGCCTTACGCTGGGCAGCCAACCCAGCCCCTGGATTGGCGGGCTTGCCAGCAACGCAGGCGGCCTACCCCTGGTCAACTGGTCCCGCACCGGCGGCGACCTCCGCGTGGCGCACTTCTTCGGCCTGCACCTGATGCAAGCCCTACCGCTGACGGTCTGGGTGGTTGGGAGGCTGGGCGGTTCGCCGCGACTGCAGGCGGGGGCGCTGGCAGTGGCAGCTGTGGTGGGTGTCGGCGTGACGTGGTGGACTTGGAACCAGGCCGTCGCTGGGCTGCCGTTGGTGGGGGTGTAGGGTTAGCCGCGGCTCAGAGCGTATACGCAGCTTAGCGAGGTCTTGTATAGAGTTAGCTTCCCGCGAATGGGGAGAGTTAGGTTTTTCGATGGGGTATCAACAAAGCTGAGTTATTGATCTGATTTGTTACGTTCCCAGCAGTAGCACCAGACTCATAGTCGGGTTCAGTTGCTGATCTGTCAATTTTGAGTGTTTCGCGATATGTTTTCAGATCTTCAGCTCTTTCAGCGAGCTTTTGAGAGTAAAGCTGGTTCTCTTCAAAACTCATAATGAACCAAGGCGGCATTATGTAGTCTCGGAACATCTGTAATAGATCCCTGCAATAGGTGTCGATCTTGCCTCTTTGGCCGCCTGGTTCAAAGAAAAACCGGTCGTGTATTCCTTCTATTTGTGATGCATGGTCTGCAATACTGTGAGCGTGACGTACCGTCTGCTGGAAGTGTTTTATATACGCATCAAAATCCACGTAGAATACTGGGTACCTGCTTTTTTCAAGTGCGCCTTTCAACTCGACTGCCTCGCGGACCTTTATCGGTAGAAAAAGTTGATTGAGAGTATCACGATCATCGGGATTTAGTTTTTCTTTCTGGAGTCCAAGTTGGTTCAGGAGCGCCGCAACTTCCAGGGAGATAACCAGCCGAGACGGCTTCGCAAGACCACAGAGTCGGAACCCGATGTCTATCTGGGGACCGATATAGTCAATTCGAATAAATTGCCGCATCTCGCGAGGATTCTTGTGATATTCTTCAAGTAGGAAATAGTTAGTCTCGATTTGATAATCAGAAATGTCTCGCGGATATTTATCAAATACACTTGCATCATGAATCACCACAATCTCTCGGTTTAGAACCGGAAACTCGGAGCACCAGATAGCACCCTTCAAGTCAAGTCCCATTGCCCTCAGCTTTAAGGATAATCTACAACTGTAGATGCATTTTGCAAAGCAATGGACAGCGTAGTATAATATCATTATCTCGGTGGCAATCTCTCCTTGCGTGCTGTTTGATTCTGGTTTCTGTAATTCTATCTTAAAAATCAGTTCATCTCCATTTGTTTTCCATAGTACAAAAACAAAATTTCGAAAATCCGCTGGAACCGGATGTATCGCCTTAATCACGTGATCGTCTCTGAGCTCACGAACTATCTCGGCTAGCATCTTCGGGAAGTCGATATAAAATTTGTTGACTAAATCCTCCCACCAAACTTTCTCACCGGGAGCATCTTCCCCTCGCTTCTGTTTCTGCTTGTACTGAGTTGAGCCAACGAGATCGACGCTGAAGAAGACTACTAGTTTCGGTTGAAGGTGTGAGGGAATGCCAATCATTTTTCTGAACCCAATTAGAGCCCAAGGGTTTCCGCTCTGATTTCAACTGCTTGAGTCGAGACAGAAAAAAACTTTGCGACAGCAACAACATCTCCGCTAAATAATTGCCATTTCTGCTTGAATAGCTCAGCAGGCATCAGAAAAGCAGCAGCAAAGAAGTTTGCTTCCTGCTCCTCTCGTTGAGAGCCTAATCGCCGAGCATGCATAATCGGCAGTTCACCAGGGTTGCCTTGACGCTTCTGCTTGATACCGTAAATGTAATGCAAACAATAGTGTCCCAACTCATGCGCTATTGTGAATCGGTCACGAACATAACTTCCGAAGGACGGTAGAAAAATTGAAAAATCATCGATGCCGCGCACGACCAATGAGCCTGACTCTTTCTGAGCGTCAACCGGCTCTTCTTCTCGAATCTGCCGCGCGGACCGGTAGCGAATTGTACCACCGAGCGAGCGCACCAGTTCGTGGAGGTCGGTTGTTTCGTCCACATTCCAGGACTGAGCAACCTTTTCCGCGAGCGCTTCAATGGATTTGCGCGGCCAGCGGACCGGCTCAGCCCAGACCTGCTTCCGCTCACTGTTGCTGCGAACCTCGGCGGTCTCCATCTCACCCACTCACGCGACGGCGTTGACGAATCGGCAGTATAGCCTGCGTATTGCCTCCGACAAGCACTGCAAAACATAAATTTCAACCCATTCTCGGCTTTTGGTTGTGTTTTTTGTTGGTTCTTTAAAATACTACAACCACCCCCCGTCACCGATCAAACAACCCCGGTTGTGGCGCCACAGCCTTGCGCTTCCCCCGCCCAGGCGCAGGACTGGGCGGTGTCACGGCACCGCCAACCACCAGCGCGACGCGGCCATCGGTCAGTTCGGCTTCGATCTCGCGGGCGGCGGTGACTGCCTCGGTGGTGGTGAGGGGGGTGCCGTCGGGGGCGCGGAGGACGGCGTAGCCGCGGGCGATGGTGGCGCGGTAGCTGAGGGTGTCCAACATGCGGGCGAGCGTGGTGAGGCGTTGGCCCGGGTCGGCGAGGCGGCGGGTGCCAGCGGTGGTGAGGCGGGTGGCGAGGCCTGCGAGGCGCTCCCCCGCGAGGCGCTGGGTGGACTGCTCGGCCGCGAGCGCGCTGGCGAAGGCGGCATCGAGGGCGCGGCTGCTGGCGGCCAAGCGGGAGGCGGCCATCGCCACCTGGGAGCGCGGATGCGGCAGGCGGGCGCCGAGGGTGGCGATGGTGGCGCGCCTGCGCTCCACAGCGGTCGCACTGGCGCGGGTCAGGCGCTCCACCCGGTCATCGAGGCGCTGGCGGGCCACCTCCACCATCTGGGCGGGGTCGGGCAGGGCGCGGGTGGCACTGGCAAGGCGCAGCCGACGCTCCGACACGGCACGGTCTAGGCCGCCAATCAGGCGCCGGGCGGCCTCCAACACCCGTTGCAGCAACTCGACGCGCACAGGAACGGCCATCTCGGCCGCGGCCGTCGGCGTCGGGGCGCGGCGATCGGCGACATAGTCGATCAGCGTGGTGTCGGTCTCATGCCCGACAGCGGAGATGACCGGGATGCGGCAGGCGGCCACCGCGCGCACCACCACTTCCTCGTTGAACGCCATCAAGTCTTCGATCGACCCACCGCCGCGCGCCACGATCACCACATCGGGCCGTGGCACTCCACCGGCCGGCAAGCGGTCGAACCCGGCCAGCGCACGGGCCACTTGCTCGGCTGCCCCGGTGCCCTGAACCGCGACCGGCCACACCAACACCCGGCGCGGGAACCGATCCGCCAGCCGATGCAGAATGTCGCGGATCACCGCTCCCGTCGGCGAGGTGACCACACCAATCACCTGCGGCAGCATGGGAATCGGCTGTTTGCGGGCAGGATCGAACAGGCCCTCGGCCGCCAGACGGCGCTTGCGCTCCTCAATCAGGGCCAGCAGGGCGCCCTGACCCGCCAACTCCATGCTCTCAACCACCATTTGGTACTTGGAGCGGTCGGCATAGGTGGTGATGCGACCCGTGGCGATCACCTCCATCCCATCTTCGGGGCGCAGCGGCAGGCGGGCGGCTTGGCCGCGCCAACACACGCTGTCCATCACCCCATCAGCATCTTTCAAGGCGAAGTAGAGATGACCCGAGCTGTGGCGTTTGACGCCAGACAGTTCCCCCCGCACCCGCACGCGCTGAAACGCTGTCTCCAGCGTGCGCTTCACCGCCCCGGAAATCTCGCCCACGGTGTATTCGGGAAGGTTGGTGCCCAGGCCAGGAGCCGGACTGGACTTGTGTTCGTCGCTCATGGGGCGGGAGCATATCGAGCCGGAGGCAACGCTGCCAACCGTACCCGCCACACCGCGCCCGCCACCGGGCACCTTCGCCCTTGCAGCACCGCACCCGGCTATGCGACCTCCCACCAGCCCAAAGGTTCAGGACAGGAGCAGGCGATGAAGGTGCTGGTCGTGGGCGGCGGTGGCCGCGAGCATGCGCTGGTGTGGTCGCTGTCCGCCTCGCCTCTGGTCACGGGGCTGTTTGCCGCACCGGGCAATCCTGGCATCGCCAGCCTCGCCACCTGCTGGCCCATCGCTGCCGATGATGTCGCGGCCCTGGTTGCGCGCGCGGTGGCGGAGGGGGTTGAGTTCGTTGTGGTCGGACCCGAGGCGCCATTGGTGGCAGGCCTGGTTGATGCCTTGGATCAAGTGGGCATTAAGGCCTTTGGACCACGGGCGGCGGCCGCCCGGCTGGAAGGCTCCAAAGGCTTCACCAAGGATCTGATCGCGCGGGCAGGCGTGCCGACGGCCGCCTACGCCCGCTTCAGCGCGGTGGAGCCTGCGCGTGCCTATCTTCGCCAAACCGGTGCGCCGATTGTGGTGAAGGCCGATGGCTTGGCGGCGGGCAAGGGTGTGACCGTCGCGATGACCTTGGCCGAGGCCGAAGCCGCGATCGAGGCTGCACTGGTCGATGGTCGTTTCGGGGCGGCTGGCGCCGAAGTGGTGATTGAGGAGTATCTTGAAGGGGAAGAAGTTTCCTTCTTCGCGCTGTGCGATGGCGAGACCGCCCTGCCGCTCGCCTCAGCCCAGGATCACAAACGCGCCTATGATGGCGACCAAGGCCCCAACACAGGCGGGATGGGGGCCTATTCCCCCGCACCGGCTCTGACGCGAGCGTTGGAGGCGGAGGTGATGGAGCGGATCATCCGCCCAACGCTGGCCACCATGGCGGCGGACGGCACACCGTTCACGGGTGTGCTGTTTGCAGGACTGATGCTAACCAGCAGCGGGCCAAAGCTGATCGAATACAATGTTCGCTTTGGCGATCCCGAATGTCAGGTGCTGATGGCGCGGCTTCAGTCTGATCTGCTGCCAGCGCTGCTGGCGGCGGCTGACCAGCAGCTGCGTCATGTGTCGCTGCGCTGGCGACCCGATCCGGCCCTGTGCGTTGTCTACGCGGCGGAGGGGTATCCCGATGCCCCCAAGAAAGGGGCGGTCCTGACCGGCCTGGACGCCGCCGGTGCGACCGCGGGCGTGCAGGTCTTCCACGCTGGAACCAAACAGCGCGGCGATGCCTTGGTGGCCGATGGCGGGCGGGTGCTGACGGTGACTGCAACTGCGCCGACTCTCGCCACTGCGCGGGATCGCGCGTATCAGGCGTTGGGGGCAATCCAGTTTCCGGGCGGCTTCTTTCGCCGGGATATTGGCTGGCGGGCGCTCGGGTAAGGCGATCACCGGATCAGCCCCTTGCTCAAGGGACGACGGGTCTGGGTACCGAAGTACCCAGACCCGTCGGGGCCGGCCGTGGGGGGTTAAGCCGACCCGTCCCTGACAATCGGATGAGCTGGGGCGGCCCATTCCGATCGGACCGTCGGCACCCGGGGGAGGGGGGGAGAGATGCCGAGGTCAAACACGCAAGAAACGAAAAGTGCCGCGGAGCTTCTCGCTATTCGGTCCGCGGCTCAGTCCGTCCCGATGTCGGCGACCATACTCGACCAGCGGCTCGAACGCTTTGACCTAGCTCAAAGCGACGCCCTGCCGCACCCAGCCGCTGGCGGCAGTGTCGACGGCGCGGCGCCAAAGGCAACACAGCGCGATCCGGGAATTCCCCCCGGTGCCGATCTGCTTTATAGCTGCCGCCCGAAACGCCGCGGCGACCAACCGCAACCGCGACAGGGTCGGTAAATGCGCTATGGTGGCGGCGACCGAGGCGGAGGCTGGCGTGCGCGGGGCTGAGGACGTTAAGAACTGGATGAACCTGTTTCGCTGGATCGTCAAATTGATCCGCGATGACTATGGCATTCCAGAAGAGAAGCTAACCAGAACCGCGGTCATCGAAACCGACATCGGTCTGTCGATTGAGCAGATTGAGGAAGTCCTTTCCATCACGGCGGAGGCTTTTCAAATTCGATTTGTCTCAGGCACGCTGGATGAATTGGTGAAGCTGGAAGAGCTATGCTTGCTGTCAGCTTGGCTGGCTGGGTTCTATAAAGAACCATCCTTCCTGTCTGCCAGCTACGTCGCAGCCGCCCGCGGCGCCAATGCCAGGGCGGGGGCGCGCGAGTAGCGGGCAGTAACGCGACTGCCGCGGAAACCCGGCGAGTCCTTCGGTTCTAGCAATCAGTCACACAACCGGGCACTCTCATCGGCGGACACGCATCGCAGGTAGGACTTGGTGCTAAGATCGCTGGCCAGACTTGCAAGCATGCTCACCGGCAGCGCGGGCTTTCGGCCCCAGCGGCTGTTCCTCAGTGCTGTTCTGGTGCTGTATCCCATCTTGGTGACATCGATTTGGTTTATGGCCGACACCTTGGCCGAGCGCCAAATCATCACCCAGGTGGAACGAGAAAACCTGACCATCACCCATGTCGTGCGCCGCGCACTGTGGTCTGAGTTTGATCGGGTCAACGAATCCGACATGGTTCTGGCCCGTGTCCGCGTGTTGGTGTCAGGCACAGCCATTGTCAAAGTGAAGATTTTCGACACCGCTGGGGTGACTGTCTTTTCAACACTCGCCAGCGAAATCGGTGTCTCCGCGGCAGACCGGGTCGAGGTTCGTCAGGCTTTGGCCGGCAATGCCGTCTCTGCGCTGGGGTTTCGGCCAGAGTTTCAAGCAATTGAGGGGACCCGGCGCGATCTCTGGGTGGTTTACACCTATGCGCCAATTGACCCTGCTCAAGGACAGTCGCCGTTTGGCGTGTTCGAGGTGTACGCCGATGCCACCGCCGCGGTTCAGGCAGCCCGCGACAATGCGCATCTGATTGCGACCACCATGGCGCTGGGTGTTGCTGTTCTGCTCGCCTGCCTCTGGCTCATCATTCGCCGCAGCGAACAGATCATTGATCGGCAAGTGGCGCAGCTTCAGGCGGGGCTGAGCGAGACACGCAGCCAAGCCGAGGCGTTGGATGAAATGCGCATCCTGCTGGAGGATGCGCTCACCTCCATCCCCGTCGGCGTCGTGGTGTTCGACAAAGAGGACAGGCTGGTGATGTGGAACCAGCCCTACGCCGAACTGGTCGCTGAGGACGCCCCGATGCTGCGGCCCGGCGTGCCATATGCCGAGATTCTGCGTGCAGGCTTGCGCTCCGGTTGGATTGTCTCGGCCAGTGCCGATGAAGAAGCCTATGTCCGCAACGCCCTCGATCACCGCCAGCGGTTCCAGGAACCCTATGATCGCGCCTTCCGCAATGGCCGCTCGGTTCGGGTGGTGGAGCGGCCAACGCGCACGGGCGGCGTGGTTGGCTATCGGCTCGACATCACAGATTTGAAAGCGCGGGAATCGCAGTTGGCTGAGGCGCGCACCCTGTTGGAAGACGCCATCGCCGCGATGCCCGTCGGTGTCATGCTGTTCGATTCCGAGGACCGCATCCAGCTGTGGAACCAACCGATGCTGGACTATCTGGGTGACCATGCCGCGCTGATGCGGGCGGGTATCACCTACCGCGAGTTCATCGCCGATACCATCCGCGCTGGCGTGTTTACCGATTTGCCCGCCACCGAGGCCGAGCTCGATGCCTTGCTGGATCGCGTCGTTCAACGCCACCAAGCCTGTGCCGCGCCGTGGGAAAGTGCATCCTTCGTCTCAGGGCGCAAACTGCTGGTGGCAGAACAGCGCACCCGCTCCGGTGGGATTGTCGGGGTCCGCCTGGATATCTCCGACCGCATCCAACGCGAGCAGGAATTGGCGCGCACCCGCCAATTGCTGGAAGACGCCATCGAAGCGATGCCGACCGGCGTGATCCTGTTTGATCGCGAAGATCGGATCGTGCTGTGGAACAAGCGGTACCTGGATATGTTGCGCCATCACGGCGACATTCTGGAAACCGGCATCACCTATCGTGAGCTTGTGTCGCGTGCGCTGGACCGCAACCTATTCGTGGACGTGGGTGACACACCCGAGGCCCGTGCGGCTTGGCTGGACCAAACCGTTGCCCGGCATCAGGCCTGCAGCGAGCCGTTGGAGACCCTACGCTTCGACGGCACTGTTGCCATTCGCAGCGAAGACCGGCGCACCCGCGATGGCGGGATCGTCGGCACGCGCCTCGACCTGAGTGACATCCGTCGCCGAGAGCGGGAACTGCAGGAGACCCGGCAGCTTCTGGAGGATGCGCTGGAGGCGATGCCAGCGGGTGTTGTGCTGTTCGATCCCGAGGATCGCATCGTGTTGTGGAACAGCCGGTACACCGAAATGCTGGGCCGCGACGCCGATACGTTGCGCGTGGGCGCCACGTTCCGGGATTTCCTCGCCTCTGGACTGGCACGCGGCGCCTTCCGAGAGGCCGGAACCACGCGGGAAGAGCAGGAGGCATGGCTCGACAGCACAGTCGCGCGCCATCTGGCCTGCGATGGCCCGCGCGAAGTGGACCGGCTGAATGACAGCCTGACCCTGCGCATTGAGGAGCGCCGGACCCGCAACGGCGGTATCGTTGGGGTTCGGTTGGACATTACCGACGTGCGTCGGCGCGAGCGCGAAGCGCGCGAGATGCGCCAGTTGCTGGAAGACGCCCTGGGCGCGATGCCGTGTTCGGTGGTGCTCACCGATGCCGACGACCGGCTGCTCTACTGGAATGCCCATTTTGCCAGCCAGTTCCGCCCGCATACGGACATCCTCCAGGTGGGCAAAACCTATGAGGCGATCTTGTGGGACTCGCTTCGCCATGGGCTGCAGGGCGTCCCCGATCATCTGTGGGCAGACTGGGTCGCCAATGTTCAGCGTCGCCGTCTGGTGACCGCAGGACAGGCGGAGTTCCTGCTCAGCGACGGGCGCTGGTTCCTGGCGATGGAGCAGCGCACGCGCAACCACGGCATTGTGGGCGTTCGAGTGGAGATCACCGACCACAAAGAGCGGGAAGCGGCCTTGGAGCAAGCGCGCGCCGAGGCCGAAGCAGCCAACCGGGCGAAATCAGCCTTCCTTGCCAATATCTCCCACGAAATTCGCACCCCGATGAACGGCATCATGGGGATGAACACCCTGCTGCTGGACACCACTCTGGATGAGGAACAGCGCCACTTCGCCGAAGCCGTGCGGATTTCGGCCGAGGGCTTGCTGACGGTGATCGACGACATTCTGGACGTCGCCAAGCTGGAAGCTGGCCGCATCGATCTGGTGCCCGAAGACACCGACGTCAGCGAGATCATCGCCGGTGTCGTCGATCTTCTGGCTCCCAAGGCCGGTACCCAGGGCATCGCGATTGGCGACATGGTCGACCCATCGCTCCGCCGCCGTCTGCGCATTGATCCGGTACGCCTGCGTCAGGTGCTGTTGAATCTGGCGGGCAACGCCGTGAAGTTCACCCACTCCGGCTGGGTGTCGATCGAGGCTCGGCCAACTGAACGGCCGATCTGGGCACGCGAAGACACCTCGCCCGACGCGCACTGGGTCCGCTTTGATGTGGTGGATACCGGCATCGGTATCTCGGCCACAGTGTTACCGCGCCTGTTCACCAAGTTTGAACAAGCCGACAGTTCAGTGACCCGACGCTATGGCGGCACCGGCCTCGGCCTCGCGATCTCCCGCGAGCTGGTCGAGTTGATGGGCGGACGCATCACTGTGGAGAGCCAGCCCGACGTTGGCAGCCGGTTCTGGTTTGTCCTGCCCCTGATGCCCGCAGAGACGGAGGAGGAGGATGCTCCCGACATCTCCGCCCTCTCGGGTCGGCGGGTGTTGGTGGTGGATGATCGGGAGATCAACCGCACCATCGTGCTGCGCACCCTCGCCTCACTGGCCGTGCTGGCAGAAGCCGCGGAAACCGGGCAGGACGCGCTGGATCGCCTGATCGAAGCCGCCGAGGGTGGCTCCCCCTTCGATTGCGTGCTGTTGGACATGCAGATGCCGGGGCAGTCTGGCCCGGAGGTCGCGAGCGCCATCCGTGCCGATCCTCGCCTGACTGGTTTGAAGGTAGTGTTCTTATCCTCGGCCGGCCTGCCGTCGGCGGCACAGATGGATCTGGCGGACGCCGTGATGGTGAAGCCGATCCGCGCAGTCGCTCTTGCCGAACGGCTGGCAAGCCTGTTGGGGCAGCACATCCGGCTGGCGCGGGCCGAACAGTTGGTGCAAGCGCCGATTAGCACCTCCGGCCCCAGTGCCCGAGTGATGGTGGTGGAGGATGACCCGATCAACCGCCAGATCGCCGTTGCCTTCCTCACTGCGGCTGGTCACTCGGTGATTGCCGCTGGCTCGGGCGAGATGGCCTTGGAGATTGCTGCTGCAGAAGCGATCCCCGACTTGGTGCTGATGGACGTTCAGATGCCCGGCCTTGATGGCATCGAAACCACCAAACGCCTGCGATCCCGCGGTGGCGCCTGGACGCGGGTGCCGGTGATCGCCATGACGGCCCATGCCATGGCCGGCACGCGGGAGCGGCTGCTGGAAGCCGGCATGACGGACTATCTGCCGAAACCCGTCGCTCGCCCGCAGTTGCTGGAGGCGTTGAACCAGCACCTTGCCCTCGCCGCCGCACCGGAGGTGGATCCGCGCCTGGACCTCGGCGTGCTGGGCATGCTGCGGGAGACGCTGGGTGCCGCAGCTTTCTCCGCCCTGGTACAAACCTTCCGCACGGATCTCACCCGCCGCCTCGGACAAATCGCCAAGGATGCGGCGGCGTTTGACTGGGTGGCTGTGGATCAAACTGCCCATGACATTGCGGGCTCCAGCGGCTCCATGGGCGCGGTTGCCTGCGAGGCCGCCGCCCGAGGCCTGATGGCCGCCGCTCGAGCGCGCGATGGCGATGGGGTCACCACGGCTCGCGATGCGCTGGTCCATGCCGCCCGCGCCACGGACCGGGCGTTCGAGGCACTGATGACTGGACGGGGGTAGTGCTGATCGCGGTCAGGCGGCATCACTTAGCCGCGTGGTGATACCCAAAAAGACACAAAACTAGACTGGGCAGCAACCCGCTAAGGGGGTGCTTCTGCGCGCGCTGTCGAATCCAACAGTCTGTTAGCAGAGACTGTCAACGGCCTCACCCGAGCTGAGGTCATCCATCGCCGCGGACCCTGGACGGGCCAGCGAGGTCATTGACCTCGTGAACGTCGCGTTGATAGATTTTGTTTCTATTTATCAGCAGCGTGAGTCAATCGGTGTCAATCTCTGGACCTATACCGAAGAGCGCTCCAACGCCTGCCTGGAGGAGCAAAGGCATGTCGTCTTCCTCAAAGAAAAAAGCCTCTGGCGAACCCAGGACTCGCAAAATGGATGAATCGGAATCTCTCGTTGAACAGTATCTGAGAAGTTTTGGCTACGAGGATGTGGTCCATGAACCCAACGGCAACGTGCCGCCCGATTTTGTCGTCGACAAACGCATCGCGATTGAAGTACGTCGCCTAAATCAGAACATCGACGACGGTACCGGCAAAGGGCGACGTGGCATCGAAGAAGCAGAGAAACCGCTCGGGGACTGGCTTCGCAACTATCTTTCTAGCTATGGACCAGGCGATGTCTCTGATCAGCGCTGGTTTGTATGCTGTAGCTTCAGACATCCGCGTCCGGAATATTCGAATCTTAAAGAACAACTAGATGATTTGCTCCGCACGTTCATGGATAATCCTGACCGGCAGCCGCTCGAAAGGGACCTGACCGTGGGTATGAGGTTCAAAGTATCGCTGATAAAAGGATCTACGCAACAGCAGAACTTTTTCACTTTGGGAGGACTTGGTGCCGAGGAGGCTGGTGGCTGGGTGCTCAGCGAGATTTATGAAAATCTGCGGCACTGTATCAAAGAAAAGGAGCGCAAGATTTCCAAGCACCGCGGGAAATATCCTGAATGGTGGCTCATCTTGCCCGATCACATCGGTCATGGTTTAAGTGACTTGAGCCGAAATCAATTTCATGACAAATTCAGCATAGAAACCGGTGGCTTCGACAAGATTATTCTGATTAATCCGCTGAACGCCGCACGCGCCTTCCAAGTACACCCTCGCCCGACTCTTCCGATCAGGTACGCTCAATCCGAATCGAAGTAATGAGCGGTTTATGGGCGACCTAGATTCGGCTGTTTTTGCTACCACCCTTAAAGTACTTCTCGTCCTGTTCAAAAGGAGAGGCCGTATCCGCCCAGACAACTGACGCGGTGGTGGTCCGGTTCATCAGGCTCTCCCGCAGCCTTGTGTTACGACAAGCTGACAATCAAAGTTGCCGTCTCGGTCTGCCTCGCCGCAGTCGTCATCTGGTGGTCATTAATCCAAGGCTTAACGCATCGGGATCGTTAGTCGCACGGATAACCCGCCAGCGGGGTTGGCCAGCAGTTCCACGGCACCGCCGTACAGTTCCGTGATGTCAATTGCGATGGCAAGGCCAAGGCCAGCGCCTGCGACGCCATCATCCAGGCGCACCCCGCGGTGGGTGGCAGCGCGGCGCTCTTCTGGGGCAAGGCCAGGGCCATCATCGGTGATGGTGATCACCACATGGGTGGTCTGGGAAACAACTGTTACCACAACCTTTTGCTGCGCCCATTGGCAGGCGTTCTCCATCAGGTTCCCCAGAACCTCGGTGAGATCCTGTGCATCCATGCGCAGGCGGCAGCGCTCCTGCCCACTCACGGTGATTTCCACTCCACGGGCCGCGAACAGACGGCGCAACGCCGTTGCCACTTCCTCTGCAATTGCCCGTGGAGAGACCAAGCTGGTGCCCACCGGAGCCGCCAACGCGACCACGCGCGCCCGCGCCAAGTGATGCTGCACCAGCCGATCAATGATCGCGGTTTGCTGTTCGGCCTGGGCCACGTCCGGCGGGGTGTCGGCCAGCGCATTGCGCAACACCGCCAGCGGCGTCTTCAAGGCGTGTGCCAGGGTGCCAACGTGGCTGCGCGCCCGCTCCACAGTGGCGCGGTTGGCTGCAATCACCGCGTCCAACTCTGCAACCAACGGTGCAATCTCTGATGGTGCCGCGAGGCCCAACTGGTCCTGGCGACCGGCGCGCACGGCGGCCAACGCCCGCTGTACCTGACGCAAGGGAGCCAGACCCACGATCACCGTGACCGCCACACCCGCCACCACACCAATGCCGAGGGCGACCAGGACCAAGCTTAAGCCCGCGCGCAGGTGGTGAATGTCGTCCAGCAGCGCAGCCCTTGAGACCGCAACAGCAATCTGCACCGGCGCACTCGCGCCCGGCAGCAGCACCAGCCGTTCCACCATCCGGAGGCCCTCCTCCCGAGGACCGGAGAGGGTGCGCCAGCGCAGGCCTGTGTCGGCGGGCAGCGGGTCACTCGGCAAGGTTTGGTCCCACAGGGAGCGTGAGGCCGCCCCCACCACACCAGCTTGGCTAAGTTGCCAATAGCTACCGGACAGCGGGCGATCAAACTCCGGCGCCGTTGGGGTGCGGGTCAGGACGACGTGGCCCTGATCGTCGGCCGCCAGCATTGCCGTCAGACCGTCCAGGTGGGTGATCAACCGGGCATCGAAGGCGCCCGACACTTGCCGGACCACGCTGTCGATCACAAACCACCCGGCAACACCCAAACTGAGGGCAACCCACAGCCCCGTCGCCAGCGCCAACCGCAAAGCGAGGGAAGATGTCGCGCGCCTCATCGACTCAACCGATAGCCCTGGCCGCGCAGGGTTTCGATGCGGCCCTCCCCCAGTTTCTTGCGGAGCCGCGCGATGATCACCTCCAACGTGTTGCTATCGCGGTCAAAATCCTGAGCATAGAGATGCTCCGTCAGTTCTGTCTTTGAGACCACTGCCCCGGAGCGCAAGGCCAGATAGGCCAGCAGCCGATACTCCAGGGCGGTCAAGCGCACGGGCGCTCCCGCCAGGGTGACCTGCTGGGTGGTGGTGTCGATGCCAACGGCGCCAAGCGTGATCACTGGCTGTGCGTGACCATGGGCGCGCCGCACCAACGCGCGGAGCCGGGCGATCAACTCCGGAAGGTTGAACGGCTTGGTTAGGTAGTCATCAGCACCGGCGTTTAGGCCTGCGACCTTGTCGCTCCAGCCGTCGCGTGCGGTCAAAATCAGCACTGGCATCGCCCGTCCCGTTGCGCGCCAGCGCGTCAGGATCGATAGACCATCCACCTCTGGCAAACCGAGATCCAGGATGACGACATCATAGGCCTCGGTCTCGCCTAGAAACAGCGCCTCCTCGCCTCCGCTGGCGCAATCGGCGACAAAACCAGCATCGGCCACCGCTGCCTTTAGTTGAGCGGCCAACACCGGGTGGTCTTCGACGATCAATGCGCGCATCAGCGCCGGACCTCAACGGGTCCGCGGCTGCGCAGTACGGCACCGGTTCGCGCGTCCAGGATCAGCTCAAACACGCGGCCCGATGATGGCAACAGGTGCAGTTCGTACACCCAGCGGCCATCCTTTTGCTCCAACTCGGCATCCAGCACCACGCCGTGGTACTGGCGCTCCACCTCGATCAACAAAGTGGCAAGCGGTCGAATATCCCCCACCGCCAGGGCGGCGCGGGCACGCTCGTGATCGCGCCGCTCCCCACTGAGCGCAGGGGCGGCGACGACCAGTCCGATCAGAACAACCAGAGGAAAGCGCATGGCTGAAGCCCAGCATGCCGTTGCTGAACCGGGGCTGAACAGCCCGCTCAGGCTTGGTTCAGCCACGCTGCGCCAAGGTGATTGCCGTTGCGGGGCCGTCGCCCCTGCTGGACCTGACAGGATACCGTCCCATGACCAAGCATCGCGTTGCATGTGTGTCTCGTCGTCTCGCCACAGTGGCTCTTGGCGTGATCGTGGCAGCTGGGTTCGGGATCGGGAGGCCTGCCACAGCCTCTGATCGCAGCCCTTCTGCACTCAACTCTGGCGCATCTTCAAACCTTGCGACCAGCCCGACCACGGCCGCGATTGATGCGGCAGCGGCGATTGCTGCTGTGCGCGCTGCGGGTTATGGCCCCGTGCGGCATGTGGAGTGGGAGCATGGCCGGTGGCACATCGCGAGCCTGGATGCTGGGGGGCAGCGCGTCCGGCTCGTGGTGGACGCGACCAGCGGTGCCGTTACCCGCCGCACCAGCCGCTAGGGGACACGCAATGCGCATCCCTACTCAGGCAGAGCGCCAACCCCACCCCCTTGGCGTCCGGGCGCTGCATTGGTCCATTGCTGGACTGGTTACCCTCGCCTGGCTGGTCGGCATCACCATGGAGGACTTGCCGCGTGGCGGCGGACGAGAGCAGGCGATGAGCCTCCACTACTCCCTCGGTATCGTGGTGTTCGTGCTGGCGGTCTTGCGCTTGGTACGTCCGTTGCTGTGGCCGCTGGCCCATCCGACTGGCCAATCGCTCTGGCGTGTGTGGGCGGCTCAAGCGGCCCATTGGGCCTTGGCCGCGATAACCCTTGGTCTGCCGATCACGGGCTTGTTGGATCGCTGGGCCCGCGGGCGACCGGTATCAGTGTTCGGTGGCGTGCTGCTACCAGCACCCATGACGATCCCCGGCGGGCGCCTCTGGGGCGAGGCCCATGAATTGGTGGCCATTATCCTCGCGGCGATGGTCGCCCTGCACATCGCGGCGGCCTTGTGGCACCACCTTGCCCTGGGCGATGGGACGCTGGTGCGCATGCTGCCGCAGAGATCGCTGAAACACAGCCCGCCGCGACCAAGGACCGGTACCTGATCGCGGCGCAGCAGATGCACTCGTGGTGACATCGAACCGCTTGGCACCCGAGCGTGCGGTGGTTGAGTTCACACCACCACCACAGACCGGATCACAAAAGCGGTTCGAACCGTCAGACTTGATCCACTAAACTGCGTCGACGGGCTCCATCTCATGCTGACGGATAGCGGCGGCCGCTAAGTCCCGCGTTGGGGCGTGGCCGATCTGCGCACCGTCAGCGGAGTGGATGGTGTAGATGCGGTGGCCGTTGATCTGGCCCGGCTTGATGAAGGCGATGCCGCCAGCGCCAAGCGCAGCAAAGGCATCGGGGGTCAGGCGGCGGGCGGTGTGTTGTGCAATCATGTCCAGTTCCTCGATCCAATGAGCGAACGGGATCAACAGGTGTCAAACCAGTTGGCTAGCCCTTGTCGGGGTCCAGCTCGATCGCGGCCTTTGCGGCCCGCGCTGGCTTGGGGGCACCCTTGATCTCGATGGTGCGCACTTTCACTTCGGGAAGGGGACGGCGCAGGTCAACATGCAGCAAACCATTGTCCAACTCCGCACCCACCACCTCCATACCGTCAGCCAGCACAAAGGCGCGCTGGAATTGGCGGGAGGCGATGCCGCGGTGCAGAAACACCCGGTTGCTGTCGTCTTGCTGTTTGCCGCGAATGATCAGCTGGTTGTTCTCCACCTGGATGGAGAGGTCGTTGCGGCCAAACCCGGCCACGGCCAGCGAGATCCTAAGGCCGTCTTCGCTGATCTGCTCGATGTTATAGGGGGGGTACCCCTCACCCGCTGACTTGGCGATCCGATCCAGCGTGCGTTCCACCTGATCGAATCCCAACAGAAACGGGCTCGACAAAATCGACATGCGAGTCATGCGACGACGTCCCTCCCAAAGAGGCGAGCGCGCGGTTGAGAAAGACGGACCCGAACGGCGCCCGCCAAGGCCCTTACCGGACCCCACGTCAAGAGACTATTCCCCGGCAGTCCCGTCAAGCCCTCGCACACAGCGATCTCGGTCGCGGAGCCTAAAGGCTGTCAAACACGGCAGCGAGGATGGCACCGATCAGCAGCACGATGGACCCTGTCCGCAAAAAATCACGCCACTGCGGCATGGTCTGCGCCAGCAAGAACACCACCACCGCCATCAGGCTGAGGGCACCGACCACTTGCGCTGTGCCGGTGATGGCCGGTCGCTCCGGCAAGGGCTCACCAGCCAACAGCAAGCCGAGCACGGTGCCCTCCAGCGCGCCGCCGGAGAGCATTGCAGCCAGCGCGATAGCAACCATCACGCCGATCAGGATCCATTCACTGCGTCCCATGAGCGCAGAGATTGGCAGTGGACCGGCTGCGCACAAGGGCGCAGCGATCAAGAACCACCGGGGCCATAATCGACTCCCCATGGTAACGACTGCGTGATATGGTTAACGGCATGCGTGTCCTGATTTCTCTGGTGGCTGGTCTCCTGCTCGCTGTGCCGTCGGCGTCGGCGCGCACGGCGATTGGCGCGGCCCACCCGCAAGTCATTGAAGTCAAAGCGCCAGACGGTGCGATTGTTGGCTTCGTGAAGTATCAGCACGGACGGTGGGAGGCCCGCACCCGCGAAGGGCGGCTGTTGGCTTTCTGGAACTTGGCACAGCTGACCACCACGGACGTCAACGGCAAGCCCTTGTCGTTCGGCAACACCGTGTTGAAGGTGGTGGTGGACGATGCCCGGCGCCGCGGCCTGCTGCCGACACCATAGTGTCACTCCAAGACCGGGTGGTGGGCCTGCCTCTGTCAACCGCGCGTCACTGCGACGCTTGACCGGCACCAGCAGTTTTGCATAGTCTCACGCCATGAGCCGCTTCTATCCCCTCCTGTCCTTGACGTCCGGTGCTGCTGTCGCAGCGTCCGTTTCGTCGTGGTGGTGGTGGACCGAGGGCGGCCTCGGCGGCATGTCGTGATCTAACCGATCCACATCCCCACCCGGTTCCGCCCACCAAGGCCTTCCTTGGTGGGTTTTTTATTGTCCAAACATCAGGCTTCAGCAGACACAGGAGACCGACGATGCTGGTGGAAGTTCTGGAGCGTGTGGCCAGCGGTGCCCATCTGACCCCTGACGAGATGGCCGCAGCTGTTGCCTCCATGCTCGATCCCGCCTGCCAGCCCGCCCAGATCGCGGCCTTGCTGACTGCGATCCGCGTGAAGGGCGAGACGGTGGGGGAGATGGTTGGTGCCGCCCGCGCCCTGCGCGCCAATGCAGTCCGCCTGCCACTCCGCCAACGCCCTGACCTGTGCACCGCTGGCACGGGCGGCGATGGCAAGGGCACGATCAACTTGTCCACCGTCGCAGCGCTGGTGGCCGCAGCCGCTGGGGTTTCGGTGGCGAAGCACGGCAATCGCTCGGTCTCTTCGCGCTGCGGCTCGGCTGATGTGCTGGAGGCCTTGGGCATTCCAACCAATCTGGACGCAGCGACCGCTGCCCAGACCATAGACCGCACTGGCTTCGCCTTCCTGTTCGCGCCGCTCTATCACCCTGCGACCAAGGCTGTAGCGGGCGTGCGGCGCAGCCTGGGCATTCGCACCCTGTTCAACCTTCTGGGCCCGCTCACCAATCCCGCTGAAGTGCGCGCCCAGTTGGTTGGCGTCTACCATCCCGAGAAGCTGCAACCAATGGCGCAGGCGCTGGCTGCGCTGGGGGTGGAGCGGGCGCTGGTCGTCTCTGCCGATATCGGCCTGGACGAGATCGCCCCCCAAGGCATCACCCGCGCGATGCTGGTGGACCGTGGCACGCTGACCAAGATGGACCTGGCACCGGCCAATTTCGGCTTGCCGGAAACGCCGCTCTCCGCGATCCAAGGGGGCGACGCCCATACCAACGCCGCCATCGTCCAAGACCTTCTGGAAGGCCGCGATCATCCAGCCCGCCCGGCCGCACTGATGAATGCTGCGGCTGCCCTGTTCGCCGCTGGTCGGGTCACTGACTTGCCGAGTGGCGTGGCCCTTGCCACAGCCACGATCGACAGTGGCCGGGCAGCACGGCTGCTGATGGATTTGGCAGCACCGGCACGGGCGGCTGCGTGATGAGCAAGCTTGCCGAGATTTGCGCCCGTCGCCGCACCGATGTTGCGGCCGACAAGGCCCGCCGCCCCCTGGCGGACCTGCAGGCGATGGCCGCGGCGCAGCCGCCGGCACGGGGCTTTCGGCGCACGCTGCAAGCCGCTGGCATCGGTGTGATTGCTGAGATCAAGCGCGCCTCGCCCAGCCAAGGCGCGCTGTTCGACAGCGCCGATGCGGCCACAACGGCCCGGGCCTATGCCGCGGCTGGTGCGCGTGCGTTATCGGTACTGACGGAAACCCACTATTTCGGTGGTCGTCTGCAAGATTTGATCGATGCCCGGGCCGCAGTGGACATTCCACTGCTACGCAAAGACTTCGTCGTTGACCCCTACCAGATCGTCGAAGCCCGCGCCGTTGGCGCCGATGCAGTTCTGTTGATTGTTGCCAGCTTGGGATCAGAGCTGCCGGTCTACCTTGCCGCGGCGCGCGACGCGGGCCTGGACGCGCTGGTGGAAGTGCATGACGAAGCCGAACTGGAGATGGCAGTTCGCTGCGGCGCCGAAACAATCGGCATCAACAACCGGAACCTGAAGGATTTGAGCATCGATCTGGCCGTGACCGAGCGGTTGATGCGGCACATCCCGCCGGGCATCGTGGTGGTGGCGGAAAGTGGCATCGACAGCGCCGCCGATGTGGACCGGATGCGGCGCACCGGTGCCGATGCCTTGCTGATCGGCTCCGCTCTGATGCGCGGCGGCGATCCCGGCACTGCCCTGAAAGCCCTGCTGGCCCAGCCGCTCGCGGCCTAGGCCAGCAAGGCCTGTCAGACTGAGTGGAACTCAGGCCGCCAGCGGCACACCTTCGCTGGTCAAAGCCTCCGCCTGACGGGTGGCGAGGGCGGCTTCGTCAAAGTCACTCACCAAATCCATGAATTGGCGGTACCAATTGACCTCCGCCTTCAGGTGCATGAACACGCTGCCAAGACCAATGGCCGCGCGGTCCATGAACACGAACTCCCGCGGGACCTTGACGCCACCGATCCGGCGCAGCTCGGCATGAACGGCCTCAGCCACTTCGCGCCCATACTGGCCGGAATTGGTTTCAGCAATCTTGCGCGCACTGTCATCCAACAACGGGGCATAGATGAAGCGCGCCCATTGATTCAGAACCGCAATGGTCTCTCGGGTCAGACCCTCAAACCCCCAGGTCTGGTAAGAGTGGACGGCCAGATCGTCATCCTCGCGCTCAAGCGCATCGCGCAGATCGATCACACCGCGCACAAAGTCCGGTCGGAACACCCGGATGCAGCCGAAGTCCAGCAGGTTGACCGCGGCGTCCGGCCGGACGGCATAGTTGCCAAGGTGCGGGTCGCCATGAATCACGCCGTAAAAATAGAATGGCACGTACCAAGCACGAAACATCGAGATCGCCACTTCGTCGCGAAAGCTCTGGTCGCGCTGAAGCATCTGCATCAGCGGCGTGCCATCCAGCCAATGCATGGTCAGCAATCGCTGGGTCGACAATGCCGGAACCGGATGCGGCACATGGACGCGGGGCTCGTCCCGCAGCATCCGTCGGTAGAGCTGTAGGTGCCGCAGCTCCCGCGCATAGTCCAGCTCTTCGCGCAGCCGATCTGAAATCTCGGCATGAATTGCATCGGTTGCGATTGCTTTGTCATAGCGCTCATACAAGGAAAATACCAACCGAAGCTGCCGTAAATCTGCCTCGACGGCAGAACTCATGTCTGGGTACTGCAGCTTGACTGCAAGTGCAGTGCCGTCATGATCCCAGGCCCGGTGCACTTGACCCAGCGAGGCCGCGGCAATTGCCTCTGGTTCAAACCGGGCAAAGCGTTGCTGCCACTGCGGCCCCAATTCCGCGGCCATGCGTCGGCGCACGAACGGCCAGCCCATGGATGGCGCATTGGCCTGCAACTGCGCCAGCTCCTGAACGTATTCTTTGGGTAAGGCGTCGGGAATCGTCGACAGGATCTGGGCCACTTTCATCAACGGCCCCTTGATTCCGCCCAGGGCCGCCTTCAACTCGGCTGCATGGCGGTCCCGATCCAGTTTCAGGCCGAGATAGCGCTCTCCTGCAAGGCGAAGACCCAGACCGCCGACGGCGCCAGTCACTTGGGCATAGCGTTTGATCCGTCCGCCGAAGTTGTTCTCGTCGCTCACGCCTTGGTCTCCTTCGCCTCTGGCGACAAGATGGGGCGGCAGCCAGCCTGCGGCCAGGGGGGTGCCCATGGCACAGACCCCGTTCGACGATCGCTTGAGCGACGGAAAAGCGCTGGCTTCCGGCTTGCTGCCTGTCCTACAGATGGAGCGGGGAGCGGAGAGGACTAGGGACGTGCGCACTGAGCTCTATCCGGCGATTGATCCGCATGCGTCGGGCATGCTGCCACTCGACGGACGCCACACGATGTATTGGGAACAATCAGGCAATCCGCGCGGACTGCCGGTGCTGTTCCTCCATGGCGGGCCTGGGGCTGGCGCCTCGCCGACCCATCGGCGGTTCTTCGACCCGTCCTTTTATCGGATCGTGGTGTTTGACCAGCGGGGCGCCGGGCGCTCCTCCCCGCTTGGCGAGACGATCGACAACACCACACCGCACCTGATCCAAGATATCGAAACCCTCCGCCGCCACTTGGAGATTGACCGCTGGCTGGTGTTCGGCGGCTCCTGGGGCTCAACGCTGGCCCTGGCCTATGGCGAAACCCACCCGGATCGCGTGTTGGGCTTCATTTTGCGCGGCATCTTCCTCTCCCGACCGGAGGAGATCGACTGGTTCCTCTACGGCATGCGCACGGTGTTCCCAGAGGCATGGCGTGACTTTTCAGGCTTCATTCCAGAAGCGGAACGGGGCGATCTGTTGACCGCCTATCACCAGCGCCTGATGAACCCTGACCCGCGGGTACACCTTCCCGCCGCCCGCTGCTGGAGCCGCTATGAAGGCGCGTGCTCCACCCTGCTGCCGAATGTGGAGACCACCACCTCCTTCGGGGAGGATCGCATCGCCGTTGGTCTGGCACGGCTGGAAGCTCAGTACTTCGTGAACAAGATCTTCCTGCCGGACAACGCGTTGCTGGCCAACATCGGACGGATTCGCAAGCACTGGTGCACGATTGTCCAGGGCCGCTACGACATGGTGTGCCCGCCAATGACAGCCGATGCCCTGGCCCGCGCCTGGCCAGAGGCGCGCTACATCGTCGTGCCCGATGCCGGGCATTCGGCGTTGGAACCAGGCGTGCGGGCGCAACTGGTTGCTGCGTGCGAACGGTTCCGGGATGAGCGGCGCGCGGCTGCCGCAGAGTGACCGGGCAACCGACCACAAAGCCCCTCAAACGGCGCGGTTGACGACGGCTTGCGGCTCTGGCATCCCCTTGGGCACGCCGATGAACCCCGTGGGAGAGACCGGCGCGGCCATCGCTAGCGTCGGCGCCGAAGGAGCAAACGGCCCCGGAAACTCTCAGGCGAAAAGGACCGCGGGGGAATGGCGCTCTGGAGAGCGGTGCCGACAACGCACCCACCGAAGAGGTCAAGCGCGCCATCGATTTGATGGGGCGTCACTCTTTCAGGTCTGAGGGACAGAGGGGGTCGTGACGCGCCGCATCGGTCTGGAGACCGTCAGCGGGACAGCGTTGCGGCACAGTGCCTGTCGAGAGCGCCGCCCATGCCCGCCGACCCAATCCCTGTTGATCAGGATTTGCTCACCACGCCGTTGGACGCCCTGCACCGGCGCTTAGGTGCCAAGATGGTGCCGTTCGCGGGCTACGCCATGCCGGTGCAATACCCCGCAGGCGTGTTG
The DNA here is from genome assembly GCA_004292755.1 of Alphaproteobacteria bacterium. Classification (GTDB taxonomy): domain Bacteria; phylum Pseudomonadota; class Alphaproteobacteria; order Elsterales; family Elsteraceae; genus RDXE01. Next base: position 36,529 of record RDXE01000042.1, read on the forward strand.
CAAGAACACCAGTGGACGCGCCAGTCGGCTGGATTGTTCGACGTCTCCCACATGGGTCAGGTCCGCTTAAGCGGCTCAAATGCTGCCGAGGCGCTGGAGCGTCTGGTACCGGGCGACATCCAGGCCCTCGCCCCTGGTCGGCAGCGCTACACGCTGTTCACCAACGACGCTGGCGGCATCCTGGATGATTTGATGGTGACCCATGCGGGCGACCATCTGTATCTCGTCGTGAATGCCGCCTGTAAGCACCAGGATCTGGCCCATCTGCAAGCTCATCTCGAAGGTGTTACGATTACCGCTGCCTTTGATCGTGCCCTGCTGGCCCTGCAAGGCCCGGAAGCCAAGGCCGTGATGGCCGAGCTTGCGCCGGGATCAGAGGCGCTGCCGTTCATGGCGGGGGCTGCGCTCAGCGTGGCGGGCGAGCCGTGCTTTGTCACCCGGTCTGGCTATACGGGCGAGGATGGGTTTGAGATTTCCATCGCCGCAGACGCCGCCGCAGCCTTGGCCGAACGGCTGCTAGCCGACCCGCGGGTGAAGCCGATTGGCCTTGGTGCGCGTGACAGCCTGCGCCTGGAGGCGGGTCTTTGCCTCTATGGTCATGACATTGACACCACCACCTCCCCCATCGAAGCGGGTTTGGCGTGGACCATCTCCAAACGCCGCCGGGCCGAGGGGGGCTACCCCGGTGCGGCGCGCGTGGCGGCGGAGCTGGCATCCGGTCCGACCCGGCGCCGCGTCGGCATCCGGCCCGAAGATAAGGCCCCCGCACGGGAGGGAACCCAGGTGCTCGACAGCGCTGGCGCCACCATCGGCACCATCACCTCTGGCGGGTTCGGCCCGACAGTGGGTGGACCGGTGGCGATGGGCTATGTCACCGCGGCCCACGCAACACCTGGAACCGAAGTTCAGCTGTTGATCCGTGGCACCCCGCGCCCTGCCCGCGTCGTACCCATGCCCTTTGCCCCCCACCGCTACCATCGAGGCTAACCCATGCTGAAATTCTCAAAAGATCACGAGTGGATTCGCGTCGACGGCTCCGTCGGCACAGTCGGCATCACTGCCTATGCGCAGAGCCAACTGGGCGATGTGGTGTTTGTCGAGGTGCCCGCCGCCGGTAAGGCGCTGCAGGCTGGCCAGGACGCAGCCGTGGTCGAAAGCGTGAAGGCTGCCTCCGACGTCTATTCGCCGGTGGACGGCACCGTGATCGAAGGCAATGGCGCCCTGAGCGACACGCCGGAACTGGTCAACGAAGACCCGATGGGGGAGGGCTGGTTCTTCCGCATCTCAATCAGCAACCCAGGTCAGTTGGGCGCGTTGATGGATGAAGAGGCCTACGCCGCCTATCTGGAGGAGCTCGGCTGATGCGCTACCTGCCCCTTACCGAGACTGACCGTCGCCAGATGCTGGCGACCATCGGCGTCAGCTCTGTTGATGATCTGTTTGTCGATGTCCCACCCTCTGCCCGGTTGAGCGGCCCCATTGCGGGTCTGCCCCATCACCAGGGTGAGTTGGGGGTGGAGCGCGACTTGAAGCGGTTGGCCGCGCGCAATCTGGATGCCGGATCCGTGCCGTTCTTCCTGGGTGCTGGCGCCTACCGCCACCACATCCCGGCCAGCGTTGACACCATCATCCAGCGCGGTGAGTTCCTCACCTCCTACACGCCGTATCAGCCGGAAATCGCGCAGGGCACGCTGCAGTACCTGTTCGAATTCCAGACCCAGGTGGCGATGATCACTGGCATGCCAGTCGCCAATGCGTCGATGTATGACGGCTCCACCGCCTGCGTCGAAGCTGTGGCGATGGCAAACCGGGTGACTCGGCGGACCAAGGCTGTGCTGTCTGGTGGCTTGCACCCCCACTATGCCGAAGTGGTGAAGACTCACGCCGACCTGTCTGGCTTCACCGTCGCTGCTCCAGGACCCGACCTTGCTGGGACGGAGGATCTCGCGAGCCTGATCGATTCCGAAACATCCTGTGTGGTGGTTCAGAATCCGTCGGTGTTCGGCCATGTTCGCGATCTACGCCCCCTCGCTGCCGCCGCCCATGCCAAGGGCGCGCTGCTGGTGGTGGTGGTGACGGAGGTGGTCTCCCTCGGCGCACTCACGCCGCCGGGTGAGATGGGGGCTGACATTGTTGTGGCCGAAGGACAGTCGATTGGCGTCGGCTTGAATTTCGGCGGGCCCTATGTCGGCCTGTTCGCCACGCAGGAAAAGTTTGTCCGCCAGATGCCCGGCCGTCTCGCAGGCGAAACAGTGGATGCCGATGGCAAGCGCGGCTGGGTGCTCACCCTGTCAACGCGCGAGCAGCACATCCGGCGGGAGAAGGCGACCTCCAACATCTGCACCAACTCAGGCCTGTGTGCCCTGGCCTTCACGGTCCACATGAGCCTGTTGGGGGAGGCTGGCTTCACCCGGCTGGCGGCGCTCAATCATCAATCGGCCTGCCAGACAGCCGACCGGCTGGCGGCAATCCCCGGCGTTGAGATCGTGCCAACGGCGTTCTTCAACGAGTTTGCAGTTCGCCTGCCGAAGCCAGCCGCAGCCGTGGTTGCGGCCTTGGCCGAGCGACGCATCCTGGCGGGGGTACCTGCCTCCCGCCTGTGGCCGGACGACGCGTCGCTCGCCAACATTCTGCTGGTGGCGGCAACTGAAACCGTGACCGATGACGACGTCGACGCGCTGGCAACAGCGCTGGCGGAGGTGCTGTGAGATGACCCAGATGGACCGATCCCAGGGCCGCCTAGCCCGCCCCGCCAATGATGATGCCGACACGCTGGCGCCCGTCGTCACCGCCTCGGGCCATCGCGCCTTGCTGTTGGAAGAGCCGTTGATCTTCGAACAGGGCGCCGATGGCCGCACCGGGGTAGACCTGCCGGAGCCTGCTGGCCGCCCGAGCCGCCTTGGCGGATTGGACCGGCGCGGTGCGATTGGCCTGCCCGGCCTGTCAGAGCCGCAAGTGGTGCGGCACTTCACGCGGCTCAGCCAAAAAAACTACGGCATCGACAGCGGGTTCTTCCCGCTCGGCTCCTGCACCATGAAGCACAATCCGCGCCTGAATGAAAAAATGGCGCGGCTGCCCGGCTTTGCCGACCTCCACCCGCTGCAACCGCCTGAAACCGTGCAGGGTGCTCTGGCGCTGATTCATGAGTTGGCCCATTGGCTGACCACCCTGACCGGCATGCCCGCCGTCGCCCTGTCCCCTGCGGCGGGTGCCCATGGCGAGTTCTGTGGGATGGCTGCGATCCGCTCTGCTTTGGCGGCCCGGGGGGATGTGCGCAGGCGCGTCCTGGTGCCAGAGAGCGCCCATGGCACGAACCCGGCGACGGCTGCGGTGTTGGGCTATGAGGTCGACCCGATTCCAGCAACCGACCGGGGCCGGGTTGATCTAGCCGCCTTCAAGGCCAAGCTGGGCAGTGATGTTGCCGCCGTGATGATCACCAACCCAAATACCTGCGGGTTGTTTGAGGATGAGATCCAGGACATCAGCCGCCTGATTCATGAGGCCGGTGGGTTCTTTTACTGCGACGGTGCCAATTTCAACGCCATCGTTGGCCGGGTCCGCCCTGCTGATCTAGGCGTTGATTGCATGCACATCAACCTACACAAAACCTTTTCCACCCCCCATGGCGGCGGCGGCCCAGGGTCGGGACCTGTGGTGCTGTCGGCTGCCTTGGCTCCCTATGCGCCCTTGCCAATGGTGGTGATGGAGCAAGGGCAGTATCGCCTGGTCGAAACCGCTGAGGGCGACGCTGCCGCCAGCTTCGGTCGTCTCAAGGCGTTTCACGGGCAAATGGGCATGTTTGTGCGCGCCCTTGCCTATATGAAGAGCCATGGTGCCGATGGCTTGCGGCAGGTCGCGTCTGACGCCGTGCTGAATGCCAACTACATCCTGGCCCGCCTGAAGGGCGACATCACGGCCTCCTTCGAGGGGCCGACCATGCATGAAGCCTTGTTCGATGACCGGTTCCTGAAGGATACCGGTGTCTCTACCCTCGATTTCGCCAAGGCGCTGATCGATGAGGGTTTCCACCCGATGACCATGTACTTCCCCCTGGTGGTGCATGGCGCAATGCTGATTGAGCCGACTGAAACGGAATCGAAACAGTCCATCGATCAGTTCTGCGACACCATGCTCAGCCTCGCCCGCCGGGCAAAGGAGGGGGATGCCGCCAGCTTCCAGGCAGCCCCACGCCTGACCCCGCGTCGGCGCCTGGATGAAACCCAAGCTGCCCGCAAGCCGGTGCTGCGCTGGACACAGCCAGCCCTGCCAAAGGCAGCCGAGTAAGCCTGGGGACACACTGCCGCGGATGTGGGGGAGCGGACGCAATCCCGCTCTAACAAATCCGCGGCAGCTGTTCGCCCATCAACCAATCCAGAATGCGCGTACCGCCTAGTTCGGTCTTCAGCTGGACGAAATGGCGCGGATCGTCGGTCACGGTGCCAATCAGCGCGGCATCCCGACCCTTCGGGTGGGCGCGGGCCACGGTCAGCAGGCGATCAGCCGCGTCTGGCGCCACAATTGCCACCAGTTTGCCCTCGTTTGCGACTGTCAGCGGGTCAATGCCCAGCAATTCACCGGCTGCATGCACGGTGGGTCGGATCGGAATGGCGGTTTCGTCCAACAGAAAGCCGCAGGCCCCCGCCCAGGCGAGTTCATTCACTGTTGCGGCCAACCCACCGCGCGTGGGGTCGCGCAGACAGCGCACACCGCTGACCGCCAGCAAGCTGGCGACCAGATCAACCAACGGCTGGCAGTCTGACTGAAGGTCACCAGCAAATCCCAGGCCTTCGCGCAGCGACATCAAGGTCATGCCATGGTCCCCCAGCGTGCCGGAGACCAGCACCCGGTCGCCGGGGCGAATGGCCGAGGCCTCTAGTGTCACGCCATCGGGCACCACGCCGACGCCAGCGACCGACAAAAACACACCGTCCCCCTTGCCGCGCTCCACCACTTTGGTGTCCCCGGCCACCACCGGCACGGGAACCGCGGCCGCGGATGCCGCCAGCGACTGGGCCAGCCGCTCAAGCTCCTGCAGGGGCAACCCCTCCTCCAGCACCATGGAAACCGTGAGGGCGAGGGGGCGGGCACCGCGCATGGCCAGATCATTGACGGTGCCATTGATGGCAAGCGAGCCCATGTCCCCACCGGGAAACCACCGTGGAGCAACCACCGAGGCATCAGTGGTCACGGCCAAGCGTCCGCTCACGGGCGGCAACAGCGCGGCATCGCCATCCTGCACGTCCCGCAAATGCTTCCGAAACAGCTCTGCGATCAGCTGCGCCATCGCCCGACCGCCGCCACCGTGGAACAACTCCACCGTGCCCGTGAGGTCGAGCCGACGGGAGAAGGGGGACGCGGCGGTCATGCGGGCTCCCGATGGCGACCATAGGCGTAGTATGCCGCGCACGACCCCTCGGGCGAGACCATGCAGGCGCCAATCGGTGTTTGCGGGGTACAGGCGGTGCCGAACACTTTGCAGTCCTGTGGTTTCTTCAGCCCGCGGACAATATCGGCACAGGCGCAGGCCTTGTGATCTGCCACGCTGGCGTAGCCGATGTTGAACCGCCGCTCCGCATCAAAGCAGGCGTAGCGGTCGGCCAGCGTCAAAGCGCTGTCGGGCATGGTGCCCAGGCCCCGCCAATCAAACTCAGGGCGCAGCGTGAACACCTCGGCCATCAAGGCTTGGGCGACGGCATTGCCGTCCCGGCTGACTGCACGGGCGTACTGGTTCTCCACCTCCGCCCGCCCGTCGGCCAACTGGCGGACCACCATCAAGATCGCCTGCAGCAGATCGAGCGGTTCAAACCCGGCCACCACCACTGGCTTGCGGGCCAGCGCGGCAAAGGGCTCAAACAGCCGCGTGCCGGTGATGGTGGAAACGTGACCCGGCCCGACAAACCCATCAATCGCAACCCCGCCCTCTAGGATGGCCGTCAATGCCGCGGGGGTCAGGACGTGGTTGCACAGAATGGAGAAGTTGCCGATTCCGGTTTGGGCTGCCTCCTTCACCGCCAGCGCGGTGGTGGGGGCCGTGGTTTCAAAGCCGATGGCGAAGAACACCACCTCCCGCTCTGGTTCGGCGCGGGCGATCTTTAGTGCTTCCTGCGGGCCATAGACCACGCGGATGTCGGCCCCGCGCGCCTTCGCACTCATCAACGAGGTGCGGTGTGAGGCGGGTACCCGGATCATGTCGCCGAAGCTGCACAGAATGGCATTGCGGGTCAGAGCCAGGTCAATGGCTTGATCCAGCCGCCCAATCGGCAGCACGCAGACCGGGCAGCCTGGGCCATGCACCAGCTCCACGCGCTCTGGCAGCAGATCGGTCAGGCCGAAGCGGCAGATCGAATGGGTGTGGCCGCCACAAAACTCCATTATCCGCCAATGCCGATCGGCTGGAACCGCCGCGTCGATGGCAGCGGCAAGGGTGCGGGCAGTATCGCCCCGCCGAAACTCGGAGACGTACTTCATACGACACCTTCCATGGCGGCAAGAGTGGCGGCTGCAGCCTCGGGATCGATGCGCGACAGGGCATAGCCAACATGGACAACCAGCCAGTCGCCCACCCTGGCATCGGGCACCAGGGCGACCGAAACCTCCATCGAGACGCCGTTGGTGGCCACTTTGGCCCGGCCGTCGGCGACCAATTCAACCACCTGAGCAGGCATGGCGAGGCACATGGCAGATCACCTCTCGGGTGCGGGTGTGAACAGTGAGGCAGGCGCCTGGCAGCCAAGCCAGGCTTGGCCCAAGGACAGGCCGCCATCATTTGCAGGGGCTGCTTCTGGCAGCAGGGCGGTCAGGCCGCGGGCAGCAAAGCCCGCCACCAGCGCCTCAGCCAGCACGGCATTCATCAGACAGCCGCCACCCAGCAGCACAACGTCGTGTGCGTGCGGCGCCGCCCAATCCACCAAGGCAGCAGCCAGCGTGCCGTGAAACAGCTCAGCGCCGGTTGCTGGATCGCACTCCAGCAGGGCTGCCAGCAATGGGCGCAGGTCAAGCACCCCCTCTGGCGTGATGCGCCACCCGCCGGGCAGCACCTGGGGACGACGGACCAGGGATTCGAGCCGCATTGGCGCCTCGCCCTCATACCCAGCGGTCTCGGCAAGGCCCAGCAAGCCAGCGGCAGCATCAAACCACCGCCCGCAGGACGTGGTGCGCGGCACCCGACCCGTCGCCAGCATCGCCGCAAGCGGCGCGGCCAGCGGTTGGTCAGCAAACCGCGCCGCGATCTCCACCTCGCGGCCCAGCACAGACAGCGCAGCAGCTGCCATCCGCCAGGGCTCACGCGCTGCGCGGTCGCCTCCTGGCTGCGGCAACGCCCACAAATGACCCAGGCGCTGGCAGGCAAGCCCATCCAGGCGCAGCAGCTCGCCCCCCCAAGCACCGCCATCAGCACCATAGCCATAGCCATCCAGGGCAAGGCCAACCACGGGTTGGGTGCAACCATGCTCGGCTGCGACAGCCGCCAGATGGGCGTGGTGGTGCTGCACCGCGAGGCTGGGCACGCCAAACGCCTCCGCCATCAGCGTGCTGGCGAAGTCCGGGTGGCGGTCATGGACCACACGTTCGGGCTGGATCGCCAGAATCGCCGCCATGTGGCGGATGGTGTCCAGGTGAAAGGCGCGGGTTGATGCGTTATCCAGATCACCCAGATGCTGGGACAAGAACGCCTCTCGCCCACGGGTCAGGGTGATGGTGGTTTTCAAATGGCCGCCTACCGCCAGCGTTGGCGGGCCGTCCGCTGGCAGCTCAATTGCCTCTGGAACAAAGCCCCGTGCGCGCCGAATGGGCCGCACCCGGCCCGCACTCCAGCGCACCACACTGTCATCGCTGCGGATCAGGATGGCGCGATCATGGTCGAGGGTTTGGTCCATCACCGTTGGCGGCAGGTCGGCTGCACTGATTGCCAGCGGCTCGCCACCGCGGTTGGCTGACGTGGCGACCAGAGCGATGGGACAGGGTGCATCCCGCCACTCGGGCGCGGTGGGACAGCCCGCAAGATGCCAGAGCAACAACGCCTGGATTGGCGTGGCTGGCAGCATCACCCCCAACCAATCAAGGCCAGGGGCAAGATCGCGCGCTAGGCCATCGATCTGAGTGTGACGGCGCAAAATCACCACGGGCCGCGCCGGACTGGTCAAAGCAGCCTGCTCCGCCGGTGATACCGCCGCCCACAGCGCGGCACTGGCAGGGTTCAACACCAGCAGGGCGAAGGGTTTGCCATCGCGCTGCTTGGCCTGACGCAAGCGTGCGACGGCTGCTGTCTCATCGGCCCGGCACAGAAGCTGAAACCCCCCGAGACCCTTGACCGCAAGGCACCCGCCACGGGCGAGCAAGTCAGCCGCAGCCGCCACCGGCAGGGACAGCGTCGGCCCGCAGTCGGGACAGGCGATGGGTTGGGCGTGGAACCGCCGATCGCCGGGGTCGCGATACTCCCTCTCGCAGGCCGGGCACAGCGGAAAGGTCGCCATCGTTGTGTTTGGCCGGTCATAGGGGACGGCATGGGTGATGGTGTGGCGCGGCCCACAATTGGTGCAGGACAGGAATGGATGCTGGAAACGCCGGTCCTGGGGGCTGAACAACTCCCGCAGGCAGTCGGTGCAGATGCCCGCATCGGGCGTGACGGCTGCCGTCGGCGCACCGCCGAGGGAGGTGCGGATCTCGAACGCGGCCTCATCCGGCTCCGGCGCCAGATCCCGCGGTTCGACCGCGCGAATGCGCGCCAGCGGGGGCGCCTCCACGGTCAAGGCACGGCGGAACCCGCTGAGATCACGGCCCTGCACCTCGATCAGCACACCGGCTGCGTCGTTCAGCACAAAGCCGGTCAAACCATGACGCCGCGCAAGCGCGTGGACGAAGGGCCGAAACCCAACGCCCTGCACCAGCCCGCGCACCCGCAGGCGCTGGCGCACCAGATCAGGCGTGCGGCGGGGCGCGATCATGACCGGCCTCAGCCGGGTGATGGTGGTGGTCCTCACCGTGGTGATGGTGGTGCGGGTGCTCCCCCCCGTCATGATGATGATGGTGATGGGAATGATCGTGGGGCGCACCCTGGACATGGTCGCGCTCATGGGCGAGCCATGCATACCACGCCTCCAACCCCTCCCCAGTGGTGGCTGAGACGGTGATCACCGTCAGGCCAGGGCGCACCGCGCGTGCAGCTGCGATCAGCTTGTCCAGATCAATGCCAACATAGGGCAGGAGGTCGCTCTTGGTGACCAGCAACAGGTCGGCCGAGGCGAACAAGCCTGGATATTTCAGCGGCTTATCCTCCCCCTCGGTGACCGAGAGCATGGCGACCCGGCGCGTCTCGCCTAAGTCAAACGCTGCGGGGCAGACAAGGTTGCCAACATTTTCCACAAACAGCACTGTGCCACTGGGCGGGTTCAACTCCCCCACCGCCAGGGTGACCATCTCAGCATCAAGATGGCAGCCCTTGCCGGTGTTGACTTGCAGGGCAGGCACGCCGGTGGCCCGGATGCGATCAGCATCAAGAGTGGTTTCCTGATCGCCCTCAATCACCGCCAGCGGCCAGCGCGCAGTCAAATCCTGCAGCGTGCGGACCAGCAGCGTGGTTTTGCCAGAGCCCGGTGATGACATCAGGTTCAGCACCAGCATCTGACTGGCCTGGAACAGGCGCCGATTGACGGTGGCGATACGGTTGTTCTTTGACAGGATGTCTTGTTCAATCTTCACCAGCTTGCTTTGCTCCATGCCCGCGACCGAGACGCCGGCCTCGCCGCGGCCCATATGCAGGTCGGTCGCCGCGGGATTGACGCCCTCAATCCGCTTTTCGCCGTCTCCGCATCCGCATACCGTACACATCACAGCACCTCCAATTCGACGACGCGCATTTGATCGCCATCGATGGTCAATACTTGGCCAGAGCCACAGGCGGGACAGCCATCACCCCGGCGGGCGATGGTGACTAGGCTGCCGCAAGCCATGCAGCGCCCGCGCCCAGGTGGTTCATCGATCACCAGGGCTGCCCCTTCAGCGCGCGTGCCGTGGGCGACGCTGTCAAAGCAAAAGCGCAGCGCATGGGGGTCAACATGGCTCAGCGCGCCGATCTCCAGCTTGATCCAGCGCACGCCGCTGGTCTCAATGCCGCGAACATGGTCGGCCACGAGGTCGACGATGCCTTGGGCGAGCGCCATCTCATGCATCGCCCGCCTCCTCCGCCACGGGACGGATGGCCAGTGCGACCGGCACGCAGGCATCCAGGCAGGTGACAGCTACGGCCATCCGGTCTGGCAGCGCGTGATCGTCTGGCAGGTCCAGCAACAACTGCGTCAGCGCGCCATCGGGGTGGAAGGTCCATTCCGTTGGGGCGACGATCCGCCAATCGGCGATCCGCCCACCCTCCAACCAGCAACCGTGAACGAGCGTGCCGCGGGCGGTTTCCACCACCCCGACGCCGGCACCGGTGGCAGTCTGCGGCACTGGGACAGCGTCAACCGGACCCAGATCATCGATCTCCAGCCGCAATTGGGCAGGCAGCCACGCGGCATCGAGAGCGCGGGCGGCCATGCGCACCCACGGAACGGCACCATAGACACGCACCAGCGCGGCCAAGGCGGGGTCATGAGCCAACCGCGCGAAGGGGCCCGTTTCGGCCGGGTCACCATCCAGGGTGGGACAGCGGGTGAAGCCGGGTTGCTGCAACTGCTGCACCCACCAGGCGGCGGGACGTTCCTCCAGCAGCATCGCGCACCCCTCCTGCCCGGCAGGCCAGACAGATCGCATATAGCGCACGACGCGCGCGGCTGGGCAGGCTCCTGCGGCCACCCAGGCCTCGATCCCGGACGCATCCTCATCGGCTGCGAGCCCAATCAGATCGGCCAGCGCATCCTCAATGTGATCGACAGCGCGGTGCAGGCTGGCTGGATCTGGGCCCTGTCTCCGCCCACCGGGCTGGATGCGTCCAAGCATCGCCCCCAGCCCATCGGTGGCGCGTTTCAGTGCCGCCAACTGTTCGGCGGGCGGCGCCAAGCCAAGGCGGTGTGGCGCATCGATGGCAAAGGTCCAGCCATGACCGACCATCGCCTCTGCCAGCACCGCGATCCGGCGCAGGCTGGCCTCGGCGGGAGACACCTCCACACCACTCGCGGCTTCGATTGCACCGGCCGCCGCCACTGCATGGGCGACGCCACACAGATTGAACAGCATCGGCGCCAACACCATCGCGCGCTGCGGCGGATGGCCCTGGACCATCGGACCCAGCGGACGCTGTGGGCGGTGCCCGACACGCACCGCCCGCACCCGCTGCTCCACCAGAGCCGTCACGTCGATGCGCTGGGCCGTGGTGATCGGTTCGACCAAGGCGGCAGCATCGCGCATCTCAACTGCTCCGCCCAAACAACAGAGCGCGCCGATCCGGATCGGCCACTCGGTCCACCCGCTGCTCCAGCGGCGGTGGCTGCGTCAGGCTGGAGCCCAGAGCGGGCGACGGCGCCGACACCTCCGGCTCGGCGCACAGCTCTTCAATCACCGCCAGAGCGGCCGCTTCGGCGTGGGCATCGTCCGGCAAGTCTGTCGGTGGTGAGAAAATGGACAGTGCCTTCAGCACGCCCGCCGGACCCGCCCGACCAACCAGAAACTCATACTGACCGGAGGGCAGGATTTCTGCGGCTGTGGTGCCATCGACCAAGCCATCCCACAGGGCGGGATCGCGCGGCAGCAGCACGGCGTTCAAGAACCAGGGTGTGACCACCACGCCCAGCCACCCCTCCGCCCAGGGGCGAAAGCCCAGTCCGCGCACCGACAGTGCGAAGTTACAGATCGGCACATCGCGCATCGCCGTGTCGGCCAAATGGCGATAGTGGGACAGCAGACTGTCCAGCCGCTGATCCAGCCGGTGGTCATCCTCCCGCCCATCCAGGGCAAGAAAGCGCGCGGTTTCTGCATCGCACACCGGGCAACGCCAATCGCCGGGAATGGCGTCAAACCGAGTGCCCGGCGCAACACCATGAGCCGGGTCGCCCAGGGCTGGATCATAGACATGCCAGCAAACGCCGCACTCATAGCGGCCGCCTGCCGACTCCTCCACCGCGGAGCCCATGGTGGCGGACCTAAACGAAGTAGGCGTCAAGCACGCGCCGCAGATGGCGCGCGCTGTCGGCAAAGTCTTCCGGCGCGGCTAGGGCAGCGCGCGGCACCGTGCCAATCTCAATGGTGTCCAGGATCACCTTGTCGGATGCGTTGGTGAACTGCACAGACCAGACATGGCGATGGGCCGTCGCCGTGACCCGGCAATCACCATAGCCGCGGCTGACAATCTCCACAGGCCCCAACCCCAGCACCTGCTTCAGCAAGGCCATGTCTGGGTCCGACATTGGCAACAGGCTGAGCGAGATCACATGGTTTGGCTGGCCGTGCTGCCACTCCATCATCCGGGTTTGCACCTCGGCCAACACCGGCATGGCGTTCATGGTGCCCGGCGGCACTTCGGCTGGCAGCACCAGCTTGGTCAGCGTGCCATGGTCGGCCGCGGCGCGCACCACAGTCGGGATCGTTGCAACTTCGATGTGCTCAACCGGGGCCTCCGCGCCTGCGCCGCTGTCGACTGCGAGACGCGCCACCCGCCAAACACCGGTCAAACCAGTCTCGGCAACGTGATAACGCCCAAGCCCGGTCAGCTCCGCACTCACTTCACCGCGCCCCAGCGTGTCCAGCAGCAGGCTGCGCTGGGCCTCGGTCAACTCGGTGAGGCCAAGGGTGGTTTCCGTGCCCGCATCCAGCGCTGCTGCAATCGCCCGCAAGGCAGCCGCGACGGGAGCCGCGTCCGGACTATCAGGGTCGATGGACGCCAGCACGCGGCGCTGGTCGGAATAGCCATTCGGCATGTCGATGATCAGCGGCGTCTCCCCCAGGCCGCACAGGACCGGTGACGCGGGCGGCTCTTCTTCCTGCCAGGACATTGGATGCGCGATCATGACTCTCCCCCTTGTCACGCCCCGCTACGGGTGGCGGTTGGATCACGCAGCCGACTGCAGCCGACCCAACGCCCTTGTGTAGGCCGTCCAGTCTTGAATGCGCGGCAAGACATCGTGGATGGACCCATTGCCGCACACCACCAGCGACGGCAGCACAATCACCTGGGCCGAAGCCATCACACCCAGCACATCTGCGGGTTCCACGAGGGCCGTGCGCAGAGTCGGGTCAGATCGCCGCAGCTCCCGCATGACCACCACCAAATCAATCGCTTCCCCCTGCCGTGCTGGATCAGACGCCAGCAAAACCATCCCCAGACCAGGACTGGCGATGAAGTCAGCAAGCTGCGCACCCGTTAGTTTGGTTACTTCTGCGGATGCCACCATGTCATTAAAGCGGTCTATGGCACTCATCACTCAGTCTCCCCCCTGAGATGCGCGGGCAAGGTTGGCGCGCGATCAATCAGATCTTGGAACAGATGGTCGAAGGACTTGCCCTCCAACGCCGCCTCCAGCCCATCCAACGCCTGGTCGATGGCCTGCGCCTCCTCCCGGTCGATCACCCGCAAGGCGCGGTCGACATGGACCAGAACATGGCTGCCGACTGTGACCGGACCGGTCATCAGCAACGAGACGTCGCGTTCTTCCCCCCGGCCAACGCAGCGGGCGGAAAAAGGGCTGGTAGAAACCACCAGCATGGGCACCGCGATGCACATGGCCTGGGCTAGTCCGCTGCTTCGTTGAACACCACGCGCGGATCGCCCAGGCGCCAGGCATCGCCTTCCGATGGGCGGCCTTTCTCGTAGCTGTCGATGTCGAGGCCAGGACCCAAAAGGTCAGCCGCGGACGCCAGCGGCACGGCACGGCGCCGACAGGGGAACCCCCAACTCGCCAACTGTGCCAGACACACGCCAACCGCTGCTTCCACTTGGTTCGCCACGGCCTGCGACAGCGAGCCGCCATAGTCATCCAGGCGACCGGCTTGCACACCGATCAGCAGCATCTCGATCGGCACCTGCCCCAAGAGCTGCGCACAGGAGATCACCTCCTGAAAGCCGGTTTGATGCAGGCTCATTTTGCGAATGCCGGTAAAGCGCGGCACTTCCTCGTTGCGCACGAGGCGTAGGCGACCGGGTGGATCGCCATAATCAATCGCGTCGAACACGATCAGCCGGTCGGCGTCCCGGACGTGGTCAACCAGATAGACCCCTTGGGTGCCACCATCCAGCAGGCGCACGCCCGGTGCCATCTCGTACCGCCGATACAGCGCTTCAATGCAGCGCACGCCAAAGCCTTCATCGGCCCACAGCAGATTGCCAATACCGAGGACCAAGACATCGACTCGGGCGTCGACCAACTGCTCAGTCGCGTCGGTCAAGGTGTCCCGCGGCTGGGCAGCCAATCTAATGCGGGCGTCCAATGGTTCGCTGGTCATGGCGGTGTCCCCCCTTTGGGACTGGCCCAAACACCCGGGCATGAGATCGCGGGAAACGAGGTGGGTAGACCCGCGGCGCCAGCATCCTTATGCCAGCACCGCGGGGCACCCCGGCGGGTTAGGGAGCGTCGTCCTTGAACATCCGTTCGCCGGACACCATCGTCGAAATCATCGACTGACGGCTCATGATGTCCTCACGCACCGCGGCATAGATGTGGATGATCACGAACAAGATGATCGCCCACATGCCGTAGTGATGGATGGTGTGTAGGTTCTGCGTGTTGCCTGCGAGACCAATCACCCAGCCAAAGGCTGTGTGGCTCCAATGACCCGGACCAGCACCCTCGGCATACATCGCAAAGCCGGTGACGATCATCAGGGTGGTCATACAGGTGAACATCAAGAACATCGCCAGCTGTGCCAGCGGGTTGTGACCGTAGTACTTCTTTGGATAGGGCGCTAGAAAGGCATACCAACGCGCCTCGAACACCACTTCCCGCCACCAGTTTGGACGCCAGAACGGGATGTAGAAGATTTCGCGGCTGTGCTTGTTGCCAACAAACCCCCAGTAGATACGGAACAGGAACCCAACTGCGAGCACATAGCCCGCGATGAAATGGGCCATGCGGATATAGCCCATCACAAAGGTGAAGGTTGCCTCCCCGCCGACTGACGGCAGCGGAGCGCCGATGAAGTAGCCCGTGATGCACAGCACCAGGATTGCGACGACATTGATCCAGTGCCACAGCCGCACCGGCGCCTCGTAGATATAGTACGAGGTGCGCGACACCTTCGGGTTCGCCGTGTAGGGGTTGAACGGAACTGGCCCCTGCTTCAGGTCCATGGTCATGGCTCGCCTCCTTAAGGCTGGGGCGTCACCGAACGGTGACGCGCGCCATCTCCTGACCGTCCGGCGACACGACGTGCGTGGCGCAAGCAAGGCAGGGGTCGAAGGAATGCAGCGTCCGCAGGATTTCCAGCGGCTGCTCGGGGTCGGCCATCGGGGTGTTCAGCAAGCTTGCCTCGAAGGCGCCGATGCGGCCTTCAGCGTCACGCGGGCTGCCGTTCCACGTGGTCGGCACAATGGCTTGGTAGTTGGCAATCTTGCCGCCATCGATCTTGACCCAGTGACCCAGGGCACCGCGCGGTGCTTCGGTGAAGCCAACACCCTTGGTGGAGGCGGGCCAGGTGCTCGGCTCCCACTTCTCGGTGTTGGCCGTCGACCGGTCGCCCGCTTTGAGGCGCGCGATCAGCTTGTCATAGAAGTACTTCATCTTGTGGGCCGCCCAGGAAGCCTCCAACCCACGCGCCGCGGTGCGGCCGAGAGTGGAGAACAGCGCCTGCACCGGCAGGTCCAGTGTCTTCAGAAGCTTTTCCGTCGGCTCCTTAAACTCTGGAATGTTGCGAGCATAGCCGACGATGTAACGGGCCAGCGGCCCCACTTCGCAGGCATGACCCTTCCAGCGCGGTGCCTTCACCCACGAATACTTGGCACTTTCGTCCAAGGCTTCGATGTGGGTGCGCGTGCCCTTGGCATTGGGGCCTAGCACATAGTTCGGCTCGGTCACGCCATCCCAGGGGTGCAGACCCTTGCGCTCATCGGGATAGCGATACCAGGAGTGGGTGACGAATTCCTGGATGTGCGACGGATCGGTCAGGTCCGGGTCTTCGATGCGATCCAGGCGGCCCTCGGTGATCACCCCGCGCGGCAGCATGAGGTTTTTCATCGAGTAGTCGTTGGCATTGTCTGGGATGTCGCCATAGGACAAGACCGAGGTGGAAGACAAGCCACCACCAAACGTCCAATCCTTGTAGAACGAGGCAATCGCCACCAGGTCCGGGATGTACACTTGATCGATGAAATCGATCGAGCGCTGAATGATCCCCGCCACCATGTTCAGACTGGTCATGTTGATGGCGCCAACGGCACCGACACCGTCGATGTTGATTGGCGACGGCACGCCGCCAACCAACCAGTTCGGGTGCGGATTCTTGCCCCCGAACACCGTATGCACCTTCACGATTTCCTTCTGGAAGTCCAACGCTTCCAGGTAATGGGCCACGGCCATCAGGTTCGCTTCGGGCGGCAGCTTGTAGGCCTTATGCCCCCAATAGCCGTTCTTGAACGGGCCGAGCTGGCCGGACTCCACAAAGGCGGTCAGCCGCGCCTTCAAGTCACGGAAGTACCCCGGCGACGACATCGGCCACGACGAGATTGACTGCGCCAGTTCCGATGTTGCCTTCGGATCCGCACTCAAGGCCGAGACCACATCCACCCAATCCAGCGCATGCAGGTGGTAGAAATGGACCAAGTGGTCATGCACCTGCAGGCACAGTTGCATTAAGTTGCGGATGGTGTTGGCGTTCTCTGGGATTTTGATGCCCAGCGCGTTTTCCACGGCACGGACTGAGGTCAGCGCGTGTGTGCCAGTGCACACACCGCAAATCCGCTCGGTGAACGCCCAGGCGTCGCGCGGGTCGCGACCCTTCAGGATCACCTCCAGCCCGCGCCACATGGTGCCGGTGGAGACAGCGTTGCGGATCACATTGCCACCGTCGACATTCACTTCGACGCGCAGGTGGCCTTCGATGCGGGTGACGGGATCGACGACGACACGCTTGCCGCCATTGTCCAGTGCAAACCCGTTCGGGGTGTTGAGCGTTGCCATAATTGGGGCCCCGTCTCTAGAGGATCGTGGCGGAGGGTTAAACGCGTTCGCGCTCGGCGGCTGTTTCGGCCGACTTCATGCGCAGCCGCTTGACCGCGCTGGCACCAGCATGGGCTGCGACCGCCACACCCGCCGCCGTGGCCAGGGTGCCGCCGATCTGGTCAGCCGTGCTTTCGATGCCGATCTGCGGAATGCCCGACAGCCGCTGGTAGAACGGCCCCTTGTCCCAGAACCCATCCTCGGAGCAGCCAATACAGCCATGGCCCGAGGCGATTGGGAACGAGACGCCATCGTTCCATCGCACTGTGGAGCAAGCGTTGTAAGTGGTTGGACCCTTGCAGCCCACCTTGTACAGGCAGTAACCGCGGCGGGCGTTCTCATCATCCCAGGCTTCCACAAACTGTCCCGCATCGAAATGCGGCCGACGGTAGCACTTATCGTGGATGCGCTGACCGTAATACATCGCTGGACGACCTTGACGGTCGAGTTCCGGCATGCGGTCGAAGGTCAGGATGTAGGAGACCACACCGGTCATCACTTCGGCAATCGGCGGACAACCCGGCACCTTAATGATTGGCTTGCCGCTGATAACCTTGTCGATCGGGACGGCATTGGTGGGATTGGGCTTTGCTGCTTGCACGCAGCCCCAGGATGCGCAGGAGCCCCAGGCGATCACCGCCGCGGCATCATTGCACACTTCCTTCAACTGCTCCACGAACGGACGCCCACCGACAATGCAGTACATGCCGTCATTGTTGAGGGGTGGGTTGCCTTCAATGGCAGCGATGTACTTGCCGCGATATTTTTCGCGGATCTCATCCAGGATCGCTTCGGCCTGATGGCCCGCTGCTGCCATGATCGTGTCGTCATAGTCGAGGCTGAGCATCGACAGCACAACATCTTTCACCAGGGGGTGCGCAGAGCGGATAAAACTTTCCGAACAGCAGGTGCATTCCAGACCGTGCAGCCACAACACTGGAATGCGTGGCTTCACTTCCATGGCATTGGCGATCTTGTCCGCAAACGCCGGGCCAAGGCCCATAGAGGCTGCAGTCAGGGAGCAGAATTTCAGAAACGACCGGCGGCTGATGCCTTGCCGGCGGATCACATCGTAAAAGGTTTCCTCGCGGGCCATGGGGATGATCTCCGGGCCTGGTAGCACCTGACCCGACAGGCTGTCGGGCCGCATCCCCCGCTGATTTCAGCAGCCCCCCTTTGCTGCCGAAAACCGCTCCTGCAGCCAGCCCGCAGGGAGCTGGAGGCAGAACCGATCATCGAGGTTGCTATGCGACGTACGCGTGTGTGCAGTGCACAAACATTGACCTGGATCAAAAAGCCTGAGCGCAATTATCAAGCATACAGCCGATAACCACCGCAATCCGGCATCAAACTGCAAGAATTCTGATAAAAAACTGGTGCCGCGAGGCGGGCTGCGTCAATCCACCACGCTTGAGAGTGTGAGCCATTGACCGGGGTGCCCGCCATCAGTGCTCAGCGGTAACTGACCGTCACCGCTGGGCGTCCGACGGGCATCGCTGACAGCCGGGCCATGGCCTGTGGTAACTCGGCGAAGGCGATGGGCTCTGCCAACAGCGCGTCGAACACGGGGTCTGCGAGCAGACCAAGGGCGGTCACCAGGCGGTCGCGATGGCCGCGGCGCGCGCGCCGACGGTCGGACACCGACCCGACTTGGGAGGAGATCAGGCGCAAGCGGCGGGAATGAAACGCCTCGCCCAGGGGTAGGGGCACGGATTTGTCGCCGTACCACGACACCTCCAGCACTGTTGCCTCAAAGCCCGCCAACTCCAACCCCAGCGCCAAGCCCTGCGGATTGCCGGACGCGTGGACCACCAGATCGGCATCATAGAGCGCTCGATCGGCTGTGCTAACAGTCAAGCCAAGGTCCACCGCTGCCTCGGCGCGCGCCGCCATGGGTTCAATCACCTGCACCTGAGTGCCCGGCACCGCCTGCGCCAGCAGCGCGATCAGCAACCCAACCAGTCCGCCACCGATCACCACCACCCGGTCGCCCACAAGGACCGGCGCATCCCACAGCGCGTTGATCGCAGTTTCCAGATTGGCCGCCAGAGTCGCGCGCCGGTCCGGCACGCCATCGGGAATCGGCACCGCTTGGGAGGCGGGTACGTCGAACACCGTTTGGTGCGGGTGGAGGCAGAACACACGGGTGCCGACTGCCAGCGCTGCCGCCTTGGTCTCCACCACTTGGCCGACGGTGCAATAGCCGTACTTGACCGGGAAGGGGAAGTCGCCCTCCTGGTGCGGACAGCGCATAATCTCAGTTTGCGACGGCGGCACCCGGCCTTGGAAGACGAGGCTTTCCGTCCCGCGGCTGATGGCACTGGCAGTTGCCGCGATGCGCACCGTGCCCGGTGCCACTGGACCCAGACTGGTGCGCCGGATTTCGCCCCGCCCTGCCGCCACCACCCAAAACGCCTCGGCTTCCATGCTGCCCTCCCAGTCCCGCGGCCACCGGCGGGCTGCGGGAGGGTGGCAGCGTGTGCGCCAAGGTCAATGGCCGATCGTGGGTGTCTGCGCGTTGCAGCGTGTCGGGGCTGGGACTTGCCGCAGTCTCTCGAGGGAATCACACCACCTCTGGTATTTCAAAGGCATTAATATTGTTTCATGTCAGACTGCTGAGGCAGAAGTAGTCTTGAAATCGAGGGCCGCCCGGTTATAATTGACAATACGAGGAGTTGGAGCGGACCGGGTCTGCCCAACCCATCCCCCAGGGAGTCTGAGACTCAAGATGCGCATTTTTCTCCTTTTGGTCTCTCTTTTCCTATCGGCTTGTACTGCCGGACGGTTCGTTCGGCCAACGGATGCTCTTGATCCGCAAAAAGCAGTGGTCGTTTTTGGTGTTCGATATTCTGAGCCAAAAACGTATAATGATCCTTATGTTGCTTTTGATTTTTGGCAGGGCATTGTCGCAAACAACCGTCTTGAAGACGCTCCCGATTCATCCTACTTTAAACTTGGTAGTCGCTTTATTGTAAGTAGCCATGATTGTCCAGAGCCGCCTCTCTTGCTTCCTGCGAGGCAGATGAAAGTATCTACCGGTGTTTGCTTTCAAGTATTTGAGGTAGAAGCCAAGCCATTTATTTTGTATGAAACAAGAGGTGGGGTAGACGAGCCAGATCTCTTGGTTCTACGTACCGGAACACTCCGCGGTAAAAGCTATACCTACTTGAGCCAAGTGCCCCGCCCTTATCAAACCTTTCAGAATTACGGACTCAATGTTAGAAGCGGGGTCCGCCGCGCACCCGAAGATATCCTATGGCTCAACTTGAAGCCTGGGGAGGTCAGGTACCTCGGTGTCCAAGTCACTGCAACCCAGGCTGAGTTGGCGCGTGGGCGCAAGCTGGGTGATTTGGTGCCAGTCACTGCGGCTGAAACTGAAGAACTCACGCGGCTGATACCAAGGCTAGCCGGTCGACCAATCGTAAGGCATGGCTTTGATCGGGAGTCAGATTTGGCTCCTCGACAATAGGGGAGAGGGCCATCCACGGGACCTGCAGGGATGAGCGAAATGGCAACAGCACTCAGGGGTTAGGCAGGACAGCCTTGAACGCTGGCTGCGTCGCGCACTCCGCCGGGCGGGATCGTGCGTTTGTGCTTGTTGCCGTGCTGTGGACGTGGGTATCTCGACAGCGGCCATCGGGTCGTTGGGGGAGGGATTTGACCGTGTTTGCGCTAAGCGATTTGGAACACGCCGCCACCATCGTCTACGCAGCGATGCCACCCACCCCCCAATACCAGTGGCCACTGTTGGCCGATGCCTTGGGATGCGAGGTCTGGGTCAAGCATGAGACCCACACGCCGACGGGCGCGTTTAAGGTGCGCGGTGGCCTCGTCTGTGTCGATCAAACCATTCGCGAACGCCCGTCGGTGACCAGCCTCGTGTCGGCCACCCGCGGCAATCATGGCCAGTCATTGGCCTTTGCGGGGCGCCGGGTTGGCTTGAAGGTCAGCATCGTGGTGCCCCACGGCAATTCGCTGGAAAAGAACGCCGCCATGCGCGCGTTCGGCGCTGACCTGATCGAAGTCGGTCGGGATTTTGACGAGGCCGCGCGCCACGCCCGCGCCATGGCGGCCGAGATCGGCGGGGAGTTCGTGCCCTCGTTCCAGCGCAGTCTGGTCACGGGCGTTGCGACCTACGCCCAAGAACTGCTGACCGCTGTGCGAGGTCTGGATGCTATCTATGTGCCGATTGGGCTTGGCTCTGGCATCTGTGGCGTCATCCGCACCCGCGACCTGTTGGGTCGCAAGACCCAAGTGATTGGCGTGGTCTCCACCGAGGCCGACGCCTATGCCCAGAGTGTGGACGCCGGGCGGGTGATCACCACCGACACCGCCGCCACCTTCGCCGATGGCATGGCAGTGCGGGTTCCCAATGAAGAGGCGTTGGAGATCATCCGCGCTGGTGTCGAGCGTGTGGTGCGGGTCAGCGATGACGAGATTGCCGCCGCCATCCGCCTATTGTGGTCCGCCACCCATTGCGCAGCCGAGGGTGCCGGTGCGGCATCCCTTGCGGCCTTGATGCAGGAGCGCGACCGCATGGCCGGGCGGCGCGTCGCAGTTGTGCTTTGTGGCCAGAACATCGACACGGACCGGTTTGCCACCGTGCTGGCGGGGCATACGCCTGCGCCATAGGCCACGGCGCTGGCGGTTCGGTTTCGGGGAGGATCAGGATGGCGGATTTCACAGGATGGCGGGTGTTGGTGGCCGGTGCCAGTCGGGGCATTGGCCGCGCGATTGCCGAGGGCTTTGCCCGCGCTGGCGCGGCCATCGCCATCTCTGCCCGCGGCGAGGCTGGATTGGACGCAGCCGCAACGGCACTCCGGCAGCATGGTGGCTTGGTTGACGCCCGTGTGTGCGACCTTGCCGATGGCACGGCCATCGCCCGCTGGGTCGGCGAGGCGGCAGCAGCCCTCGGCGGTATCGATGTGCTGGTGTCCAATGCTTCAGCTGCAGCCATGGGTGGCAGTGACGAGGCGTGGAGTGCCAACTTCACCGTGGATGTGCTGGGAGCCGTGCGACTGACGCGGGCGGCCGAGGCGGCGTTGGCCGCCAGTGGCCGCGGCTCGGTCCTCTACATCTCCTCGATCTCAGGTTTGGGGCCATCGCTGCGCTCGCCTGCCTATGCGGCTGCCAAGGCGGCGCTGAACAATCTGACCATCAGCCAAGCGCTCGCCCTCGCCCCACAGCGGGTGCGCGTCAATGCAATCCTGCCGGGCTCCATTCTGTTTCCCGGCGGCACGTGGGAACAGCGCCAAGCCAGCGACCCCGCCCTCTACACCCGCACGCTGGAGCGCATCCCCTTCGGTCGGTTCGGCACGGTGGAGGAGATATCCGAACCCGCCCTGTTCCTCGCCTCCCCGGCTGCGCGCTGGATCACCGGGCAAACCCTCGCCATCGACGGTGGGCAAGCGCTGGCTTAGACCGGCGGGCGCGCGAACCCGCTCAGGCCGCGCGGACACTGGTGAGGAACGCTTCGACATCGGTGCGGAGGCTGGAGGCTTGAGCGGCGAGGCCGGTGGCAGCACCCAGCACGTCTTGAGCGGCCGCACCGGTCTCAGTCGCGGTGCGCTCCACGCTCTGGATGGTGCTGGACACCTCACCGGCGCCGCGGGCGGCTTGTTGCACATTGCTCGCGATCTCGCGGGTCGCGGCCCCTTGCTCTTCAATCGCGGCCGCGATGATGCTGGCGATCTCGCTGATCTGCTGGATGGTGGATTGGATGGAGGACACTGCGTCGCGCGCGCCAACCGTGGCCGCTTGTATCTCGCCCACCTTGGCCTGGATGTCTTCTGTGGCGCGGGCGGTCTGGTTGGCCAATGCCTTCACCTCGCCCGCCACCACGGCGAAGCCCTTGCCGGCATCGCCCGCACGGGCGGCCTCAATGGTGGCGTTCAACGCCAACAGGTTGGTCTGTTCGGCAATGCTGTGGATGATCTCCACCACGGCACCGATCTGTTGCGCGGCCGTGACCAGAGCGCCAATGCGCACCACCGTTTGGCCGGTCTGATCCACGGCCGTCACGGCGATCGCTGTGGAGCGGGCCACCTGCTTGCCGATCTCGTGGATGGATGCCGACAGTTCCTCCGTCGCCGCAGCCACGGTTTCGACATTGCAGGAGGCTTGCTCCGACGCACTGGCAACGGCCACTGCCTGACGGGTGGTCTGCTCGGCTGCATCGGACATACCGACAGCCGTGGTTTGCATGCGCGCCGCGGCAGCCGCGACGCTCTCCACCACGCCACCAACGGAGGACTGAAAGCGATTGGCAATCTGGGCCAGCGCGTCCTTGCGGGTCTGCTCCGCGGCGGCGGCGCTGGCAACCCGCTCTTGCTCCAGCGCGCGGGTGTGGATCAGGGTTTCTTTGAACACTTGCACCGCACCGGCCATCGCGCCCAGCTCATCGCGGCGGTCCGTGGCTGGAATGGCGAGGCTGGTGTCCCCCGCCGCCAACACCTTCATGGCATCGGTCATCCGGCCCAAGGCACCAGCGATGTTGCTCATCAAGTAAACCGATAACACCAACGCCCCCAGCACACTGCCCGCGATGATCTGCCAGACCCCAAGCACAGTGGTGGTATAAACTTCCTCCCCCTCGGCTGCAGCGGTTGTTGCGCCCTGGTTGCTGTATTCCACCAGTCTTGCCATCACGGCATTCAGTTGGCGGTAGAGCTCCAGCGCCGGGCCGCGGAATACCTCGGTTGCCTGGGCGGTGTCGCGGGCCGCAATTGCCGCCATCATCCGCTCGTGCTGCTGCCAATAGCGTGCCCACAACGCCTGAAACTCGGCAAACTCCCGCTGTTCGTCTGCGCTGCGGATCAGTGGCTGATAGGCCGCACTGGCGGTGCCAATGGCGGCTGCCGCGGTGGTGAGATTCGTCTCTGATCGCTGGATGAAGGCTGGATCGACCGTCAACAGCCGGGTGCTCTGCGCAACCCGGAACACCGCGACGTTAATCCGCAGATCACTCGCCTGCCGGTTGCTGGCCAACCATTGGCTGCGCAGCTCAGTCGCCAAGTGGTTGACACGCCCGAGCCGGTCGAGCGCCAGCCAGCCAAGGCCCGCAATTCCGACCAGCAGCAGGGCAAAAGCAAGTCCAAGCTTCGTTTTGATGCTGATGGCGTTCATCAAACCCTCCCCGGATGGGCCATTCGCCGGTCCATCTCGCGTTTTCAGCACCGCCTCCCCCTGCGGAAGCGATAAGCGTGCCTGTTTTTCGGCAGGATGGCAGCCATGAAACTAGGATGCGACACTTTGGATCACTTAATCTGTAGCTATTCCCAACTATGAATGTGCTGATTGTTGACCACACAAATCACTATCAGTGCGACAACTGCTTTGCGCTGCGGCAAAGCCTGCCTACAGTATCGGGCGGAGAGGCAAAGGATAGGCGTCGATGACGGCAAACCATGTCCCGCCAGACGTCGCGCAGCGCGCACAGCGTGCCCGCAGAGTGAGCCCGCAGCAGCTCGCCGATGCCATGACGCGCCACGAGGCTTTTCTGGCCCGCAAGCCAGGGGCCACCCGGGCCAATCTCTCCTTGGTTGATCTGTCCCAGCTGGACCTGTCCCGCCGCAACTTGAGCGGCATTGACCTGTCGGGGGCCCAGCTGCACCGCGCACTGCTGGTGCACACCGTGCTGCGCGCGGCCAATCTGTTTGGCGCCGACCTGCGCCAATCGAACCTGACGGGAGCCGACCTCAGCCGGGCCGATCTGCGGGGTGCCTGCTTGCGTGGGGCCATCCTGGACGATGCCATCCTGGTGCAGGCGGATTTGCGCAACGGCTCGCTCGCCACGGCGACCACCAGTGGCGAGTTGAAGTCGGTGCGCTATGACACGCTGCCGTCTGACTTGATCTGCGTCGTCATGCGCCGGGCGGACTTGTCCGACGCCCGCCTGGGCGGGGCGCTGATCGTGCAGACCGACCTCAGCGACGCCAATCTGAGCCGCGCGCGGCTGGCCGGGGCGGACCTGCGCAACGCCGTGCTGACCGGCGCGGTACTGGACGGGGCGGACCTGTCTGGGTGCGACCTCGGCGGTGCCAACCTGCAGGGGGCCAGCCTGACCGGCTGTCTGTGGACCGGCGCGCGGCTGGACGGCACGGACCTGCGCGGCGCTGTGATCGACCCCGCGGCGTTTGGCATGGCGGATTTCTCCGCCACCCAGCGCAACCGCGCCCAACGGCTGACTGCCGAGGCACTGGCGAGCCACTTGGCCCAGCATCGCGACTGGATCGAGAGCAACGGCACCAAGGGGCAGCAGTTGAAGCTGGCAGAAGCGTCGCTGTTGGGCCACGCCCTCGCCGGGGCCACCCTGCCCGCTGCGGAGTTGGACTTTGCGGAGATGACCAGCCTGGACCTCACCGGCGCCACCTTACTGATGGCCAGTCTGGTCTCGGCCGATCTGCGCGGTGCAACGCTGACGGAGGCGGATTTGCGCGGCTGTCGGCTGCGTCGCGGCCTGTTGGCGAATGCCAACCTGCGGAAGGCGCGCCTGGGCCCGGTCACCGCCCGCGGCGGCCAGCGCTGGACCAGCGATCTGGAGGCGATCAAGGCCAGTGGGGCCGACTTTGCCGGTGCCGACTTGACCGGCGCGCGTCTGGCCTATGCCGACCTGCGCCAGTGCCGGTTCGACGGCGCCATCCTGGTCGACGCTGATTTGTCGCACGCCTCGCTGGAAGGGGCGGTGTTGACCGATGCCGTGCTGACCAACTGCCGCCTGACCGGCACGCGCGGGCTCAATCGGCGCTGAGCCCGTGCGGCAAGGCTTGAGTTCAGGTGCCAGCCGCGCCACTCTGAGGGCGGCGGGATTGACACTCCAAGGTTGATGGTCGAAGCGATATGACAGCGCGCGAGGAGATCGGCCAGGCTTGGCACCGCTTGTTGGACCCGATGGGGTCTGCACCCCGGTCGGCACCGGCAACAGCCTCGGAAACCGCCCAACTGTTCAACCGGTCACTCTCGGCCATGTTTGCCAAGCGCACGCCTCTGCATGCGGGCAAGATCAAAGTGATCACCCTGGACCATGTGCGCCGCGCTCTGGCGGACACCTGGCAGACCATTGAGCATGTGGCGCGCGAACGGGCCGAGCAGGTGCTGCGCGGCCTGCTGCGCCCGCAAGATGTGTGTGCGATCACCCGCAAGGGGGATTTCGTCATCGTGTTCGCCGATTGCGAGGATGATGAAGCGGTGCTGCGCGCGGTTCACCTCTCCCGCCGGATTGAAGAGGAATTGACGCGCGAGTTCGGCGTTGCCCGCTTGGCCGCTGAAACCCGCGTCGCCGCCCTCACCCCAGCCCAGGCCAAGGGCGGCATCGATGCGCTGGACACGCTGTTGGACGGAGCGGATGAGTTGCGCGGCAGCGGTCTGTGGGCCAGTGCCGACCAAGCCCAGCTGGGTGACCTTGCCGTCAGCTTTCGCCCGTTGCTGCGCGAACAGCAGCGGGTGTTCATCGGCTATCAAGCGCGGGTCAATCGGTTGGCGGCCGACGGCACGATCCGCCGCGGCTCTGAGGCTTTGGGCGGCATTGAAACCGGCCCGATGCGCCAGCGTCTGGACACCGCGATCTGCCGCAGTGTGGTGAAGGTCCACACCCGTGCGGTGCAGCGCGGTGTGCGCACGCTGTTGTCGTTGCCGATTGCGTTTGAAAGCCTGGACGGCCCGCACGGCGACAAGCTGGTCTCGTTCCTGGTTGGCCTCCCCGCTGACCAACGCGCCCTGTTGATGGTGGAATTGCTCTCCGCCCCAGAGGCCCGCCCGCCCGACCAGGCGATGTGGCGCGCGATGAAGGTGTTGGGCAGCCACCTGCGTCTGGTGGCGGTACAGACCAATGGCTCCACCGCCCAAGTGGACGGCTTCCTGCCCCATGGCGTTGGCGCCTTCTCGATCGACCTGGAGGACCCCTCCGGCTACCGCCTGCAAACCTTGACCACCCCGCGCCTCGCCTCGGAGCTGACCGGCTTCGCCAGCCGCCTGCGCTCGCGCCGGCTCGTCACCTTGCTCCACGGCCTCGACAGCCGCCCCCTGCTAGAAGCCGGCAGCGCCGCCCGCTTCAACTACCTCAGCGGCTCCGCCCTTGCCCGCGACACCCGGAAGCTACAACCCCCCTCCGTTGCGGCGTGAGGGGTTAGGGGGCGGATCTCTGTCGGCGCTCTTCATAGGGGGCCATGACCGCGGGGTCGTGGTTGGCGCTACGCCAGGAGCGGAAGATGATGTCCGCCTCCTTCCGATCTGCATGGCGCTCCAGCCATGCGATCAGGAAGCCTCGGATCGGCTGCACCGGTCCGCGGGCGGATAGCCAGTGACCATACAGGTAAGCGGCGTCTGGCAGTGTGGCGTGTTCCGCCAACCATCCGAGCACAGCCGATTGGATCTCCCGCAAATCCCCCCGCGCCTCAAGCCAAGCAGTATAAACGGACCAAGCCTCCGGCGTGGTGCCACACTTGGATAGCCATGTGTGGACAGAGCCGCGGACTGATTGCACATCCTGCGTCGCAGCCAGCCAGCTCGCGAGGACGGACTCCGTTTCTAGCGCCGTCGGGTAGGCGGAAAGCCACTCCAGAACCGCGAACCGGACCGACGACCCATCCTGCGTCGCATCCAGCCAACTCGCGAGAACGGACTCCGTCTCTAGCGCTGTTGGGTGGGCGAGCAGCCACTCCAGCACCACGGACTGGACCGACGATCCATCCTGCGTCGCATCCAGCCACCTCGAGAGGACGAACCTCGCTTCCAGCGCTGTCGGCTGGGCGGACAGCCACTCCAGAACCGCGGACCGGACCGACGACCCATCCTGCGTCGCATCCAGCCAGCTCGCGAGAACGAACCTCGCTTCCAGCGCTGTCGGCTGGGCGGACAGCCAATCCAGGACCGCGGACCGGACCGACGACCCATCCTGCGTCGCATCCAGCCACCTCGAGAGGACGGACCCCGTCTCTAGCGCTGTTGGGTGGGCGGACAGCCACTCCAGAACCGCGGACCGGACCGACGACCCATCCCGCGTCGCATTCAGCCAGCTCGCGAGGACGAAGCTCGCCTCCAGCGCCGTCCGGTGGGCGGACAGCCACTCCAGAACCGCGGACCGGACCGAAGACCCATCCCGCGTCGCATACAGCCATGCCTTATAGAGGAACTGGGCGGAGAGGCTTTTGCTGTGGCTTTGGAGCCAGGATATGAGGGGGGACAACACCTGATCGCTCGGCTCGCCCGCGCGGATGACGGCTTCCAGGAGATACTGCTGTTCGGTCGCGTCACGTTCGCCGTTCAAGCGCGCCCACACCCGGTTCCTGAACGCCGCGGGATGCAGGAGATACGCGGGATTCAGCAGCCAACTGCCTCGCCGCGGATGGTTCACCGCTATGGTCAGCGGCTGCTCCAGCACCTTTTGTGCTTTCTGCTGTATGTCCTGCGGTTGCTTGCGTGCCCAGTCGGCAGCTCTGGCGAGCGCGCGATGAGCATCGGGATCGGACGCAACTGCCTGTCCGACGTCGGGATGAGCATCAATCAACTGAAGCAAATCTGACGGCGTGACCAGTTGGCTGCGGACCAACGGCGCGATTTGCTGGATCGTGGCCTCGCGATTGGACCTCAGCAGAGTGTCCACTGCTTGTTTGCCTGAGAGATGTGCAAACGGCTCTTGAGCTGACAGGTCGGGATTCTGGCTGGATCGGCTGGCCAGCCGATCAACCGCTGTCAGGCAGCGGTCGAGATAGGACCCAGTGAGTGCTGTCGTCAAAAGATGATTCAAGCGGAACTGATCTGGCTGACTATTTTCAAACAAATAAGCTGCAAGAATCTCATCCGCAAAAATGTCATGCGAAATCGCTACCGAACCATCAGGCTCCTGAAAAATCCAAAGATCTTGTTTTAGAAAATCGATAATTTTACTATTATTGCCATTTGTTTGATAGTATTCGTTTGCTTCGTCCACTGTCATCGGCAACTGACAAACAAAACTAGCCAATTCCTGCTTTGGCATCGCGACGGCGAGGCGCGTTTCCAGATTCCTCAATCGTGAGTCAATCCACCTGCGAAAATCCCCAACCGCGCGAAGAGATGCAAACTGTTGTTTGAATTGATTGTGGTCGCGTTTGTACAAGAAGGCGGCAAAGGCGGCGATCACTGGCAAGTTGCCACAGGATTGTTCTATCTGCGCAGCTTGTGGAATGCCTGCGTCAGCCAGAATCTGGGCGACAACCCAGCGTTCATACCCCGGTGTCGTGGGCCCAGCCCTGGACGAAATCTGTGACAGGCGCTGCGGCGACAGCCGTTCCAAGCCGCCGATCACGCGTGTCACAGCGCTGGACCGCGTCGCAGCCACCAAGCTGATGCTATGCTGGCCCTCGCTGGACAGTTCGGTTATGATGTCTACCAATTCGTCAAAGCTCTTAACCTGTTCCGGATAGTCAAAGAACAGGATGAGCTTAAGCGGCCCTGACGACTCTCCGCAGATTTCGCGAAGACGCTCAGGTTTAGCTGAATGCTCCAGGCATAGCGTCGTCCAGCCTTTCTTCTCGGCTGCGCGACACAGTTCAACAGAAAGCCTAGTTTTTCCAACACCACCAGGGCCATCAATCACCAAAGTACGGGTGACGCCGTCTTGCGTGAGAAAATCCACTGCGGTTTGGAAATGACTGGTGTTTCGATTGCCCGTCTCTAACTCGAATTCATCGCGTCCAAAATATCTCAAAGCGCCTTCCGTCAGATACTGACGAAAATTTCTGTTATTATTGGTGAAAAAAGAATTCAATAGTTTGTATCTGTAGCCCAATCCGCCAAACCAACGAAAAAATAGTGCCGGATGCTCGGCTCTCGATGCCGCAAAGTCATCCCAAAATCGAACATCGATATCAATTTCCGCAAGATGACTTAGGCTATCGTGCATCGTAGAAACATCGTGAAACGTTATTCTGATATCATTGTATAATTCGCTCCGCGTACTCGCGTCTGGACAGATATCTGAAGTATAGAATCCATATTTGGTGATAACAGTAGGCCCCTTTAGCCACACTCTATACTTTTTAGAGCGTTTCCCCCTCGCAACAGCAATTAAGTTATCGGTTAGCTTTCCCTTGATTGCTCTCCAGCGGCTCAATGCATTATCAGTAACGTTTTTTCCAATGAACTTGCACTCAATAATCTCGCGTATTGGAGCGTCTTGATTGTAGATATCAACGCCGCCGTCCTGCCCAGCAGCCAGCCCGCGGACATGGCCGCGGGAGTTGGCCTCACGATTTAGAAACTCCACAACAAACTGCTCAAAATCGGCGCCATCCTTGCCGGTCTTGAGTATGCGGTCGTCGAACCGCGTGTCGTTCATCCAACCCATGGGCGTACGATAGCGCAGGAGTCGCGCGGCGCAAATTCCTCAGCGTGGTCTCTGCACGGTCGCACGGGGCCCCAGACACGCCAACGGCGGGCGCACGGGGTGTGTGCGGCCCGCCGGATTGTGTGGCGTCGTGGGATGGCGCTTTAGCGCTCCTCGTCGTCTTCG
>RDXE01000081.1 GCA_004292755.1 Alphaproteobacteria bacterium
GTCGGTGGGGTGGCCTGCCTGTTCGGCCGCGACCGCGGCTTGCATCAGCGCCTTCTCGAAGTATTCCACCGAGATTTCATGGATGGTGGCGGCCGCCCCGCTGAGGGCTGGCTGGTCGGCATCGGTCATAGGTGTCCTTTCGAGGGTTTGATCCGCGCGTGTCAGCGCTCTGGGCTGGGGGGCACAAGCGGCTCAACCGCCCCGAACAGCGCACGGTGGGTAAAGGGGTCGTAATAGGCCAACAGGGTCCGCACAAAGTCTGCCACCGGCAGACCTAGGGCATCGGCCCACACTTGATAGCTTTCTGGCGGCACCCGGCCCTTGCCCGCCTCAATCTGCGAGACAAAGGTGTAGTAGGCGACCCCCACCTGGTCGGCCAGCTGACGTTGGGTCAGGCCGCGCGCGGTGCGCAAATCGCGCAGCCACTGCCCAGCCTCGCGCCGCAAGCGTCGACCGTCTTCGCCAGCCTTGTGTTGGGGGTGCGTGTACATGGCGCCAGCCTCCTGTTGCGCGCACGCTAGGCCGGGCGACCAGCGCTGTCACTGACTTTCTGACAGGCACACACTGTATAAAACCATGGCAGTCGCTGAAGGCTGCGTTATCGGGCCCGCGCGAACAGCGCCACACGCTCCACAATCCGGTCAGCCAACTCGCGGCTCACCTGTGTGCGCGCGGCACGGCGGTTTTGCAGAGTGCCAAAGGGGTTATCCACCACAGCAGCTGAGGCCTGGGCGGTTACCGTAAAGGCGTGGGCCACGGAACCATTGCCGATATCGATCAAGCGCACCTGCGCGGCCAGGGTGAAGGGCAGCACGACGTCCGCCCCCCGCACGCCGACGCCGCCACCTGCTGCCGTTTCTGACACGGCGACATCCATACGCCAGCGCCGCGGCACGGCCGCGGGGATGTCGGACCCCATGCGGTCCACCAGGGCGTTGCGCAACTCCTGACCAGATCGGTCGGCAATCTCGCCGATGCGGATGCCCGCCAGGTCAGCGGTCAAGCGTCGCCCTCCCTCGCCGCCATGGAGGGGTTCAAAGCCACAGGCCGCCAGAGCCATTGGAGCGATCAGGGCAAGACACAGAAAACGACGACGCATGGCGCGGACCATACAAGCCGATCCCATCGGGCGTCTATGACTTGGGCGCTAGCGCTGCCCTGGCAGGGGGGCGCGGGTACCCTCCACCCGGCGGATCAATGCTTCGAGTGCCGCAGGACCAGCCCGACCGGGCGTGCCAACGCCTCCCTCGGCCGCCACTGAGACCGTCTCGCCCGGCTGCACCAGCCGTGCAGTCGAACCATCGCGACCAGTCACCGTCGCCTCTACACCATAGCCGAGGGTGATGGACGTGCGACCATTCGGCTGCACCTCCACAAAGGCAATGCCGCCACGCAATGCAATGGCGGCATTGGGCGTCGTGATAGTGACGTCGCCGGTCTTGGACAGGCTGCCCCCGACAAAGCGCAAAGTGCCTGCCTCCGCCCGGATTGCCAAACGGCCCTGACGCTGCGCTGGGTCAAAGCTGAACGCTTCCACCACGATCTCACCGTCGGGGTCGAGGCTGAGGGCTGAGCGGTCCAAGAACAGGATTTGGCGCGGCTCCGCTGCGGGGCCCAGCCGCTCCGCCACACCAACCGACGTGCCTGCAGCGGGACCAGTAGACGTGACGCCAGCACGGTCTTCCGCCTGTGCGGGGCCGCACGCGGCCCACAGACACAGGGCGATCGCTGTCACAAGGGGTCTGAGCTGCGGCACGTTTGGCATCCATGGCGGTGGACGTCGGTTCAGGGCAGATCGAACTGCCTGCCTCCACAGAACGCCTTTTCTTGCCGAACCGCAATAGACACAAGGGATGCCGATGCTAGTCCAAATGGTGGACGGGCAAGCCCCACCTAGCGGCTCAGATAGGCGGTCAACCGGTCGGATGTCTCTGGCGGGACATGCAGCCCAAGCTTGGAGCGGCGCCACAAAATGTCATCGGCCGTGACAGCCCATTCATGGCGGACCAGATAGGCCACTTCTCGCTCGGTCAGGCCGCCGCCGAAATCCTGTCCCATCTGCGCCGGCGCCGTGGCATCTCCAACCACTTCGTCTGCCTGCGTGCCGTAGGCGCGCATCAGGCGACCGGCAACATCCGGCGACAGCCAGGGATGCCGCCGCTGGAACTCGCTCAGCCACGTCCGCGGCTCGCCAATGCCACCACCCGGCAGCAATGCCGTCGCCGTCCACGGGCCACCACAGCCCGGAAACCAGGGCCGGAGTTTCTCCAGCGCATGCTCGGCCAAACGGCGGAAGGTGGTGATCTTGCCACCGAACACGCTCAACACCGGCGCGCCACCGGTCTCGTCCAAATCCAGCACGTAATCCCGCGTGACTGTGGAGGCTGTTGCCGCATGGTCATCATACAGCGGGCGCACGCCAGCATAGCTCCAGATCACATCGGCGGGGGTTACCGGCTTGCGGAACCAGCGGCTGACCACCCGGCACAGATACTGGGTTTCATCTTCACTGATCGCGATGCCGGAGGGGTCGCCAGTCACCGGTACATCGGTGGTGCCGATCAAGGTGTAGCGCTGTTCGTAGGGGATCACGAACACGATCCGCCGGTCATCGGTTTGCAGAATGAAGCTATGGGGCTCGTCATACAGACGCGGCACCACAATGTGGCTGCCCTTAATCAGGCGCAGGCCACGGGTGGTGTTCCGCCCGGCAACGCGGGTAAGGACGTCCACCACCCAGGGCCCCGCGGCGTTGACCAGAAAGCGCGCAGCGATTTGGCGCTGCTCCCCCGTTGCGACGGACTGGATGGTCGCGACCCACTGCTCCGCCTGCCGGTCCAGCGCCAGACAGCGGTGCCGCGGCAGAATCACAGCGCCCTTCTCGGCTGCTGAGCGGGCGTTCAACACCACCAGGCGCGCATCATCGACCCAACAATCCGAATACTCAAACCCGCGACGAACCTCCGGCTTCAACTGATTGCCCGCGGGATGGCCGGGAAACCTCAGGCTGGCGGTTCCTGGCAGCGAACGCCGTCCGCCAATATGGTCGTAGAGGAACAAGCCAACACGCAGCAACCACCAGGGTCGCAGCGTATGGTCATGCGGCAACACAAAGCGCAGGGGCCAGATAATGTGCGGGGCGGCCTGCAACAGCACCTCGCGCTCTGCCAGTGCCTCGCGCACCAGCCGAAACTCATAGGTTTCCAGATAGCGCAGGCCACCATGGATCAACTTTGAGGAGGCTGAGGAGGTCGCCTGCGCCAGATCCCCCTGCTCGACCACAGCGACCGACAGGCCACGGCCTGCTGCATCGCGGGCGATGCCGGTGCCGTTGACACCGCCACCGATCACCAGCACATCGACCCGATCCGTCACTCGCCTGCCCTCCCCCCGGGGGCCGCGCTTTAGCTGCGCAGCGTCGCTCCCGTGGCTTTTGCCACTTGATCTATCACTTGCTTGGCCACTGCCTCGATCTCCACATCGGTCAGCGTGCGATCGATCGGCTGCAACTCAACGCTGAGGGCCAGGGAGCGCATCCCCTCTGGGATCCCCTTGCCCTCATAGACATCGAACACCTGTGCGCGGGTGATCAAGGTCTTGTCGGCCTTCATCGCAGCAGCGACCAGCTTCGCAGCATCAATGCGGCGCTCCACCAGGAAGGCAAAGTCGCGCCGCACCGGCTGGAACGCGGGCAGCTTCAGCAGTGGCCGCCCCTTGGATTTCGCCTTCGGCAGCGGCAGCGCCTCCAGGAACACCTCGGCCATCGCGGGGGCACGCTCCAACCCAACCGCATTGGTCAAGCCGGGGTGCAACTCGCCAAAGCGGGCGACGACAGTCTTTGGGCCCAGCTTCAGCACGCCGGAGCGCCCGGGGTGGTACCAGGCTGGCGCCTCGCGCGCGATA
This sequence comes from Alphaproteobacteria bacterium, assembly GCA_004292755.1. GTDB lineage: Bacteria > Pseudomonadota > Alphaproteobacteria > Elsterales > Elsteraceae > RDXE01. The sequence goes on from RDXE01000081.1 coordinate 3,904, forward strand.
TCCAGCTTGTCTATCGGCACGCCCAGTTGGGCCAACACCGCCAGCACATCGGCCTTGATCGTATAGAGGTCCGGCTCTTCCGCCTGCTCCCGCCAATGACGGTCTGCCGCGCCAGACCGCACCAGCGTCGCGACGATCTCCTGCCCACTGGGGCTGACATCGCGATAGCACGGCCCAACTTCGAACAGCGCCACAGTCGGCGTGCCCCGATCATGATTGCGCGCGGCTGCCTGCAACAGGTTTGGCAGGATCGAGGGACGCATCTGATCCAGATCGCTGGCGATGGGATTGGCCAGGGTCAACGCGTCCGACGCCCCACCGAAGACGGCTGCCAAAGCCTTCGGCATGAACGACCAGGTCACGGCTTCCGTCAATCCACGCGCGGCCAACAGACGGCGGGATTGCGCCGTGCGCCGTTGTGCGGGGCTCAAGGCCGCGCGCGACAGGGTGGCCGTACGCGGCAGCGGCGTGATCGGGATCAGGTCAAAGCCGCGGATGCGCAGCACCTCCTCCACCAGATCGGCTTCACCCTCAATGTCCGGACGCCAGGAGGGGGGACACCAACCCCCATCCACAGCCTCAAAGCCCAGCGCGGTCAGGATGCTGGCCGAGGTGTCGGCTTCCACGGCGACACCGCCCAGGCTTTCCACGCGTCCCGGCCGGAAGGCGATGGTCCGCCGTGTATCGGGCACAGCACCCGCCACCACAACGTCGGACGCCTCACCACCGCACAAGTCGAGGATCATCCGGGTCGCCATCTCGATGCCAGGACCGGTGAAGGCGGGGTCGATCCCGCGCTCAAACCGGTGACGCGCGTCGGAATGAATGCCCAACGCCCGGCCCGTGCGCGCAGTGCGCAGCGGATCGAAGTAAGCCGCTTCCAGGAACACATCGGTGGTGGCCTCGGTGCAGCCCGTGCTGTCGCCACCCATGATGCCGGCCAGACTGATCAGACCGCTGTCATCGCCAATCGCGGTCATGCCCGCGTCAAGCGTGTAGTCCTTGCCGTTGAGGGCGCGGAAACTCTCCGCTCCCGGTGACGGGTAGAGGCGCAAGCCACCCTGCACCCGTGCGGCATCGAACACGTGCAGCGGGCGGTTCAGCGCGATGGTGAACCAATTGGTGATGTCCACCAGGGTCGAGATCGACCGCAGGCCAACGGACTGCAACCGCTGCTGCAGCCATGCCGGACTGGGGCCGTTGCGCACGCCACGGATCATGCGGCCCATGAACACCGGTGTCGCGGACAGGTCGTCAATCCGGACAGTGATCGGACACGGGAACTGGCCGGGGACAGCGGTGGTATCCAGCGGCTTCAAGCGGCCAAACCCAGCCGCGGCGAGATCGCGCGCAATGCCGCGCACGCCCAGGCAATCGGGCCGGTTGGGGGTGACCGCGATCTCGATCATCGGGTCGTCCAGGCCCATCCACGCTGCGAACGGCGCACCCACTGGCGCGTCGACCGGCAGATCGATGATGCCATCATGATCATCCGAGATCATGAGTTCGGAAGCCGAGCACAACATGCCCTGGCTCGCCTCACCGCGGATCTGGCCAACCTTCAGCACGGTTTTGTCGCGTGGGATGGTCATGCCGGGGCGCGCCAGCACACTCTTCATACCGGTGCGCGCGTTGGGGGCGCCACACACGACTTGGATGGTCTCGGCTCCGGTATCAACCACGCAGACGCGCAACCGATCCGCATTGGGGTGCTGGCGCGCCTCAATCACATGGGCGACGGTGAAGGGGGCCAATTCCGCGCTGCGGTCGACCACGGCCTCCACCTCCAGCCCAACGGCCGTCAGTGCCTGCTCGATGGTGGCAAGAGACGCGTCGGTCTCCAGATGCTCTTTCAGCCAGGAGAGGGTGAATTTCATCGCGCACCCCCATTGGTGGCGCCCGTCACCAGCGAGGGCACATCGAACGGCAGGAAGCCATAGTGGGTTAGCCAGCGCACATCACTGTCGAAGAAGGTGCGCAGATCAGGGATGCCGTACTTCAGCATGGCAATGCGCTCAATCCCCATGCCGAAGGCAAAGCCTTGATAGCGCTGCGGGTCCAGCCCGCAATTGCGGATCACGTTGGGATGCACCATGCCGCAGCCCAGAATCTCCAGCCAATCGCCGCCATCGCCCAGCTTCAACTCACCGCCCTTGCGGCTGCATCCGATATCCATCTCGGCCGACGGTTCGGTGAACGGGAAAAAGGAGGGGCGGAAGCGCACCGGCAGCACGTCGAGCTCAAAGAACGCCTTCACGAACTCAATCAAGCAGCCTTTAAGGTGGCCCATGTGGGTCGCCTCATCGATCACTAGGCCTTCCACTTGATGGAACATCGGTGTGTGGGTCTGATCACTGTCCGACCGGAAGGTGCGGCCCGGAATGATCACCCGGATCGGTGGCGGCACCGACTGCATGGTGCGAATTTGCACTGGCGAGGTGTGGGTGCGCAGCACCGGCCGCTCGGCCCCCTCGGCGGCACTTAAATAGAAAGTGTCGTGCATTTCCCGCGCCGGGTGGCCCGGTGGGAAGTTCAGGGCGGTAAAGTTGTGGAAATCATCTTCAATGTCTGGGCCCTCAGCGAGGCTGAAGCCCATCTCACCAAAGATTTCCACAATCTCGTCGATGGTCTGGCTGATTGGGTGGAGGCGCCCAACCTGTACCGCCGGGGCAGGCAGCGAGAGGTCCACCGTCTCAGCCGCAAGGCGGGCGCTGAGGGCTTCGGCCTCCAACACCAGCTTGCGGGCGTCGAGGGCGGCTGCGACCCGGTCCTTGGCTTGGTTGATCGCAGCACCAGCGGCCTTGCGCTGATCCGGGGCGAGGCTGCCCAACAGCTTCATCTGCTCGGTCACACTGCCCTTCTTGCCAAGGGCGGCGACGCGCGCGGCATCCAGATCGGCCAGATCACCGGCGGCAGCAATCTCTGCCAGGGCCGCCGCAACAATCTGGTCAAGCACGGCAAGGTCAAGCGTGGGAACAGCAGCTGGATCGGACATGGTCGGTCCCAGGAAGGTCACCGGCCATGGCCGGTCAGACAGCAACCGACAGCCAGACGGGCTGCCGGATCAACAACGGCTGCCCCGCAGCGGGCGCGCATGACCCGGTGCCGGGCACCGGGTCATGGCAGCCGCGATTACGCGGTCAGGGCTTGCTTGGCCGTTGCCACCAGCGATGCAAAGCTGGCGGCATCGCGCGCTGCGATGTCAGCCAGCACCTTGCGGTCCAGGGCAACATTGGCCTTCTTCAAGCCGTTCATGAACTGGCTGTAGGTCATGCCATGCTCACGGGTACCGGCGTTGATGCGCTGAATCCACAGACCCCGGAAGGTACGCTTGCGCGCGCGGCGGTCGCGGAAGGCATAGCGCAGCGCCTTTTCGACCTTCTGCAGCGCAATGCGGTAATTCGTGGAATTGCGACCCCGGTAGCCCTTGGCGAGCGACAGGATCTTCTTGTGACGGGCATGGGACGTAACGCCCCGTTTCACGCGTGCCATTGATCAGCGGTCCTTAGCGAGCATAGGGCATGTAGTTCAGCACGATGCCAACATCGCGCTCACTCATCATTTGCATGCCGCGGGCATTGCGGCGCATGCGATTGGTCTTGTTGCGCATGCGGTGACGCTTGTGCGCCGCCCCAAACTTGATGCCGCCGGACGCGGTGACCTTGAAGCGCTTCTTGGTCCCGCTCTTGGTTTTCATCTTGGGCATTTCAGGTTCCTTCTGGTTCGTGGTTCGGACGCACCGGCCAGGCAGCCCATTTGGCCCGGACGCGGGGTTTGGCTCCGAAGGGACGCGGACCGTAAACGATCCACCCCGGCAGACGCAAGCCGCTTTGGCGGTGCCGGGTGGCGACAGAAACCTAGGGTGATGTTGGAGGTTCCGTCAGCCCTGGTGACTAGGCCAGGGTGATCAACCTGACCGACCCCCATTCGCCGCTATCCTCACCACCAACAGCCAGACCCGGCAAACACCGCAAGAGCGATAGAACCAACGATGCGCACGCTGGTCACGACCCAGCTCGCCTCACTCCTGACCCGGCTCAGAGGTCGGCTGCGGCAAGCGATGGCCGTCGAGGTGGCGCTCAGCGCGCAACGCGTCTTCCGTGGTGCGGGTCCGATCGGCCTTGGAACGGCCAAACTTCGCCCGGTTAGCCGCAGCCACGCGATCTTCCTCCGCGCGGGCTTTGGCTTTGCGCTGACGACGCAGATTTATGATCTCAGCCATGGTGGCCCCCAGCAGACCAGCGGTGCGCGCACATCCGCCCGGCTGGACATTATCGCCTCTTGCCGGGCTTGGCGCCAAGCGCTCACATCAACATCCAAGACGGTTGCCATCGGCATTGGCAGACGGCGACCACCGTAAATCGTGGAGGGGAGATGGCGGCGATTGTCTTTGTCGATGGCGCGTGGCACAGCGGCAACCATCCGCTGATGGGCGCAACCACCCAAGCCGCGTGGCTGGCATCCATGGTGTTTGATGGTGCGCGCGCCTTTGACGGGGTCGCACCCGACCTTGACCGCCATTGCGCGCGGGTGGTGCGCTCCGCCAAGGCCATGCACCTTGCCCCGCCGGTCACAGGGCCGGAGATTGAGGAATTGGCGTGGGACGGGATCAACCGCTTCCCATCGGGTGCCGCCCTTTATATCCGCCCGATGTTCTGGGCGGAGGAGGGCATGGTTGCCTTCAACCCAGAGAGCACTCGCTTCGCCCTGGTTGTCCACGATGAAGCCCTGCCCGGTGCCGATGCCAGCTTCACCGCCTGTCTGTCGCGCTATCGCCGCCCAGGCCCGGACCAAGCACCCACGGCCGCCAAAGCCTCCTGCCTCTATCCCATTGCGTCGCTGGCGATCCATGAGGCACGGGCCAAGGGCTTCGGCAACGCCGTCATGCTGGACCCGATCGGCCATGTGGCGGAGTTCACTGGTTCCAACTTGTTCCTGGTCAAGGATGGGGTGGCGCACACGCCGGTGCCGAACGGCACATTCCTGAACGGCATCACGCGCCAGCGTATCATCCAGTTGCTGCGCAAGGCTGGGACCGAGGTGGTGGAGCGCACCATCACCCCAGGCGAACTGGATGAGGCCGATGAGATTTTCTCCACCGGCAATTACGCCAAGGTGATGCCCGTTGTCGGCTGGGAGGGGCGGACCCTGCAACCGGGCCCGGTCGCTCGGCTGGCGCGCAGGCTCTATTGGGATTTTGCATTCGGCAGGGCTTGAGGCCGCATCCATCTCGGTCATTGCCGGGTACAGCCAGCGGGGATGGGATGGCCAGTGCTCCCGCTTCAACTGGTCAGGCTTACCCTGTCCGCGTCGCCGCACCGCCACCCGTTGCGGCGACGCGGACTCCCGCCGTCTCCGCACAGCAGGGGAGAGCGGCTTGAACTCGCTGCCGGGTCCTCCAACCCACTCTGATGGGTGTTCTGGCGAGCAGCTTCACGCGGCTCGGTCAGTCCACCGAGCCGCAGCCTGCGCTATGCCGCGAGCAACTGGTCGCCACTGCGGGCAGTGATGCGCACGGTGCGCACCTCACCTTCCATGGCGCCCGTGATGATAACTGGGGCGAAGCGCTCGCTGTGGCCAGTGTGCTCCCGCTCCACCAGCACAGTCGCAGAGCGGCCGACCTCGCCATCCAGAAAGCGCTGGAACGCAGCGGCACCGGCCGCGCGCAGGCGGGCCGCGCGCTCCTTCACCGCTCCACCAGCCACTTGCGGCATCTTGGCGGCAGGGGTGCCGGGGCGAGGGCTATAGGGAAACACGTGCAAGTGCACCAGACCCAGCTCCGCCACCAGGGATAGGCTGTCGGCGAACAGCGCCTCGGTCTCTGTTGGGAAGCCCGCGATGATATCGGCGCCGAACACGATGTCCGGCCGCAGGGAGCGTGCGCGCTCCGCCACTCGCACGGCGTCGGCGCGCAGATGGCGGCGCTTCATCCGCTTCAGGATCAAGTCAGCGCCCGCCTGCAGCGACAAATGCCAGTGCGGCATCAGGCGCGGCTCCTCCGCCAGGGCTTGCCACAACTCTTCATCAATCTCGGCTGGGTCGAGGGAGGAGAGGCGCAAGCGTGGCAGCTCTGGCACCAAGGCCAACAACCGGCGGACGAGATTGCCCAACCGCGGCTGACCCGGCAGGTCGCTGCCGTAGCTGGTGATGTCCACCCCTGTCAGCACCACTTCGCGATAGCCATTGGCGACCAGACGGCGCACCTGCTCCACCACGCCTCCAACGGGGACGGAGCGGCTGTTTCCCCGTCCCAGAGGGATGACACAGAAGGTGCAGCGGTGGTCGCAGCCCTGCTGCACCTGCACGAAGGCCCTGGCCCGACCATCGAAGTGATCGACCAGATGGGCCGCGGTCTCGCGCACGGTCATGATGTCCGTCACGTGGATGCGCGGGGTGGGGGTGCCGGTCCAGCTTTCGGCCAGCAGCTTTTCGTGATTGCCCAACACTTGATCCACTTCGGCCATCTCAGCGAAGCGGTCTGGATTGATTTGGGCAGCGCAGCCAGTCACCACGATGCGCGCGTCGGGCCGCTCGCGCCGCGCCCGGCGGATCGCCTGACGCGCCTGGCGCTCTGCCTCGGCCGTGACGGCGCAGGTGTTGATGATGACCACCGGCTGATCGGTCGCCCCCTCGGTCGCCAAGCGACGCATCGCCTCGGACTCGTAGGTGTTGAGACGACAGCCGAACGTGATGAGGTCAACGCTCACGCGGCCTCCAACAGCGAGCGATCGAGCGTGCCCGCAAAGCTGGTGGCGGTCGGGCCAGTCATCAGAACATGCCCATCGCGCAGCCACTCCACCACCAGCCGACCACCATCCAGATCGAGCGTGACCCGCCGACCCGTCAGGCCCCGGCGATGGGCGGCCACGGCTGCCGCACAGGCACCGGACCCACAGGCGCGGGTCAGGCCACTGCCCCGCTCATAGACGCGTAACCGCAGATGATCCGGGCCAATCACACTGGCGACGCCGATGTTCGCACTCTCCGGCAGCATCGGATCGCGTTGCAACAGCGGAGCCAGCCGCTCCATGGCAATCGCTTCCACCCGCGGCACAAAGAAGGTCAGGTGCGGATTGCCCATCGAGGTGCCCACAGGATCGACCAACGCCTCGACCCCGATCGGCACATGGAGGGTATCGCAGGCGCGGCCCAGCGGTACTTCCCGCCAATCCAGCATCGCCACCCCCATATCGACGGAAATCAACCCGTCTGCGGTGCGGCTGCAATCCAGGAGCCCGCGCAAGGTCTCCAGCAGCAGGTGATCGCGGCCGGTTTCCTCCATCAGCAGCCGCGCGACACAGCGGGTGCCGTTACCGCAGGCGGCAGACTCCGACCCATCGGCATTCAAGAACCGGACCCGGGCATCGGCGAGGCTGACCGAGGGCCGCTCGATCACAATCAGCTGGTCAAACCCAACACCCGTATGTCGGTCCGCAATCGCACGGGCAACCGCGGGCGACAGGCCGAGATCGCCTGCGCGGGCATCCAGCACCACGAAGTCGTTGCCAAGACCGTGCATCTTCAAGAAGGGCAAGCCCATGGCGCGCCTCAAAAATCCGAGCAGCGACCGTTGCGCTCCCAATCGCCGAAGCGGGTCGGCTCCGGCCCTTTTGGACCACCGATCTCACGCGGGGTGGGGGCCGCAGCCGAAGGCGCAGCGGGAGGGGGCGCTGATGCGGGCGCATCGGAGGGTGCCGTGGTGCCTTGGGCAGGCGCAGTGTTGGGTGACGTCATGATGCCTTTGATATAGCGCCTTCGCGCGGCAACTTCGAGAGTGCCAACAGCGGAGCGCGTATGCAGAACCGCTACTCCTTTGCTAAGCTTCCTGCATGGCTCACACGCGCACCTTTGTGTTGATGGCAGTGCTGACGGCGTTGTTCGCCAGCATCGGGTTGGTGATCGGCGGTCAATTGGGCATGGTGATCGCGCTTGGCATGGCAGGCGCGATGAACCTGTGGTCCTGGTACGCCTCAGATACCATGGTGCTGCGGCTGTATCGCGCCCAGGAATTGAGCCCAGAGGTCGCACCCGACCTTTATCGCCTGACGGCTGAGCTTGCTGCCCGCGCCGGGCTGCCGACGCCACGGCTCTATCTGATCGAGGAGGATCAGCCAAACGCCTTCGCCACTGGGCGCAGCCCGGAGAAAGGCGTGGTCGCTGTCACACGGGGCTTGGTCGAGCGGATGTCGCGCGAGGAGTTGGCGGGCGTGATCGCTCACGAATTGGCGCACATCCGCAACCGCGACACCCTGGTGATGACCATCACCGCCACCCTGGCCGGCGCCATCGGGCTGTTGGCGAACATTGCGGGATCGATGCGCAACCAGCGCGGCGGCCCGGCCGTGATCGCCTCGTTGGTTTTGACCCTGCTGGCACCGCTGCTTGCGATGCTGGTGCAATTGGCGATCAGCCGTGGTCGGGAGTACGAGGCTGACCGGGTGGGAGCGGAGATTTGCGGTGATCCGCGCTGGCTCGCCTCAGCCCTGCAGCGGCTGCACAGCGAGGCCGCCGTGCGCGATAACGCCGTGGCCGAGGCCAATCCAGCAACCGCGCATCTGTTCATCGTCAACCCGCTGCACGCCCACGCCCGCGATAGCCTGTTTTCCACCCACCCCAGTCTGGCCAACCGCGTGGCCGCACTGATGCAAATGCGCCCCGCTGCAGCACCCGCTGCCACCTCGAAACCCTCCTCAGCCAAGCCGTACCGTCCCTGGGGCCGTTAACCACCTCTGGACGAACCGCTGGCGGACTGGTAGCGCATAGGGGTCGACATTTGGACGGTGGCCCATGGCCTATGCGATCACAGTAGGGTTGGACGAAGCAGGTTCGGAGGGATTGTGGCGCTTGCGCCGCGCCTTGACCGCAGCCGGGATACCGGACGTGCGCACCGGCCTTGGCTTTCGCGCCAACTTGACTCTGGCCGTCTACGAAGACCTGGACGTGGACACCGCGTGCCGCGAGTTGAGCAACATCGCAGCACAGATGCCAATGCTGCCCGCCCTGTTCGCGGGCTTTGCCCTGTTCCCTGGTCGCAGCGCCAACCTGTGGGCAGCCCCATCGCCCGATCCACGGCTGTTGGTGATGCAACGCGCCGTGCGCGCTGCGGTAGCCGGACGGATTTGGGAGCTCTACCGGCCAGAGGTGTGGGTGCCGCACTGCACCCTGGCCACTGGACTCAGCCCAGAGGAAATCGCCACTGCATGCCGCGTGCTGGCCGAGGCATGGCAACCATTTGAAGGTGTTTTCGTGCGCCTAACACTCGCATCTTTCCCGCCGGTGGAAGAGCTGTGGCAACAGGGATTCCAGAACGGGTAACTGCCGCGATGCCAAGGCACGCCTTGGTGGCACTGCACACTTGCCTGCTGTGGTTGTCCATGATCCTCTCACCACCATGTTGGCAATTGACCACTTCTGGCTGCCGCGTCGGGTTCGCCTGCTGAGCTTGATGCTGGCCTCGCTCGCGTTGTTCACCGTGTCGCTGGCGTTCTTACGACCTGCCCACGGGCAGGCGCCGCCGGGCCTGACCGAGTTGCTGGACCGCACGACGGTGCTGGTGTTGAGCTATAATCGCGAAACGCTCAGCACCGACATCGGCTCCGGTGTGTTCATCACGCCGGATACGGTTCTGACCAACCGCCATGTGGTGGCGACCATGGATCCCACGTTGATCCGGGTCACCAACCGGGCCATTGGCCGCTTGGTGCCTGCCACCATCCTTGCCCAGTCAACCGACCAGGACCAAGCGGGGTCAGACTTCGCCTTGCTGAAGCTGTCGCAACCAGCACCCAGTGCCGTTGCGATCCAGATCACCGAACAGGTGGATCGCCTGACGCCGGTGATTGCTGCGGGCTACCCTGGCGTGGTGACCAGTCTTGGGTTCCACCCGCACCTGTTGATGTGGGGCAATCTAGGCCAGATTCCGGAGCTGGTGGTGTCCAGCGGCGAGGTGAATGCCGTGCAGCCTGGGCGCGCTGTCCGATCGGTCATCCACACGGCGCAGATCAGTCGCGGCAGTTCGGGCGGCCCGCTCGTGGATCGTTGTGGGCGGATGGTGGGGATCAACACAACCGTCTACACAGGTCAGGCTCAGGGGGCCACAGTGGATCGTGCCCAGGCCGCACTGCATGCCGAGGCGATCAAAGCATTCTTGGACAAGCATGGGGTGCGGCCGCGGTTGGCCCAGGGGGCTTGCCAGGGCACCGTCGAACGGGTGCCACCATCGCCCCGCGTCGCCTTGGCGTCGTGGCCGCGACCAACCCCGCTGACGCAGTCACTCGATACCGCGAGCTATCTAACCGCTCGGCAGCGGACCGAGATTCAGCGGGGTGTCGCCAATCTTTCCCAGGCCCACGGTTCATGGGCCGTTGCCATCCCTCCAGTGGGCGGCGGCGATGGAACAATGTTTGCCATCAATACCCGCTCCGCCGAGGACGCCGAACGCATCGCGTTGGAACGGTGTGAATTCTGGGCGAGTGCGCCGTGCCAGATCACGATCCGGGATGGTGCGGTCCTGCCAACGTCCGTTGGACGCCCGATGGCGGTCATGGCGCCAACCAGCACCACCTTCGACCCCAACATGATTCCCTTCATCAGTGGGCCAGACCGTGAGATGTGGGGCGTGTCCTATCAGCGCCTGACCCAGCCCAAGGCGATGGTGCTACACCCTCAGGGCATAGCCATCCGCGCGGTTGGCGCAACAGCTGCCGAAGCCAGCAGCCGGGCGATGTCTGTCTGCCGCGCGATCCGCGCGCAGTCGGACCCTGCGCTGTGTTTTGTGTATGCCGTTGACAACCGCAGCGTGGTTGGCCGGATCAACCGAAGTTCCGTGTTGAGTGGGGCCTTGACGCCCCCAACAGCGAACAATTTGCCCGCGCGTCCGGCCACGCCAGCACCTGCACCCGCTCCCGCAGCGCGTCCAGCCGTTCAGGCGCCCACCGCGCCCCCGGCACCGCGACCGGCACCGCCCACACCGGCGCAGACCAGTTCACCGCCCGCGACTTCCCTACCGCCCAGTGGTGGGGACCGCTAGACGGTCCCCAGCGCTCGGCCAGACTTACAGCGTTCCTGGATAGGCGCCGCCATCCATCAGCAGGTTCTGGCCTGTGATGAACCCGGCATGGACGGAGCACAGGAACGCGCAGGCGGCCCCAAACTCCTCAGCGGTGCCGAAGCGACCGGCCGGGTTTTGCTGACGACGCTCCTCCAGCAGGTCCTCCGCCGTGCGGCCCAGCGCGGCGGCGTTCTTGGCGGCAGTGGAGCGCAAGCGGTCCGTCTCAAACGGACCCGGAAGCAGGCCATTGATGGTGACACCGTGGCGCACGGTCTTGCGCGACAGACCCGCGACAAAGCCGGTCAATCCAGCCCGCGCGCCATTCGACAGGCCCAGACTGTCAATCGGCATCTTCACGGCACCAGAGGTGATGTTGACGATACGCCCGAAGCCACGGGCCATCATGCCATCGACCACGGCGCGAATCAGGAAGATCGGCGTCAGCATGTTGGCGTCGAGGGCGGCGATCCAGGCGTCGCGTTCCCAATCGCGGAAATCACCCGGCGGCGGGCCACCGGCATTGTTGATCAAGATGTCGGGGTTCGGCGCTGCGGCCAGGACGGCCGCACGCCCGGCCTCGGTCGTCACATCGGCTGCGACGGCGGTGACGCTCACGCCAAAGCGGGTGCGGATCGCGTCCGCTGTTTCCTCCAGCGGGCCTGGAGTGCGGGCGTTCAGGACCAAGTTAACCCCAGCCGCGGCCAAAGCCTCAGCACAGCCGCGACCCAAACCCTTGGAACTGGCGCACACAATCGCCGTACGCCCCGTCAAACCCAAATCCATCTGGTCCCCCTTCCGTCGCCCGGAGCGGCGTTGTCTCGCCACTGCTGCGGCTATAGCCGCTTCAGGCGCTGACCGGAAGAGGGGCTAAGGCAGTGGCTCAGGCGCCGAGGATGGTGATCGACAGGGTTAGTCCCGCGGCAACCAACGCGGACAAGGCGTGGCGCGCGCGCACCACTGCTGCCATGGCGTTGCCTTGGCGCTGCGCCCGATTGGCGGCGATGCCAGCCAGAAATGCCAAGCCACACGCGGCGAGAAATGCCATTGGCAGCCACACCGTCGGCGCGACTCCGGCAAGCACGCCGATTGTGCCGATCAGCCCGACTTGGGCCAGACCGGCCAACAGAATCGGCAGGTGATGTTGATCATCAATCCAGATCCGAACGCCCATCGTAGCCTCCTCTGGGTCTGTGCAATACGACCTTCGTAGGGGTATCTGGGGCAAAGCGTCGCACCGACAAGGGGGGTGCGCAAGGAAGTTCTGGACAGTTCGTAGGGATATTTCTAGATTAATTCCAACAAGCATTTGGAGGTAGACGATGTCGCGATCCACCCTGCTCCGCACCAGCCGCAGCTTGGTTCTAGCGGCTTGGGGGCTTGCTGCGCTCACCAGCTTCCTGCCGCTGGCTGGCTAGGCCGCGACGCTGAGTTGCTCGCTGAAGCGGTCCAGGTCCTCTTGCTCTGTGCGGGTCAGCGTGCCGGTGCGGCGAAACCAACTGGCAATCGCTTCCACGCGGATGCGTTGGTCCTCGCTCAATTCCGCCGCCAGCAGCCCATCGATCTGGCGATTGCCTGTCTCCACGCACGCGGCGCGTGGCGCTGTTGCGTCTGGGACGGGCGGTGAGGCAGCCTCCAAGCGCGACTTCAGCGCCTCAATGGTGTGCCGCTGACCTTCGGCCACTTGGCGCCACCATGCCATTTGGCGTTCCGCCTCCATCCGGCGGCGCAGTTCGGAGGTGTAAAGAGCGGGGAAGCCGATCACCTCGGTCCACCGGTGCGGCTTCGGCGCCAGCAGCAGATCGTCCCAGCTCAGGCCGCTGTCACGGACCAATCGGGTGATCGCACGGGCGGCGGCTTGCACCTCGCCCTCTTGATCACTTGCCAACAACCCCAACAGCTTTGCCAGACGTTCACGTTCCACGACACCGTCTCCAGCGGGCGGATCAAGCCGGGAACAAAGATCGCACGCTGACAGGAAATGTCAAGCAGGCTAGGGAATTAGCTGATGGTCCTTCAAGCACTGCTTTAGCTCCGCCGGCTGGGTGAAGCGATGGACAGCAAAGCCCAGCGCAGCCGCCGTCGCGATGTTGGCAGTGTTGTCATCGATGAACAGCGCTGCCGCGGGCGTGATGCCAAAGCGCTCGCAATGGTGGTGGAAGATCGCCGGGTCCGGTTTGATCAAGCCGATTTGACCAGAGACAGTGATGCCCCGGAAATGCCGCAGGAACGGCATCCGCAGGCGCCCTTCCTCAAAGGTGTCGGCGGCCCAGTTGCTCAAGGCGGTCAGGCCAATACCGGTTGGTACCAGCGCCTCCAGCAACGCCACCGTGCCCGCAATGGGCTGACCCAGCATGCGCCCCCAACCCTGTCGATAGGCCCGAATCGCCGCGGCATGGTCGGGGTGTTCAGCCTCGGCCCAGGGCCGCCCGGCATCCTGGGCGAGGTTCCAGTCATGGTGACAAACCGTCGCCAGAAACCATTCCACCATCGCTGGATTGGGGAAGATGTCGCGGTAGAGATAGCGTGGATTCCAGTCGATCAGAACCGCACCCAGATCGAACACAACCTCAGTGATGGCCACAGGCTCCCCCACAGGACAGATGGCTGACGGCGCCTGCGATCAGCGCTGGGCCAGAGCCAGCCGCGCGGTTTGAACTTCGCTCACCAAGCGATCGGCTGGCAAGATGACCGACACTGACGTGCCTTGATTGACGGCGCTGACGATCCGTACCTGACCCTGGTGCATCTCCACCAGCGACTTGACCAGCGGCAGGCCCAAACCCGTGCCCTCGTAGCGGCGGGTGAGCGAGCTGTCGACTTGCCCGAAGGGCGCCAGCGCCTTGGGGATATCCTTCTCGTCCATGCCGATACCAGTGTCGCGCACCGTCAGGCAGAAATCGCCCTCGCCTTCGGTGTTTGCAGACACTTCGATATGGCCACCGGCGGGCGTGAACTTGATCGCGTTGGACAACAGGTTCAGCACGATCTGGCGCAGCGCGCGCTCATCCACCAACAGGGCTGGCAGGGCCGGTGCCACCGCCAGGACCACATTTAACCCTGCAGCTTGGGCGCGCTCGCGCAGCAGCCGTGTGGCGGAGGCAATCGCCCGCTGCACATCGACCGGCCGCTCCCGCAGTTCCAGATTGCCCGATTCAATCTTCGAAAGATCCAGGATGTCATTGATCACCTCCAGCAAATGAGAGCCGGACATGTGAATGTCACGCAGATAATCGAGATAGCGTGCCGTACCGATTGGGCCCAGCAATTCATCCTTCACAATTTCTGAAAAGCCGATGATCGCATTCAATGGCGTGCGCAGCTCATGGCTCATATTGGCAAGGAAGTTGGTTTTGGCGCGGTTGGCCAGCTCCGCCTGTTCCTTTGCTTTGTGTAACGCCTGCTCAAAGCGGCGTTGGGAGGTGATGTCGCGGATGATGATCACCGCACCACCCCCGGCCAAGGGCTGCAAGCGCGCCTCCAGCAACACCCCGGCGGAGCGTTGCGCCTCCACCACGCGGGCGGTTCGCCCGTCGCTGGCGAGGTCCTGGAACAAGTGGCGGACTGCCTGGCGATCATGATCCTCGCCCGGTGGCAGCAGGGCTGCCAGTTCCCACCCTGCATCAATGAAGGGCAGGTCGAACAGACAGACAAAGCGGGTGTTCCACACCAGCACCCGCATGTCGGCATCCACCATCACGAAGCCATCATCCACGGCCTCCAGCGTGGCGCGCAGGCGGCGACGCTCCTCGGCCAGGACCAACTCGCGGCGATGCTGGTCCGACATATCGATGTGGGTCACCACCACCGAGCCATCGGGCAGGCGCCGGTCGCTGGCCTCCACCATCCGCCCGTCCAGGAAGGTGATCACGGTTGAGCCGAGACCGCTGCGGTGGCAGGCAATGCGATGGGCCAGCCAATCGCCCTGTGCCTGGGCTGGAATGTCCAGCGTGCCGCTGTCGATCAGGCGCTGCATCAGTTCAGAAAACCCAAGCCCCGGTGTGATCTGCGAGGTGTCTTCTGCAAACAGCTTGGCGAAGATGGAGTTGCGCAGCAACAGCACCCCATCGCGGGAGAATAGCGCCATGCCGATCGACACGGCCTCAAATGCTTCCAGCAAGCGCAGCTCGGCGCGCTTTTCCGCTTCTTGCAGCAACCATTCGCGGGTGATGTTGGTGCCGATGCCGCGATAGCCCTGGAACTGGTTGCCCTTGTAGACCGGCTGACCAGAGATGCGGATAAAATGCTCGCCCCCGTCGCTATCCAGACGGCGATAGACAAAGTCGTGAAACGGGCGGCGCGCCGCTAAATCGTCCAGATGGCGCCGCACCTCCTCCGGACGGAAGGTTGGATCGATGATGTCGCTGCGGCGCTTGCCCAGCAGGCTGGCTGCAATCGGATGCCGGTAGTTCGACATATGGGACATGCGGCCATCGGCATCGGTTTCCCAAACCCAGTGACCGACCCGAAGCGCCAGCTCGTCATAGCGCGCCTCGGCGACGCGCACGCGGTAGCGTGCCAGCCACAGCAGTACGACTGCCACAGCCATCACGGCCCCTGCCAGACCAAGCACGACGCCGTTCGTCACTCGCCCCCCCGCGTAGGTATCTCTGGCTGCATTCTACCGTCGGGAGTCTGCCACCACCGACACAGAGGCGGAAGGGGGACGGATCGGCGCACCAGTGGCGCACCACCCCGCACCATCCTCACCAAGCGCAGACGCCGTGGCATCAACCCTTCAGCCCGGTGCCTGGACAACCACTATCACGACCGGCCGGGTCCTGCTGCACCGTCGTTGCCGGGCGAGCGCGGATCAGCTGGCGGCTGCCGGTCCCCATCCCCCAGGCCTCGACGCATCATGGCAAGGTCAACCCAGCGCCCATGCTTCCAGCCAACCGACACCAATTCCCCTTCAAGCACAAACCCCAAGGACCGATGCAGCGCAACAGACGCAGGGTTCAGCGCCGTCCCCCCACCGATCACGGCGATCATCTGCCGCCAGGGCCCTGCCTCGGCATGGGCAATCAGCGCCTGCATCACGGCCCGCCCAATCCCCTGCCCCACTTGGTCCGGGGCGACATACACGCTGTTTTCCAGCGTGAAGCGATAGGCCGGGCGGGGCCGAAACGGCCCGAGATAGCCATAGCCGCCAACGCGACCGTCTCGCTCGGCAATCAAGAACGGCAGGGGATGGGCCTGGATGTCCACGATGCGTTGGGCCATCGCCGCCACGGACGGGGCCATTTCATCGAAGCTGCCATAGCCAGTGGCGACGTGATGGGCGTAGATCGCCTGCACAGCCGCCGCGTCCGAGACGGTTGCGGCACGAATCACCACGCCAGTCACGCCTGCTTTCCTCCAATCTCCAGTCGGCCAACGCGGTCGATCAGGCGGGTCAAGTGCCCAAGCACAGCGGGAAACCCGCTCGACCGGGCATAGCGCCCCTCGTCCATGTACAAGGCGCGATTGATCTCAATCTGCAGCGCATGCACCCGCTCCGCTGGCCGACCATAGTGGCGTGTGGTGAAACCACCGGCATAGGGATCGTTACGGGTGACCAGATAGCCGAAGCTGCGCAGGCACCGGTCCGCAGTGTCAATGATCCGCGGATCACAGGCTGCGCCGAAGCAATCACCCAGCACGAAATCGACCCGCGGCACGCCGGCATCCCGCTCCATCGGACCACCAATCGACGGCATGGAGTGGCCATCGATCAACAGGCACCAGCCGAACTGGCGCCGGGTGTCCTCAATCAACTCGGCCAAGGCGGCATGATAGGGGCGATAGCAACGCTCAATCCGGTCGCGCGCATCGGCAAAGGATAGCTTGCCGCGGTAAATCTCCGCTCCGTTGGCAACCACCCGCGCCACTGTGCCAAGACCCGCGGCGACCCGCGCGCTGCGGGTGTTGGCGAAGGCTGGCAGCGCGTCTTCAAACATCGCCGGGTCCAATTCCCACGGCTCGCGATTGGGATCGACATAGGCACGCGGAAACAGGGCCCGCAGCAGGGGCGCACCCATCGCTGGAGCGGCGCCGAACAACTCATCCACAAAGCTGTCTTCGGAGCGACGCAAGGCCAGCGGGTCCAGCCGGGAGGCGGCCACAAACTCCGGCGGGTACAGATTGCCAGAGTGTGGTGACGCAATCACCAGGGGCAGCGTCTGCACCGCGGGTCGCAGCACCTCGAACACCGGGTCGGGTGCTGGCGCATCGGTTGCAGCGAGTGGCTCCGATGACGGGGTCGGGGCTGGTGGTGCGACAGCGAAAGCAGACATTCCGGCAGTAAACGGCAAATCCCCTGCACTCCGCAATTCCCGTTACGGGGGGGATGACCTAAGCTTGCCCCCGCATGAATGCTGTGTCTTTGGAAGAGGTCGCAATCGTCGGCCTCGGCTATGTCGGGCTGCCGTTGGCGCTGGCGCTGGCCCCCCATCACCCTGTGCGCGGCTATGATCTCGACCCACGGCGGATCGCTGAGCTGGCGGCTGGTCATGATCGCACCGGCGAGGTGAGCCCAGAGCGGCTGGCCGAGGCGTCCTTGCGGCTGGCGTCTGACCCCAGCGTGCTGGATGGTGCTACGGCCTTTCTGATCACCGTGCCAACACCAGTGGATGATGCGAATCGCCCAGACCTTGGTGCTGTTGAGGCAGCAGCGCGCACCATTGCCCCCTTCCTGCGCCCAGGTGCCCTGGTGGTGCTGGAAAGCACAGTCTACCCCGGCGTGACGGAGCAGGTGGTGGGTCCGATCCTGGAGGCGGGCTCTGGCCTCACCGTTGGCGATAGCCTGTGGCTTGGCTACAGCCCGGAGCGGGTGAACCCCGGCGACAGCGCCCACGGCATCGGCCAAGTGACCAAGGTGATCGCAGGCTCCACCGAAGCCACGACGGAGCGGCTGGCCCGCCTGTATGGCCCCGCCACGGGCGAGCGCTTGTTCCGCGCCGCCTCCATCCGAGTGGCCGAAGCGGCGAAGGTGATTGAGAACATTCAGCGCGACATCAACATCGCCTTTGTGAACGAGGCTGCACAGATCTTCGGTGCGCTTGGCATCTCAATCCATGATGTGCTGGACGCGGCCCGCACCAAGTGGAACTTCCTGCCCTTCACGCCGGGGCTGGTGGGCGGCCATTGCGTCGGCGTGGACCCCTATTATCTGGCCGACCTTGCCACCCGCCTTGGCAAACACCCGGAAATGATTTTGGCCGGGCGGCGCATCAATGACGGCATGGCCGGGTGGATCGCGCGGCGGATTGCCCAGCGGCTGGTGCGCCTGGATCGCCGCGGCGGGCGCGTGCTGGTCCTGGGGCTCACCTTCAAGGAAGCCGTGCCGGACCTGCGCAACAGCAAGGTGGTTGACCTCGTCTCTGTATTGGAGGCGTGGGGCCACCCGGTTGACCTGCACGACCCCTTGGCCGATGCGGACGAGGTGACCAGCCTGTTCGGGCGCCCACCGCTGTCCGCTCTGCCGGACCATGGCGCCTGGGATGCCGTGGTGTTGGCGGTCGCCCACCCGGCCTATCGCGCCTTGAGTGCCGCCCACATCGAAGCCTTGGTGGACCCAGGTGGGCTGGTCGCCGACATCAAGGGCCTCTGGCGCGACCTGCCGCTGGCAGCCACTCTTGCGCGCTGGAGCCTGTAGCATGCTGAACAACGGTCGGGTTGCTCTGATTCCCTTCGCCCGCCGCCATCTGCCGCTGCTGTACGGCTGGCTGAACGACGTCGAGCTGCGCGCGGCGATGGGCGAGGTGACCGCCCTGACCGAATTGCAGGTGGAGCAATACTTCGACCGCGCCAGCCGCGACCCCGGCCACGCCGCCTTCATCATCTATGAGGCGGCCGCCCGGGTGGAGGTTGGCTTCATCACCTTGAAGGATATCGGCCCGGTCCACCGCCGCGGCGAGCTTTCCATCGCGATCGGCCGCCCCGACAAGCGCCGCCAGGGCTTCGCAGCCGACGCCATCCAGGTGCTGTGCCACCACGCCTTCGGCAATCTGGGGCTGGAGCGCATCTGGCTGACCGTGCGCACCGACAATGTTGGCGCCATCGCCCTCTACCGCCGCTGCGGCTTTGTCGAGGAAGGCACGCTGCAACGCTTCTTCTTCTGCGGCAACCGCTGGGTGGATGCGCTGATCATGGCGCGGTTGAAACCGAAAGGGTGAAAGGGCACACCGTTGCTGCCTCCTTGACCGCGTGTGCCATCTCCGCGAACCTCGCCTAAGGAGAGGGTGCTCGGTGTAATGACTGGCGATGAGTGGCAGAGGTGGTGCGCGCGTGCGCTGAATGCGGATAGGCGGAACCTGCGTTCCAACGCGGCGCCCAACCGGATCGACCATGGCGTAGATCTGTTTGACGATGATACGATTTATTTGTGCTACGCGCCCCAGACAAAAAATCGGCAGGAATGGCCGCAGAAAATAGCTGAAAAACTAGATACTGATATTAAGAAATTGACCAAAGACGAGTATCGTGCAGACCATGACAAGTTGCTAATGGGTTTGCTGATCACGCGGGTAGTCCAGCTGGTACCAGAGGTTGACGACCCACCGGCTGCAAACAAAGCCGCCGCCAAGCACCAGGCCACTCTGCGCGCCAACCGGGGTGACCGCGTGTGGCTTGATCCTGCGGTGACGGTGCTGGTGCGCGCCAAAACCGATCACTTCCTGCCCGATCTCATTCGCCGCATCGATGGGATCGCCAAAGACCCACCGTTCATTCAGCTGCACAAACCAACCGGTCAGCTGCCGGTTGGCTTTGCCCGCTTCCGCTTCGACACCCGCTGGATTCCCTTCATCGGGCGCCTTGAGGAGCTGGCGAAGATCAAGGACCTGCTCAGCGGCGACCAGCCGTTTCGGTGGATGCTGGGCTATGGTTCGGGTGGTGCTGGCAAAAGCCGCCTTGCCCTGGAAGCATGCGACCAAGCCAGCGGCGAGGGCTGGGTGACCGGATTTCTGGATCGTCGGAGGCTGGCAGGGTTTGTGACCGAGGCCTGCGATGTTTGGCAGCCACTGCGCCCCACCTTGATCGTCATCGATTATCCAGCCGAGGAACCGCAGAGCGTGTCTGACCTGCTCCACGGACTGGCCGGTCGGGCAGAAGACCTCGCCCATCCAGTCCGCGTTCTGTTGCTGGAGCGCGATGCACAGGGTGAGTGGATCAAGAAACTCGGCCTTGAGCGCAGCGGCAGTGGGTCGCTGACGAACGCTCGCGCGCCCAACCTGCTGGTCGGGTCAAGTAACACGGCTGACATGCTGCACATTCAAAGGGCCGTGTACCAAGCTCGCGCCAAAGCGCCGCCGACGGCAGAGGAGGCCAAGCGCTTCTCCAGCCAGTTGGCGGCACTTGCAGGCGCGCCAACTGCCGGTTCGACCATGCTGTCTGCCATGCTCTTGGCTGACGCCATGGCACGCGGCGAAGCGTTCGGCACGCCCGGTCAACCGCCCACCAGCTTTGATCTTTACCAATCCGCCCTCAAACACGAACGAGGCATCTGGGACCATCACGGTCTCGGTGCCGATCAGCGCGCGGTCCTGGCCCTTGCCACAGTCACCCTCGGCCTCACGCGCAGAGATCACGATCGTGTGATCGCAGACAAACTGGAGGTGATGCTGCCGACCCCCACCCAGTGCCGCATCGTCGCTGGACCGGACTGCGACACAGACGCCCTACCACCCCTCCGACCTGACCCCCTCGGCGAAGCCTTCGTGGCAGAATGGCTGGCGACCGACGGCGCCGAAAACCCACGTCGCCGGGAGGCTGTCGCGGCGCTGGCTTGGGCGCTCGACCCGCGACCGACTGCAGTCTTCCTTCTCCGCTGCGCTGCAGACCTGCCCGCTGACCAGCATCAAGAGCTGGAAACTTGGCTCGGTCGCGCCGCGACGGGGCCGGACGCCGGTTCCGAACCGCGGCGCTGGTGGAGCGCCTATGTTGTTGAGCGCACGGCCTTGGCAACAGCAGACACTTGGCGCCGTGGAAAGGACATGCTCAACGGACTTGAAAGACTTGCATCCACATATCCAGAGGAACCCGAACTCCGGGTTAGGCTCGCGCGGAGCACCGTGAATTTGGTGGCGAGAATCGGCGTCAGCGATCTCGCCGCTGCCCAAGCGCTCTCGGCGCGGCTGGAGACGCTTGCCACCGAACATCCTGATCAGCTGGAACTGAGGGTCGAACTCGCCAAAGGCGCTTTCAACCTGCTGACTGGTCACCTCAAACAAGGCGACCTCGCCGAGGCCCAAGCGCTCTTGGCGCGGCTGGAGACGCTTGCCACCGAACATCCTGATCAGCCGGACCTGCGGGTCCAACTCGCCAAAGGCGCTTTCAACCTGCTGACTAGTCACCTCGAACAAGGCGACCTCGCCGCTGCCCAACCGCTGTTGGCGCGGCTGGAGGCGCTTGCCACCGGCTATCCCGATCAGCCGGAACTGCAAGCCCTATTCGCCAATGGCGCTTTCAACCTGCTCACTGGTCACCTCAAACAAGGCGACCTCGCCGAGGCCCAAGCGC
>RDXE01000082.1 GCA_004292755.1 Alphaproteobacteria bacterium
CCGACGCGGATATGGCCAACATCGCGGTTCAGGATCTTGGCCTCCACTTCCAGGCTGCTGGTCTCTGGCACGATGCGCAGCAGGGCGTCACCGTCGCGGGCGACACCGCCGATGGTGTGGACGCGCAAGTCCGCCACCGTGCCCGCCACCGGGGCGGTGAGGGTGCGGCGGGCTTGGCGCTGCTGGGCGCGCACCAGATCGGTGGTGGTGTCTTGCAGGCTGCGCTCCACCTCGGTCAGCTTGGTGCGCAGGCTCTCGGCCCGCTCGACTAGGATTTGGCGGCGCCGGTCGCGGGCGAGCGCGCTGTCCACGTCGGCTTGGCGCAGCTGCTGGGTCAACACCGCCGCCTCGCCTTCCCGCTCGGCCAACTCCTGACGCAGCTCCAACCAAGTGGAGCGCGCCATCGATTGCTGCGCCACCAGGGTTTCACGGGCGCGCACCCGCTCACCCAGCAGCGGCAGAACCTGACGCACGCGCGCCAGCTGCGCGGCCGTCGCTGCCCGGCTGGCATCCAGGCGCTCAATCTCGCGATCGGCAATCTGAAGGCGTGACTGCACACTGTCCCATTCCCGTGCCAACTGATCGCGGCGGGCGCGGGCAAGGTCGGACGGTGTGTCGGCCGGCAGCGCCAGACGGAGCAGCGGGTCGGTGGTGAGGTCCGCGTCGGTGGTGCCAAGGGCGGCCAGCAGCACGGCTTGCTCCACCCGTTGGGTCAAGTGCCGCAGCTCCAACCGCTCCTGATCAGCGCGGGTTTCCGTGGTGTCCAAGTCGATCAGGGCAGCACCCGCCGCCACCCGGTCGCCGGTGCGGACATGAATGGCGCGGATGATGCCGCCGCCCGCCCCGGCATCCAGGGCGGGCTGGATCACCTGCACCCGCGCCGTCGGCAGCACCCGACCCTGGGCCTGGGCCACCATATCGATGCGGCCCACCACACCCCACAGCAGCAGCAGCAGCACACCAGTGGCGAGGATGGCGGGCAGCAGCAGCAGCAGCCGATTGGGGGCGGCCTCCGCCACTTCGCACAGGGCGGGCGCGAAGCGTTGCTGGTCCAGGGTCAGACTGTTACTCGGCGGCACGGGAAATCTCCACCTGTCCTGGGGTGATGGAGCCAAGGTCGCCCTGTTGCAAGCGCCAGAGCTGGGCAAAGCGGCCATTGCAGCTGAGCAGATGGCTGGGCGAGCCGTGCTCGATGATCTCGCCACCCTCTACCACCAACACGCGATCAGCCTCGCGCACTGTGCTGAGACGATGGGCAATCGCGATCACCGTGCGGTCGCGGCGGACGTCCAACAGTGCGCGCCGGAACGCCAGCTCAGCCTCGCTGTCGAGCGCCGAGGTTGCCTCGTCCAGGATCAACAGCCGCGGGTTGGTCGCCAGCGCGCGGGCCAAGGCGATGCGCTGACGCTGGCCGCCCGACAGGGTGGCGCCACGCTCGCCCAGCACGGTGTCGTAGGCTTGCGGCAGTTGCAGGATGAACTCATGCGCGCCAGCCTGCTGGGCGGCGGCGACCACACGCTCCATCGACATCAGGGGGTCTGCCACCGCGATGTTGTCGCGGACCGAGCGACTGAACAGAAAGTTGTCCTGCACCACATAGCCGACGGCGCGGCGCAGCCAGACCGGGTCAATCATTGCAAGATCAACCCCGTCCACCAGCACCTTGCCTTGCTCTGGTGTGTAGAGGCGCTGCATCAGTCGGGCGATGGTGGACTTGCCACCACCCGAGCTGCCGACCAGACCGACGAACTCCCCAGGCCGTACATCGAAGGAGATGCCGCGCAACACCTCCGGCAGTTGCGGGCCATAGCGGAAGCGGACATCGACGAACCGCACCGCGCCCTTGATCTTTGGCAGCGCGTCGATGGTCGACAGGGCGGGCTCAGGCTGGACCGACAAAATCTCTTTGATCCGATCGAGCGCCACTTTGGTCGCCTGCAACTGCTGCCAGAGATGTGCGATCCGTTGGGCGGGGGCCAACACCCGACCCGCCAGCATGTTGAATGCAATCATCTGGCCAGCCGTCAATGTGCCATCCACCACCATACCCGCTGCCAACCACAAAGTGACAGCAACCATGGCACGGTTCAAAAACATCACGACGTGATCGGCCGTCTGCGTCACTTGATCAACGGCAAAACCGCTCGCGGTTTGCTTGGCAATATGGTCTTCCCACTCCCGCCGCTGCTGGGTTTCAATGGCAAGACTTTTCGATGTTTCGATACCGGAAACCGCCTCCACCAGGAATGCCTGGGCTTCGGTTTGCTGCCCAGCCTTCTTTTGGAGCCGCGATTTGATCGCCGGGGTGATTACCCCATAGATCGCCGCCACAATCCCCAAAACCGCAACCACCACCACCGTGAGGGTTGGTACGAACCACGCCAGGATCACCAGGGTAACGATGCCAAACGCGGCATCAATCACCGTGGTGATGGTGGAGCCGGTCAAGAGGTTGCGAACAGTCTGCAGATCCTGCATCCGCGCGGTCAAAGCACCGGTTTTCGCCGTGCTGAAGAAACTGAGCGGGAGCGATGACAAATGTCGAAACAGGCGCGCCTGCACCTCAACATCGATCCGGTTGGACACAAAGGACAGCAGATAACTGCGCGCCAGCGTCATCAAAAACTCGAACGCCGCGACCAACAACAGACCTAGGGCCAAAACATCTAAGGTTGACAAGCCGCCAGTGGTCAACACGCGATCAATCACCACCATCACAAACAATGGTGTGGCGATACCAAAAACTTGCAGCAGGCTAGAGGCTAATGCCACTTGGCCGAGCGCACCGGCATACTTCCGCAACACCGGCAGGAACCAGGCAAAGCCGATTGTTGGAGCATCGGGCTCGACCGGCGCACCAAGCAGGACAACCTCGCCCGTGGCGAGGCGCGCCCAGTCCTCCAGACTCACCGTTTCCGGCGCACCGGAGACGGGGTTCTGAACCAGCACCCGGTCGGCCGAAGCGCGCGCCAGCACGCGGAAGGTGCCATCGACCATACGCGCCAAAAGCGGCAGCGGCAGGCCCGCAAGCTCCGCAGGCTTGGCCCGCTTAACCTTCGCCTGCCAACCACGGTGGCGGGCCGCCCGCACAAGGGTGGCGGCATCGGCCGCGCGTCCGCCGCCATCATGGGCCAGCTGATCAACGCTCACAGAGCGCCCAGCCAACGCCATTAACTGCGACAGTGCGGCGTAGCCGAACGTCGGGTCACGATCAGGACCGTCACCGCTGGCGGTAGCGGCGTCGGATAACTCTGGTTGGTCACGCATGGCAACTGCCCTTGCCACTCTGTCTCACACACCCCGTCGTCAAACGACACAAGGCGGCAGCTGATTATCGAGTCAGTTGGGGAGAGTCACGTCGAATCGTACATACTTCTGGTATGTACTAATTCGCCCCCACGACGATTCAATCTTTCATTTATGGTGACGTTCGGTGGTAACGAACTGGAGTATAGATTTCCCTCGTAATCCCTGCCGATTTTTGGGGATAATTTACCACTCCAGCTGAACTGCGACGCCATGGCAGATTGGTGAGCACGCTAATTCAGCACGACTGTCAAAGCCTTACCGTTGCCTGTGGATGTCAAGAGACCATGCGACGCTTCGCCCGAGGGGGTCTTGCGTGCAAGACCAATGTCGTCGCCCGTCGCCGCAATCCCTACCCAGACGCTGCCGCCAACAGCGCCTCAATCTCTGCCTTGAGCCGCACTAAGGCATCGCGGTCCGCTGCGCTGAGCACCCTGCCCTGCCCTCTTGCCGTCAGGACTTGGCGCGTCAGGCTGGCGACTGCGCGGCGGGAGACGATGTCGGTCGGCTTCTGTTGCTGTGCTGGAGGAGGTGCAGGATCATCCGTGGTGTCCGCGGTCCGTGCCTGGCGAATGGCCCGAATGGTCAGCGACCCCATTTCCGCCAGCGCAATCAAGCGATCGCGGGCAGGCCCTGCATCGACGCGCGCCAGTTCAACCAGGACATTGCGGGGCAGGTCGAGTTCTGATGTCAGAACCCGGTCCAGCAGGGCCGCTGGCAGCGTCAGTATCCGCAGGTTCGCGCTGACCTCGGCCTTGGACATGCCAAGCACCTCCCCCGCCCTCGCCTGCGACCACCCCTTGCCATCAATCAGCCGCTGGAGAGCACGAGCCGCCTCGGGGGGTGTGAGGTCAACCCGCTGCAGGTTCTCGATCAGCGCCGTGCTTTCCGGGTCGCCATCATGCTCCAGCGCCAGCAGCGTCGGCCAGGACAGCAGCTGCGCGGCGCGCCACCGACGCTCCCCGGCGATCAGAATCCAACGCCGATCACTCACAGGATCTCGACGCACGAGAACCGGCTGCAGCTGGCCTTGTTCGGCCATCGTGTCTGCAAGTGCACGCAAGGCGGCTGGATCGAAGTGTCGACGCGGCTGGCCGGGATCAGCCGAGACGGCATCAATGGCGACTTCGAAGCTGTGGCGAAACCGGCTGTCACGCCGGGTGAGGCTGCTGGCGCTGTCGCCAATCAACGCCATGGCCGCGCCGAGAATAGGGGAGGGCTTGCGCGGTGGCATCAGACACCCTCCATCGCCGCCAGTGGCAGCGCCGTGCCGTCGTGGATGGCCCGAGCAATGTCGATATACACGCTCGCAGTTGACTGCGGGCTGGTCAGCGCGGCGATTTTTCCGTCACGGGCGGAATGGCCGAACACGGCACTGTCACCAACAGGCGTCAGCACCGGCGCCATGTCCCCCATGGTGGTTACCAGCTGTTCCAAGACTTCTCGGTCCACGGCTTTGCGACGTCCGTACTGAGTCGGCAGGATGCCCAGCAGACGCAGGGCAGGGTTCAACCGCCGCTGCACCTTGGTGATGGTTGACAGAATCAAGCCGACACCCATCGTGTCATAGGGCTCCGTCCGGACGGGAACAATGACGTCTTCGGCTGCCACCAACGCCATCCAAGTGAGCATGCCAAGGTTGGGGGGGGCGTCGATCACCACATAGGCGTAGCGTTCGCGGACAGCATCCAAGGCCTCCGCAAGCGTTGCTTCGAATCCGGGCTCGCGGCGGCCGTCGGTCTCCGAAAGCTCGATGTGGCTACCAGCCAAGGCGAACGGGCAGGGGCGCCCCGCGACAGCCTCGCCCGCTGGGATGATCACGTCAGCCAGGGGCACATTGTCCAGAATCGCCTGAACCATGGTGCGGCGACTGCGATGCAGATCCACCGCGCCCTCGGCGATCAGGCCGATCGTAGCAGTTGCCTGAGGGTCCAGATCAATCAGCAGCACCCGTTCGGGTGCCACCAGCCGACTGAAGCCAGCAGCAAGATTGAGCGCTGATGTGGTCTTGCCAACCCCGCCTTTCTGGTTTGCCAGCGCAATGACGCGGGCACGCTTTGGCCGACCAGCCACTTCCTCGGCCACGACGGCCAACACATCGGCGGGCACCAGCTCGCGACCGTTCTCCCAGCGCGAAACCCGCGGCTTGTCGTATGACCGCCCCAGTCGTCGGTTCAAAAGATCGCTGAGCTCTGCCTGGGTGAGACGCAGACGTTGCCGGTAGGCTTTTAGCTCGTCGCCAGACATGGGGCCTCCGTCGGTTCTGACGTCAGAATCTTGTGCGACAGCGCGTCAACTCGTCAACCACTCAGTTGCAAGTTGACGCGCGACCAAGGTCCAAATAGGGGCGGAGGATGCAAGGGGTGGCAGGGGTCAGTCCCACCGATTCCGGCCCGATTCGACCGCCAAGTTTGGACTTTGGTCGCGCACACCAGAAGGGCAGGGGAGAGGAGGGCAGGGCCGCCCACTGGACTCTCATCGCGCAAATCCTGGACCCTAGTCGCGTTTGCGCGGTTATCCTTTGGACCTTGGTCGCATATCCAAATAGCTTTCTCAAAACATCCAACAAATAGCTTGCGCGACCAAGGTCCAATCTAGACAGCAGGGAGGGAGTCGGGGAGGGTAGTGCCATGAAACCGAACCTGACCTCCCTGCATCGCGATTTGTTGGTCAACGGCGCCGATATCGCGCGCGCCAATGCCGACACCAAAGCCGATCGCAAGGCTGTCGACGCCGCTGTCGCCGTGATGAGTGATGATGTCGGAACACTTGGCATCAGTCACGCTGGGTTCGCCATGACCTCCTTACCGCACCGAAAAGTGCCCAAAGGCACGACTTTGTGGGAGCGTCGGAACGGGCCGATCACCCTCCTGGTCGAGCCTGGCCGATTGCCGGGCGGCGGGTATGCTGAGATTCCAGCTGGTGCGCATGCCCGAATGATTCTGCTGTACCTTCAAACCATGGCTGTGCGGACACGGTCGCGCCGGGTTGAACTCGGTCGATCCATGAACGCTTGGCTATCCCGAATGGGCCTGACCATTGGCGGTAAGACCTATCGGATGGTGAATGAACAGGTACAAGCCTTGTCAGCCGCACGGTTGACGTTTCTTTGGAAGGTACGCGAAGCTGACGCCCGGTTGAATGGTAGCTTTATTGATCGATCAGTGTTGTTCGGCGACGACCCTGATCAACCCGCGATCTGGAATGATGAAGTAACCCTGAACGAACATTTCTATCAGAGCCTGATCGACCACTCGGTTCCCCTGCTTGAATCGGCATTGCGGCAGTTAACCAGTTCCTCAATGGCGATTGACGTTTACATCTGGCTGGCCTATCGGCTCCACGCGCTGCGGGAAAGCACACTGGTTCCTTGGCCTGCTCTGCACGATCAATTCGGCCAAGGCTATGCGCGCCTGAGGGATTTCCGCGCGCATTTTCTTGAAGTGCTGAAGTTATCCCTCGCGGTCTACCCCGGTGCTGATCTTGAGGTGACCAAGGAGGGCGTTATCCTCCGGCGCAGTCCGCCCCCCGTTGCTGCACGGGAAATCCACCGGCTGGGATAGTTTGGACTTTGGTCGCGCTAGGATCGGGCAAAGCCTGCTTCGGCCAAATGCGCTAGGTCCAACAAACGGGCATCCGTGCCGTGCCATCCCATCACCTGCAAGCCCGTCGGCAATCCAGTTGCGGTAACGCCATTCGGAACGCTCACAGCACTGAGATTCAGCCAATTGGCGATCCGAGTGTAGCGCGACATTGGAATCGTCGCCTCATCCACCTCGCTCACGGGAATGGCTGGCAGCGGCGTACTCGGGAGGAGGAAGGCATCAAACCGGCCAAACCGAGCTCGGAACTCGGAGATGGCGAGGCCACGTTGCTCCAACAGCTCAGTGTATCGTGCAGGTTCGACGTCGCGACCCGCCAGAACCCGCTGCCGCACAAACGGATCGAGCGGCGACGCCAAGTCTTCGACAACTGCCTTATGCTGGCGATAGGCCTCGAAGGCGGAGACCGCACCACTCAGCGCCTGATACTCCGTCAAGGCAAGCGGGACGGTGATGGTCTCAATGTCGTGTCCTTGGACGCGGAGCGCGTCGATGGACTGCTGAAACATAGCCAGAATGTCCGGGTCACACGGCTCAAGCTGATCCAGCGCGGGAACGGCGAGACGGAACGGGCGGTCCACTGGCTCACTTGGCACAGCAAGACCAGCCATCACAGCAAACAAAAGGCGCGCATCAGCGACTGTGTGCGTGATCGGGCCAAGGGTATCAAAGGTCGGCGCAAGCTCGGCAATGCCATCAAGGGGGATGGCCCCAAAGCTGGGCTTGAAGCCGACGCAGCCGCACAGCGAGCCGGGGATGCGCAGGGACCCACCAGTGTCGGAGCCGATCGCGGCTGGCACCATGCCGGCCGCCACGGCAACCGCTGAACCGCTGCTCGACCCGCCGGGAACCCGGTGGAGCGTGCGGTCAATGGGATTCCAGGGTGTGCCCATGGCGTAGTTGGTGCCCCAACCGCCGAAGGCGAACTCGACCATATGGGTCATCCCGATGATGACCGCACCGGCGTCGATCAACCGCTGGATCGCAGTCGCCGTCTGGGCATCCGGCTTTGCGGGAAAACACCGGGAGCCGAAGCCTGCAGATCGCCCTGCCAGATCGGCCAGGTCCTTCACAGCAATTGGCACACCGTGCAGTGGTCCTACCAAGCCGGTGGCGGCGGCAGTTCGGTCCAGCTGCTCGGCGCGCGCAAGGGCGGCCTCGGCGAACACCTCAATGAAGGCGCGCAGATGGCCGTCCTCAGCGGCGATTGTGTCCAGGCAGTGGCGCACCACAGCGCGGCTGGACTGCTCGCCCCGCGCGATCTGACGCGCGATCGCGTGGACAGTGAGAAGGGGATTGGGTCGTGCCATGGCCCAGCTTAGCGCACAAACAGACTTTTGTAGCCAAACAGCGCGGTGGACCCACCGGTGTGCAGGAACACGATGTCTTGGTCCGCCCGGAACCGCCCGGTGCGGATATGGTCGATCAATCCCGCCATGGCTTTGCCGCTGTAGACGGGGTCGAGCAGAATGCCTTCGGTGCGGGCAACCAAGGTGATCGCGTCGACCATTGCAGGTGTCGGCTGGCCGTAGCCCGGTCCAACATAGCGATCATCGGCGACAACGCGCTCGCGCTGGACTGAACCGCCAAGACCAAGATAGTCGGTCGTGCGGCAGGCGAGGTCGAACACCATGCCTTCTTGCTTGTCCTGCGGGTGGCGAACCGAGATACCAAGGACATCGACGCTCGCGCCAACAGCCGCGAAGCCTGCAACCAGTCCAGCCTGCGTGCCTGAACTGCCGGTCCCGTGGACCAGACAGCTGATGGTGAGGCTGCGGTCCTTGGCTTGCTCCAGCAACTCGATGGCACACGCGACATAGCCGAGGGCGCCGATCGGGTTGGAGCCACCACCGGGGATCACATAGGGCTTGGCCCCTTTGGCTGCCAACTCGGCAGCAACGTCAGCGCAAGCCGCTGCGACGTCAGCACCGCTGGGCACGTAGCTGCGCCC
This sequence comes from Alphaproteobacteria bacterium, assembly GCA_004292755.1. GTDB lineage: Bacteria > Pseudomonadota > Alphaproteobacteria > Elsterales > Elsteraceae > RDXE01. Next base: position 8,860 of record RDXE01000082.1, read on the forward strand.
GCAGCCAAACATTTCGTCTAGCAAGATGTTGCCGTTCTGCTCGTAGTCCTCGTCGGTGGCAGTGACTCGGCGCTCCAACACGGCATGCGCCTTCAGCCCGAAGCGCACAGCCGCCGCGGCCGTCATGCGCACATGATTGGACTGCACGGCGCCCGGTGTGATCAGCGTGTCAGCGCCCTGGGCCAGAGCATCGGCAACAAGAAACTCCAGCTTGCGGGCTTTGTTGCCTCCCTGGGCAAGGCCGGTGCAGTCGTCGCGTTTGATCCACAAGCGCGGGCCGCCCAAGACCGCGCTCAGGCGATCCATCGGTTCAAGCGGTGTCGGTCCATGGGATAGGTCGACGCGGGCAAACCGAGAAAGCAGCATGAGGGACCACCGGTGTAAAAAGAAGCCGTCTCGACGCTATCCGCGGCTTGCATGGGTTTGAAATTCCGATTGCACAAGGCTTATGCAGAATTCGCATCATATCGAGGCAGGACCGTCAGGGCCCGCCAAACCTGTTCGACAATTGACCGTTCGGTCGCGGTGCGCCGGTGGACGCGAATGTCAATGTCGAGGGTATAGTCGTTGTGATCGGCGCATCCCACCAAACGCCCTGTCGCGAGCTCTGGTGTGATCGCCAGCCGCGGCAGCCAAGCAACCCCATGTCCTGCAAGCGCCATCCCTTTCAGTGCCTCGACAAGTGAACTTTCATAGAGTGGGCGCGCGCGGCGGCTCAAGTTCCAGCCCTCCAGGCTGGTGCCAACCAATCCACCAAGATAGGAGTTGCCAGCGTAGGCGAGCAGCGGGAAGCCGTCGTCAGTTGCCCGGGTCAAGGCAAAGCGCGGTTGACCTTCCTCCCCGGGGGCGGAGACCGGCACAATTGTGTCGGTGCCGACGGTGATGCTTTCAAAGCGCGTGGGGCCGAACACCGAGGCGACAGATTTTGCACTGTGGGCCAGCACCAGGTCGCACGCTCCTTCCATCAGGGCTTGGCCGCAGTCATGCAAGTCCGCGGCGATCATCTTGACGCGCACCTCGCCAATGCCGCCCTGTCGCTGCAGGGCGTCCAGCCATGCCGGTGCGAAGTGGATCGCAAGGGTATGGGTGGCGCAGATGGTGATGGTGTGTGCGTCACGCCGGATCATGCCGCGCAGCGTTGCGCGTTCGCGATGCAACACGCGCACAACGTCCAACGCGGTTTGATGAAACGCGCGACCGGCCGGGGTGAGGGTGGTTGGAAAGCTGGAGCGGTCGATCAGGTCTGCGCCAACCCAATGCTCCAGCGCGCGAATGCGGCGGCTAAAGGCCGACTGGCTGATGTTGCGGTCTTCGGCTGAGCGGGAAAAGTTACCCGTCGACGCCAAGCTGACAAAATCCTCCAGCCACCCCAGTTCCATCTCGCTCCTCGCCTCGGCAGCAGTCCTACGCTGGCCCAGTTCTTGCGCGGGTTTACAGCCCTTCGGATCGCGCTCGTCTCCGATCCCTTTGGTGCGACCTAGACCATGCAGATCATGCATAATCTATCGAATATCAGCAATAGCCGGGGCGTTTGGCTGATCGATACCCTTTGGTGGGCCAAATTTAGGCATGGGGGGCTGAGCGTGGCTCAGCCAACGTGGGGGAGAAGTGCGATGCGCCTGTTCGGTGGCTTTGCGACAGCAGTCATAGCGATTGGGGTGGGGATCGTTGGAGTGAGTTTGACCAGTGCACCTGCCGCTGCGCAAAAGCGTGGGGGCACCCTGGTGCAGATCACTCAACCAGAGCCACCAACTCTTGGGTCCTACATCTCAACCGCAAACCCAGTCGGGCAGGTTGCGGCCAAGATCTATGACGGTTTGCTGGAGTACGACTTCGATCTGAAGCCGCTGCCCAGCCTTGCTGAATCCTGGGTGATTTCGGATGAGGGCAAAACCGTCACCTTTCGCTTGCGCGCAGGCGTGAAGTTCCACGATGGCCGTCCCTTCACCAGTGCCGACGTCCAGTTCTCAGTCATGGAGGTGCTGAAGCGCGTCCACCCCCGTGGGATCAACACCTTCTCCGAAGTGACTGCTGTTGAAACCCCGGATGCGCAGACAGCCGTGTTCCGGCTCAATCGCCCGGCGCCCTACATGATGGCGGCACTATCCGGCTATGAATCGCCGATGCTGCCGAAGCATGTGTTCTCGCAAGGCGATATTCGCACCCACCAAAATGCCAACAACCCAATCGGCACGGGTCCCTTCAAGTTTGGCGAGTGGCGACGGGGTGAGTTTGTCCGCCTGGACCGCAATGCGGATTACTGGAAGCCGGGCCTGCCCTACCTGGATCGGATTGTGGTCCGCTTCATTGGCGACACCGGCACCCGTGCGGCTGCCCTGGAGCGGGGCGAAGCCCATGTCGCGGGCTTTGGCGCGGTGCCCTACAATGATTTGAGGACGCTGGAGCGGCTACCAAACATCCGGATTGAGACCAAGGGCTATGAGATGCTCTCCCCCGTGGTCGAGTTGATGTTCAACACCCGCAAGGCCCCGTTTGACAATGTGAAGGTCCGGCAGGCGATCTCGTTCGCGATTGATCGCAAGTTCGTGATCGACAACATCTGGTTCGGCTTTGGTAAGCCAACCAACGGCCCAATCAGTTCCAACTTCGCAGCCAGTGGCCTCTACACTGCCGAGGTGATGAACTACACCGTGGCCGACGGGGTGGAGCGGGCGAACCGGCTGCTCGACGAGGCAGGGTTTCCGCGCCGGGCCGATGGCACCCGCTTTGATATCGTCCACGACATCACCCCCTACGGCGAAGAGTGGCGCCGGTTTGGTGAGTACACCCAGCAAGCTTTGGCCCGGATCGGGATCCGCTCCACCCTGCGCTATGAAGACGTGGCGACCTGGCTGAAGCGCATCTACACCGACTACGATTTCGACGTTTCTTCGAACCATCTGTTCAATCTGGCTGATCCTGTGCTGGGCGTGCATCGGGCGTTCCATTCGCGCTTCATTCGCCCCGGTACCGTGTTCGTCAATGGCGTGCGCTGGAGCACTCCGCAGACTGACGATCTGATGGATCGCGCCACCATTGAACCCGACGCGGCCAAGCGGGCAGCGCTTTATGCCGAGGTGCAGAAGATCGTGGTTGAGGCAGCACCGCTGGCCTGGACACACGAGATCAGCTTCGCCACCGTACTCGATCGGCGGTTCCGCGACGTTATCGTGAGCCCGCTTGGTCTGTTCTCCAACTTTGACCGGGCTTGGCGCGAGTAGCGCTTGACCCTGGTGCAGTGTGCGACCGGTTGCGGGGCCCCGTGCGTGCGCGGGCCCCACAACCGGCGGGTGGGATGATGTGACCCGGTAGAGGAGACCCCAGCCCCATGAGTTCCGGTTCACTCGGCGGCTACATCGTCCGGCGTCTGACGCAAACGCTCCCGGTCATCCTCGGTGTGGTGATCGTCAATTTCCTGCTGTTGCAACTGGCGCCGGGTGATCTTGCGACAGTGCTGGCAGGGGAGGCTGGTGGCGCCCCCAAAGAGTACATAGACGAATTGCGCGCCCGGTTTGGCCAGGACCAGCCGGTCTACATCCAGCTGTTTTACTACATGCGAAACCTGCTGGTGCTTGACCTCGGCTTTTCATTCCGCCTCGGCGCGCCGGTGCTGGACCTGTTGCTCGACCGGTTATGGCCCACTCTGTTGCTGATGGTTGCAACTCTGATTGTCTCGCTTGGTCTTGGCATCGTGATGGGCTTGTTGGCGGCGTTGTGGGTGCGCACCTGGAAAGACACCGTGATCTCGGTTGCGGCAATCATCGTCTATGCCACGCCCTTGTTCTGGGTTGGCCTGATGCTGATCCTCGTGTTCTCCATCCGGCTCAACTGGTTCCCAACCTCCGGCATGGAAGATGTCGTCGCGTTCCATGAGGGGTGGGACCGTGTTGTCGACATTGCCCACCATCTTGTTTTGCCGACGGTGACGCTGTCGTTGTTCTACTTGGCGCTTTATGCACGGCTGATGCGCGCCTCCATGCTGGAACAGCGGGGGCTTGACTATGTTGTGACGGCCCGCGCCAAGGGGCAGAGCGAGCGCAAGATCACCACCCGTCACGTCTTTCGCAATGCCCTGCTGCCCGTGGTGACTATGGCTGGAGTTCAGACCGGTGGTTTGCTGGGCGGATCGGTGGTTCTTGAAGCAATTTTCGCTTGGCCAGGCCTGGGCCAGTTGGCGTTTCAATCCTTGTTTGCCCGCGACTACAATCTTTTGCTTGGTATTTTCTTCCTTTCTGCGGTGCTCGTCGTCATCGTCAACTTGATCGTTGATGTCATCTACGTCTTCCTCGACCCACGCATCCGGATTGGGTGAGCGTCATGAAAACCTTCTGGCCCCGCTTTCTCAGCAATCCACGCGTCTTCCTAGGCTTGGTCTGGCTGGGTTTGTTGCTGATTGTCGCCATTACTGCGAACCAACTCGCCCCGATTGACCCGTTCGCCATTGTTGGGCGCCCGATGGCAGCGCCGAGTCCTGAGTTCTGGCTTGGGACCGACAGCCTCGGCCGCGATGTGATGGCGGGTCTTATTCACGGCACGCGGGCTACAATCCTGATTGCAGTGGTGGCGACGCTGATTGCCGTCGGCTTTGGCACCTTCGTTGGTGCCGTTGCTGGGTATTATGGCGGGTTGATCGACGACATCCTGATGCGCTTTACCGAGTTCTTTCAGACCATCCCGTCGTTTCTGTTCGCCATCGTGCTGATCGCGGTTTTGACCCCCTCGGCTCTGAATTTGATCATTGCCATTGCCACCGTGAGCTGGCCGCCCATTGCCCGCGTGGTGCGTGGTGAAGTCTTGACGGTGAAGTCACGCGAATTCGTTCAGGCCGCTGTGTTGGCGGGCCAAGGTGATGCCGCAATCCTGCTAAAGCAGGTACTGCCGAACACCCTGTCGCCCCTGATCGTCACCGGCTCGCTGCTGATCGCCACTGCCATCCTGGTCGAAAGCGCGTTGTCGTTTCTTGGTCTCGGGGCACCCAACGTCATGAGTTGGGGCTTCATGATTGGGGCAGGACGGTCATTTTTGCGCCAAGCCTGGTGGCTTGTCACCATTCCTGGTGTCGCCATTCTGCTCACCGTCTTGGCGATCAACCTGATTGGCGAAGGGCTGAACGATACCCTCAACCCAAGGCTCTCTGACCTATGACTGACGTGGCCCTTTCCATCCAGGACCTCCAAGTCGCCTTGCCGGCATGGTCGGACCGTCAGCGCGCCGTGGCGGGGGTGTCGCTTGACATCCGCCGGGAGGAGATTTTGTGCATTGTCGGCGAGTCTGGATCCGGCAAGTCGATGATGGGCAAGGCTATTCTTGGATTGCTCCCCGGACCCCATGTGCGTGCCGTCGGTGGGCAGATTCTGTTTGAGGGCCGTGATCTGCTGAAACTCTCGGCCGAGGAGCTGCGGGCCATTCGCGGCTGTCGGATCGCGATGATCTTCCAAGAACCGATGACCGCCCTCAACCCGTTGATGCGGGTGGGCCAGCAGATCGAAGAAGTGTTGGAACTCCACACCGACATGACCCAGGCCCAACGCCGGGCCCGTGTGCTGGAGCTTATTCGCGATGTCCACCTGCCGGAGCCCGAGCGGATGGTGCAGAGCTATCCGCACCAACTGTCGGGCGGTCAACGCCAGCGGATTGTCATTGCGATGGCGCTGGCGTTGGAGCCCGCGCTGATTATTGCCGATGAACCAACAACCGCCCTGGACGTGACAACGCAGGCGCAGATTCTGCACTTGATCAAGGAGTTGCAGCGCGCCCACGGCACGGCGGTGCTGTTCATCACCCATGACTTCGGCGTGGTGGCGGAGATCGCAGATCGCGTTGCCGTGATGCGTCACGGGGAAGTGGTGGAGCAGGGCAGGGTCTCTGACGTCCTGGAAGCGCCTGAGGCCGACTACACAAAAGCGTTGGTCGCCGCTGTGCCCGGTCTCAAGCCGCGGGTGATCGAGCCCGATGCCAAGTCAAAGGTGTTGCTGCGGGTCACCAACCTGGAGAAGACCTATCGCACCTCAACGGGTTGGTTTGGTGCCAAAACCCGCGAGGTCCAGGCGGTGAAGAACATTTCTCTCGACCTCAAGCGGGAAAGTTCCATCGCGCTGGTGGGGGAGTCAGGCTCTGGGAAGTCCACGCTCGCGCGCTGCATCATTGGGCTGGAGAGTGTCGATGGCGGCGTGATCGAGCTGGATGGGGAGCGGATCAGTGGCCGCACCCGCGCCGAGCTGCGGCCTCTGCGCAAGCACATTCAAATGGTGTTCCAGGATCCCTATGCCTCGTTGAACCCCCGCCAGCGGGTGGGGGACATCATCGCCCTTGGGCCAACTTTGAACGGGGTCAGCCGTGAGCAAGCGCTTGAGGAAGCGCGCGAATTGCTGCGCTTGGTCGGCCTCAAGCCCGATGCCGTGGACCGCTATCCCCATGAATTTTCAGGCGGTCAGCGTCAGCGCATTGGCATCGCCCGCGCGCTGGCAGTGAAGCCGAAACTGATCGTGGCGGACGAGCCGGTGTCGGCCCTGGATGTCTCGGTGCAAAAGCAGGTGCTGGACTTGCTGAATGACCTCCGCAAGTCGTTCGGCCTCTCGCTGTTGTTCATCACGCATGATTTGCGGGTGGCGGCGACGGTGTGCGAAGAAATCGCGATCATGCAACGGGGCGAGATTGTTGAACATGGCCCGACGGCTGATATTTTTGCCGCCCCCACCCACCCCTACACCCGCAGCCTGTTTGATGCCGTGCCCGGCCGTGACTGGATCAGCAGCCTGGGGTAACCCTGCGCTTTGGGCAAACGGTGAGGCTCGCCGCCGCGCGGATCAGGAGCTGTCCACCACCCGCGCCGATGCCCGAGCCACCCACGCCATTCGATGGAGTGCGCGGTGCGCGCCATGCTACCTTGGCCCGGTGCCCGCGAAACCGGCAGCACGCCAGGTCACAGGGGCACGAGACCATCCAGAAAGCCAAGTATATGAGCGAGCCGACCCACCTCCACCCATCCGAACCGCAATTCACCGACGCGCAGTTGACCTGCATTCTGGAGCAAAGCGGCTTTTACGCCTGCTTGTGCCCCGCAAGCGTGGCTCGCCAAGCGCTCTCGATCCGACAACTTGCTGCAGATCAGGCGGCCTGTCTGGCGGATGACACATCGGGTGATTTGGCAGCCACGCACCACGCCATCCTGGCCACCGCGCAGGCCGTAGACCGTCTGCTGCAAGACTGCCTTGACAAGGTCTTGACCATTGAGGGCTGGGACCGCACCACCTTAACCATGCCCGACCACTTACGCGAACGGCTGATGACGCCGTAAGCGCGCCCCAAGGCGGCCGGTCATGGCGTCGTCCCTGGATCACTGACGGTGATCCTGCACCCGTCGCGGCGGCCAAGCGCGTTCTTGGCAAGGCACCGACCTAGGGGATCGCCCTGGCGGAGCTGAAGGCCGAAGGCAGGTGTTCCTGGGAGACCGAGCACCGGCAGGTCAAGTACCTGAACAACATCGTCGAAACTGACCACGGAACGCCCAAACAGCTAATCCGCCCAGGACGGGGCTTCAAGACGCTTAAGACGGCCTCCGCCACCATCAAGGGCGTCGAGGTATTGTGAGCGCTGCGCAAAGGCCAAGCGTCCGGTTTCAACATCACTCGTGACATGCGCGGCGAAGCCCGACTGGTCGAGCGCGCCTTCAGGCTCGGTCCCTGCGCGTTGTGTGAAGCCATTCAATTCAGCTGGAATTGCAGGCTGCTTGACCCTGGCTGGCGAGCCGGAAACCCAACTCCACGCGTCGTCTCCAAGACGTTGCAACAGAGCCCTTTCGCGAACGCCGATTGCCGGTTCCCTGTAGGATCCACGATCAATAACAGCGATGGCTCGCCACCGCTGGGTTCTGCGCCGATCGTGTCCCCGGTCGTTCTCCCGGTCGCTCGCGATTCTCCGGCACCTGCATGGACACCACGTGGCTCAGCCGCCGCCGCCGGTGTGAATTTTGGTTCGCTGATCGGCGTAGCCAGCGCCTTGGTCGCTCCAATAGGAGGCGGAGCCAAGTCTTGCTTATTCTGTTTGTGCCGCGCCTCTAAGTCATAAGCCCACTGTTTCTGCAATGTGCGAAACCGATCCTTCTTTGACTATATGGGGGATGCTCCAATAAATGAATGATCCAGCACGCCTTCTTCAATCAACGCATTTATGATATCCGGAAATTTGTCTCCGCGCTGAAGCTGTGCATGAATTGTTTCGGCATGTTGCTACATCGTACCGCGGCCCGGTGATTGACTATGCGCGCTTCTTTCCTTGCGTTGCCACGGGTTGATATTGCCCATCAACAGTGGCGGCGTTAAGCCGTTGAATGCCTCGCCCGTCCGGTCCCGCCCTTGAGGGTGAGGCGGTGCCCGCCCACTCCCGCCCGTTCCCGCCCGTTCCCGCCCGTTCCCGCCCTTGGGGGTGAGGCGGTGCCCGCCCACTCCCGCCCGTTCCCGCCC
>RDXE01000083.1 GCA_004292755.1 Alphaproteobacteria bacterium
TTCCTAGAGATGGGCGCATACGAGGCGCTTTGGGCAGAGCGGGGAGCAACCTTCCCCCGGCTAGCCCAGCGATTTGCGGGCCGCCCCACAGCGCTGCCTTCCGATTTTGTTGAACATGGCGAAGCGTCTCGGATGGCGGAGGCAGTTCGCGCGCGTATCCGAGCCGGTGATGTTGAACGGTTTGGCGTGCGGGTGCATCGGGCTGGCGAGTACCCCGCGCGGCTTCGAGACGCGGAGCACCCGGTGGAACTGCTGTACTTCATCGGCGACTGGGGGTTGGTCGACACTCCGAGCGTTGCCGTGGTCGGGACCAGGCACCCGACACCCGAGGGGGTAGCGAGGACCCGCAAGCTCGTCCGCGGCCTAGTCGACGATGGACGAACTGTCGTCTCGGGCTTGGCCGCTGGGATCGACACCGCTGCGCACACTGCTGCGATTGAGGCTGGTGGCAAGACCATCGCCGTCATCGGCACTCCGCTCAATCATGTTTATCCGCGCGAGAACGCAGAGTTGCAGAAGCGAATTGCGCGCGAGTACCTTGTGATTAGTCAAGTCCCCGTTCAGAGATATGAGATGCAGGACTACAGACAGAACCGTCTGTTCTTTCCTGCGAGGAATGTAACGATGTCCGCTCTTACAGCGGCGACTATCATTGTTGAAGCAGGCGAAACATCAGGGACGCTCATTCAGGCCCGGGCCGCTCTAAAGCAGGGCCGCAAACTGTTCATTCTCGACAGCGCGTTCCGTAATCCGCGCCTCACTTGGCCGCGGCGGTTTGAGGCCCAGGGTGCCATAAGGGTTTCCGACTATGAGCAAATCCGCGAACACCTCCCCCTCCCGACTGTTATGGATTGATGAGCTGACGCGGGAGGATCACTACTACCTTGATGAGGGTGATGAGTGTTCCTACTGGGGGGAGTACACCGCCCGACAGGGGTTCTCTCACAGCGAAACTAACAGCCTGATATCCAACCTGAAGAAATCGGTTGATCGTAAGGGATTTCCGGAGTGGAGATACAAGGGACAGGCGATCAAGCGCGTGGCAGAACTGTTTCTTCAAGGTATCGGCGCAGACAAGCTACCCATATTAACATTTGTTCCAGTTCCACCGTCTAAAGCAAAGTCTGATCCGGGATACGATGACCGCTTGATTGCGGTTCTGAACGAAATGGCGAGAACTGTTCCTATTGATATTCGAGAGATACTAATACAACCGCACAGCGTAGATGCCTCTCATCTATCCGACCAACGCCCGAAGCCGGAAGACATAGCCAAAGGATATACGATTGATCGCACATTGATAGCTAAGCCGAGAGACTTTGTTGTTATTGTGGACGACGTTCTCACGACCGGCGCGCATTTCAAAGCGGCCAAGTCTGTGCTCCAAACCGTATGGCCCAATATCCCGTTTATCGGTTTGTTCGTCGCTCGCCGCGCAATCATCAACTGATCGCCCAGCCCACGCGCTGGCACCGACCCATGTTCCGCATTCGTTCTTGACCCGCGCGGAGCTGAACGCTACTCAGTTGCCATGGTGTCGGATTGCGCCGCGGGCGGGGCGACAGAGCCATCGTCCCGAAACTCGACGCCAGCGGCTTCAAAGGTCGCCCGTATCCTGGCAATGGTTGCGGGTTTTGGCTCTGCGATGCCCCCCTCAAAGCGGTTCACAGTCATTGAGCCAACGCCAGCACTTTCAGCCAGCTTGCGAACTGACCAATTGAGCGCGGCGCGAGCCATTCGTGACTGGATCGGGGTCATGCGGTAGATTTTACACCAAAACCCAATTGACGCAACCAAGCGCTGGCGGTACAAATTACACCAGCGGCCCGGCAGAGTGTAGGCGCACCCAGCCGGGCCTAACCCAAAGCAACGGAGGTTCCCGATGCCCGAGGCTGCCGACACCCTAATTCCGCCCGCCCCAACCAGCAACACTGGCCTGACGCACTTTGCGTTCGGCGGTGCTCCGGTCCGCGTTGTCGTTATTGACGGAGAGCCGTGGTTCGTCGGCAAGGACGTTGCCGAGCGGCTGGGTTATGCCAACGCTACAGACGCCATGAGCAAGCATTGCAAGGGGGTCGCGAAACGCTACCCCCTTTCGACGGCGGGCGGAACGCAGGAAGTCCGCATCCTTTCGGAGCCAGACGTGCTGCGCTTGATCGTCGGCAGCAAGCTGCCCGCCGCCGAACAGTTCGAGCGCTGGGTGTTTGAAGAGGTTCTGCCGTCGATCCGCAAGACTGGCAGCTACGGGGTGTCTGTTGACCCGATGAAGGCGTTGGCGGACCCCGCCGTGTTGCGGACTTTGCTGGCGACCTACTCGGAGAAGGTGATCGCGCTGGAGGCGGCCAATGCCGAACTGTCCGGGAAGGCGGCCGTACTCGACCGGCTGACCGGCACCGAGGGCACGATGTGCATTTCCGACGCGGCAAAGAGCCTGCACATCCCGGCGAAGGTGCTGTTCCAGTGGATGTCCCGGCATGGCTGGATCTTCAAGCGCGCAGGTAACTCGCACTGGGTGGCCTACGCCAGTCGGATTGCCGCGGGCCATTTGGAGCACCGGACCACCACTGTGACCCGTGGGGATGGGACGGAGAAGATTACCGAGCAGGTGCGGATCACGGCCTCTGGGCTGGTGAAGCTGGCAGCGTTGGTGCCGGGCGCGATCCTGGCTGGCGATACCACTCACTGATTGGCTGGTTGGTGGTCGGGTGACGGGGGGCAAAAGTGCCCCTATTCGCCCCCGCCACGCTGACCGATACCCGTCTAGGGCGATGATCGCCCCTGCTTAGTCCAATGACAGAACTTCACCCCTATCGTAGCCCCCCCCTTCGCGCTACCGAGAGGAACCGTCATGCCTGAGTCTGCAATCCACCCAGACGCGCCCCTCATTGAGGCGTGGCGCAACCTCAAGGCGGTCGAGGCAGCAATTGCCCGGACCCCTGTCGATCACCCGGATATGGATCGACTTGTGCAAGAGAGCGTCCAGCTCCGCGGCTATGTGGAGGACTGGCCTGCGACCACCTTGGACGGCCTCGCCATCCAGTTGCGCTATGTCACTGCAGCTGCCGACGGATCGGCTGAGGCGTTTAAGGCTCTGTCGGTCAATGCCCCGCCACCTGGGCTGGAATGGCCTATGTCGCTCGTGTACCGGGTGGCGTGCGGCGCTGAACAGTTAGCAATCCCATACTGACAAAGTGAGAGGGAGAAGCGTCATGGCTATCCTTTGCGTACACCAGTATGACGGCAACATTGATGCCGTGCCGAAAAGCATCATGGAGCACCCAGACATTGAGCTGACCGATCACCCAATGGTTATGGGTAACAACCCCGATGCCCCAAGGATTGCCAAAGGCGTGCTGTGCCTCGTTGTTGAGCCGGACTGGCCCGACTTGCAGCCGGTCAAGGTAGGGGAGTGGCTGGTGCTGACTACCGAGGGCGTGGATGTCTACCACACCCTCAACGATGAACAACGCGCGGTATTTGAGCGGCAGAAGAGTGCCCCCAGGGAGAGTGAAATGAGCGACGAAGCAAATCAGTGGGAGCGGGTTGGTCGGTCATTGTTGCGCCATCCAGTCCCTGGCGGTTGGCTATATGTTTTGCGCGATTGCGATGACCGAGATGTCATGTGTTTCGTCGCAAAGCCACCCGCAGAGGTGCGGATCGGGACCTGCGCCGATTGTCATTTTTCTGACGGCTCCATTATCCGGCTTTGCCGTGTTTGCGCGCCCGTTGTGTGTAATGGACGCGCAGACTGGCCTGAGGTGGGTGATGACGATTGGTGTGGCCAATGGACGCCTAGACAGGGAGGTAAGTGATGACCAGCCGAATTGTCGGACGCCTCGCCACACTGGAAGCCGCTTGGACCGATCCGGCGGGTACCCGCCCGGAATTGGTTGAGCCAGAGTTGACCGCGCTCACAGCAGAGGTGGTGGCTGTGATTGCCGAACGCGGCAGCCCGACCTGGGAGCAAGACCTGGAGGCGCTGGCTCACGCCATTGGCCGCCTCTGGCATCGCTTGCCGCCCGGCGCTGACCAGAGCGAGGCCCATTGGCACGGGCATCTGAGCGCAGTTGCCGAAATGCTTGGGATTGCCCAGCACCGCCAAGCGGATGAGGCAGAAATTAAACAGGCCGTAGCCGATCCTGTGGTCGCCAAGGTCTTGCAGGCGCTGGCAGAGGGGGACGCAGCACCAACCAACAGCGAACTGGCCGAGCGGTGCGGGCTCAGCGAAGAAACCGTTTCCAGTGGGCTGAAAGACGCGCAAGACTGTGGGCTGGTGATCACCGCCAAGCTGGGGCGCTTCAACCGCGCCACCCTCACGGGCACCGGTCGGTGGGCAGTCGAAACACTGCTGAGCCAGCCAGCGCCGCAGCAAGGGTGGCAGCCGATTGAAACCGCGCCGAAGTGTGTGAACGTGTTGCTTTACAGCCCATTCCGCTGCGCAACCAATCAAGAAGAAATCGCAGTTGGATTTGCGGAATGCAACGGATCGTCTCATGCTTGGGCCACTCATTGGATGCCGTTGCCCCACCCACCTGTTGAAGAGGAGCCCAAGTGATGGTCGCTAATGCGCCGCGTAGGGATACATTTGGTTTGGCGTGGACTGTGGACCATCTCCTGGGCGCTGGGTGTGGAGGCCAACTGCTGCGGGCAGGCGTGTAATCTCGCAGCTGGGCGGGCGCGGTGCGCATTCACGATGATTTTTGGAAGGATTCGCCATGACCGATCACCTCTCAACCCGCTTTAGCTTCGCGGAGAGGTTTAGCTACTGCGGTATCATTTTTACACCTGTATCAGGCGGCGCCCTCTGGTGGGCGGAATGGCCGCTGCAAACTGGCGGAACTGTTGCCGGTTACGGCGCAAGCGCAGGTCGCGCTCTGCTGGCGCTGATTACCAGCTTACGCACTGTGAATGCGCAACCTCAGATTCCGCTTGTCGAGGCAACCGCAAAACTCTCGAACCAAGAAGTTATCGACATTGGCGACGCTGAGGCGCAGCTTCGGCTCGATTGCTCGCAGGGAGGCCACACCGGGAGAAGCTTTGCTTTCTTTGATCTCTGATGCGCGCGTCGCGATTGATCTGCCGCCGTTGCCAATCTCTCCGCCTAGCAAATCATCAAGATGGGCGATGACTGGGAGCGCCGATGCAATGCGGCTTGGCACAGGATGAACAGTCAGGAGACAGGGCAATGACCACCGAAATCTACGAATACAATGGTCGCCGGTACTCAAGTCGTGACGAATGGGCAAAGGAAATAGTCCGCGACTGGATTATTCACTCGGAGTGCCCGTACCCAGGGGACGAGGAGTGCGCGCGGCAAGTAATGTTGCACTTGGCGACACTTCATCCCCGGTCGTCCGCGCTTTACAGCATGGGGGGCTGGGTGTTCCCATGGGCCGTCAGTGCCGTCCGCCGTGAAAGCATCGCCATCGCAGCCAAGATCGCGCTCCACCACGTCCAGGCCACGGCTATCCACCCCGCAGCTGATCGAGACGATCAGCCCACCACTGCATCATCCTGACCCGCTCGTCCCAGTGTTCTGACCGGTCGTAGATTGATCGGACGCTTCGGCTGTCGTGATGAGCAAGCTGCCGCTCGATAGCGTCTGGATGCCACTGCCGAGACTCGTTCAACAAGGTGGAGCCGATAGACCGGATGCCGTGGGCAACAAGCCGCGATCCGTCGTACCCCATCGCCCGCAGGGCCGCGTTGAAGGTGTTCTCGCTCAACGGGCGTCCTGGCCTCGCCGACGGCAAGACGTATCCCTCACCTTGAGCCGGGCGCATTCCTGCCAGCACCTCCACGGCCTGCCTGGGCAGAGGGACTCGGTGCGGACGGCGCATCTTCATCCGGTCAGCGGGGATCGACCACACCCTTGCCTCTAAGTCTATCTCCGGCCATCGAGCGAACCGCAGTTCCCCTGGCCTGACCAGGGTCCAGAACAGCAGCCGCAAGCCTGTCTGCACCGTCCACCCATGATAGCCGGCTATCGCTCGCAGCAGCCCCGCCACCTCTTGCGGATCGGTCAAGGCTGGCCGGTGGGTGACCCTGTGGCTAGGCAGCAGCCCGACCAGGGCGACGGCTGGATCGCTGGTGCAGTGACCTAGCCGGATGGCCACGCGAAAGACCCGCGACGCATCGGCTCGGGCGCGCCGGATGCTGGCGTGCAAACCCCGCCTTGCCATGTCCTGGAGTGCGGCGTCGATCATCTGGACTGTGATGGTGTCGATGGGCTTGTCGAAGAGGGTGGCGAGCTGGCCAGTGTGCCAGCGCCATTTCTCCTGCGTCTTTGGTGCTTTGTCGGCCATCAGCATGCGCTCGGCCTCCGCGAGCATGGCGCGGAAGGTCGGAGCTGTGACCGGTGCAGCCACAGGCGCTGCCGGATCAATCCCCTTGGCCACCGCGACGCGCCACTCCGCCGCTGCAAGGCGCGCCTTCGCGAGGGTCATGGCTGGGTAGGTGCCCAGCGTCGTCATGCGCTGGCGGCCGTCGAAGCGATAGGCGAGGCGCCACGTCTTGCTGTGATGGGAAACCCACAGCTGCAGCCCCTCTCCGTCTGACAGCTTGGTGCGCTTGGTGCCAGTCGCCTTAGCCCCGCGGCATTGCTGGTCGGTTAGCTTGCCCATCCACGGCCCCTGTTGGACACCCGCCCATGTCGTAGCGGATGTCCAACAGCCGTCCAACAGGCATGTGGTGTCACATGGTCACCGTGACCGCCTGTGACACCGCATGATTATTGCGGAGCCCTAGGCAGATCAACGGCTTGGTGCGTCCTGAAACGTCCTGGCGCGTCATGGGCAAAGTGGCTGGCGCCCCCGGAGAGATTCGAACTCCCGACCCGCTGCTTAGGACGCAGCCGCTCTATCCTGCTGAGCTACGGAGGCGTGGCGGCTGCATAGCATGACTGACCCGCGCCGTCAGCGTCTTGTGCAAGGGGGCGGGCGCGTGTGCCATCGGGGACGGAGGTGATCATGATTGATGTTGAGCGGGTACGAGCAGACACGCCGGGGGTGGAGCGGGTGATCCACTTGAACAATGCGGGCTCAGCCCTGCCGCCGCGGCCCGTCCATGACGCGATGGTGCGTCATCTGGAACTGGAATTGGCGATTGGCGGCTATGAAGCCGCTGCGGCAGCGAAAGCAGCCGTCGACCGGCCTTATGCGGCCGTGGCGGAGCTGCTGAATGCCAAGCCCCATGAGATCGCCATGGTGGAAAATGCCACCCGCGGCTGGGACATGGCGTTCTACGCCTTTCGTTTTCAGCCCGGTGATCGCATTCTCACCACCCACGCCGAGTACTCGTCCAACTACATCGCTTATCTGCAAGCCCACCAGCGCTGGGGGGTGGAAGTGCACGTCATCCCACCCGATGGCGATGGCGCGCTGGATGTCGAGGCACTGGAGCGGATGGTGGATGAGCGGGTCAAGCTGATCTCCATCACCCATGTGCCAACCAATGGGGGCCTAGTAAACCCTGCCGCCGCAGTTGGCCGGATCGCCAAGCGCCACGGCATCCCGTTTCTGCTGGATGCCTGCCAGTCAGCCGGTCAAATGCCGCTGGATGTGGAGGAGATTGGCTGCGACATGCTGTCGGCAACGGCGCGGAAGTTTCTGCGCGGCCCACGCGGTTTCGGCTTCCTGTATGTCCGCGACAGTTGGATCAAGCGCCTGGAGCCACCCTTGCTGGACCTCCACGCTGCGACTTGGACGGCGCCCGATCGCTATGACATCGTCGACGACGCGCGCCGGTTCGAGAACTGGGAGCGCAATTATGCCGCCCAGATCGGCATGGGCGTGGCGGTGGACTACGCCCTCGCCCTGGGCCTGCCCGCGATTGCCGAGCGGGTTTGCTCCCTCGCAGAGGAGTTGCGCCAGCGGCTGGCGGCAATTCCCGGTGTGACGGTGCGCGACCTCGGGCGCCAGCGCTGCGGCATTGTGACCTTCACCCATGACCGCCTCACACCCGAAGAGATCAAGACCGCACTGGCAGCCCATCGCATCCAGGTAAGTGTGTCGACCATCACCTCCACCCGTCTGGACATGAGCGCACGCGACCTTCGGGCGCTGGTACGGGCCTCACCGCACTATTATACGACGTCAGACGAACTGGCCCTCACCGCCGAGGTGCTTCGCACCCTGTAGGTCTGCTTGATGATCACCGATCCCTGGTTCTACGCCGCCGCCGTTCCCGCCCTGTTGATTTTTGGTATCTCGAAGGGCGGTTTCGGTGCTGGCCTGGGCATGCTGGCGGTGCCGTTGATGGCCCAGGTGGTCTCACCGGTGCAGGCTGCGGCGATTGCCCTGCCGATCCTGTGTGCGATGGATCTGGTGGGGCTGCGCAGCTTCTGGCGGGCAGTGCCGTGGTCGCTGGTCATGCTGGTGCTGGTGCCTGCCTTCGCTGGCATCCTGTTGGGCATGATCACCTTCCAGCACTTGAATCTTCCAGTGATCGAGGTGCTGCTGGGGGCGATTGCCTTGCTGTTCACCCTCTGGCGACTGGCGCTGGCGCACTGGGCCGTAGACCGCCCGCCGCCAGGGCGGTGGAGCGGTCGGCTCTGGGGCTGTGTGTCGGGCTTCACCAGCTTTGTTGCCCATGCTGGCGGCCCACCGCTGGCGATCTGGCTGTTGCCGCAGCGCTTGGGCAAAACCTCCTCCCAAGCGATCAATGTCGTGTTTTTCGCTGTGGTGAACTACGCCAAGCTGCTGCCGTACGCATGGCTGGGGCAGTTTGACAGCCAGAACCTCACCACCTCGCTGGTGCTGTTGCCACTGGCACCCATCGGGGTGTGGATTGGTGTGTGGTGCCACGCCCGCGTTTGCGATACTTGGTTTTATCGCATCTGCTATGCCGCCTTAACATTGGCTGGGGCAAAGCTGTTGTTTGATGGACTGGCGGGACCCGGAGGATTGATCGCGGGGTAGCGCTGGGAATTGCACCTGGTGACGATTGGTCCCATAGTCGGCAGATGCGAATGCCTTGCATCTTCACCCGATGACCGACGCCACAGTTCCGCCCGTTGCCTCTCGCATGCTGTCTCGCCTCATGGCTCTTGGACGCTATGGCGGCGGTTTGAGGGTTGGAACGCTGACCGGCGCCAGTTGGGTCGCCGTTGGCGCAGCCGTGATGATTGCTCTGCCGGTGCTGGTGGTGTTGACCGGCATTGGCGCCGACACCGATGGACTGTGGGCGCATCTGGCCGCGACCATGCTGCCAACGGCTATTCTAAACACCGCCGCCCTTGTGCTGCTCGTTGGCGGTGGAGCGTTACTGGTTGGCACCACCACGGCGTGGCTGGTGACGATGACACGGTTTCCGGGGCGACGCATTTTGGAATGGGCGTTGTTGTTGCCGCTGGCGGTTCCGGCCTATGTGATGGCCTATACCTATACGGACCTGCTGCAATTCGCCGGCCCAGTGCAGTCTAGCCTGCGGGCTTGGTTTGGGTGGCGACGTGGTGATTACTGGTTTCCAGACATTTATAGTTTGCCCGGTGCGGCTTTTGTATTGACCTTCGTGCTGTATCCTTATGTTTATGCGCTCGGCCGGGCGGCGTTTTTGGCCCAAAATGCCTGTGCGTTAGAGGTTGCGCGCACCCTCGGCTACGGGCCATGGCGTATGGTCACCCGGGTTGCCCTGCCGCTGGCCCGTCCAGCCTTGGTGGCGGGAGTCGGCTTTGTGGTGATGGAGACCTTGGCCGACTTCGGCGCCGTGCGCTTCTTCGAGGTGCAAACCTTCACGACGGCGATCTACGCGACTTGGACGGCATCGGGCAATCTGGGCGCTACGTCGCAATTGGCTGCGTGCCTCTTGGTCGCTGTTGGGTTGCTGCTGGCCTGTGAGCGTGCGAGCCGTGGCGGAGGGCGGGTGACCCATGCCACCCAACGCTATTCGCGGCTGCCGACCACGCGGCTGTCCGGTCTGTGGGGGCTGACGGCGCTGGTGCTGTGTGCTCTACCGGTGCTGATTGGCTTCCTGCTGCCATCATTCGTGTTGATCGGGCTGTTGCGCGATGCGGAGCAGTGGACGCCCTGGCCGCGTTTCTGGACCCTGGTCTTCAACACCGTGCTGGTTGGTTTGTTGGCGGCGCTGGTGGTGGTGCCGCTGGCCGTGGCGGTGGCCGCAGCCTCGCGTGCAGCAAAGCAGCCCGTCGCCCGTGCGGCTGCGAAGCTCGCCACCTTGGGCTATGCCACTCCGGGTGTCGTGATTGCGCTGGGCGTTGTGGTGACCCTTGGCGTGGCTGATCAGGCGTTGGGCGCCCTAGGGGCGGAGGGATTGGTGCTGAGCGGGTCGATCGCGGCGCTGATGTACGCTTACTTGGTGCGGTTCTACGCGGTCGCGGCCGAGCCTGTGACCAGTGGGTTTGCCAGCATTCGCCCTTCGATCGAGGGGGCAGCGCGCGTACTGGGCGCGGGCTCGCGTCGCCTGTGGCTGACGGTCCACCTGCCGCTGTTGCGACCGGCGGTGTTGACGGCGGCGCTTCTGGTGCTGGTGGATGTGATGAAGGAACTGCCCGCAACGCTGCTGCTGCGTCCGTTCAACTTCGACACCCTGGCTGTCGAGGCGTTTCAACTGGCCCGGACAGAGCGGCTGGACGAGGCGGCGTTACCAGCCCTGGTGATTGTGGTGACGGGATTGTTGCCCGTGATCCTGTTGGCCCGCATGAGTGGCCGTGGTCGCGCCGGGCGGTGATGTCCGCCCGGCGCGGTCCAGTCATTAGCGGCGGGTGATTTCAAACAACGCAGTGGTGCCGCTCACTTCGTTGGTTACCACCAGCAGCGGCCGTCCGGTCGGGCTGTCAGCGGCGCGGATCACCAGCACGCCTTCCGGCCCAAGGTCGCCCGCCTCGCCACGCTCGTGGTTCCCCTCGAAGCGGCGGGTGGTGGTATAGTCGATGAAGCGCGGGCTGCGCGGGTTGGTCACGTCGTAGATCATGATCCCGCCGATGCGCTCCAGCCCGATGAAGGCATAGGTGCGACCACCATCACTCCACACGGTGACGGCTTCCGGCTCAGGACCCTTGTCGTCCGAGCGCTGACGCGGACCGGGGCGGGCGTGGTCCGCATTGAATTGCTGGGGCAGACGCTCCAGCAGGATCCGCTCAAACTCCTCGCCAGTGTCCCAAACCAGGGTGCCCTGATCGTCCCAGATGGAGAAGGAGCGCGCACCGAACACATGAATACGCTCCACCAAGCCAGCAGCGTTCAGGCCGGTGATGGAGGTGGTGCGCAGGCGGCCAAGGTTTTCCGGGCGCTGCAACTCGGCGGCGTTGGGATAGGCGCGGGGATCAAGCTTCAGGTCAGCCACCCGCACTTCTTCGGAGAAGCCGCGATAGTCGCGCGCATCGCCTTCATTGGCGGTGATGTAGAACGTGCGCCCCTCGGCCTGATAGCTGGCAATGGCATCGGGCTGATACATGCCAAACACCGGCCACGTCTGAATGCGCGCACGGTCTCCCCGGTCCGAGGCATCAAGCCCATGCAGGGAGTGATCCTTCAGGCCAAGGCCAACCAACCGGCGCACCGTTGCGGTGTCCAAGTCAATGAAGGCAAGGCCGTTGTTCTCCTGCAGGGTCACCACAGCCGTGCGACCATCGCCCGAGAAGGTGATGTATTCCGGCTCCAGGTCCTGAGCAATGGTGGCGCCGGGCTTGGCCAGGCGCATGCCAGCGGGCAGTTCCCGGAAGCTACGGAAGTCAGCAGTGCGCACAGCGCGCTGAGTCAATCCGCGCACCCCTTGCGACAGATCGATCACCGAGACCGAGCCTTCGGGGTCGATGGTGTACTCTGGATTGGGCTCGCCTTCGTTGGCAGTCAGCACCCAGCGACCATCGGGAGAGAAAGCGATCATGTCCGGCAGTGCGCCCACCGTCACCGCGGCCAGGAACTGGCCTTGGGCCGAGAAGAACACGGCCTTACCCGGATCGGTGCGCACAGTTGCCTCAACAGCGACGGCAACAATCCCATTGTGCACAGCGACCGAGTTGGCGGCTGCCCCATAGGGCTTCAGGTCCAGGCGGCCAACCGCGCGGGGAGCGCGTGGGTCACGGATGTCGAGGATGTCGATGCTGCCATTGTCACCATTGACGACAAACAGCCGCCGCGAGCGAGCATCATAAGCACTGATCTCCGACGCACTCTTGTTAAAGGCTCCGTGCGCATGGCGCGCCAGGAACTGCAAGCCAACCTCAGGACGAGCCGGGCTTTGGGCCGCCGCTGGGGTGAGCGCAAGACCGATCAAGGCTGCGCCTAAAAACAAACCGAAACGCATCAAAACCTCCTGAACTCCAGGTCCACGCGTTCCGTTACCCCGGCCCGCGACGTACTGTCGTGACGGTATGGCGAAGGTTTGGTGACGGGGTGGTCGCTGGCGGGGACTAGCTTATGTCAGCCCCGATACACGACCGCCATCGACAAGAGCAGAGGTTCCTGCTTGTCTGCCGTGAGAATGACGACGTCCCCGCCCAAGCTTGTCGCTGTTGGCGGCGCTGCCATTGACCGCTGCTATCGGGCAATCGCGCCATTGACCCTTGGCACCTCCAACCCGGTGATGGGTTCAGGCGGGTTCGGCGGGGTTGCGCGCAATGTGGCGGAAACTGTAGCCCGCCTTGGCTGCCGCGCGGCATTGATGTCGATTGTGGGGGACGACGGTTCTGGCTGGGCGCTGATCAATCACCTGGCCGCGCTGGGGGTTGATGTGGAGGCGGTGACCATCGCCACAACCCGCGCCACAGCTGAGTACATCGCGGTTCTGGATGCCGATGGCCGGTTGTCGCTGGGTCTTGCGAACATGGCGGTGTTCGATGACCTCACCGTCGCAGACCTGACCCGCGCTGAGGCGGTGCTGGCGGATGCAGACTGGGTGTTCGCCGACGCCAATTTGCCAGCCGACGTGCTGGCGGCCCTCGTGGCGCGCCGGCGGTTCGGCGGTGGGCGGCTGGCGATCGATGCCGTCTCGGTGCCGAAGGTCGGACGCCTGCCCGATGACCTGTCCGGCATTGATGTGCTGATGCTGAACCGGGCGGAGGCTGCAGCCCTCTTGTCGGTCGATGCAGCAGAGCCGCTGGCGGCGCTGACGACAGCGCTGCTGGCGCGTGGGGCAGGGGCCTTGGTGCTCAGCGATGGCGACCACGGCGCTCTGGTGGCAGACCCAGCCGGTGTCGTGCGTGTGCCTGCCTTACGCGCCTCTCGCGTGGATGAAACTGGGGCGGGTGACGCGCTGATTGGCGCCACGCTGGCAGCCTTGGCGGCAGGGCTGTCGCTGGTGGATGCTGTGCGGCGCGGCACAGCCGCAGCAGCCTTGACGGTGGAGTTCCCGGGTGCTGTTCGTCCCGACCTCACCGCCGCACTGATTGATCAAGCTTTGGCGGGGCGCCAGCCAAGGGGAAACATCACCGATGCAGTCTGATCTTGTCGTTTCCTCTGAGGTGGCAGGCCAGTTGGCGGCTGGGCGCCCCGTTGTCGCCCTGGAGTCCACCATCATCACCCATGGCATGCCGTTTCCAGCCAATCGCGACACTGCCTTGGCCGTGGAGGCGGTGGTGCGCGAGGCTGGCGCCGTGCCAGCAACATTGGCCGTGATCGACGGACGGCTGCGGGTTGGCCTGTCAGCCAGTGAGATCGACGATCTTGGCCGCCGCACGAGCGTGGCCAAGGCCTCGCGCCGCGACCTCGCCCTGCTGGTGGCAACCGGGGGGACGGCTGGCACCACGGTCGCGGCCACGATGATTCTGGCTGCCATGGCGGGGATTGAGGTGTTTGCAACAGGTGGCATCGGCGGGGTTCACCGCGGGGCGGAGCTGACCTGGGATGTCTCGGCCGATCTGATGGAATTGGGGCGTACCCCTGTGACGGTGGTTTCAGCCGGGGCGAAATCGATCCTCGACCTGCCAAAAACCTTGGAGGTGCTGGAGACCCAGGGCGTGCCCGTGATTGGTGTCGGCACGGCAGAGTTTCCTGCCTTCTTCAGCCGCGACAGCGGCCTTGCCTTGGATCACCGGCTCGACCGCGCGGAGGAGATTGCAGCTGTGATCGCGGCCCAGCGCCGACTGGGCCTAAAAACCGGCATCCTGGTCGCCAATCCCATTCCAGCCGATGCGAGCCTGCCGGCAGCGGTGATGGCGGAGCGCATTGCAACAGCCCTGGCTGAAGCTGAGGCCGCTGGAATCACCGGCAAAGCAGTCACCCCCTTTCTATTGAGCCGCTTGGTGAGCCTGACCGAGGGGGCCAGCCTGACCGCCAATATCGCCTTGATTCGCGCGAATGCGCGGCTGGCGGCGGAGATTGCCGTGGCCTTGGCGACGCGAATGGTCGCGCCCACCATTTGATCTAAGCAGCATTCCAGTGTGGGCTTTGGCCTGGGAGGGAGTAGTGTTACCCCTTGGAACAGGGGGCGGTCACACGCGCCAGACCGGTTTGGTTGAGTGCGCTGGTTTGGTCGGCCAACCGTCACCCTTGTTGTCCGATCTGCCGATCTGAGTGTGAATGCCATGGCCTCTTCCACAATCCTCTGGTCCACAGTTTCCGTCAACCCGGCTGAAACCTTTGGCGCGAACCCGGTGTTCACGCCTTATGACAGTGATTTGCTGGTGATTGACCTTGTAAATAAGGGGGTAACCTCGGCAGATACGATTTCTGGTGATCAGGATGGCAGTAGCGTAACCGACATTCTGGAGCTTCAGGGTGGTCCATCCATCACATCGGTCACGCTTGGGGCGAATTTTGTCAATGTCTCCGGGTTCGAGTTGACGATCGTCAACCCGGACACTGAGGCTTCACTTGGCGTTGTTGTTACTGAACTCTACGCCTCGCAGAATGATCCCTGGGATGCGGATACGTTCCAGATTGCTGCAAAGCCCGGTACCACGAAGAACGTGACCATCGACGTTTCTTCGCTGGACCCGCTGTCGACCCGCGTGGTCAGCGCGTCGCTGGGCGATGGGAATGATGTGTATTTCGGAACCGATGGTCTGGATTCGGTGTTGGTCACCCAAGCGGGCACGACAGCTGGCAATGATGCGATTCATCTGGGCGGTGGTAACGATCTTCTGGTGATCAATCATGCCGCGCTTACCGCTGACGACACGCTGGATGGCGGTGCGGGCAATGACGAGCTGGAGCTGGTGGGCGATGTCACCATCGTCGGCGCAGCTGAGTTCGCCAATGTCAAAGGGTTTGAGCGGTTTGCCATCGGTGTTTCGGCAGTGGCTGGCAGCAACCTGACCTGGATGCTGGGCGATATCACCTACACAACATTGGGCATCACGCAGTTCGACCTGTCGATCGGCGACAAGATCTCCTCTGAGACGGTGGTGGTGGATGGCTCTGGCCTCACCAACGCCAGCAATACCATCCGCATGTTGGAGAATTTTGCTACCGGTACTGTGACGGTATTTGGTGGCGTTGGCCCCGATACGTTGCTGGGTGCTGCCGCGGGCAGCTCAAGCCTGTCGGGTGGCGCGGGTGCAGACCTGTTGGTGGCCAACGCGAGCGGCTATCTCGGTCTCAGCTATATGTTCGGTGGGACTGGCGCAGACACCATCCTCGGCGGGCCGAGCAGTGACATCATCGGTGGCGATGCCGACAACGATGCGCTGTCTGGCGGTAGTGGCGCCGACAGCATTTCTGGCGGCACAGGTGCGGACTCACTGCTGGGCGGGGACGGCAACGACACTCTGAACGGCGGTCTGGACGTTGATACCATCGACGGTGGCTACGGCGATGACACCGTGGTGTTCGGGACTGAGGCTGGTGATGGTGGTGGCGACCAAGTCAAGCTGGGTCCTGGCGCCGACGTGGTGCAGTTGAAGGGTAGCCTTGCTGCGCCGATTGTCATTTCTGACTTTGGCTTTGGCGACAAGATCACCCTGTTCGACGCTGGTGCCCCAGTGGCCGTGGCATCTTCCCCTGGCGGGAGCCTAACCTCGGGAGCGTGGGAAGTTGTCACCATCGCCGGTGGCATTCAGATCAATGTCGGGCTGGATGCAGCTGCTGGTGCTGACGCATCGGTGCAGTTGATGGGCCTGTCGATCAACAACATCGATGGCAGCACTGGTAGCCTGGAGTATGTGATCCCGGCTGGCTTTGTCTTCACAGTTAACAATGACGTGCTGACTGGCACTGCCCTGAACGACACCTTTAGTTTGACGACAATAGCTGGGTCGCTCAGCGTCGCTGATGTGATCGATGGGGGAGCTGGGACCGACCGGATTCTGATCACCGGCGGAACTCAAGACTTCAGCGGGTTCTCGTCCACCAATCTGAAAAGCATCGAGATCATCGAGACCAGTGGACCGGCCACTGTTGTTCTGCCAACCGCGGTCCCGATCACGTTCCTGGACAACGCCAGTGACCAATTGGTCACTGTTTCGGGTGGGACAGGGCACAAGCTGTTCCTGGATATGGGCGGCACGGGCGATGAGGTTTTGTTGTCGGGCGGCACCTCTGAACTGGTGATGACCCATGGCAAAGTGACGGTCACTGGGGGAACCCACACCCTGTTCCTGTCCACACAAGTTGAGGTTTCGGCCGCATCGACCATGGGCTTTATCGGGCGCTGGGTCGGTGGCCCGTACACCACTGTGTTTGGGTCCAGTGGAAACGATCAGTTGTACCTTGACGTCGATGCCGATATCGATGCCGGAGAGGGCAATGATATTGTGGTGTTGAGCAATATCCCTGGCGCTGCAACCGGTGGCGAAGGCGCCGATACCCTGTTTGGCGGGTCTGGGAACGACACTCTGGTCAGTGGTCTCGGCTTCGACGATCAGGCAAGTCCCGATATCATGAATGACGTCCTGGTCGCCGGGGCCGGCAATGACTTTATCGTGATTGGTGGTGGTGCCGACAGTGCATGGGGCGGCGCTGGCGCGGACTTGTATGTCATCCTGGACGGCGGCCCTGGATCCTCGGTCACGGTGTTTGACTATAACGCAGCCGAGGATTTCCTCGACTTCTCCGATATGGCTGGGATTCTCCATGATGATGTTCACGATGCGCTAGACGCGGCTACGATCTTTACCAATGCGATCAGCTTTGTCGTTAACAACACCACCATTACCTTGGTTGGTGTAACCAATCCCGACGACATTTACTTCTACGCCCAGTCCGGCATCCCAGATTAAGGATCAGCCTGACGGATGGGGTGCTGTCGCGGTTGGGGCATCCGTGCCATCAACCGCCACTGGACTGTCACCACACCGGCTGTCGCGTGAGACGCGAGGCCGCTATGCCAGTGGGTGGAGCATCCAG
>RDXE01000043.1 GCA_004292755.1 Alphaproteobacteria bacterium
GGGCCCCAGACACGCCAACGGCGGGCGCACGGGGTGTGTGCGGCCCGCCGGATTGTGTGGCGTCGTGGGATGGCGCTTTAGCGCTCCTCGTCGTCTTCGAGGTGTTCCATCACCTCGGACATGTCGTCGTCATCCTCGCCCAGTTCGGAGGTGTCTTCGATCAGATCATCCTCCTCAGCCGCATCGTCTTCCACGATGTCCTCGGCCACTTCGGCGTCTTCTGCGACTTCGACATCCTCAATGGGGTCGATTTCCAGATCGGCACCCGCGGCCACTTTGGCAGGGGCTTTTTCTTCGGCGGCAGGCGCGCGGCTGCGACGCGATTTCAGAATCGCTTCGGGATCATATTCCGCCCCGCATTTCGGGCAGATGATCGGCGAGCGTCGCATATCGTAGAACGCGGCGCCGCAGCTGTGGCAGACGCGCTTGGCACCCCATTCGGGCTTTACCATCGGGCTGATCCCCAGTTCGTCAGGCGGCGGGTCCCATGCCACGCGCTGGACAGGCTGTCAAAGAGCAAATTTGTCAAAGCCGGGGCAACGGCGTTTTTTTGCCTCCCGCCGCTGGTCATGCTATGGCCCGGCGATGCACAGCCAAGACCCCTCCACTGCCCTGCCGCTTGCCAGCCGCGTGAGCCCGGCGCTGTCCGGCACCGTCCGGGTGCCGGGCGATAAGTCCATCTCCCACCGCGCCTTGATGTTTGGCGGCCTCGCGGTTGGTGAAACCCGCATCTCTGGCCTGCTGGAGGGGGAGGATGTGCTGCGCACGGCGGCTGCCTTCCAGGCGCTAGGCTGCAGGGTTCAGCGCGATGGTGCGGATTGGCTGGTCCATGGCCGCGGCGTTGGCGGGCTGGTGGAACCTGCCGATGTGCTGGACCTGGGCAATGCGGGCACCGCCACCCGGCTGCTGATGGGCGTGCTGGCGGGCCATCCTTTCACGGCGATTCTCACCGGCGATGCCTCCTTACGCTCCCGCCCGATGCAGCGGGTGCTGGCGCCGCTGGCCCAGATGGGGGCACGGGCGATTGGCCGCTCCGGCGGGCGCCTGCCGCTGGCCTTCACCGGCACCGAGGATCTGGTGCCGATTGAGTACACGCTGCCCGTCGCCTCCGCACAGGTGAAGAGTGCGGTGCTGCTGGCGGGTCTGCACGCCCCCGGTGCCACCACGGTGATCGAACCAGAGCCCACCCGCGACCACACGGAGCGCATGCTGCGCCACTTCGGTGCAACGGTGGTGGTGGAGGATCTGGCGCAGGGTGCCCGCCGCGCCACCGTCACCGGGCAGGGTGAATTGGTCGCAGCCCCGGTGGTGGTTCCGGCTGACCCATCTTCGGCCGCGTTTCCGCTGGTTGCCGCTGCCATGATTGACGGCTCAACCGTCACCCTCACCGGTGTGTGCTTGAACCCCGGTCGCGCTGGCCTGATCGACACGCTGGTGGAGATGGGCGCCAGCCTCACCATCGCCAACCGCCGGGTTGAGGGCGGGGAGCCGGTCGGCGATCTGGTGATCCAGGGCGGCGGCCTTGTTGGCTGCGATGTGCCGCCAGAGCGGGCGCCGTCAATGATCGATGAGTACCCGATTCTCGCCGTTGCCGCGACCCAGGCGCGGGGCACCACCCGGATGCGCGGCTTGGGCGAGTTGCGGGTGAAAGAAAGCGACCGGCTGGCGGCGGTGGCGGAGATGCTGGCGGCCGTTGGCGCCACGGTTGGCGTGGAGGGCGATGACTTGATCGTCACCGGCGGGCGCCCGCTGGAGGGTGGGGTCACCATCGGCACCCGTCTGGACCACCGCATCGCCATGTCGGCGCTGGTGCTGGGCATGGTCACCGCCCAGCCGGTGGCAGTGGATGACGCCCGGCCGATTGAAACCTCCTTCCCGGGGTTCGTCAGCCTGATGACGGGTCTGGGGGCGAAGATCGGGCCGGTCTGATGGCGGTGATTGCAGTCGACGGCCCCGCGGCCTCGGGCAAGGGCACCCTGGCCGTCCGGCTGGCGGAGGCGTTTGGCCTGCCGCATCTGGACACGGGCCTGCTGTATCGCGCCGTCGGGTATCACTGCCAACCAGATTTGCGCGATGCCGAGGCCGTCGCCCTGCGTTTCGATCCGGCGTGGCTCGCCAATCCAGCGCTGCGCGGCGATGACGCGGCTGCCATGGCCTCCAAAGTCGGGGCCGTGCCAGCCGTGCGCATCGCGCTGTTACGCTTCCAGCAGGCCTTCGCGGCCCAAGCGGATGGTGCCGTGCTGGACGGGCGCGACATCGGCACGGTGATCGCCCCGCACGCCACCGCCAAGCTGTTCATTGATGCCGATGTTGAGGTGCGCGCGGCCCGTCGCCATGGCGACCTGTTGCGGCGCGGGCAGCAGGTCTCTTACGAGCAGGTGCTGGCCGATCTGATCGACCGCGACGCCCGCGATCGCGCCCGCACCAGCGCCCCCCTGCGCCCCGCGCCCGACGCCTTCGTGCTGGACACCACCCACTTGGACATCACCCAAGTGTTCGCCATCGGTTGCGCCTATGTCGCCGCCCGATTGGGCCGGGCCGATTGGGCGCCGTAAGCGCTCCGCTTAAGCCATGGTTGTTCACCATTTCGATACCATGAGCTGGCTAACAACTGATCAAGCCGCGCCCGCGCTCGGTCATGGTGGCGAGCAGGCAGGCGCCGAAGCGGGTGTTGGTGTCGGCGGCAAACACCGCCATGTGGTCGCCAGGACCAGTGAGGATGGCGGTGGTGCCAGGACGGTGGGCGAACCAGCGCCGAGCGGTTTCAGCGCGCCAACCGGGCTCGGGATCCCAGGGGTCGCCCTCGGGTAGGATCAGGGCAAGGCTGGCCTCGCTACGGGCAGCCGCGCGCACCAGGTCCAGGAAGTCATCGCGGGCTGCTGTGCGCCGGGGGGCCCAGTCATCCATCTGTCCATGGCGGGCGGGCGAGCCCGCGATCACGCCGTCCAGGGCTTGGCCACGGGTCAGCGCCTCAAAGCTGTGCCACGCGCCGTAGGAATGGCCAGCCGCGATGATTTGGCGGTAACCCATGGCGCGCAGACGGCGGATGGTCTCCTCCAACTGTTGGCGCGTGCGCGCCGGTACGCCATCGGCTGCAGGCTCGCGATCCAGCCGCCAGATGTCCCATCCATCGATGACAAACCGCTGCAGCCAGGATGGCGCGGCGCGCCCGCGCTGATCGGTCTCGCGCCCGTGATAGCCATGCAGCCAGACCACCGCTCCTTTCGCGGCTGTGCGGCTGTCGCCCGGCCCGCGCCGCCACAGCAACGGCGCTGGCTGGGTCTGCCAGCCCTGCCCGCCAAAGGCCGAGACCTGAGCGGGAGGCGGCATCGGCGGCAGCCCCGGAAAGCGGATCGTGTTGTCGACCGCGTAGAGGCGGCAGGCGCCCTGGTTGCGCTCCTGGCACAGGCGCAGCACCTCGCGCTCCGCCTGCTCGGCCGAGGGGTGACCGCTGACATACACGGAGCCCGTCTCGCCCACGATCGCAAAGGCCCGATGGCCGTTGCGCAGCAGAAAGTCGCGGTAGGAGAAGCTTAAGGTCCCAAAGCCGCTGCCGGGCAACAGGCTGAGATCGAACAAGGACGGCACAGGTGCGGGCGCAGGCGCGGCAGCCCCCGCCCCTGACCCCGGACGGGCAGGCGCCTCGCGCTGGGCCAACGCTGGCCCAGCCACGAGACCCGATACCATGGCTGCCACCAGGACCCGCGCCCACTGCCGCATTGCCATTCCTCCCCACTCGGCACGGCTTGTGCCGGTGAGAAGGCTAAGCCCCCGCAAGCCCGCGTGCGAGGGCGGCGTTGAGGCGGCGGACGAAGGCGGCTGGGTCGGCGACGGCTTCGCCTTCAACGATCCGCGCTTGGTCCAGCAGCAGGAAGGCTGCGTCTTCCACGTCACCACCTGCGGCCTGTTGCTTGGACAACGCCAGGATCAACGGGTGGGTTGGGTTCACCTCCAACACCCGCTTGGTCGCCTGATCCATCTGGCGGTGCTGGCGCAGCAGCTTTTCCAGGCGGATGTCCATGTCGCCAGCATCGGCAACCAGACACACGGCACTGTCGGTCAGGCGGGTGGAGGCGCGCACCGCCTTCACCTGATCGCGCAGCGCCAGTTGCAGGGCGGCCAACAGCGGGTCCAACGCGGCTTGCGCGGCTTCGTCCACTGCCGGAGTGGTACCCCCTTCGACACCGGAGAGGTCTGCCTGACCACGGGTGACGGACTGGAAGCTGGTGCCGTCATAGGTACCGACGGTGACCGGCCAGAACTCATCAATCGGGTCGGTCAGCAGCAACACCTCGACACCCTTGGCGCGGAAGGCTTCCAACTGGGGCGAGGCTTTCAGCTTCTCCGCATCGTCGCCAGAGATGGTGTAGATGGCCGTCTGCCCCGGCTTCATCGCCGCCTTGTAGTCCGCAAGGCTGACCCAGCCATCGCGGGTGGTGGAGCGGAAGCGGGCAAGCTTCAACAGCACCTCGCGATGCTCAAAGCCCTCGTACAGGCCTTCCTTCAGCACGGCGCCAAAATTCTCCCAGAACGCCGTGTAACCCTCCTCGGTGCTGCGCTTGTCGATCTCTGCCAACACGCGCTTGGTGATCGCCGTGGCGATCCGGCCAATCATCGGATTGCCCTGCAGCATCTCCCGGCTGACGGCCAGCGGCAGGTCGGCACTGTCGACCACGCCGCGGACAAAGCGCAGCCAGGACGGGATCAACCCCTCGCAGCCATCGGTGATGAACACCCGGCGGACGTACAGCTTCACACCGTGTCGCCGCTCGGGCGAGAACAGGTCAAACGGCTTTGCACCGGGCAGGAACAACAGCGCGCTGAACTCCAGCGCCCCTTCGGCGCGGATGTGCAGGTGCCCAAAAGGCTGATCGAACCCCGGCGACAGGTGGCGGTAGAACTGGGTCAGCGCCTCGTCGGTCAATTCCGACTTCGGGCGCGTCCACAGGGCGGAGGCGGTGTTGGCAGTCTCCTCCGCCTCGCCTGCGACAATCACAATCGGAATGGCGATGTGGTCGGAGTATTTGCGGATCACCTGCTCCAGCCGGTCCTTCTCCAGAAACTCGGCGGCATCGGCCTTCAGGTGCAGAGTGATGTCGGTACCAGCACTCTCCCGCGTGGCGGGTTCGACGGTAAAGCCCGTGCGACCATCAGACACCCAGCGGTGCGCGATCTCACTGCCCGCCCGGCGCGACAGCACCTCCACCCGGTCCGCCACCATGAAGGCCGCGTAGAAGCCAACGCCGAACTGACCAATCAAGTTGGTCTCAGCCGGCGCCTCGGCCAATTGGGTGAGGAAGGTGGCAGTGCCGGAATGGGCGATGGTGCCCAGGTTGCGCGCCAACTCCTCTCCATCCATGCCGATGCCGCCATCGGTGACGGTGAGGGTGCGGGCCGCCGTGTCTGGCACCAGCCGAATCCGATAGTCCGCGTCAACACCCAGCGCGTGCTCGGTCAAGGCCAGCGTGCGCCGCTTGTCGCACGCGTCGGAGGCGTTGGAGATCAACTCCCGCAGAAACACCTCCCGATCAGAGTACAGCGCATGGGCGACGATATCGAGAAGGCGGCTGACATCCGCCTGAAACGATTGGGCCGCCTGAAACGGTTGGGCCAAGCTGCCATCAATGGTTGCGGTCTCGCTCATTGCTCGATGCCATAGTTTTGGTGGAGCCACAGGACGCGTGGTGTCGGCAGGTGAGGTAGCGGCAGGTGCGGCGCGGTTCAAGGGGGTTGGGGGGTGAGGGCGTGACGCAACCTCATCACCCCTACCCCACCGTCTCCCCCTCGCCTTCGGGGATGCTGGCGAGGACGGGGACGACGAACCAGAAGGTGGCGCCTTTGCCTTCAATCGAATCGACGCCGATGCGGCCGCCAAGGGCGGTGATGACTTCGCGGGCGATGGAGAGGCCGAGGCCGGCTTTGGTGTCGGGGTCACCCATGCGGTAGAACTTGTCGAAGATGCGGGCTTGATGCACGGCCGAGATGCCGGGGCCGCGGTCAATGACCTCGCAGCGCAGACCGTCGGCGATGGGCTGCGCGCTGATGGTGACGGTACTGTTGGCGGGGGCGTGCTCGATGGCGTTTTCCAGCAGCACGGCCAGCACATCGCCCATGCGCTCACGATCGATCATCGCCAGGGGCAGGTCAGCCGCCACTTGCGCCTCAATCATCACCTCGGCATCGGCCGCGGCGGTCTCGGCTGCTTCGACGGCGTCGGCAACCACGCCTGCGAATTCCACCGGTTCCACAGTCAAGGGCGCGCGACCGGATTCCAGGCGGGAGAGGTCGAGCAGATCGTCCACCATCTCCTGCAGGCGCTCACACTCGGTGCGGGCGGCGTGTAGCAGGTCGGCCTGCTTTTCAGTCAAAGGGCCTGCCACTTCCTCGATACACAGGTGCAACGCCATACGCAGCGAGGTGAGCGGCGTGCGGAACTCGTGGGCGACGGTCGCCATCATGTCGTTCTTCACGTCATCGAACAGGCGCAGACGGGTCACGTCCTGGAACACGATGGTGGCGCCAACAATGCCAGAGCCCTGCTCATAGACCGGTGCGGCGCGCGGCAGCAGAAACAGCGTGTCGCTTCCCGACTGCACACGCATGGCATCCGAGAAGCTTTTCGGCGCCACAGCACCGCGCCCAGCCAGCACATGGGTGGTGAGTTCTTGAATCGCCGCGCGCACCTGCGGATCAAGGTCCACCATCGGGTCTCGCCCTGCAAGGTCGGCCGGAAAGCCCAGCATGCGCTCGGCCTGATTGTTAACCGTGGTCACACCCCCATCAATCCCCACCACAACGATGGGATCATCCAGACTGTCGATGGTGGCCAGCAACGCCAACTGCGCCTGCAGCAGCTCGCCCAGGGAGGAGCTGCGATAGTTCTTCAGGCGCTTGGCCATCAAGTTGAGTTCGGCCGCCAGCTCGCCAATCTCATCGCCCGGCGGGGCATTGGCACGCACATCCAAGTCACCCTCGCCAATGCGGCGGGCAACTTGCGCCAATTGATCCAAGGGGGTTAGCAGCCGACCGGTCAGCTGGAAGCTGATCCAGCTGCCGGCCGCAAAGGCGATCACGGCTGCCAGGGCCGTCCACACCAGGGTTCGCCCTGCCGTTCGGGTCAGGGCATCGTTGCGGCGGACGATGGCATCCTGGTTCAAGCCCAACAACGTATCGGCCTGGGTGCGGGCGGCGGCAAAGTGCGGGGCGAGCACCAGAAGGTAGCGTGCGGCCACCTCCGGCCCGCTGCCCACCAGCACCGAGGGCGCATCCTCCACGAAGCGCTGCCAGCGGGTGAGCAGTTCCTGGGTTGCGCGCTCCTCCAGCGGGTCGTTGATCTCGCGCCGATGGGCAGCCAGCGCGTCGGCAACCACGGCGCTAGCCTCGTCCACCAGTTGGCGGCCCTGGTCGGTCTCGCCAATCAACGCAATCAGCACGCCGGTGTTCGCCCGCTCCATCGCCTCGATCAAGCGCTGCAGGGTCAAGACCGAGCGAAAGTCCGCATCCAGCAGACCGCGGCTTTGGCGACCGACCACTTCGGCCGACAGCACAGCCAGCATGCCAAACAGGGCCAGCACCGCCCCCAGGGGCGCTTGGGCGAACACCACCTTGTGGCGCAGCAGCCGTCCTGGCAGCAGGCGCAACAGCAGCGCGATCATGCGTCCTCGAAACTGACGATGTGGAGGTCAAACCCAGCAGCGGCGCGGACAATGCGATCCATCGTTGAGCGACCGATCAGCCCGGCGAGCGAGGGGGGCGAGCGCCCGATCAGGATGTGGGCAATCCGGTGGGTGCGGGCAAAGTCCATCAAGCCTGCCACAACATCCTTCGCCTTCACACGCGCCACCTCCGCCCCCAATTCGCCCGCCCGACGGATCGAATCCAGTAGATGGCGCTGCAACTCACTGTCGATCTTGTCAATCGCCTCAGAGGGGGTTTCGACATAGACGACAAACCAGTCGGTGGACAGCCTGCCCGCCAGCCGAGATCCGCGGCGCAGCAGGATTTTCGCGCGCTTGGGGTCAGTTGGCAGACACACCATCACCCGGCCTGAGGCTTGCGCAGTGGTGCGGGCATCGGCCGCGGCGCGTGTGCGGGTCTCGGTGCTGCGGTCAATGGACTCCGCCACCTCCCGCAACGCCAGCTCCCGCAAGGTTGCCAAATTCTCCGCCCGGAAAAAGTGTTGCAGCGCCCATTGCACCTTTTCCTCTGGGTAGATGCGTCCAGAGCGCAAGCGGTCCAGCAGGTCTTCCACCGAAAGGTCGAGATTGACCACCTGGTCGGCCTGGCGGATGAAGCTGTCCGGCACGGTTTCGCGCACCGTCACCCCTGTCACCCGCTCCACAATGTCGTTCAGGCTTTCCAGATGCTGGACGTTGAACGCACAGATGACGTTGATGCCCGCATCCAGAATGTCCAACACATCTTGATAGCGGCGGGTGTTGCGGCACAGCGGGACATTGGTGTGCGCCAGTTCATCCACCACACACACCTGGGGACGGCGAGCGAGAATGGCCTCCAGGTCCATTTCTTCCACAGACACGCCGCGATAGTCATAGCGGCGGCGGGGGACTTGTTCGAGGCCGGGCAGCAAGGCCGCAGTTTCCGCGCGGGTGTGGGTTTCGATATAGCCCAACACCACATCGACACCGCGCGCGCTGAGCGCGTGGCACTCCTGCAGCATCCGGTAGGTTTTGCCGACCCCGGCCACCGACCCGACATACACCTTCAAGCGACCGCGCTTCGACCGCTCCACCAGTTCCAGGAAGTCTTCAGCGCGCGGGCGATTGACAGCAAGGGTCATGGGTGAAGGCTAAGCCACTGGCACCCTCGGGGCAATCATCGCAATCCCGTCCCCGCCCTTGACTGGCTAAGCCGTGACCTTGTAGCCGCGCTTCAACAGCAGCCACGCCGCGAGGGCAAGACCAGTGTCAACCACCAGCATCACCACCAACCCTGTCGCCACCGGGGCATCGCCATGGCCGATAAAGCCGTGGCGAAAGCCATCGATCAGATAAAAGAATGGGTTCAGGTAGGCGATGGTCGCCCACGGCTCCGGCAGGCGCGCAATGGAGTAGAAGGTGCCAGACAGGAACGTGAGCGGCGTGACCAGAAAATTGGTGACGGCCGCAATATGATCAAACTTCTCACTCCACAGGCCCGCCAGAATACCCAACAGCGACATCATGAGAGAGCCCAAGAGGCCATGGGCCAACACTAGGTCCGGGCGGGCGGGCAACATCGGCGCAAAGGGCACCATCGCCAGCGTGGTCACCACGCCAACCAGCAGGCCACGGGTGACACCCGACGCCGCCATCGCCACGGTAATCTCCCCAGCCGACAAGGGCGGCATCAAAAGATCGACAATGTTGCCCTGCACTTTGGAGATCACCAGGGAGGAGGAGGTGTTGGCAAAAGCGTTCTGCGCCATCGCCATAATCACCAGCCCAGGTGCCAGAAACATCGCAAATGGCACGCCGCTGACAACCTGCTTGTCCTGACCGAGTGCTAGCAGAAACACGGCCAGAAACAGCAAGGTGGTCACACAGGGGGCCGCTACCGTTTGCGTTGCCACCACCAGGAACCGGCGCGTCTCCTTGACATACAACGTCCAGGCGCCAGTCCAGTTGACGCCCCGCGGCGGCAGCGGAAAGCTGGTGGCTGTCGGCTGGCGCGACAGAGCGGGCGACGGCTGGGGCAAGGACACGAGCAACACACTCCTCTGTTCGATCCCTCGAAACGATCCGATCGGTCTCGGGTGGGTCAGACACCATTGGTTTCGTGGACTGAGTCCAATGTTGGTTTGTGGACACAATCCACCGGGCACCGGGGCAATCAGATGGATGACACCGAGAACGACGCGACGCTAGGCCGCGCAGGGGCTGAGCGTCCAGCCTCCGGCAAAGGACGGGCACGCAAGGCTGGCCCGCGTTTAGACGAGCCCTCGTTGCTGCGCTTCGCTCACTGGTACCTGGAGCGTTGGGCTGCCAGCGAGCACACGTTGCGCCGCGCTCTGGCCCGCCGCGTGGCGCGCGCCGTGCGGGAAGACGGCGCCGATGCCGCAACGGGTGCCAGCTTGATCGACGTTGTTCTGAGCACCGTGACGCGCCAGGGCCTTGTGCGCGATGATCTCTACGCCGATGCGCGCGCCGGTCGGCTCGCCCGCCGCGGCACGGCACGCCGCAGGATTGCTGAGGATTTGAGTAGCCGCGGCATTGCGGGAGACACCATTGCCGAGGCACTGGAGACCCTGCCTGGAGACGACCTCACCGCCGCCCTGGCCTATGCGCGCCGCCGACGGCTCGGCCCGTTTCGCGTGGGTGGCGACCCCGCCAGCCACCGCCAGCGCGATCTAGCCGCCTTGGCCCGCGCCGGGTTTGATCGCTCCACAGCAGAGGCGGTTCTGGCCCATGGCATCGTCGAGGACGGGAGCAGCGCCTAGCAGGTCAACCGCGGGGCGTCTCTTCAGGGCCGGCGCCACCTGCGACAAACCGACCGACCTTCGCTGCGAACCTCAAGACCTCAGCCATCCTGCGGTTTACCGCACTTTCCGTGCGACTATTGTCGCGGTTGAGACTCCGCGCGAGTGTGGCAATACTCCGCGCCGAACCCTGCCGAAGGCCCGGACGGACAGGGAGTGCCAGAGTGTTGAAACCGCGGCCGGCCCTTCCCGGCCGTTCAGGAGGAAACCGACGTCATGAGCCAGATCTTTCCGCCGCCGTCGGCGATCGCCGCGTCTGCCCACGTCGACGAAGCGAAGTATAAAGAGATGTATGCCGCTTCGGTCGCCGATCCAGTGGCGTTCTGGGGCGAGCATGGCAAGCGGCTGGATTGGATCAAGCCCTACACCCAGGTGAAGGACGTTGATTACACCGGCGACGTGCGCATCAACTGGTATGCCGATGGCGTGCTGAACGTTGCCGCCAACTGCGTCGACCGTCACCTCGCGACCCGGGGCAGCCAGACCGCGATCATCTGGGAAGGCGACGACCCGAACGAGTCCAAGCACATCACCTACGCCGAGCTGTACGCCGAAGTGGTGAAGATGGCCAACGTGCTGAAGGCACGGGGCGTCAAGAAGGGCGACCGGGTCACCATCTACCTGCCGATGATCCCGGAAGCCGCCTACGCCATGCTAGCCTGCGCGCGCATCGGGGCGATCCACTCCATCGTGTTCGGCGGCTTCTCGCCGGATAGCTTGGTCAACCGCATCCAGGACTGCGACTCGACCGTGGTCATCACGGCCGACTATGGCCTGCGCGGTGGCAAGAAAGTGCCGCTGAAGGCCAATGCCGATGAAGCACTGAAGCATTGCCCGAGTGTCGGCACGGTGCTGGTGGTCAAGCGCACTGGCGGCCAGATTGACTGGGTCGACGGTCGCGATGTGTGGTGGCACGAGGCTGGCGCCACGGTCTCCGACGTGTGCGAGCCAGAGCCCGTCAACGCCGAAGACCCGCTGTTTATCCTGTACACCTCTGGCTCGACGGGTAAGCCCAAGGGCGTGCTGCACACCAGCGGTGGCTACTTGGTTTATGCGGCGATGACCCACCAGTACGTCTTCGACTATCAAGAGGGCGACATTTACTGGTGCACGGCTGACGTCGGTTGGGTGACCGGCCACAGCTACATCATCTATGGGCCGTTGGCCAACGGCGCCACCACCTTGATGTTCGAAGGCGTGCCGTCCTATCCGGATGCCTCGCGCTTCTGGCAAGTGGTCGACAAGCACAAGGTCAACATCTTCTACACTGCCCCAACGGCGATCCGCGCGCTGATGCGCGACGGCGAAGGCCCAGTGAAGAAGACCAGCCGCGCCAGCCTGCGTGTGCTGGGCTCGGTGGGTGAGCCGATCAATCCAGAAGCATGGCTGTGGTACCACAGCGTGGTTGGCGACAGCCGCTGCCCGATCGTTGACACGTGGTGGCAAACGGAAACCGGCGGCATCTTGATCACTCCGCTGCCCGGCGCCATTGCGGCGAAGCCCGGCTCCGCCACGCTGCCATTCTTCGGCGTCCGCCCGATCCTGGTGGACAATGAAGGCGTGGAGCTGGACGGCCCGACCGAGGGCAACCTGTGCATCGCCGACAGCTGGCCGGGCCAGGCCCGCACTGTCTATGGCGACCACAAGCGCTTCGTTGAGACCTATTTCTCCACCTTCAAGGGCCGCTACTTCACCGGCGATGGCTGCCGCCGGGACGAGGATGGCTATCACTGGATCACGGGTCGAGTGGACGACGTGATCAACGTCTCCGGTCACCGCCTCGGCACAGCCGAGATCGAAAGTGCCCTGGTCGCCCACCCGAAGGTGGCCGAGGCTGCAGTGGTTGGCTATCCGCACGATCTGAAGGGCCAAGGCATCTACGCCTATGTCACCCTCAACGCGGGCGAAACCCCAAGTGAAGAGCTGCGTAAGGAGCTGGTCACCTGGGTCCGCAAGGAGATCGGCCCGATTGCGACGCCAGACTTGATCCAGTGGGCCCCCGGCCTGCCGAAGACCCGGTCCGGTAAGATTATGCGCCGCATCCTGCGCAAGATCGCCGCCAACGAGTACGAGGCCCTGGGCGACACCTCCACCCTCGCCGATCCAGGCGTGGTGGGTGAGTTGATCGACAACCGGATGAACCGCGTCTAACCAGCGCAGCCGCTCCGGCTCCGACGAAACCCTCTCCCCCACCAGCGGGGAGGGGGTTTTTCGTTTTGGGACGAGCCACACGGCTCACCGGTGCTTGGCATTTGGATTGCCATAAGCCGATAGTTACAATAGACTCAAACTATGCCCAACTTAGCTGCCATCAAAGCCGCAATCAAAAGATCAGCCAAGTCGATCTTCGCTCCCGTCCGGATCGTGGACGTGGACGTTCGGGAAGATATGTTTGAGCCAGAATATATACATGTGACAGTTGTCTATGATGATGGTCCGAACGGTGAAAACAAGGATGCGAACGTTGATCATATGATTGCCGTTTCCGGCAATGCGCGTGAAATACTAGATGGTTTAAACGAAAAATGCTTTCCAGTAATGTATTATACTCCAAAATCTGAGGCCCTTTCTGAATGATTTCGCCAGAAGATTTATTGGATGTGGCGCGCCATTTACTACGCACAGCGCCGGGGCGCCCGAATAACGTTTATCTGCGGCGGGCTCAAAGTACGATATACTATGCATTATTCCATTGTCTCTGTGCGGCGGGCGCGAATGTTTTGGTCGGATCATCAAAGCAAACGTCGGAATCTTGGTCACGGGTATACCGGGCGCTAGAGCATGGGACGGCTCACAACGCCATGTTAAACCAGCAGACGATCAAGCGGTTTCCAAAGTTCGGGAATTTCTGCACTGCCTTTGTTGATTTTCAAAAGAAACGTCACGACGCAGACTATGATCCGCGGCCCGCGCGCGCTCTCCGCGTCCAGGATATACGGAACGATTGAGCGACAGCTGACAAAGTGATCCGTGATTTTAGTGCTCAACCGCTTGATGATCAGCGCAACTTCATCATCCACCTGCTGTTCAAAGCGCGCAGCTAGACGGATCACCGTCAACCACTTGGCTGAGCCATGCGAGCGCCTCGTCGACGGTGAGGGCAAGATGGCCGGGCTCAGGCGGCGGGCGGCGGATCATGACCACCGGCAGGTCGAGCGTGCGCGCCGCGTCCAGTTTGGCTTTGGTCGCACTGCCGCCGGAGTGTTTGGCAACCAGCGCATCGATCCGATAGTGGCGGAGCAGCGCCAATTCCTCCGCCAAGGCAAAGGGGCCGCGGCCAAGCACCACGTGATGCTGGGCCAGCGGCGGCGGTGTCCGCGGCGGGTCGATGGAGCGGATCAGGAAGAATGTGGTGGTAAGCGCAGCGAAGCAGTCAAGCTCGCTGCGCCCCAGGGTCAGCAGCACCCGCCGTCCCACCTGCGGCAGCACCGCAGCGGCACCTGCGGCATCGGCCACCTCCACCCAGCGGTCGCGGGGGTCGCGCGGCCAACCGGGGCGCCAGAGTTGCAGGCGCGGGCGATTGGCCAGGGCAGCCGCTATCCGTGCATGGCGCGACATTTGCGCCGCGAACGGGTGGGTTGCATCCACCACTACATCGATCGCTTGGGTTTGAAGATAGGCCACCAGCCCCTCCACTCCCCCAAACCCGCCGATGCGAACCTCGCCCGGCAAGGGCCCCGGTCGCTCGGTTCGCCCGGCGAGCGAGCTGATCACGGTCACGCGGTGGCCATGGGTCGCCACGACTGCGCGGGCGATGGCGGCAGCTTCGGTTGTCCCACCCAGAATCAGCAGGCGGATGGCGGGCGCGTCAGGGTCCTGCACGACCGATCAATCCGCCAGAGCGATCCACGACAATGACATCCACGGCCACCTCACCCGCCAACACGGCAAGGGCGACTTGCCGCGCTGTCGCTGCGATCTGGGTTGCGAGCACACCCGCCAGTGGTCCGGCCGCCACCAGCAACTGCCCAACGCTGTTGGCATCACCGGGGTCGCCTCCGGCAGCACGCAACCACAGGCGCAGACGGTCGAGGTCGGCCTCACCCGCGCCGGAGTGAAGGTCCATCCGCCCTTCGGCCAACTTCGCCAGTTTGGCTGGACCACCCGCGATGGTCAGGCGCGGCACGGGGCAGCGCCGGAGATACTTCAACAGCCCCCCGGCCAAATCGCCCATGTCAATCAATGCTACATCGGGCAACTGATAAAGGGCCTGCACCGCCCGCTCTGAGGTTGAGCCCGTAGCACCCGCCAGATGGGTCAAACCACTGGCCCGCGCGACATCGATGCCGCGATGAATCGAATGCACCCAAGCCGCGCATGAATACGGCACCACCACCCCAGTGGTTCCCAGAATCGATAGCCCACCAACGATCCCCAATCGACCGTTCAAGGTTTTCTCCGCCAAGCGCTGACCATCTGGGATCGACACGGTGACACAGAGATCGGGATCGCTCGCCACATCTGCCAGGGCTGCCGTGATCATCTGGCGCGGACCGGGATTGATGGCCGGCTCCCCCACCGGCACGGGCAGGCCAGGCCGCGTGACGGTGCCGACGCCGGGACCTGCTGCGAATCGCACGCCACTGCCGGTCGGCAGCCGCGTCACGGTCACCCGCACCAGTGCACCATGAGTCACGTCTGGATCGTCGCCTGCATCCTTGACGATGGCGGCTGACGCCCCGCCATCGGTCAACCCCGCCTCGGCCAGGGCGAAGCTGGGCTGCTCCCCGCGCGGCAGGCGAATGCTGACGGGATTGGGAAAAGACCCCGTGGTCAGGCCCGTGAAGGCGGCCTTGGCAGCCGCTGCGGCACAAGCACCTGTGGTCCAGCCAGAGCGCAACGGACCGCCGGTGCGACGCGTCGCCATGCTCAGCCCATCAGCCGGTCAATCTCGCGCTGATCCAGCGTTTGCTCGGAGCCGTGAATGATCCCGCTGGCGGCTTCAATTGACATCCGCAACGCCTCCACTCCCGCCTTCACCCGATGGCGCAGCCGGTCTGGATCATTGGCGCGGATTTGCATCTCGGCATGGTCGAGAATCTGGCGCACCAGCATGTCCATGGTCTCAACGGCGCGGTCGAAAGGTCGCCGATAGCGCTGCGGCACGTGGGGCCAGCACTCAATGGCCAAATCGCGATCCGCGATGGTGCTATCGCGAAAATGCTCAACATAGGTTTTCGGCTGCCACGCCTGGGCTTCTTCCAGGATCTCTGGCATGTCAGGAATCAAATCCAGCAGCATCACAATTTCATTAAAATGGTTGAGATAGTCCGTCGCCAACAGCGTAACTGGCGAAATGTTGGACCCTTCAAGTTTTGCCCGAAGCGGTTCAGGCGCGGCATCCAAGGCCGTGAGGGGGGCATCCACGTTCATCGCTGACAGAGATATGCCGTATCTGCCGGGCTGTTGACGAGTCCCTTCGCGCGTCAATCGACAACGCCCCCCAGCGACGCAGGCGCAGTTGCGCCGCTGGGACCTTGGAGTAGAGTTTTCCCAGCATGACTGACAGCGCTGATCCCGTCCGGTTTGACCCGCAAGTGCCCCGACGGCTGTGGCAGCCGCCGCCGTTCCTGGCGGGCAGCGTCTGGCTGGTTGGCGCTGGTCCTGGGGATGCCGGGCTGTTGACCCAGTTGGCACTCCACGCCCTCCACCAAGCCGATGTGATCATTTACGACGCTCTGGTCGATCATGACGTGCTGGCCTTCGCAGGTCCGAACGCCCGGCTCAGCTATGCGGGCAAGCGTGGCGGTCAGCCCTCACCAAAGCAGCCTGCGATCACCGAGGCGTTGATTCGCGAGGCGCGGGCAGGATTGCGGGTGTTACGCCTCAAAGGCGGTGATCCCTTCCTGTTCGGTCGTGGGGGGGAGGAGGCGTTGGCCCTCGCTGCGGCGGGCGTGCCGTTCCGCGTGGTTCCTGGCGTGACGTCGGGGACAGCTGCCCCGGCCTATGCCGGCATCCCAGTCACCCACCGCGATGTTGGATCGGCTGTGACCTTTGTTGCCGGGCATGCCGCCGACGGCGATGTCCCCACCAGCTTGAACTGGCAGGCGCTGGCGCAGGGATCCCCGGTCCTGGTGTTCTACATGGCCCTGAAGCACCTGCCTGAGATTGTTGAGCGACTCACTGCCGGTGGGCGCCCGGCGGACGAGCCCGTGGCCGTGATCGCGGACGCCACGACGAAGCGCCAGCGGGTGTTGACCACCACCCTTGCGATGGCGGTTCACGACGTTGCGATCTCAGGCATTGCCCCGCCCGCAATCATTGTCGTTGGTGGCGTCGTCCCGCTGCGCGCCAATCTGGACTGGCTGGTCGCCGACAGCCCAGCGGCAGCCGTCGGCTAACCCATGGGCAGGGGGCTGAGCGCGCTGGCTGCACTGGGCCTGGGGATGGTCGGCATCCTTCCCACCGGCGTACCCGCGGTGGCCCAGACCAATCGGGCGGCCTGCCTTGCCCGAGTGGAGGACCGTTATCGCCATGATCTGGCCACGCTCGGCCCCGCAGCGGCCCAGCGGCGGCAGGCCCTTGGCGTTGAGAGCTGCGACGACGCGGCGGCGCGCGCTCGCGCGGCGGAACGTCGCAGAGCCGTGGAGCGGCGGGGGGATACCCGTCGCTAGGCCTTGCCGAGGCGGGCGAGGTTTGCAACGTAACCACTATGAGCCGTCGTCCTGTGTTGATCGCCGCCATCGCTGGCGCCTGTGCCGCCGCTGGCATTGCCGGATTTGCTGTATCGGAGCTGCTGTCCAGCCATCCAACACCGGTGCGGGTGGAGGATCGCGGCGGCAGTGGCGCCGCACTGATTGGGGGAGCGTTCAGCTTGACCAATCAGTTTGGCATCCGCATGACCGAAGCAGACCTGCTGGGCCGCTTCAGCCTGATCTATTTCGGCTTTACCCATTGCCCCGATGTCTGCCCGACGGCCTTGCAGACCATGGCCGAGGCGCTGGACCAACTGGGTCCCGCCGCGGGGGAGGTGACGCCGGTGTTCGTTACCATCGATCCGGAGCGGGACACGGCAGAGCATTTAGGCCCCTATGTACGCCATTTCCACGAGCGCATGGTGGGCCTGACCGGCAGCGCGGAAGACATTGCCCGCGTCGCCCGTGCCTATCGGGTTTACTACCGGCGCGTCGAGTCAGGCGGCAGCTATCTGATGGATCACAGTTCGGTGGTGTTTCTGATGGGTCGCGACGGCCGCTTCCTCACCCACTTCACCCACGAAGCCACACCCGAGGCGATGGCGGAGCAAATCCGGCGTCGGCTGACACCCGCAGGCAGCTAAACCGGCCAGCGATGCGCTGCGGCAAGGCCCAAGGCGACAACGCCAAAAACCACAATCACCAAACCGGACACCCAGTTCAGCCACTGGATATGGCCTGCGTCAAACCACCCGGCCGCTAGCACCGATCCAGCCGTCAGCGATCCCCACCAGACGCTGACCCCAAGGCAGATGCCAAAGAACAGCACGATCGCATCGCTGGGCTGAAGGTCAGGATTGACGATGCCAAACCCCGCCAACAAGGCCGTAAAGCCAAAAATTGTGAAGGGGTTGGTGATGGTGAGCGCCAAAGCAGACAAGAACGCGCGCGTTAATCCCCCACTGCCGGGGGCGGCCTCCCGCTCCGGGGGTTTGCGCCGCATGGTCATGACGCCGGTCACCACCAGCACAAGGCCACCCATCACTTGCAGCGGCTTCATCCACGCCAGCATCAATG
Source organism: Alphaproteobacteria bacterium (assembly GCA_004292755.1). Taxonomy (GTDB): domain Bacteria; phylum Pseudomonadota; class Alphaproteobacteria; order Elsterales; family Elsteraceae; genus RDXE01. The sequence continues at coordinate 18,190 of RDXE01000043.1, forward strand.
AGGCGACTGCCGCCAAGCCAAAGCAGGCGATGGCGCCAAACACGGCATCGGCAACCACAGCGCCACTGCCCGTCGCAAGCCCATGCAGCCAGCCGCGCGCAATTGAGCGCCGGATGCACAGCACGGCAACCGGGCCGACCGGGGCCGCCACGGCAATGCCAACGGCGACACCTTTGGCCGCCAACAGCACACTTTCCATCATGACTGGGCGCACCCGCCCGCGGAGAAAGAGACCAAAGCCGTCGCCATGCTGGGCTGCCTCACGCTGGGGCTTGATGTCACGGGAGTGTCACGTGGTTAGATGTGCCGCGGGCCATACACCACCCAGGCGCCGAGGAAAAGCGCTGCCTCGACGCATCCACTGGAGCAACCCCAGCGAATAGGGCAGCATAGAGCGGTGAGGAGTGCTGCGAGAATGGCAAACGACACCAGTCTGCTGGGCCAAGTGAAGCAGAAGCTGATCGACAGCAAGCGCAAATGGGCCGATGAGGGACGATTGCTCACCGGCAAGGCTGGCCTCAAGGGGCGCGACCGGCTACCGCCGGGCCAGCATGAGGTGAAGAATTGGCCAGTGCTCGACTTAGGGGTGCAGCCAAAGATCGATCTGTGGGATTGGCAGCTGAAGGTTGACGGCCTAGTCGACGCCCCGGCGTCGTTCACCTTCCAGGATCTGCTGGCCCTGCCACAGAGTGAGGATGTCTCTGACATCCACTGCGTCACGGCATGGTCGCGCTATGACAACCACTGGGTTGGCGTGCGCACCCGTGACTTGATCGCACGCGTCCGCCCAAAGCCCGACGCGCGATTCGTGATGTGCCACGCCTATGACGGCTACACCACGAATCTTCGTTTTGAGCATTTTGCTGCCGAGGATGCGCTGCTCGCCCATTCCTGGGAGGGTAAGCCCATCACGCGCGAGCATGGCGGACCCGTGCGGATGGTGATTCCGCGCTGGTACTTCTGGAAATCCGCCAAATGGATCAAGCGAATCGAGTTCACCGCGAAGGATCGCCCTGGATTCTGGGAGAATCGCGGCTATCACAATCAGGGTGACCCTTGGACGGAGCAACGCTACTCCCGTGATTGACCCAGCTGACCGCCTGCCACCCCAACCCAACGCAGCCTTGAGCCCAGCTCAGCGCGATGCGGCAGTGTTGTTTGAGGCCGAACGCGGCACGCCCGTGTTCGGTCCTTTTCACCCGCTGCTGCGCGCACCAGACACCATGCTGGCCATGCACCGGCTGGGGCAGCAGGTCCGCTACCACAACAGCCTGGGCCAGCGACTGGCGGAGTTCATCATCCTGATGGTGGCCCGCCGTCACCGGCAGGCGCTGGAATGGGACATCCACGCGCCGATTGCGCGCGCAGAGGGCGTGGCAGAGGCAACCATCGCTGACCTGGCGCAAGATCGTCGGCCCACCGCCATGGCCGCCGACGAAGCCCTGGTGTTCGATGCCTTGACGGAGTTGTGGCGTCGCGATGGCCTGTCTGACGCCACTTGGGCTGATTTGGTTGGTGCCTTTGGGGAAGCCGGGTGCATCAACCTGATCGTCACCGCGGGCTACTACACCACCTTGGCGCACGTGATGAATGCCGCACGCACCCCCTCCCCATCGGGGGCGGCGGGGATTGGGTGGCGACAGCCGCTGTAGCTACCGGACCGGCTTCACCAGCGGGGGCAGCACCGCCAGTAGAATCGCAGCGGCCATCACCACACCAGCCACGTCGGTCAGTGCCGCTGCGGCCAAACCCACCACGGCTGCCGCCAAGAACTGCGTTGCCCCCAGCACAGCCGACGCCGTGCCCGCCATGGTGGGGAACGGCCCAACGGCCCCCGCCATGGCGTTGGGCAGCACCATGCCAACCGCGATCATGAACAGCGCCATCACCCCGGCGATGGACCACGCCCCCAGTCCGAGACCGGCACACGCCAGCATCGCCGTCGCCGCGAGCACCGTCCCCCGTGTCCCGATGCGGACCAGCCGCGCGGCACCAAAGCGCACCGTCAGGCGAACGGACAGGAACGCCCCCGTGGCGTAGCCCGTCACCACTGTCGCGAACATCAAGGCATAAACCGTGGGGCTGGCGCCAAATCCATCGATCATTACGTGGCTGGACAGGGAGATGAAGCAGAACAGCGCCGAATAGCTGCACGCCACCGCCAGCACGTTGCGCCGATAGCCCTGATGCCGCCACAGCTGAGCCGCATTCGCCACCATCCGGGTGGGATTGATGGCGCTCGGGTCCCGACGATGGTTGGTCTCCGGCAGCAAGGCAACCCAGCCCCACACCCCGGCGCCAACCACTGCCAGGGCGACAAAGATCGCCCGCCACCCAGCGATTCCCAACAGCCCAGCGCCAATGATCGGTCCAATCGCAGGCGCCAGCGCCATCACCATCGCCAACAGCGACAGCAACTTTGCGGCACTGGCCGGCTCGTGCAGGTCCCGGACAATCGCGCGGCCCAGCACCGGCCCGGCGCAGGCGCCGATGGCCTGAACCACCCGCGCTGCGATCAGCACCTCGATGCTGGGGGCCAATGCACAGGCGAGGCTGGCAAGGGTGTACAGCGCCAAACCGATCAACGCCGCCGGTCGCCGCCCGAAGCGATCTGACAGCGGGCCATACAGCAATTGGCCGACGGCAAACCCCAGCAAGAACGCAGACAGCGTCCATTGCACGCCATCAATGTCGGTGCCGAACTCGCTGCGCAGAGTGGGCAGCGCAGGCAGATACATGTCGGTGGAGATCGGGCCGAATCCAGTCAACAGCGCCAGCACCAGCACCGGATAGCGGCGCGCAGCGTCAACCATAGTGGAACAAGGCCGCACCATGCTGCTTCAACCACGCATCATCGGCCGGATAGGTGGGCCACAGCGTGGCCACCACCGCCCAAAAACGGGGCGAGTGGTTCATCTCCACCAAATGGGCGCACTCATGCGCAACAACGGAGGTGAGCACCGAGGGTGGTGCGAGAATCAGCCGCCAGGAAAAGGTCATCGTGCCGCGGGAACTGCACGATCCCCAGCGGGAGCGCGGATCGGCAATGCGAATGCGATCCACCGGGCGGTTCAAACGGTCCGCGAAGGCGTTGCGCTGGGGCAGGATGGTGTCAGCCGCCTGAGCCATCAACCAGCGCGTCACTTTGCGGGACATCAGACCGGGATCACCGGACACGATCAGCTGTGCACCATCGCGGACAATCGCGCGCCCTCGCAGGCCGCCCTGCACCAGGCTCACAGGCTCGCCGCCGACGGGAATCACCTGACCCGCAACAAACGGCACCCGCGCAGGCAGCGCGGCCAGCCGCCCCTGCAACCACTCCGCCTGGGAGATAACAAAGGCTGCGACACGGTCACGTTTCAGGCCGGGCGGCACCACCACGACAGGGCCCGACCCATCGCGCGCGACGCGCAACAGCAAGCGGCGCGCGCGATCCGAGACCCGCACCACGACGTCAACTGCGCCACCTGCAGTTGGCACGGAAATCCGCTCCCCCGTCGCGAGAGGAGGAGGCTGACTAGATTTTGCGGGTAGCCGCCGTGCAAACATCCAGCTGTGGATAGCACGCCAAGCCGGGGCCTGTCGCCCGCATCTTCACCAGTCACACATTACGGGACGGGGTGAGAGGCCCGGCCCGTGACGCGCTGACGGGGAAATTGCGTTTGTCAGCCCAACCCAAACAGCGGATCCAGCTGACCCCGGTCAGAACGGAAAGGTCAAGGTCGCCAGCGCCGTCGCGGTGCAGATATCCTGACCGCCAACGCACTGGCCGCGCTTGATGTTCGTGTCTACATAAGCGAGCGACAAGGTAACCGGACCCATCGGGCGCGATATACCCAGGCTCCAGGTGGTAAAGTCGGGTGTTCCGAAGCGGGCATTGCGCTGAATGCTCTGATGGCCAAGGCGACCATCGAGAGTAAAGTCTAGCGGTAATGCAACCTGTACACCCCCTTCAACATACCAAGCACTACCACTCTTGGCTTGGAACTGGGGGGAGTAGAACACCGAGGCCAGCAGAGTCACCGGCTCGAAGCTATAGCTGGCCTTCGCTGCCAGTTCGTAGTAGGTGAGGTTCAGGGTCTTGTTTGCTTCGGGGTAGGTATACAGAATCCCACCGAGGTCGATTTTGAACGCGCCAAACTCCCCACGCCAGCCCGCAGCATAGTCAACCTCCTGCCGGGCGTTGGTGTTCTGGAATGCAACATTCGAGGCAAAGGCGCTGACGTAAACGCCAACGTCGTGAGAGACCTCCACCGTACCTTGCAGGGTCATGTTGCGCTTGGTTTGGCTAATGCCACGGAAACGATAGTCCGACGCGGTGGTCAAATTGCCGGTCAGCGACAAGCCACCACCAAGGTCCAGCGCCTGGGCTGGAGTGAGCGCAGTTGCGCCAAGCAGCAAGCCCGCGAGCGGGGCAGCCAATGCAAGCGTAGCCAAACCAGAAGTGCGTGCCATGTCATGCCTCACAAGAATGGCGCGCCGCATGCGGTCCGGCGAGCCTGTCGTCAAGTCAGTGTCAGACGTGTGGAAGCAAGAGCCATGCCGCAATGCACCATGCGGTAAGCCTTTGCTTTTCCTTGGCAAATTGACTCTTTGTCGCATGCTCAAGCGACGCGAAAATCAGCACCTGCTGAAAAAAACGGCGGGAAATGTGGTTATTCAGTGTCCAGCAACTTCGCCATATGGATGCGGTCGTAGCCACGGTCGATCTGGCGATGGGTCTCCACAAAGCCACGGCGCCGATACAGCGCGGCTGCCTCCTCCATGCGCGCATGGGTATAGAGGCGCACGGTACCGAAGCCCAGGCGGATGGCTTCAGCCTCAGCAAACTTCAGCATCAAGCTGCCGACCCCGCGACCGTGGAGCAAGGGCAGCACTGCCAGAACATCGAGTTGCAGATGGGATTCGGCAGGCAACAACACGCTGTAGCCGCCGATCATCCCCTGCACCTCGGCAACCCAGCCATGGCCGCTGTCCACCACGCTGGCATGATCGCTCAACAGCGGCTGTGGCCTTAAGCCGATGCGTTCGATGTAGGGCTCGAATGCTGCGCGCAGCAGGGTTTCGATCGCGGGCAGGTCGGCTGGTGTTGCCCGTCGAATCACCGTGTCCTGACTGCGCGGGCGACGCAGCACAATCTGTGTGGCAAGGAAGCTTTGCGCGATTTCCCCGCGTTGGTTGGTCGTGGTGTAGCGCATCGCCAGCACGCCGCGATCAGGCTTGCTGGAGGAAGCGCGCGCCGACACCACTTCGGCATGCACGGTCAGCGTGTCACCAGGAAGAGTGGCAACGGGCCAGCGGAGGTCTGTCACCTCCACGCCAACCATGCCGGGACCCGCAAACACGCCGGACTGCACCATCAACCGCATGGTGATGGCAGCCGTATGCCAACCGCTGGCCACCAACCGCCCGAACACCGAGTCGCCAGCGGCGGTCGGGTCGGTGTGGAAGGGTTGTGGGTCCCACTGACGGGCAAAGCCAATGATATCGGCCTCAGTCACCGTGAGGGAGGGGCCATCGAACCGGTCGCCCACTCGAAAATCGTCAAACCACCGCCCCGTGCTCGGGCCCGGTACAGCCCCAGAGACCGGTTCGCTCACGGGACCAGCCGTGCGCCCATCGCGGCGCCAGCCAGAATGTGAACATGATAGTGTGGCACACTTTGCAACGCGTCCCGCCCGTGGTTGCTCACCAGCCGATAGCCCGGCTCCACCACACCCAACAGCGCAGCTGTCTCAGCCACGGTGCGCCAGAAGCCTGCAATCTCCTCAGCCGAGGCTGAGGCGGCAAAATCCTGCGATGAGACATAGGCCCCTTTCGGGATCACCAACACATGCACGGGCGCCTGCGGGGCAATGTCGTGAAACGCGAGGGCGTGCGCCGTTTCGTGAACCCGCTTGCAGGGAATCTCGCCGCGTAAGAGTCGCGCGAAAATGTTGGTTGTGTCGTACACCGTCGGTGTCTCCTGACCTGTCTTTGGCGAGGGTGGCCCTCGCTCCTCAGGGTACTCGGTTTGCCCCCCGGCCTCCAAGCTGTGCAATCGGGCGTGGCCACCGCTCTCGGCGCGGCGATCGTGGAAAAAGCGCCGCAGCAGCAGGGCTCCCTCCTGCTCGCGCACGCCGCTGATCACCTCTGGCCGGTGCAGGCAGGTCGGCTGGCTGAACCAGCGTGGCCCGTGGTCGACTGCCCCGCCCTTCGGGTCATAGGCACCGTACACAAGCCGCAGCAGCCGGAACTGCGAGATGGCAGCGGCACACAAGGCGCACGGCTCCAGGGTGACATAGAGGGTGGCGTCGCTCAGCCACTTGGTGCCGCGTTGGCGGGCCGCGCGCTGCAGGGCAAGCAGCTCGGCATGGGCCGTTGGGTCCTGGCGGGCCTCCACTTCATTGCCGGCGCGGGCAATCACCTGCCCCGTGGCCGAGACCACCACTGCTCCCACCGGCACCTCCGCCCGCGCAGCAGCAGCCTCTGCCTCGGCCAGGGCGAGGCTCATGTGCGGAAACAGCAGGGACGGCCCGCCTGCGGGTCTCTTGTCGCTCATGGGGTGGCATTCTATCGTCGCCCTCATGGCTCGTCCCCTGATTGGCGTTTCGCTTGATTCCGAACCAGCTGGCGGCTGGTCCCCGATGCCCTGGTATGCCCTGCGCCAGAACTACGCCGCGGCGGTGGAGGCTGCGGGCGGCTTGCCCGTGATGCTGCCCCATCTAGCGGCCTGTGCGGAGGCTTACCTGGACCGTCTGGATGGTCTGGTGATCACTGGCGGTGCCTTCGACATCGATCCAGCCCTGTGGGGGGCTGACAGTCGCCACGCCACGGTGTCGACCAAAGACGCGCGCACGGCCTTTGAGCTGGCAGCCCTGACCAGTGCGCTGCGGCGCAACCTGCCGCTGCTTGGCATTTGTGGCGGCGAGCAGCTGCTGGCCGTCGCCCTGGGTGGCACGCTGATCCAGCACATTCCCGATGAGGTGGCGAACCCCCTGGTTCACGAGCAACCGCAACCGCGCATGGAGCCGCAACACACCGTCATGGTGACCCCAGGCACCGTGCTGCACCGGGTGACAGGGCTGGATCGGCTGGAGGTCAACTCCACCCACCATCAAGCCGTGAAGACGCCGGGCACCGTGCTGCAGGTCAATGCCGTTGCCAGTGATGGTGTGATTGAAGGTGTGGAGGATCCCAGTCGGCGCTTCTGCGTCGGTGTGCAGTGGCACCCGGAGTACCATGTTGGACCCGGCGACCGCGCGCTGTTTGACGCACTTGTGGCGGCCTGCCAATGACCCAGCGCGCGTCCACCCCAGCCCCCGCTGCTGCTGACGAGGGCGAGCGGATCGCCAAACGAATCGCCCGTGCGGGCGTGTGTTCGCGCCGGGATGCTGAAAAGCTGATCGCCGATGGGCGGGTGAAGGTGGATGGCGTCGTCCTGACCTCGCCAGCGCTCGACGTCAAGCCGCATCAAGTGGTGTTGATCGATGACCAGCCGCTGCCCGCCACTGAACCCACCCGACTGTGGCGCTACCACAAGCCAGCCGGACTGGTGACCACCCATCGCGACCCGGAGGGTCGGCCAACGGTCTTCCAGCATCTGCCGCCGGAGTTGCCGCGTGTGCTCTCGGTTGGTCGGCTGGACCTAACCTCAGAGGGGCTGCTGCTGCTGACCAATGATGGCGAACTGGCCCGGCGGCTGGAGTTACCAAAGACCGGCTGGGTGCGGCGCTACAAGGTTCGCATCCACGGGTTGGTCAACCAAGCCATGCTGGATCGACTGGCGGAGGGGGTGACCATCGATGGGATCAGCTATGGCTCAATCATTGCTGAGCTGGAACAGGTCAAGGGCACCAACGCCTGGGCAACCTTTGCCCTGAAGGAGGGCAAGAACCGCGAGATCCGGCGGGTGGTGGAGTATCTGGGCTGCCGGGTCACCCGTCTGTTGCGGCTAGCCTATGGTCCTTTCCAGCTGGGCCTGTTGGCGCGCGGCGCTGTGGAGGAAGTCCCCGCCAAAGTGCTGCGCGACCAGTTGGGCAAAAGCTTTACCTTTGCCGAGCCGCCCGCAGAACCCGTTCGTCCCGTCGCGAAACCTGGGGGGAAACCCCCTGGCAAAGCGGGCGGGCGACCAAATGCCAAGATGGCGAACCCGTCACTCACTCCCCCGAGCGGGCCGCGACCGGCCCGCTCTGCTGCCACGCCGCAGTCCGCGCCCAAAGCCACGGGGCGGAGCAGAGCGACGACCAGTGCCACGCCTGGGCCTGTTGGTCCGTCCAGCCCCAGCCCGCGCTCCCAGCGTCCCAGCAGCGGCCCCGGTGGTGGCGGAGCGAAGCGTCGCCCGCCGCGGTCATGAGGGTGGTGACATGAGAATCGTCGGCGGTGCGCGACGCGGGCGATTGCTGAGCGCACCGCCCGGTCGTACCGTTCGACCCACCAGCGACCGCACACGCGAAGCGCTGTTTAACATCCTCGCGCACTCCCCCGATGTCGGGCGGCGGCTTGATGGTTGCCGCTTTCTCGATGCCTTTGCTGGAACCGGTGCTGTCGCGATTGAGGCGCTGTCTCGCGGCGCTGAGGCCGCCATATTGATCGAGCAAGATAAGATCGCTCTCGATACAATCCGCAAGAACCTTGCTGCTTGCCAGATGGAGACCCAAGCCCGCGTCATCGCCGGTGATGCCACCAAGCCACCCAAGGCCGAAGCGCCCTGCGGCGTAGGCTATCTGGACCCGCCCTATGCCAGTGAGGCGTTGGTCCCAGCGCTCTTGGCCTTGACGGCGGCGGGCTGGTTTACCCCTGAGGCTGTGGTGGGACTGGAGCTTGCACGCGCTGCCACACTCACGCCACCGGCAGGGTGGCGGATGGCGGTGGATCGGCACTATGGCGCAGCGCGATTGGTGCTGCTGGAGCGGCAGGCATGATCGACCGACGGACGCTGATTGCCAGTTTCGGGGCGCTTGGGGCTTGGCCCGCGGCAGCGCAACAACGGCCAGCCCAACCGCGACCACGCGCGCAAGCCACTTTGGACCAAGCCCTGACGGAGTCTGGCCTGCCGCCCGATCGCTTGGGCTTGTTCGTCGTCGACCTTGCCGCCAATGCCGTTGTGGCAAGTTCGCTGGCCGACCGCGCGATCATCCCGGCCTCCACCATGAAGCTGCCTGCGATGGTTGCCGCCCTGCATGTTCTGGGCGCGGAGTGGCGGCCTGTCACAACGGTTTGGCGCTCCGGTCCGCCGAGCGCGTCGGTGCTCACCCTGGTTGGTGGCGGGGACCCGCTGTTGGCGGGGGAGCACTTGGCCGATCTGGTCCGTCTGATCGCCCAGGCGGGGTTCACGCAGGCCGCCCGCTTTCAGTTCGACCCCGGAACAATCCCTGAGCTGTCAGCAATTGATCAGACCCAGCCGCTGGCTGCGACCTATAACCCAGCAGTCTCTGGTCTGTCGTCGAACTTCAACCGCATCCATCTGCGTTGGCGTCGCGAGGACGGCGCGGTGCGCGGTGACTTCACTGCCGTCGCGACCCGTCAGCGCGTTCCGATGGAGGGATTCTCTCTGGTTGCGGGAGCAGCAGGACAATCGGAGCCGTTCCGCTGGCGCGCGACCGAGACTGGCGAGCAATGGAGCCTTGGCCCCCGCCAGCCCGATCGCGGCGAGATCTTTCTGCCGATTCGCCGACCCTCCATTGCGACGGCACGACTGGTGCGGCGGCTGGCGGCCGACGCGGGCGTGACGCTGCCACCACCCCAGCCAGGCCGACCCCCGGCCGACGCCCGCGAGGTCGCGCGCGTGGAGGGGCAAGCCCTGATCACCATCGTGCCGCAGGTGCTGCGATGGTCGAACAATCTTGCAGCCGAACTGTGCGGATTGGCGGCCGCCCCAGGTGCGAGCGACATCGCCGCGGCTGCGGCCCGTCATCAACAGTGGATTCAGCAGGCAGCCCCTGGGATTGACTGGAGCGGCTTTCGGCTCGCCACCCATTCCGGCCTTGGCAGCGCCAGCCGCGCCACTCCGCGCCAATTGGCCGCAACCGCCTTATTGGCACAGGCCGAGGGCTGGGCGGCCTTGCTGCCCCCTTATCGCCCGCGCGACGGTGGCGCACCTGTGGAGGGTGTGTTCGCGAAATCGGGCACCATGGCTTTTGCCAAGTCCCAGGCTGGTCTGTTGACGATGGCGGACGGTCGGGTGTGCGCCTTCGGTCTTGTTCTCACCGACCCGGAGCGCCGCGCAGCCTACGATCGCGCCCTCGACACCTTCGACCGCGGCATGCCCAGCGATGCGCGCGCCTGGCTGGAGCGCGCGCAGATTGCCGAAGCCAAGATCATCGAAGCCTTGGTCGCCGGACGGATTGGATGAAGCAGCAGTCGGTCACACGAACAGCCGGGCTATCGCGCTGACGTTGCGGTCGCCATCGCCCGCGGCCTGGACCGACTGAAAGCCCACTCGCGCGCAGTTGGCCATCGGCAGCGTGGCATTAACCTCCGCCGCTGCGGCCAGTGCGTATCCGAGGTCTTTCTCGATCAGGTCAACGGTGAACAGCGGCGTGTGGTCACCCATCGCCATCAACCGCGCCGCGCCGACCAAAGGCGGAGCAACGATGGGGACGTGGCTCAACAGAGCTGCTGCCGTGGCACTGTTCAGTCCACTGCGACTCAGAAAGCCCAAACCCTCGGCTAAGCTATGCAGCTGCGCGGCGAAGAGGCTGTTGACCATCAGCTTGAGCACAGCACCCTGACCGCGCGGACCAACCGACAGAACCGTTGATGCCATCGGTTGCAACACGGGACGAACACGCTCAACTGCCTGCGAGGGGCCGCCGACGAGGAAGATTACCTGCCCAGCCTCCGCCTGGGGTAAGGAGCCGACAAGAGGGGCGTCGAGAACGTCGACCCCCGCGTGATCCCCCGCTGCACCGAGGCGGGCGATCCAGCGGGGTGACGTGGTGGATGATTCAACAGCGACCGCCCCAGGCCGCATTCCCGCCATCGCGCCAGTCGTGTTGTCAAACCACACCGCCTCTGCCGCGGCATCGTCCGTCAGGATCGACAGGACGATGTCTGCACCGGCTGCAGCCATGCGAGGTGTCGGCGCAACCGCAGCGCCCAAGGCGCGCAGCGGTTCGGCCCGGTCCGGAGTTCGGTTCCACACGGTCACCGATTGACCCGCTGCAAGAAGGACCCGCGTCAAGCGTGATCCCATTGCGCCCAGTTCCAAGATCGCGACATGCGTCATTGTGTGATCCTCATACTGTGACGGAACCAGCGCCAAGCCGCCGGTCGAGCCCAGGTTCGCTCACGCGCATGGCGCAGAAAAACCTGCCTGCCCTCCCGACACTCATGTACTTATCGCAGGAATGAAGGCGCGGAACCTAAACCTCCGGCAGGTCGAACTGTTCGTAGCCGTGGCGCAGCGGCTGTCGTTCGCTGCCGTCGCCAAGGACTTGGGGCTTGATCCGTCGTCGGTATCGCGCGCGATTGCCGAACTTGAAGCGGACCTTGGCCTCCGCCTGTTCCAGCGAACCACCCGAGCCATGCGACTAACGGAGGCTGGGGTGATCTACCTGGACAAAGTCGCCCCTCTGCTGGACGAAATGGCGGGTGCCCGCGACCTAGCGGCCCAGGTAAGCAGCACTCCGACTGGCACGATCCGCCTGACTGCATCCGTTACCTTCGGACAGACCTGCCTCGTCCCGATCTTGCCCGCGTTCCGCTCGGCCTATCCGTCACTGGCGTTGGAGTGCCTGTTCACAGACGCAGTTTTGGACTTGGTCGCAGATCGGATTGATCTGGCCGTCCGTCTTGCACCAGCGATCACTGGAGATGTTGTGGCTGCGAAGTTGAGGGATACCCGATACAAAGTTGTCGCGAGCCCACTCTATCTGGCAAACCATCCGCCCTTGTTAGAACCGGCTGATCTCTTTGAGCATCGTGTTATCCGCTTCACGCTCCCTGCTTTTCGCAGTGCCTGGATCTTCCGATCGCCATCGCGGCCAGACCAAACGATCCATGTTGATGGCGATCTCAGCCTCGCCCCAGCCGGGGCGATCCTGGAGGCTGCCATCGCTGGGTTGGGGCCAGCGTTGCTGCCTGACTGGTTGGTGAACCCTGCGATTGCGCAAGGGACGTTGACCCACGTCCTCGCCAGTTACGCAGTAACCGCCACGAGCTTCGATACGGCAGCCTGGCTGGTCTACCCCCATCGCAGCTATTTGCCACGCAAGGTGCGCGTGATGACGGAGTTTCTGCGCCAGCATCTGTCCAGACCAGGGTAGCCGTGTGGCACGTTCCAGAGTGCGCTTGGTCTCAGTCGGAGCCCGCACCCTCTGTCGACCCCGCCGATGTTGTACCGAACGGCAGGTGCAGCACCCTGCCTTTCGATCCACTCACCCCTCCAAGCTTTTTGCCACGATCTCGTACACATCGGGGGACAGGCCTGGGCGCGCTGCGATGCGTTGCAGTTCGGTGCGCATCAGCGCGGCGCGGCCTGCGTCAAAGCGGCGGAACCGGCCGAGGGGTGGCACTAGGCGGGCGGCGACCTTGGGGTTGATTGGGTCCAGCGCAATCACTTCATCGGCCAAGAAGCGATACCCCGCGCCATCGGCGCGGTGGAACTGCGCCTGGTTGCCAGCGAAGGCACGCACCAAGCTGTAGATCTTGTTCGGGTTGCGCGGATCATAGCTTGGATGGCGGGTCAGGCTTTTCACCCGGTCCAGCGTGTCGGGGCGCGGCGCCAGCGCTTGGAGGGAGAACCACTTATCCATCACCAGGGCTTCGGTGTGCCAGCGCTCCGCAAAGGCAGCCAGGCCTTGCGCGATCTCCTGATCCCCCACCCCCGCAGGCAGGTTGACCAGCGAGGTGAGGGCGGACAGCGCATCGGTCATGTTGTTGGCGTGTTGGGCCTGATCGGCAATTGCAGCGACCGCCTCGACTGTGCCGGTTTGACCCAGATAGGCGAGTGCCAATCCTTTCAGGGAGCGCCGACCAACATCCGCCGCGGCATAGCGATAGGGGGCGCCATCGGCGCGCGCGCGGTACACCCGCCACCAGTCCTCCACCAGTGCCGCCGCCAGTCCGCGCCGGAAGGCTTGGCGTACCTGATGAATGCGATCGACGGCGACGATGGTCATCAACTCGCCAAGATAGCCTTCGGAGGGCAACGCCAGCACTTCGGCCACGAAAGCATCATCCTGGCCCGCACCGGCCAGGGTTTGGCGACATGCGGCGATCAGATCGGGACTGACAGTTGGGGCAGCGTCGCGCCCAATTGCCGCCAGCATGTCTTCGATCATCAGGGTTTGCCCAGCTTCCCATCGGGCAAACGGATCACTGTCATGGGCCAGCAGAAACGCCAGCTCGCCGGGGCGGCGGCGAATGTCCAGCTTGATGGGAGCCGAGAAGCCCCGCAGCAAGGAGGGCACCGGTTCCGTCGCCAACCCGTCGAAGCGAATGGTCTGTTCTGGCTCCGTCAGGTCAATCACTTGGGTCCCGATCAAGTCACGCCCCTCGGCGTCCAGCAGCCCCAGCGCGAGTGGAATGTGGAAGGGCAGTTTCTCAGGCTGACCACGCGTCGGCGGGCAGGATTGGCGCAGCGTCAGGGTTAGGGTGCCGTCGGCAAAGCTGCGTTCCACGGTCACTGACGGTGTGCCCGCTTGAGCATACCAGCGCCGGAATTGCGTGAGATCGCGCCCCGACGCAGCCTCCATACAGGCAACGAAGTCGTCGCAGGTAACGGCCTGACCATCATGGCGCTCAAAGTACAGGTCCATCGCCTTGCGCCACAGTGTTGGCCCCAGCAGCGTGTGCTGCATGCGGACCACCTCTGCACCCTTCTGATAAACCGTGGCGGTGTAGAAGTTATTGATTTCAATATAACTGTCAGGCCGCACCGGGTGCGCCATCGGCGAGGCGTCTTCGGGAAACTGCCCCGCGCGCAAGCCCCGCACATCGCTGATCCGCTTGACCGCAGCCGACCCCATGTCGGAGGAGAACTGCTGATCGCGAAACACGGTCAACCCCTCCTTCAACGAGAGTTGAAACCAATCCCGGCAGGTGATGCGGTTGCCTGTCCAGTTGTGGAAGTATTCATGGGCGATCACCGCCTCGACCCCGGCATAGTCATAGTCCGTTGCCGTATCGGGCCGGGCCAACACGTACTTCGTGTTGAACACATTCAGGCCCTTATTCTCCATCGCGCCCATGTTGAAATCACCAATGGCAACGATATGGTAGATATCCAGATCATATTCCCGCCCATAAACCTGCTCATCCCAGGTCATGGAGCGCTTGAGGGCATCCATCGCGAAGCCGCACTTATCGATGTCTTGCTCAGCCGCCCAAATCGCCAGCCGCACGGCGCGACCGGAGGCCGTGACGAACTCATCCTCCAGCGCCGTGAGAGTGCCCGCCACCAGGGCAAACAAATACGCGGGCTTTGGGAACGGGTCCTCGAATCGGGCGAAGTGGGTGCCATCGCCCAGATCGGCCTCGGCCAAGCAATTACCGTTGGATAGCAGCACCGGCACGCTGGTGGGAGCGATGATGGTGGTGGTGAAGCGCGCCAGTACATCGGGGCGGTCGGGGAACCACGTTATCCGCCGAAATCCTTCTGCCTCGCACTGGGTGCAATAAACACCGCTGGAGAGGTACAGCCCCTCCAGATCGGTGTTGGAGCGCGGGCTGATCACCACCTCGCTCTCCAGCACAAACCGCTCGGGGAGGTCGCGCAGCGTCAGGCTTGTGTTGGTCAGGGTGTAGTCGGCTGGCTGGTCGTTGACGACCACGCTCTCTGTCGTCAAACCGCGCCCATCGAGGGTCCAGGTGCCAGTCCAGGCCCCTGCTGCCGGGTTGGCCTTGCAGGCAAGCCGGGCCTTCACGCGGGTGTGGTCGGGGTCGAGCCGCAGGGTCAGGTCGCACCGGTCCACCAGCACGGGTGGCGGGGTGTAGTTCTTCAAAAACACCGGCTGCGGCACAGACATCGACGCGTCGATCATCGCAAAAGCCCTTGACCAAGATCGGTTTCGGTAAAATGGCCTGGGCACAGCCTGCCGCCAAGAGCCATGGAGCGCATCACGCCTTGAGCGTGCGGGCGTCAACCACCTTGGCGACCCGCAGGCTCGTCTGCCGTCCACGGATCACGACCTCTTCCTGGGCAAACTGGTCGAGGTCAAGCCCGGCAAACCGAGCCACATCTTCAGAAAACACCAGCTGCGCGCCCAAGTCTTTGGTTAGGCTTTCCAAGCGGCTCGCGGTGTTGACCATGTCACCGATGGCCGTGAGGGATACGGCGCGGCCCCAGCCCATCTCCCCCACAATTGCGTGGCCCGCGTGCAGGCCGATGCCGATCTTCAGCGGCGCATCAAGCGTCGCCGCCAGTTCGGTGTTCAGCCGTTCCAATCGATCAGCCATCGCAGCTGCGGCAGTCAGCGCGGACTTTGCGCCAGCCTCCGGCCCGTCATCGACACCGAACAGCGCCATGATGCCGTCGCCGATAAACTTGTCGATCCGCCCACCCGCTGTCTCGATCGCTTGACCCATCTCTGCGAAATAGCGGTTGAGCAAAAACACGAGGTCATAGGGCAGCTTATGTTCCGACAAGCTGGTGAAACCCCGCAGGTCAGCGAACATCACGACAATGTCCAGATCCCGCCCCTGGGCGTAGTCCTTCACCTTGCGGATGTCGGCCGCCTGGATGTCGGGAGGCAGAATTGGCACCACCTCAAGGTCGTGGGTTGGCCGCAATTGACAGGCGAGGCGAACATTGGGACCGGCGGCAACCCGCTGCAGCACCTTGGCCTCGTCGGCAGTGGGCGGCGGCGCGTGGTGATAGCCGGCACCCAGGCGGATGCGGCAAGTGGAGCATCGGCCACGCCCGCCACAGACACTGGCATGGGGAATGCCCGCGGACCGGCTGGCCTCCAACACCGTCATCCCCGGCACAACACGCACGCGGGTGGTCGGATACACCACCTGCACCCGCGCCTTGCGCGCCTCCAACGCCGCACGCCCCTGCCGCGCGGCAAGGGTGAAGGCCAACAAGCCAGCCAGGGAGAGAAAGGTGTAATCGCGGATCGCAGCCAGCCGCGCCGCCAGCTCAGGTGTCGGCGGTGCGACAGCCTGACGCGCGCGCTCCACAAACGCTGGATCGAGCGCAAGGGCGGAGACTTCCTGGCTGGCAGCAATGAACCCTGCCAGCGCCAACCCCGGCAGCAACACCGCAAACGCGAACAAGTAGCGCGTGATCGGTCGATACCACTCCCGCAAGCGCAGCCAATAGTGCAGACCGATACAGCCATGGATCCAAGCGATCAGCAGCAACAGCTTCTGCAGGTTATGGCGCAGCACCGACTGGTCGAGGTGGAAAATGACCACGCGATAGGTGCCATCGGCGCCGTAAAGGTCATAAGCAATCTTGGTTTCGATGACGTGGGCCGTCACCAGCGGCGGGATCAACAGGCCAAAGCCCAGTTGTGCTGCCTCCCACGGTGACATCACGAGGGAGCGGCGGCGATAAATCGACCAAAGCGCCAGCGAGACATGCACCGCCGCTGCTGACGCCAGCACGAAAGCACTGGTGTCCCGCCACCACAGCCAGCCGAACAGGGCTTGGCCCCACTCCATCGCCGCGAGGCCCAAAATGCCGAGGGTGTGGTTCAAGAGGTGAGTGAACACAAAGGTGAAGAGCACCAAGCCACTGGCGAGGCGCAGCGAGCGGACCACCGCACGCGGGTCCAACGCCGCTACCCGGCGGGCACTGGGCTCAGGCAGGGCGCTGGCATCAGTCATGGTGAACCATTGCAGGCACAGACCCCCTCCATCACCAGGAAAGTGATAGCGCTGTCTGCCTCCGAACGTCGAGTCAGGGTTTTGCGTCAGTCCGGAGGGCCTGCCGATGCGCAAACTGACTTGAGTGTTTGGCAAGTTCTGTTAGCGGTGTCGGGCGGTCAAAACCTGCTAGGCTGAGGGCCTCCGCGTTTGCTGCCCGAGGCCTCACCATGTCCACGCCCTCCTCTGCAACCTTCCGCAACCGCATTTATGACTCGATCCTGGACACCATTGGGGCCACCCCGCTGGTGCGGGTGTCGCGCCTCGCCGAGCGGCACGGTGCGCGCGCAGAGGTGTTGGCGAAGCTGGAGTTCTTCAATCCACTTGCCTCGGTCAAGGACCGCATCGGTCTTGCGATGATCGAGGCCGCTGAGCGGGACGGGCGTTTGGGTCCGGGTGCCACCCTGGTGGAGCCAACCTCCGGCAACACCGGCATCGCACTGGCCTTTGTGGCGGCTGCCAAGGGGTACCCGTTGATCCTGACCATGCCCGAGAGCATGTCGGTGGAGCGGCGCAAGATGCTGCGGCTGCTGGGCGCGCGGTTGGAACTCACCCCTGCAGGCCAGGGCATGAAGGGGGCTATTGCCCGTGCGCAGGAACTGGTCGACAGCACCCCTGGCGCGGTGATGCTGCAGCAGTTTGAGAACCCAGCCAATCCGCAGATCCATCGTGTCACCACGGCCGAGGAGATCTGGGCGGACACCAACGGCCAGCTGGACTGGATTGTTGGCGGCGTTGGCACCGGTGGCACCATCACGGGCATTGGCGAAGTGCTGAAGGCGCGCCTGCCGGAGCTGAAGGTCGCAGTGGTTGAGCCGCAGGACAGCCCAGTGCTGTCAGGCGGCACCCCTGGCCCGCATAAAATCCAGGGCATCGGAGCCGGCTTTGTTCCAGGCATCCTGAACACCAGCATCTATGACGAGATCGTCAAGGTCAGCAACGATCAAGCCTTCGCGATGGCGCGCGAGGCAGCGGCCCTGGAAGGGTTGCCAATCGGCATCAGCTCAGGGGCTGCCCTGTCAGCCGCGTTCGCCATTGCCTCCCGCCCTGAGGCAGAGGGCAAGCGGGTGGTGGTGATCATCCCGAGCTTTGCTGAGCGCTACCTGTCGACTGCCCTGTTCGACGGTCTCGACTAACCATCCCAACGCTTGACGGCGGGCAGCAGTCATTCCACAGAGGCCGGGATGACTGCACTCACCTTGCTCGCCACCGATGGGTTTGAGGATTACCGCCTGATCGACAGCGGCGGGGGCCGCAAGCTGGAACGCTATGGCGCGATCCTGATTGATCGCCCGGAACCCCAGGCGATGTGGCGCCCGTCCCACCCCAATCGCTGGGCCAGCGCCCATGCCCGCTTTCAAGCCGCGGGTGAGGGTGAGGATGGCGGGCGCTGGCAGCAGATGAAACCAGTGCCCGAGGCATGGCCGCTGCGCTATCGCGGTTTGACGGTGTTCGCCCGCCTCACGCCGTTCCGCCACATCGGGCTGTTTCCCGATCAGGTTGGTCACTGGGACTGGATGGCCGATGCGCTGAGCACCGCAGGCATACCACAACCACGGGTGTTGAACCTGTTTGCCTATACAGGTGTCGCCTCGCTGGTCGCAGCAGCCGCGGGGGCTGAGGTGACCCATGTCGACGCGTCCCGCAAGGCGATCGATTGGGCGAAGGAGAATCAATCCGCCTCCGGGCTTGATCCCACCAGCATTCGCTGGATCCTCGATGACTGCTTGAAGTTTGTGGAGCGGGAGGTGCGGCGCGGGCGGCGCTATCACGGTATTCTTCTGGACCCACCGAAGTATGGTCGCGGTGCCAAAGGCGAGGTGTGGGACTTGTTCGAGCACCTGCCAGCCCTGTTGGCTGGCTGTGCGGCGCTGTTGGCGGACGATGCGCTGTTCTTGATCTGCACCGCCTACGCCATGCGCGCCTCCGCCATTGCGATTGACCAAACCGTGCGCGAAGCCCTGGCGGATCGAGCTGGCTCCTGGACCACCGGGGAATTGGCAGTGCGCGAGCAGGGTGGACAGCGCTGTGTGCCAACCTCCCTCTTCGTGCGGTGGGCGCGCGATGCGTGAGATTACCAGCGCCCAGAACCCGCTGATCAAGCTGGTCAAATCCCTTGATGATCGCAAGCGTCGGCGCGAGCACGGGCTGTTCACAGCCGAGGGGGCAAAGGTGGTTGCCAGCGCGCGCGACCAGGGCTGGCGCCCCCATGCCCTGTTGATCGACGCCGACGCCATCGACCGCCCGATCCTAGCGAGCCTCGCCCGCTGGGCCACGGCGGCGGAGGCGGAAGTGGTGGCGGTGCCGAGCCAGTTGATGGCGCGGTTGGTGGCGAAGGAAAACCCGCAAGCCGTGTTGGGCGTGTTCCATCAGCAGCTGAGCCCCGTCGAGCGGGTCCAGCCGGACGCTGGAGCGCTCTGGGTGGTGCTGGAGCAGGTGCGCGATCCCGGCAACCTCGGCACCATCATTCGCACGGTCGATGCCGCGGGGGCCAGTGGTGTGATTCTGGTTGGCACCACCTGCGATCCGTTCTCGGTCGAAGCGGTGCGGGCAACCATGGGCTCCCTGTTCGCTGTGCCGCTGGTGCGGATGGAGGAGGATCAGCTATTGGCTACCCTCGCCCGCTGGCCGGGTCTGGTGGTGGGCAGCCACTTGAAAGCCTCAATTGACTTCCGCACCCCCGACTATCGCCAACCGACCCTGCTGGTGATGGGCAGCGAGGGGCCTGGCCTCAGCGACACCCTAGCCGCCGCCTGCCACCAGCGCGTGCGCATCCCGATGACCGGCGGCGCCGACAGCCTCAACCTCGCCATCGCGACGGCGCTGCTGGTCTATGAGGCGCGGCGGGGACTGTTGTAGAGGGCTGGTCGGGCCTCGCCATTGCGCTACCATCGCGGCGGTGCCGGGTGGTCGATCCGGGATGCGGAGGTTCCTTGATGCCAACCACAGCCAGCCCCACACCGTTTGACCGCCGGGCCGTCCGGCGCCATCGCGACCGAGCGGCGGCTGATTTTGATCGGTTCAGTTTCCTCTTCCAGGAAGTGGCCGAGCGGCTGGTGGACCGGTTGGACGACGTCCGCGGAACATTTCCCTTGGCACTGGACCTCGGCGGTCGCACCGGCACGCTCGCCCGGTTGCTGCCTGGCCATGGTGGGGTGGAAACCGTGATCGGGTGCGACCTCTCGCCCGCCATGGCGGCGCGCGCGCCGCGGCCCCAGGTGGTGGCAGATGAGGAGGCCTTGCCCTTTGGCGACAGTCGCTTTGACCTAATTGTCTCCAGTGGCGCGCTCAACTGGGTGAATGACCTGCCCGGTGCCTTGGTGCAAATCCGCCGGGCGCTGAAGCCCGACGGCTTGTTTCTTGCCGCCTTCGCTGGGGGTGAAACTCTGGCGCAACTGCGTCAGGTGCTGATCGATGCCGAACTGGCCGAGGCAGGCGGCGCCTCACCCCGTGTCTCACCGGTGGTCGATACCCGCGACGCAGGCATGCTGCTGCACTGCGCGTCAGCTATGCCAACCCTTTGAATCTGATGCGGGACCTGCGCGGCATGGGTGACACCAATGCCAACACCGACCGCAGCCGCCATCTCTCCCGCCGCGGTGTGCTGCTGGACGCTGCCCGCCGCCTGATGGATCAACAGGCCCACCCCGAGGGTCGGGTGGAAATGGTGATCCAAGTCTTGTTCCTCACCGCCTGGGCACCCGCCCCCAGCCAACCCAAACCGCTCCGCCCCGGCTCCGCCACCCACCGGCTCGCCGATGCCTTGGGGGTGGAGGAGGGTGGTAAGTAGCAGACTTTTACTGACGCAATACTATTTTGAGCTGAGTATCTGTGCAACCCTCCGCCGTGTAGGGACTTGGAGGGGAATCATGGCCCATTTGAAACACGCAGCCGTGGCGGGGGCGTTGTTGCTTCTTGCCGCCGGTGCCAATGCCCAAGCGATCAACACGACCACCCCGGAGTATCTGGCCAATGGCTGGACTGCCGAGATGCGTCAATGGATGTACCAATTCGACCAGGGTGCGCGGATCGTGCCGCTGCTGTGGTATCAGGCCTTGGAGCGGCCTGGGTCGACCGAGGGGTTTGGTGCGGATGGCTTGGCGCGCTTCCGCTACCTGCCGCAGGCTGCTTCCAGCGGCAATCCCCGGGGGCTGCCAGTTGGCTTCACAATTGGCAAGAACGGGTCGACCGACTGGCTGGGCATGAACTGCAACGCCTGTCACACCGGTCGCATTGAAGTCGGTCAGCGGGTGCTGCAGATCGACGGCATGCCTGGCATGGGCGATCTGTTCGGCTTCATCTCCGAGTTGAGCCAAGCCCTGGATGCCACCTTGGCTGACCCGGCCCGGTTCCAGCGGTTCCAACGCAAGGTCGGCGGCTCGCCCGCTACCCTGCGGCGGGATGTGCAGCGCTTTGCCGATAGTTTTCGGCTGTTCGTGCAGCAGAGCACGCCAACGGTTGCCCATTGGGGACCGGGCCGGACCGATGCCTTCAACATGATCTTCAACCGCGTCGGCGCCATCGATCTGGCGACGCCAGCCAACGCAGTCACACCCAACGCACCGGTCAGCTATCCGTTCGTGTGGTCGACCAACGTGCAGGAAGTGGTGCAGTGGCCGGGCATTGCGCCGAACGTGCTGGGGGTGGAGCGCCTAGCCCGCAATGTTGGCCAAACCCTGGGCGTGTTCGGCCAGGTGCCGGGTATGGCCTCGAAAGCGGCGTTCCAGCGGCTGGATTACACCAGCACGGTTCAGCTGGTGAACCTGATCGCGGCCGATGGCCTGATCGGCAAGCTGCAACCGCCGAAATGGCCGCTGGAGCTGGATCGTGACGCCGTGACCCGCGGCGCTGCGGTGTGGACCAGTGCAGGCTGCGGCAGCTGCCACACCAACTGGAATGGCAGCAATCTGCAGCCGCTGAAAGTGGCAATCACGCCCGTGGGTGAGGTTGGCACGGACCCGCTGAATGCCACCCAGCCAGCGCAACGCACCCTTGCCACGGCAGCACTGCAAGGGTCGCCCGTGTTTCCGATCTACCCATTCAAAACCTATGGCGCATCGGCGTCCGCGGTAGAGCTGACGGCGGCAACGGCGGCGCACATCATTGTGAAGCAATTGACCAGTGGGCGCGCCCTGACACCCGCTGAGCGGCAATTGCTGTCTTGGTCCATCGGTACCGATGATGTGATCGAGCAACTGATCCGCGATGCCCGCTATGTCGCTGCCCGCGTCTTCTCCCGCCGCGACGACCCCCCAGCGGCGCCCGGCTACAAGGCGGGACCCTTGAATGGCATCTGGGCGACAGGCCCGTATCTGCACAATGGCTCGGTGCCGACGCTGTGGCAGTTGCTCACCCCCAGCCAACGCCCGGCTGTGTTCTGGACTGGCAGCCGCGAGCTTGACCCCGTCGGCGTTGGTCTGCGCCATGACCAGCAACCCGGCACCTTCCGCTTCGATACCTCCTTGGCTGGCAATCGGAACACGGGTCATACCTATGGCTCGGATTTGAGCGATGCTCAAAAGCGGGACCTGATTGAATACATGAAGTCACTCTAACCCACGCCGACCCTGCCGCCCGTACCCCTTGGCGGGCGGCAGGGATGGGCTGGCACCATGCGCCAACTGGGCTTGCGGGGTGCGAGCGAGAGTGGTTTCGTTGCCGCTCACCACCGAAAAAACACCGAGGGGGACGCTCCATCATGGACGGTCAGGATTTGCCGCGAACCAAGCTCGCGCTCAAAGACCCAAGCTTGCTGCGCCAGCAATGCTTTATTGACGGCCAATGGGTTGATGCCGACAGCGGCGCCACCATCACTGTCACCAACCCCGCCACCGGCGAGATCGTTGCAACGGTGCCCAAGATGGGCGCCGCTGAGACCCGCCGGGCGATTGAGGCGGCGAATCGTGCCTTTCCTGCTTGGGCCGCCAAGCTGGCGAAGGATCGCGGGCTTATTCTGAAGCGCTGGGCGGATCTGATCCTGGCGAACCTGGATGACCTTGCGATCATCATGACGGCCGAACAGGGCAAGCCAGTGGCGGAAGCCAAGGGCGAGATCAGCTCCGGCGCCGGGTTCCTGGAGTGGTTTGCCGAAGAGGGCCGCCGTGTGTACGGCGACACCATTCCAACCCATCAACCAGACAAGCGCCTGATGGTGCTGAAGCAGCCGATCGGGGTGTGTGCCGCGATCACACCCTGGAACTTCCCGTCATCCATGATCACCCGCAAGCTGGGGCCAGCGCTCGCGGTCGGCTGCACCATGGTGCAAAAACCCGCCTCCCAGACGCCGCTGTCCGCCCTCGCCCTCGCTGCCTTGGCGGAACGGGCAGGCGTACCCGCAGGCGTGTTCTCCATCGTGACTGGTGCTGCCGGTGCGATTGGAGACGAGATGTGCAGCAACCCAATCGTCCGCAAGCTGACGTTCACCGGCTCGACCGAGATTGGCAAGATGCTGGCCGCCAAGTGCGCGGTCACCATGAAGAAAATCTCGATGGAGTTGGGCGGCAATGCCCCGTTCATCGTGTTCGATGACGCCGACCTGGATGCGGCTGTTGAGGGGGCGATGCTCTCGAAGTACCGCAACACGGGGCAAACCTGTGTGTGCGCCAATCGAATCTATGTCCAAGCCGGTGTCTATGAGGCGTTTGCGGAAAAACTCGCAGCCAAGGCGCGGGCACTCGTCGTCGGCGATGGTCTGAAGGGTCCAACCACCCAGGGCCCAATGATCGACATGAGTGCTGTGGAGAAGGTGGAAGAACACATCGCCGATGCCGTTGCCAAGGGCGCTACAGTGGTGACCGGCGGCAAGCGCCACGCCCTGGGCGGCAGCTTCTTCGAGCCGACAGTGCTGACCGGCGTGACCCAAGCGATGAAGGTGGCAAAGGAGGAAACCTTTGGCCCGCTGGCTCCGCTGTTCCGCTTCGAGACCGAAGCCGACGCGATCGCGATGGCCAACGATACCGAGTACGGCCTCGCCGCCTACTTCTACAGTCGCGATATCGGGCGCATCTTCCGAGTGGCCGAGGCGATTGAGTACGGCATGGTTGGCATCAACACTGGCCTGATTGCCACTGAAGTAGCGCCCTTCGGCGGCGTAAAGGAAAGCGGCCTTGGCCGTGAAGGCTCCAAGTACGGGCTGGATGACTATCTGGAGATCAAGTACCTGCAGATCGGCGGGATTGATCGCTAGTGATCGGGTCGAGGCGCTTGGGATCCAAGCGCCTCGTACTCACGCAATGGGATGATGGCCGTCGGGACCCGGACAAGAAACGGGCCCGGCGGGTGGGAGGTCCGCCGGGCCCGGCTTAAGACGCCAGAGCTGTTTGGGAGTGCTGGGAGGCTAGCTCAGGCGCCAGAACGGCTTGGACAGTTCACGCTCCACATCGGCGCGGCTGATGCCCATGTCGCGCAGCATACGATCATCCAGATCAGCCAAGTTGGTGCGCTGCATCCAGCGATCATACAAGGCGCCAACAATGGCTAGGACGTCCGGAACCTGGAAGCCAAACACCCGATCAGCAACGGGAAGGCTGTTCATCAGCGGCTTGTTCATGGCGGACTCCTCTGGTTTCTTTTCTGCTACGCAATGGACCAATGGGGTCTTGGTCTGCTTTATGCGTGGGGTGCATCGGTGCACCGCGTGATTTGGAGTGTGCCTCCGCTTTCTTGAATTCTCAAACGATGATATGTCAGTCAAACGATTAGTTTTTCTCATCCGGTGTGCGCTGCGGCACAGGCCATTGCGCGCTGGAGGAAGGAGCCACTGTGGCCCGTCGCCTGCCCCCGCTGAACGCATTGAGAGCGTTCGAGGCTGCTGCCCGGCACGGCAGCTTCACGCGCGCAGCCGATGAATTGAACGTCACTCAGGCGGCCATCAGCCACCAGGTGAAGGGGTTGGAGGAGCGGCTGGGCGTGCTGTTGTTCCGCCGCTTGAACCGCGCCCTGATTCTCACCGACGCGGGTGAGCGCTACCTGCCAGCGCTGCGAGAGGCGTTTGACCTGATTGCCAGCGCGACCGACAGCTTGACCAAGGGCGAACAGGCCCGGCGGCTCACGGTCTCGGTGATGCCGTCTTTCGCCAACAAATGGCTGATGCCGCGGCTGGTGCGCTTCCAGGACTTGCAGCCTGAGATTGAAGTTACTGTCCACGCGTCAGAGAAGCTGGTGGATTTCGGCAGCGACGGCGTGGATGTTGCCATCCGCTATGGCACGGGCGGCTGGCCGGGGCTTCGGGCAATCCCCTTTCTAAGTGAGGACGTCTTCCCGGTCTGTGCACCCGGCTTGGCAGAGCGGACGGGGCGACCGCTGTTTCTTCCAGAGGACCTGCGTCATCACACGCTGCTGCATGACGATATCAGCCAGGACTGGGCGATGTGGCTGCGTCTGACCGGTGTGACGGGAGTGAGCGCGACCCGCGGGCTGGTGTTCAACCATTCCAACATGGTGGTCGACGCTGCGGTTGCGGGCATGGGGGTGGCACTCGCCCGCTCCGCACTGGTGCATGATGACTTAAAGGCGGGTCGCTTGATTCGACCCTTTCGCCTCGCGATTCCCGCTCAGAATTCCTATTGGATCGTGTGCCCAGAGGACACGGCCGACCTGCCCAAGCTGCAGGTGTTTCAGACCTGGTTGACCGACGAAGCGAGCCGCGCCCGCCGTGAGGCGGAGACCTTGGCACCATCCTTGTAACGCTGGGCCGCGGTCACTCCCCCGCCAGCCCCTGACGGGCGGGGGAGTGGTGAGCGTGCTAAGCGGCCAAGGCCGGGTCTTTGATCACCATGTCGTAGGCAGGCAGGGTGAGGAACTCAACGAACCGGTCGGCTTCCACCAGGGTACGGAACAGCTCAGCTGCCTCGCGGTACTTCCCGGCGCCATAGGCGTTGTCACCCACACTGGCTTTCAGCTTGTCCAGCTCTTCGGTGACGATGGTTTGCACCAATGCGGCATCGATCGTCCGACCATCCTCCAGCTTGGACTTGTGGTGAACCCACTGCCAGACCTGGGTGCGGGAGATTTCAGCCGTCGCTGCGTCTTCCATCAAATTGTACAGGGGGACGCAGCCCTGCCCGCGCAGCCAAGCCTCAATGTAGCCGATGCCGACATTGCAGTTCTGGCGCAAGCCCGCCTCGGTGATCGGACCGGTTGGCACCTGCAACAGGTCGGCCGCCGTGATGCTGACATCGTCCCGCTTCACGTGGATCTGGTTCGGCGTCGGCATCATGCGATCAAACACTTCCATCGCAACCGGCACCAAGCCTGGGTGAGCAACCCAGGTACCGTCATGACCGTCACCCGCTTCGCGTTCCTTGTCTGCCTTCACCTTGGCGAAGGCAGCATCATTGGCGGCCGGATCGTTCTTGATCGGAATCTGAGCGGCCATGCCGCCCATCGCATGCACATTGCGACGGTGGCATGTCTTGATCACCAACTGGCTGTAGCTGCGCAGAAAGTGGCTGGTCATGGTGACCAGACCGCGGTCGGGCATCACGGCGTTCGGGTCACGGCAGAACTTCTTGATGAAGCTGAAGATGTAATCCCAACGACCGCAGTTCAACCCAGCGGAGTGCTGGCGCAGTTCCCACAAAATCTCATCCATCTCGAAGGTGGCGAGAATGGTTTCGATCAGCACCGTGGCCTTGATGCTGCCCTGCGGTACACCCAGCTGCGCCTGTGCCAGCACAAACACAGTATTCCACAGCCGTGCTTCTTGATGGCTTTCCATCTTCGGCAGATAGAAGTACGGGCCAGTGCCACGCGCCAGCAACGCCTTGGCATTGTGGAAAAAGTAGAGGCCGAAGTCGAAGATACCGCCAGCCATCGGCTCGCCATCAACCAGGACATGCTTCTCCATCAGGTGCCACCCGCGCGGGCGCACCAGCAGAGTCGCGGTTTTTTCTCCCAGCTGATAGCTCTTGCCCGAGGAGGGATCCGTGTAAGTGATGGTGCGCAGGGCGGCGTCGCGCAGATTGATCTGGCCCTCGATCATATTCGACCAGGTTGGCGTCGAGCTGTCTTCGCAATCGGCCATGAACATCTTGGCGCCGGAGTTCAGCGCGTTGATGATCATTTTGCGATCCACGGGGCCGGTGATCTCCACCCGGCGATCCATCAAGTCAGCTGGCAGCGGTGCCACAGTCCAGTCACTGTCACGGATGAGCTTGGTTTCCGGCAGGAAGTCTGGCTTCTCACCGCGGTCTAACCGGGCTTGACGCTCCTCACGCAGTGCCATCAGGCGCTTGCGTTCCGCGCGGGTGGCGCGCTCCAGACCTGCGACGAAGGCCACAGCCTCCTGGGTCAGGATGTCCTCGAAGCCCGGTCGCAGTGATCCCAGAATCTCCACACCTGGCACGGAGGGCGCTTGGCTCATCATCGTCTCCCAGAATTTATAAGGTTTCCAAGCCCCTGGCGGGTTGGCTGCGCAGAAGCAGCGGTTTGTCCCCGATCCGTCGGGTCTTGTCCAGGGCGATGGTGCTGGGTGAGACCAATGCACTAACCCTGACGCGTTTTCAGAACGCTGGTGGGGTCTCGACTACAATGCGGCCCACCAGGGTACCACCGCGGTTGGTGAGAGTCGGGTGGAGTTGCGCCTCCAACGCTGCAGTGGCTGCAGCATCAAACACACCCAGCCGATCCAGCAAGGTGAGCATGGCCAGGGCCGCGCCGCGCTCGTTGCCATCCTCGGCCTTGACGGCGATACCCAGACCCCGACCGCGCACTGTTGCGGCATAAACCCCTTCCGCACCCGTCTTCAACACAGTGCGGGCGCCTGCAGCTTCCATCGTGACGGTGGTGGTCTGCCCCGTGCCGGAAACGAAGAACGGCTCGGCGGCCATTGCCTCGGTGATGCGGGCACCAGCCTTCGCCCGGGCCACGGGCTGGCCGATCGGATCATCCAAGCGGGCCATGCCGACAGCCAAGGCCGTCAAGGGGGCGGCCACTGTGGGAATGCCGCAGCCATCGATGCCATAGGGCAGCGTGGTATAGGGGGCGCCCGTCACCTCCGCCAGCGTGGCAAGGATACGCTGCTGAACCGGATGGTCATAGGCGAGATACCCCTGCAGAGGATCACCGCAATGCACCGCTGTGGTCAGGAAGCCCGTGTGCTTGCCAGAGCAGTTGTTATGGAGTTGGGAGGCGGCATGGCCTGCGCGGACCAACCCATAGGCTGCTTCCACGTTCAACGGATCATGGGCACCACAGGCAAGGTGCTCTTCGGTCAAGCCGATGCGCGCCAGCCACTCGGCAACCAAGGCGACATGACGCGGCTCCCCCATGTGGGAAGCGCAGGCAATGGCGATGTGCTGCAGCGTCAGGGCGAAACGGTCGGCCGCCCCGGTTTCCAGCAGGGGAAGGGCTTGGAGGGGCTTGATGGCCGAGCGGGCAAAGACCGGGCGGCTGAGATCACCCCATCCTTCGCGCACACTGCCATTGGCATCGGCGATCACGGCGAGCACGCTGTGGCGGCTTTCGACAAGTGTGCCGCGGGTGACTGCGATGTCCAGTGGTGTGTCCCGAAGCGTCATTCCCGCTCCCCCAGTTGGCCGTCCAAACCCTGCGCCGTCAGGCGTGACGGAATGTTGACGCCAGCGCAAGAGGTTGGGGCCAAACGCAACACCGGTATTCCCACGGGAAGAGTGGTTACGCGGGTGCCGCGAGGTTAGGTCTGGTCGTCTGATCCTTGGCCACCGAGCACGGGATAGCGCGCTCGCAGTGGGGATTGCGCAACATTGTGAGCGCGGAAATCAACTGGGTCCCACACAGTGGAATGTGTGTGCCACCAGTCGGAAAAGATCGCGAGAGTGCGGGTGGAGACGGGTCGACCACGCCGGACGTCCAGCCGCATATCTTGCGCAAATGCCAGCATCTGGCTGTGCTCGCGCGCGTGGCAGCGCGCGTGATCCCCATCGGACGCACCAGCTGTGAGGGCGCGATCCTCGGCCGCAAATCGCACTGTCATCAGCGCTACCAGCAGATCCCATTCGAAAACTGTAACAGTCTCGGCGATCAAGGTTCGCAGCAGGCTGTTGATCGCTTCAGCCGAGGTAACACAGATGCTGCCGAAGCTGGCGCCTGCGCCAGTCGTGGTGTCAGGGATGGAAAGCGATTGTGGAGCGCCCGATTCCATGTCGTTTCCATAGCACAGATTTCAGCAATGTCACCAAAAATTCGCTCGCGGAGATGTCATTTCCGACGGGATTGCTACGATGATTAGACAAAACACCATAGCGGACCGCACTACTCCGGAGTGACCCCAAATCGCTTCCGGAACACCGTTTGGATCACCGGGAGACTCCACAGCCCTAGATGCAATCCATCGCAGAGCAGCCGGAGGTCACTCTTATTTTCTTCATCGACCATCTCATCAAAGATCGCCAACACCGGCATGCCCAGTGGCTCTGCTAACTCGCGCATTCGTTCGACAAAAATCCGTGTGTACTCATTGCGTAGAATCATATCACCATTTGGATCAGGCATTGAGTTACCAAAATCCATTGGTTTACCGGCACCAATAGGCGCCCAAAACATTACCTTAAAGCCTTTGTCCAATAAATCACAGCCGACTGTAATCAGTGATGAGACGATTTGATCGATAACTTGGAACTTGGAAACCTGCTGGCGCTCAATCTGCTCCCTAACATGCACACGAATATCGATTTCGCCAGCTGACAACATGATTCTGCTTCCTGGCGGAATAATCTTTTCCGTGATTAGCCAGTTCAGCCGTTCATATCCGCGTGTTCGGCGATCGGCCTTTCCAAATCCCCAGGCAAGGATTGGTCCGATGTGAATCGGTGCGAACCAAGGCAACAACCGCGGCATGGGTTCAAGAAGTTGTGGTAACTGAACCAGAGTGCCGCTAAATATTTGTACATGACTATCGCCGATGACGAATATTGGCAGTGTCTCTTGCAGCTCGTTACAGCTATCAAAGATTTGTTGCCACCGCCAAAGCACAGTCGATAGAAAATGCTTTGGTATCATGGCATCTTTTGTAAATTGTATTTCCTCATTGAGCATAAGCTTTGCACTAATTTCAAGCTCGTTTGAGTATTTTTTTGCCATTATACTGTCAGGGAAAGCCTCTCGAATTTGTTGTATGACACGAAGTGCTTCCTCTGGTTTCTGATCCGCCAGAAAGTAAGCAGCCAGCGCAAACCCCGCTCCTACTTCCGGTCTAACGCTCGCAAGCGTCTTCTCGAGGATTGGGATGGCATGCTGAAAATCGCCAAGCCTAAGCGAGCACATTGCCGCTTCAACCAAGTTCTCTAGTGGAATCTCAGTATCCGCAGTAAACTGTGCGAGCAATCCCTTTGCTTTGTCGTGTTGAAATAACCCAGTGTATGCCGACGCTAAATAAATCTGAGCGGTCGGAAACCAATATTTGAGCGTCTCAAGCGTGGTAATAGCTTCCTCATAGCGGCTAAGGTTTAACAGATCGATGGCCTTGTTCACGATAACAACGGGATCATCACTCATCGCTCGGCGCGCAAGGCCCCCCTCTCGCATGCGGCAGCAGCGGGTGTTCAACCGCCGTTGACAGCGCAGACTTGCGGTTAGATACCACCGGTGCAGCCCGCCGTCATCCCTGCGGCGGTCACCGGGAGACCCCAGCATGGCCGATACGCCTGATCTTGAAAACCGCCTTTATCTGGAGCTTGACCACGGCCGTGTGGTGATTGACCTCCGCCCGGACCTCGCCCCAAACCATGTGGCGCGGATCAAGGAATTGGCGCGCGAAGGATACTATGACGGAATTGTGTTCCACCGCGTGATCGCTGATTTCATGGCCCAGACTGGCTGCCCGAAGGGCAATGGCACCGGCGGGTCTGGCAAGAAGCTGAAGGCCGAATTCTCAGACGCGCCGCACATCCGTGGCACCTGCTCCATGGCGCGCACTGCCGATCCAAACAGCGCCGACAGCCAGTGGTTCATCTGCTTTGGCACCACCCCACACTTGAATGGTCAGTACACAGTGTGGGGCCAGGTGGTGGACGGGATGGAGGCTGTGGACAAGATCAAGAAGGGCAGCGGCGGCAATGGTGCTGTCAACGATCCCGATCGCATCCTGTCGCTCAGCGTGGCTGCGGATAAGGAGGCTGCGTGATGGTTGCCCGTCGTCTGATTTTGGCTGCTGCTGCCTGCCTCGCGCTGATCAGTCCAGCCGCCGCACAGTCGCCACAGATCCGGGACCCTGAGAATACCCTCATCCTCGATTTGTCGAGTGGCGGGCCAGTGGTGATTGCCATGCGGCCGGATATTGCTCCGGCCCATGTCACCCAGATCAAAACGCTGGTCCGGCAGGGCTTCTATAACGGGGTCGTGTTCCACCGGGTGATCGAAGGCTTCATGGCGCAGACCGGTGACCCGACCGGGACCGGGACCGGTCGATCCCCGCTGCCAAACATCCGGGCGGAGTTCAGCCGGGAGCCACACACCCGGGGTGCCGTGTCGATGGCGCGATCGAGCGATCCGAACAGTGCGAACAGCCAGTTCTTTATCATGTTCGCCAGCAATCCTGGCCTGGACGGCCAGTACAGCGTGTGGGGCCGGGTGATCTCTGGTATGGAGTTCGTTGACCGCATCGCCCGCGGTAACCCGGCCCAGAATGGTGTGGTGGCCCTGGACCGGCGCGACCGCATTGTCTCCGCCCGTGTGGCAGCCGATGCCCGCTGAACCACCCGTCGATTGGGCGGCGTTCTGGGATCAGCGCTACAACCGACCGGACTATGCGTTCGGTCAGGAGGCAAACACCCACCTGCGCTCGCAAGCCTGGCGTCTGGCGCCAGACTCAACGGTGCTGGTGCCAGCCGATGGCGAGGGGCGCAATGGCGTGTTTCTCGCCACAGCAGGTCATCGGGTGACCAGCGTCGACATCTCACCCCTCGGCTGCGCCAAGGCGCAGCGCTTGGCTGAGCAGCGCGGCGTGCAGGTCACTGTGGTGCAAGCGGACCTGGAGCAGTGGAGCTGGCCCGTTGCTGCAGCCGGTACCGGCGTCGGCGCTGTGGTCAGCATCTTCTTCCACCTGCCTCCAGATCTGCGCCGCGCCCTGCACCGCCGGATGGCGGAGGCGCTTGCCCCCGGTGGCCTGATCATCCTGGAGGGCTACCACCCGGACCAAATCCCCCTGAAGCAGCAATATGGCTCCGGCGGCCCTGGAGACGCCCGGTTGCTGTACACGCCTGAGATGTTGGCGGAGGACTTCCACGATCTCTCCATCGTGGAGTTGACCAGCGGGCGGGTCACGCTGGCAGAAGGGCCCTTGCACTCTGGCCCTGCAGCCGTGACCCGCGGCATCTGGCGGCGGGACTAGCGCGGTTCCGACACGCATTGGTGCGCCATCAGGTGAGGCCACCTGATGGCGGCGTGTGCTAGCGCTGATTCAAGCGCGCAATCACATCATCCAATTGCTCAAGTGATCCATAGTGGATCACCACGCGGCCCCGGCCCTTGGGGTCGTGATCAATCACCACCTGCAGACCCAGCAGAGTGGAAATGTCTTGCTGCAGGGCTGCGATGTCCGCGTCCCACGCAGCCGCTGGCGTGGGCGGAGGAGGGGTGCCCGGTTCCGCCCGCCGCCCCTTACGGCCTTGGGCCAACCGCTCGGCTTCGCGCACCGACAGCCCCTTGGTCACCACCTGCTGCGCCAATGCCTCTGCATCGGGCAGGCCAACCAGGGCCCGGGCGTGGCCAGCACTCAAGCGTCCTTCCCGGATCATCGACTGAATGCTGTTGGGCAGGGTAAGCAACCGGAGCAAGTTGGCAATGTGAGCGCGGCTCTTGCCGATGGTTTGGGCGATGCGGTCCTGGGTGTACTGGAAGTCAGAAATCAGTTGCTGATAGCCTGCTGCTTCTTCAATCGCGCTCAAATCCGTTCGCTGCACATTCTCGATCAGACCGATCTCAAGGGCTTCGACGTCGGACAGTTCGCGGATCACCACCGGCACTTCATGCAGCTTGGCTGCTTGGGCGGCACGCCACCGCCGCTCCCCTGCGATGATTTCCCAGCGCGACTCCGCGATGGGGCGGACCAGCAAGGGCTGGATCACGCCTTGTTCCCGGATGGATTGGACCAGCTGGTCCATCGCCTCGGCATCGAAATGCCGCCGCGGCTGATAGCGACCGGGTTGAAGCTGCTCGATCGGGAGGCGGCGGGTTGCCTCCATTGACGGCGCATCGGCTGGGTCGTCTCCGCCAAGAAGTGCTGCGATACCTTTTCCCAGACCGCGCTTTGCGCTCATGGCCGCACCTCAACGCCTTGGCGCTTCAACAACTCAGACGCGAGGTGGGCATAGGCCAAGGCACCGGGCGAGCGGTGGTCGTACAGCATGACTGGTTTGCCATGGCTGGGAGCTTCGGAGATGCGGACGTTGCGCGGAATCACGGTCTCAAACACTTGGGTACCGAAGTGGCTGCGGACGTCAGCTGCCACCTGCTCCGACAAGTTGTTGCGTCGGTCAAACATGGTCAACACAACCCCTGCCAAAGTCAGGGAGCGGTTGAGCGACCGCCGGATGCGGTCGATGGTCCGCATCAGGTGGGACAGACCCTCCAGCGCGTAGTACTCCGTCTGCAGCGGTACCAGCACCTGATCGGCTGCGACCAGGGCATTGACGGTCAAGAGCCCAAGCGACGGCGGGCAATCAATCAGGATGGTATCCACCCCGGTGGCGCGGGATTGAATCGCGTCGCGCAAGCGGAACTCACGTCCCTCCTGACCCACCAGTTCAACCTCGGCACCCGATAGGTCCACTGTCGCGGTGACGAGGCTGAGACCGGGAATGCCGGTTGGGATCATCACGTCCGCAATGGGACGTCCATCCAGGAGTGCCTGGTAGCTGCCATTGTCGCGCAGCTTCGGTGGGATGCCCAAGCCGGTGGTGGCATTGCCCTGAGGGTCAAGATCGATCAGGCAAACAGTCCGCCCGACAGCCACGAGACCGGTGGCAAGGTTGATTGCAGTGGTGGTCTTGCCGACACCACCTTTTTGATTGGCAACGGCGATCACCTGGGACGGGCGATGGCCGACAGTATCCGATGGGTTAGACACGGGATAGGGACTCCAGAACTAGCACCACGCCGGTCGGGTCGACCAGACTGGGCCGGGTTGTGTGGGTGAATCGCCAATGACGCTGCGCTGCAGCCACTTCATCGGCCCAGCGCTCCCCCTTCAACAACACCGCGCGTCCCCCCGGCGCGAGATGTCGATGGACCAAGGCCAGCAGATCCGGCAACGGTGCCAAAGCGCGGGCGGTGACACAATCAGCCGCCAACGGTGGGACAGCTTCTGCGCGGCGCGCTTCCACCGACACCACCAACCCCATTACCCGCGCGGCATCCCGCAGGAAAGTTGCCTTGCGTTGATCAGAGTCGATGAGATGAACGTCGCTCAGCCCGCAGGCCGCTAACACCAAGCCGGGGAAGCCAGCGCCAGAGCCGAGATCGCACAGACGGCGACAGCCGATCAAGTTGGGCCACAGCTGCACACTATCCAGCATATGGCGCTGCCACAGCACAGGAACAGTTGCCGGACCAACCAAGTTGATTCGGGTTTGCCAGAGCCGAAGCGTCTCGGCATAGCGCTCCAACCGGTCGAGCGTTTCACGTGAAACATGCCCAGCGACGATGTCCGGACCATCCGGCACCACAGTCCCTGAGCCGTCCGTTGTAGCAGCGTCAGGCGGCATCGGCGCGCCGAACAAATCGCAACAGCGCGACCAGGGCCGCTGGCGTCATCCCCGGAATACGACCAGCCGCGCCCAGCGTGGCTGGCCGCGCGGCTGCCAGCTTTTGACGAATCTCGGCGGACAAGCCACCAATCGCCATCACATCCAAATCCGGCGGCAGCGACAGTGCTTCATCCCGGCGGAAGGCCCGAATGTCAGCCTCCTGTCGATCAAGATAGCCCGCGTATAGAGCGTCGACGGACAGTTGCTCCCAAATCGGCTCGGCTATCTCCGACACAAAGGGCCAGGCGCTGGCCAACTGTTCGCGCGTCATACCGGGCAGACGCATGACATCCAATGCTGTGCGTGGCAGCCCATCTCGATTGACCTCAATACCATGGGTCGCCAACGCCGTGGGCGACAAGGCGGTCGTCTGAATGCGGTGGCGGGCGTCCGCCAGGGCTTGGCGCTTACCACTGTAGGCATCTGTGCGGGCGGCCCCGACGCACCCGACGCTGATGCCGCGATCGGTCAGACGCTGATCGGCATTGTCAGCGCGCAAGCTCAAGCGATACTCGGCGCGGCTGGTGAACATGCGATAGGGTTCGGTGGTGCCCCGCGTGATCAGGTCATCAATCATCACGCCGATATAGGCCTCAGCCCGGTCGAGCACGAAGGGGGGCGACCCATTGGGCGTCAACACGGCGTTGATCCCAGCCATCAGCCCCTGCGCTGCGGCTTCCTCATACCCCGTCGTGCCATTGATCTGCCCCGCCAGGAACAATCCAGGCAGCTTCGCCACCTCCAAGCCTGGGGTGAGTTCACGCGGATCCACAAAGTCATATTCAATAGCATAGCCGGGGCGGAGGATGGTCGCCGCCTCCAACCCAGGAATGCTGGCGATCATCGCCGCCTGCACCTCGGCTGGCAGAGACGTGGAGATGCCATTGGGATAGACGGTGTGATCGTCCAGACCCTCTGGTTCCAAGAAAATCTGGTGCCGGTCCCGGTCGGCAAACCGCACCACCTTGTCCTCAATCGAGGGGCAATAGCGCGGTCCCGTGCTGGCAATTTGACCAGAGTACATCGGTGATCGCGACAGGTTCGCGCGGATAATCGCGTGCGTGGTAGGCGTCGTCTCGGTGATGCCACAGGCGATCTGGGGTGTGGTGATCGCCGTGGTGAGAAAACTGAAGGGCGGCGGTGGATCATCCCCCGCCTGCATCTCCAGTCGATCCCAGGCGATGGTCCGGCCATCCAGCCGCGCGGGCGTACCGGTCTTCAGCCGTCCCAGCGCCAGCCCGGCCCCGATCAAGCGGTCTGACAAGCCAAGCGCTGGCGCCTCGCCAACGCGTCCTGCTGGGATCCGCTGTTCGCCAATATGGATCAAACCATTGAGGAACGTGCCTGTGGTCAGCACCACGGCATCAGCCATCAGGGCTTCGCCGGTGCTGCCGATCACGCCGCGACACCGACCGCCCTCTATCTGCAGGTCCGTGACTGCACCTTCAGTGATCTCCAAACCCGGCAGTTCGGCCAACAGCTGTTGGATCGCCGCGGCATAGAGCCGCCGGTCGGCCTGCGCCCGAGGGCCGCGCACCGCGGGGCCTTTCGACCGGTTCAGCATTCGGAACTGGATGCCGCCCCGGTCGATGGCCCGCGCCATGATGCCGTCCAAGGCATCAATCTCGCGAACCAGATGACCCTTGCCCAGACCGCCGATGGCGGGATTGCACGACATCGCGCCAATGGTGTCCCGTCGGTGGGTCGCCAGCAACACACGGGCACCCATGCGGGCCGCTGCTGCTGCTGCCTCACACCCGGCATGACCGCCGCCAACAACGATGACATCCCACCGCTTCACGTTCGTCTCCCATGATCATGCTGCCGGGACCATAGCGATGCATCCCGCCCCCCGGCAAGGCGCATCGGTGTCCACCGCTGTTTCACGTGAAACACTGTCGGTCACTTGCCGATGCAGAACTCCGAAAACACCACGTCCAGCAAGTCCTCCACATCAACTCGCCCGGCAATGCGACCAAGCGCGTGGGCCGCATGGCGCAGGTCCTCCGCGGCGAGCTCCGGCAAGGCCGCCACGGTGGCTCGGCGCAAGGCCGCCACGGCATCACCCAATGCATAGCGATGCCGCTCCCGCCCAAAGCTCGGGTCGCTCCCGGTCTCGAGCAACCTCGCGGCGTGATCCTCGATCTCTGCCAGCAACCCTGCCAACCCCGCCCCCGTTGCTGAAGAGACCCCCAGCCAGCCAGGAGGGGAGGCGGCGAGATCGATCTTAGTGGCGACATGAATGACAGGTCCCGGCGGCGTGATCACATCTCCAGCTATTGTCGCCGACGCATCCCGCAGCAACAACACAAGGTCCGCACTTGCCATGCGCGCAGCGCTACGGCGGACGCCTTCTTGCTCGACTGGGTCGACTGTGTCTCGCAGACCGGCAGTGTCTGCCAAAGTCACCGGCCAGCCATTGAGGTCCAGATGCACCTCAACCACGTCTCGCGTTGTGCCTGCCACCGGTGAGACGATGGCAACATCACGCTCGGCCAGCCGATTGAGCAGGCTGGACTTGCCAACATTGGGCGGACCGACAATCGCCACCTGCAACCCGCGCCGCAGTCGCTCCGCCCGGTGCGACCGGTCGAGGGCGCGCTCGATGTCGTCTGCTAGCACCGCAGCCTCGGCGAGGGCGGACGCGGCAAGGTCTTCCGGCAAGGGCTCATCAACGAAATCAATCGCCGCCTCGGCATGTGCCAGCAGGCGGATCACCCGCTGGCGCCAGGCGTCAGCCTGTCGACTGAGGGCACCACTGCCTTGCTGCAGGGCAAGGCGTGCCTGATGCGCGGTCTCTGCCGCGATCAGATCGGCCAGGGCCTCAACCTCGGTCAAATCGAGCTTGTGATTGTCAAAGGCACGGCGGGTGAACTCCCCCGGCTCTGCCAACCGCACACCATCCACCGCGAGCACAGCCTCCAGCACCCCCGCCACCACGGCGCGGCCACCATGACCCTGCAATTCCAAGACATCCTCGCCGGTGAAACTCGCAGGGGCTGGGAACCACAGCGCGAGGCCGTGATCCATCAACGCCCCGGTTCCTGGATGGCGGAAGCGTGCCCGGTGGGCCCGTCGGGGCTGTGGCACCTGCCCCACAACCGCCGCGGCCACCTGTGCAGCTGCCGGACCAGATACCCGGATGACTGCAACGCCAGCCCGACCGGCACCACTCGCCGGGGCAACAATCGTGGTCACGCGCTGGCAGCCCCAGTGCTTGAACCCGCGTAAGCTGCTTCCTGTTCCGGTGTCAGGCGCTTCTGCTTGGTGTCCAACAGCAGGCGCTCCACGCGACCGCCCTCCACCAGATGGGTCTGGAGGATTTCATCCACATCGGCGCGGGTCCGATAATGGTACCAGACCCCCTCGGGATAGATCACCATCACGGGTCCAAGCTCGCAGCGGTCCAGGCATCCCGCCAGATTGATCCGCACGCCCTTCAAGCCTGCCGCTTTGGCCTGGTCTTTCAGATAGCCGCGCAACGCCTCGGCATCCTTCTCGGCACAGCAGCCACGGACGTGCCCAGCCTCGCGCCGGTTGGTGCAACAGAACACATGGGCCCGATAAAACGCTGCGGGGTCAGACATCGCGGGTATCTCCAAAGGATTGTGCGCGGAGGCTAGCGGCAGTTCGGGGAAGCCGTCTAGGCTTGGCGCGCGTGCGACCGGCTGCCGCGTCCCACTCACGTTAGGAGAGCGTCGATGCCCATGATCCCAATCACCGCTGATGATGGCGGAACCTTTCAAGCGCTGCACGCCGCACCGCCCGGTGGCAGTGGCCCGACTGTCCTGTTGATCCAAGAAATCTTTGGCATCAATGGTGTGATGCGCGATCTCGCCGCCGACTTTGCGGCCCAGGGTTACCATGTGCTGTGCCCAGATTTGTTTTGGCGCCAACGCCCTGGGGTCGAGTTGACAGATCAAACCGAAGCTGAGTGGGCCGAGGCCTTTGCTCTCTACAAAGGGTTTGATGAAGCTGCAGGCATCCGCGATCTGACCGCCACTCTGGCTGTCGCCCGCACCTTGCCCGGTGCGTCCGGTAAGGTTGGATCAGTCGGCTACTGCCTTGGTGGCAAACTCGCCTACCTGACGGCGACCCGCACAACAGTGGACTGCGCCGTTGGCTACTACGGTGTTGGCATTGAGGCCGCCCTGGAGGAAGCCGCGGCGATCACCAATCCACTCCTGCTCCACATTGCAGGCCAGGATGGGTACTGCCCAGCTGCCGCACAGGATGCCATTGTCGGTCGGTTGCGCTCGGTCGGTCCCGCGACCGTCGTGGTGCATGGTGGCGTTGACCATGCCTTCGCCCGCGTTGGCGGCCAACACTGGAACGCTGCAGCTGCGGCCGTTGCCAACTCGATGACCAAGCAATTCTTTGCCCGCCTGTTGAAGGAGTAGCTGATGTCCCGCGCTGTTCGCATTCATGCCGCCGGCGGCCCCGAGGTATTGACGCTCGACACCGTCGAGGTTGGTGATCCTGGTCCCGGTCAAATCCGCATGCGCCAGACCGTGTGCGGTGTGAACTTCATTGATATCTACCAGCGCACCGGCCTGTATCCGCTGCCGCTGCCTGCCACCCTTGGTATGGAAGGGGTGGGCGTCATCGATGCCATTGGCGAGGGCGTCACTGGCCTGTCGGTCGGCGATCGCGTTGGGTACCCGATGGTGTTGGGCGGCTATGCCGAGGTGCGCCTGATCGCAGCCGACCGGGTGGTCCGCATCCCCGATGGAATTGAGGACACCACAGCTGCCGGCATTCTGCTGCGTGGCTGTACCGTTCAGTATCTGATCCGCCGCATTCATCCAGTCCAGCCGGGCGACGTGATCATCAATCACGCCGCTGCGGGTGGTGTTGGCCTGCTCCTGTCCCAATGGGCGAAGCATTTGGGCGCCACGGTGATTGGTACTGTCTCAACACCCGCCAAAGCAGAGTTGGCACGGGCTCACGGCGCGGACCGCGTGGTGTTGCCAGGAGAGGATCTAGTCGCCGTCGCGAAGGAGATGACTGGCGGCCAGGGTGTGCCGGTGGTCTATGACTCGATCGGCAAGGACACGCTGATGACCTCGCTCGATTGCCTGCGACCCCGTGGCATTCTGGTCAGCTTTGGGAACGCCAGCGGTGCCCCGCCTGCCATTGAACCTGGCCTGCTGGGAGCCAAAGGATCCCTGTTCCTCACCCGGCCAAGCCTCGGCCACTACATCGCTACCCGCGCGGAGCTGGAGGCGACCGCAGCCGATCTGTTTGCCTTCCTGGTGTCCGGTAAGGCAACGGTGCGTGTGGATCAGCGCTTCCCACTGGCCGACGCTGCAGCCGCACACGAGGCGCTGGCCAGCCGCAAGACCACAGGCTCAACCGTCCTGATGGTTTGATCATAACCTCTGCGCCACCACTGGGCCTGCGGATCAGCTCCGCTCCAGTGGTGGCGTTGACTTGATGCTAGGTGTTCATCGCCTCGAAGAAGTCCGCATTGCTCTTGGACTGCTTCAATTTGTCGAGGAGGAATTCCATCGCGTCGGTTGGCCCCATTGGCATCAACACGCGGCGGAGCACCCACATCTTCGACAAGGTGCCGCGGTCAACCAGCAACTCTTCCTTACGGGTGCCGGACTTGGTGATATCGATGGCCGGGAAGGTTCGCTTGTCGGACAGCTTGCGGTCCAGAATGATCTCTGAGTTACCAGTGCCCTTGAACTCTTCGAAGATCACTTCGTCCATGCGGCTGCCAGTATCAATCAGCGCGGTGGCGATGATGGAGAGGGACCCGCCCTCCTCAATGTTTCGCGCAGCGCCGAAGAAGCGCTTTGGCCGTTGCAAGGCATTGGCGTCGACACCACCGGTCAACACCTTGCCGGAGGACGGCACCACGGTGTTGTAAGCGCGGGCCAAACGCGTGATCGAGTCCAGCAGGATGACGACATCGCGCTTGTGCTCCACCAGACGCTTTGCCTTCTCCAGCACCATCTCGGTCACTTGGACGTGGCGCGTGGCAGGCTCGTCGAAGGTGGAGGCAATGACCTCCCCATTCACTGAGCGGGCCATGTCGGTCACTTCTTCCGGACGCTCGTCAATCAGCAGAACAATCAGATAAACCTCTGGATTGTTCTTGGAGATGGCGTGCGCCAAATTCTGCAGCATCACCGTCTTACCGGTGCGCGGCGGCGCCACGATCAGGGCGCGCTGGCCTTTGCCCAGAGGTGCAATCAGATCGATCACACGGGTGGAGTAATCCTTCCGGGTCGGGTCCTCGATCTCGATCTTCAGCCGCTCATCGGGATAGAGCGGCGTTAAGTTGTCGAAGTTGATGCGATGGCGCACCCGCTCCACATCTTCGAAGTTCGCCTTCGACACTTTGATCAGAGCGAAATACCGCTCGCCGTCACGCGGCGCGCGAATCTCCCCTTCCACTGTGTCGCCCGTGCGGAGGCCAAACCGGCGGATTTGCTGCGGACTGATGTAGATGTCATCGGGCCCCGGCAGGTAGTTGGACTGCGGCGAGCGCAGAAAACCAAACCCGTCAGGCAGCACCTCCAACACGCCATCGCCAGAGATCGCAACCTCTTTGGCAGCCAGCTGCTGCAAGATCGCAAACATCATGTCCTGCTTGCGCAGGGTCGAGGCGTTCTCAACCTCCAGCTCCTCAGCGAACGCCAGGAGGTCGGCGGGCGATTTGCGCTTCAGTTCTTCCAGGTGCATGCCGCAACCATCAAAGCATGAGCGGGTGTCATCCGCGTCGCAGGACGCGACGGGAAACGGACCGGCGTGGTCCGCAGATCTGACACCCGTGGGAGGAGGGATGGCGGGCCCGATGTTCCCCGGCCCCGCAGAAATCGTTATGCCACGGGCACCGTCGTCCCCCAAGCGAAATCGCGTCGTCGTGCCCTGTGACGTTAAAACGGCTTCAGCACCACCAGAAACACGATGATGAGCATCAACACCGTCGGCCCCTCGTTCAGCACCCGGTAATACCGGTGGCTGCGGGTGTTGGCGTCGGCCGCGAACTCCTTCCAGCGTCGGACCATCAGGTGATGCAGCCAAGTTAACAGCACCACCAGCGCCAGCTTGGCGTGCAGCCACCCATCGGTCCAGGCAATCGCACCGGACAACGGAATGGCAAGGCCGAACACCCAAGTGGCAATGGAGGCAGGCGCCATGATGGCGCGCAACAATCGCCGCTCCATCACCTTGAAGGTTTCAGACTGAACAGACCCAGCCTCCGCGCTGCAATGATAGACGAACAGGCGAGGGAGATAAAGCAGTCCCGCCATCCACGATATTACCGAGACGATGTGAAGCGCCTTCAGTGTTGGGTACCACGGCGCCAAGAATTCAAGAGTCATGGGATCACCGCGGGGCAACCTGTCCATGATTTGGCACACAAGCGGGTCCCACCCTGCGGACAGGTGCCGGGATCACGCTGAAGCGCCTCCCGCACCAGTCCGGCCAAGCCGGTGATGAAGTGTGGATCGTCACCCACAGTGTCCACCCGATGAAAACTCGGTACTCCGGCTTCGTGCGCCAACTCGCGATATTCCTGCTCAATCTCGACCAGGGTCTCGGAATGTTCAGAGACAAACGCAATTGGGCACACCACCAGCGGCACACCATCGCGCCCAGCGCGCTGGATTTCATCGTCGGTTGATGGACCAATCCACTTCAACGGCCCAACACGGCTTTGGTAGCAGACCACTGAATCGAGGGCAGGGTCGGCCAAAGCAGCAACAACAGCCGCTGCCGATTGTTCCACCTGCCACTGATACGGGTCACCACCGGCGACGATTTTCTCCGGCAGCCCATGAGCGGAAAACAACACCCGAGGGCGACCATGGGCCGCAGCCCCCGCCACGGCTGCTCGCACCCGCGCTGCGACACCAGCAATAAAACCTGCCTCAGTTGGATAGCAGCAGACGGCTGACGTCGGTGCGGTGATCCCAGCGGCCGCCGCCAGCTTTGTCCACTCCCCCAGGGAGGATGCACTGGTGGTGGTGGAAAACTGTGGATAGAGGGGCAGCAACACCACGCGGTCCGGACGAAAAGCAGCAACCTCAGCAACAGCGGCCTCAGCGCGCGGGTGCCAGTAGCGCATCGCGATCACGGTTTTCACCTCGCCCAGATCGGTCAGCGCAGAGGTGAGGGCCTGGGCTTGAGCCTGTGTGTTCTCCAACAAAGGCGAGCGACCGCCGATGGTGGCATAAATCTCTCGCGCGATCGGGGCGCGGCGTCGCGAGATCAGATGCGCGAGTGCCCACCGAACAGGACCAGGCGCGCGGATGATCGCCGGATCATTGAACAGGTTGAACAAGAACGGCTGGACAGCGTCTGGAGAATCAGGCCCACCCAAGTTGAACACCACCACTGCTGTGCGCATCACCACCCCCGGATTTGCTCCACCAGCTGAGTCACATGCTCAGGGGGAGTTTGCGGCACAATGCCGTGGCCCAGGTTGAAGATGAACGGATAGCCGCGCATCGCCTCCCCAATTCGGTCGACCTCGCGCCGCAGCGCATCGCCCCCGGTCACCAGCAGCAGGGGATCGAGATTGCCCTGCAAGCAGCATCCGGCAAGCTCCCCCCGCGCCCAATCGAGCGGCACAGTCGGGTCAAGTGACAGGCCCGCAGGCTTCACGCGCTGCGCAAACGCGCGGTACTGAACCCCGGCTGCACGCGGGAAGCAAATCACCGGTGTAGCGGGATGACTGTCCTTAAGGGCCGCGACGATGCGAGCGTTCGGTTCGATCACCCAGCGCTCGAACGCCTCCCCACCAAGGGCGGAGGCCCAACTGTCGAACAGCTGGACGGCGTCGGCCCCGGCATCAATCTGACGGCGCAAGTACTGGATGGTAGCGTCGGTTACCCGCTCGATCAGCGCGGCAAAGTCATCAGGAGCATGCCACAGCCAGCGCTTAGCAGTCTCAAAGCTCTTGGACGACCCGCCTTCAAACATGTAGGTGGCAATCGTCCACGGCGCTCCCGCAAAGCCTAGGAGAGTGGTTTGCGCCGGAATCTCAGCCCGCAGTCTGCTGACGATTTGGTAGATCGCAGACAGACGGTCATGAAATCGATCGGTTGACAGGGCGTCGATCTCTGCCCGCGATCGCAACGCCGTCAGTTTCGGCCCCTCACCTTCGGCAAACCAGACGGCTTGGCCAAGCCCATAGGGAACCATCAAGATGTCTGAAAACAGAATAGCGGCATCGAACTGATAACGCCGGAGCGGTTGATGGGTCACCTCAACGGCATGATCGACAGAGAGGCAGAGGTCCATGAACCCGCCGGCTGTGGCCCGAGTTGCGCGATACTCTGGCAGGTACCGACCGGCTTGGCGCATCAGCCAAACCGGTGGCGGCCAGACCGCTGTGCCGGAAAGAGCCTGAAGAAGACGCCGGTCGCTGTGGTGCCCAGTGTCGGGCGGCGTGGACGGGTGCATGCGGCGACTCTCCCCCAGGGGTCTTGGTTTTAAGGAGATAGGTTGTGATGGATGGTTGGGGCCTGGAAAGCTGGGGATTGTTTTTCATACCTCGCCTGCCCCCGCAACCATCCCCGCATCACGCAGCTGGGGACAAATCGCCCCCGACACCCGAGGTGAGACCAGACATCGTGGCGTTACAAGGGGGCGCGGCCATCGCCCCAGGGTGTGTGGATAGCCGGGACAACTGACTTGTCCCCAAATCACACGGCTACAACCGCCCGCGTTACCCCGAGGCGGATGGCGGGCTGGACGAACTGGCCCCAGTGGGGATGAATGGAGCGGCGTGGTCGCACCCGGCCAAGCTATCCCCACTGTTCAGCAGTTATCCACAGGAACCGGCCCCGCGCGATGACAGAGCCCCGCTTAATCCATCTGCATCTGGTGTCCGACAGCACAGGCGAGACCGTTGATCGCGTCGCCGATGCCTGCATCGTCCAGTTCGCCAACGTCACACCGAAGAAGCACCTTTATCCACTTGTGCGCACCCAACGGCACATCGAGCGCATTCTGGGTACCATCGAAC
Source organism: Alphaproteobacteria bacterium (assembly GCA_004292755.1). Classification (GTDB taxonomy): domain Bacteria; phylum Pseudomonadota; class Alphaproteobacteria; order Elsterales; family Elsteraceae; genus RDXE01. The sequence goes on from RDXE01000043.1 coordinate 62,704, forward strand.
GCGATCCGGGGCCCGTGGTGTTCACGCTCGTTGACGCAGTGATCCGGGGTGCCCTGCAGGAAGGCTGTCGGCGGCTGCAAGTCCCCGCGATCCCGGTGCTCGACCCGGTGATTGGAGCGCTCGGCTCCTTCCTGGGTCAAACCGCGGGGGGGATTGCGGGCAAGCAGCATGAAATGGATGCCGAATACTTTCGCCGCATCGATGCCATGACCTATGCCCTTGCCCATGATGACGGGCAAGGAACCTGGAACCTGGATCAAGCGGACATTGTCCTGGTCGGCGTCTCGCGCACCTCCAAAACCCCAACCTGTCTGTATTTGGCCAACAAGGGCTTCAAAGCGGCGAATGTACCACTGGTTGCAGGCGTCCCGGCGCCGGAGGAACTGTTCCGCCTGACCCGTCCCCTGGTGATCGGCTTAACCAATGATCCCAACCGCTTGGTGCAAATCCGCCGAAACCGTCTGGACAGTTTGGCTCAAACCGAGGAGACCGATTACACGGATGTCGAGCAAGTTCGCCAGGAGGTGACGATGGCCCGACGCCTATGCGCAGAGAATAATTGGCCGATGCTCGATGTGTCCCGCCGCTCCATCGAAGAGACCGCTGCGGCCATCATCGCGCTCTACAGCCAACACCGCGGAGCCAATGCATGACAGCGACTTTGCTGCGACCGGGTGCACCGCCACTGGTGCTGGCGTCGGGCAGCGCCACCCGCCGACAGTTGCTCGAGTCAGCGGGTCTGCCGGTGATCGTCGATCCCGCTGGTGTTGATGAAGGCGAAGTCAAACAAAGCCTCAAGGCTCAAGGGGCTGACGCCGCCGAGGTTGCCGAGGCGCTGGCCGATTTGAAGGTTCGCCAGACGGCGCGTCGCCATGGCGACGCCATCACCATTGGCGCGGATCAGATGTTGGACTGCGCCGGGGTCTGGTTCGATAAACCGGCCGATCTCGACCATGCGCGCGCACACCTGCAGGCCCTCGCGGGTCGGACCCATGAGCTGATCAGCGCGATTGTCGTCTACCGCGGTGGTGTGCGCGTTTGGCACCATGTTGAGCGCGCACGCTTGACCATGCGCTCCCTCGATGCACCCACACTGGACGCGTATCTGGCGGCTGCGGGCTCAGCGGTGATCGGTTCCGTCGGTGCCTATCAGGTGGAGGGGTTGGGCATTCATCTGTTCAGCCGGATCGAGGGTGATCACAGCACCATCCTTGGTTTGCCTCTGCTGCCCCTGTTGGGATTCTTGCGCCAACATGGCGTCATCCTTTAGGAGCGGGCGATGCTTGCAGGCGTGATTGGATGGCCGGTTTCTCACAGTCGCTCCCCGCGGCTGCATGGCTATTGGCTGCGACACTATGGGATCACGGGGCACTACGTACCACTGGCGGTGCGCCGGCAGGATTTCGGCGCAGCTGTCGCCATGCTGCCAAGGCTGGGGTTCGTTGGTGCCAACGTCACTCTGCCCCACAAAGAAGCGGCCTTCGCCGTGTGTGACGACGTGGAGCCAATGGCCCAGCGGATCGGCGCCGTGAACACACTGATCTTCCAAGACGGTCGCGTGGTGGGGCGAAACACCGATGGCTACGGCTTTCTGGCGAACCTGAGAGCAGGTGCCCCAACCTGGCAGCCAACAGCTGGGCCAGCTGTGCTGTTGGGGGCAGGCGGCGGGGCGCGGGCCGCAGCTGTCGCCTTGCTGGATGCCGGTGTCCCCAGTGTCACCCTCGTCAACCGAACCCGCGCACGGGCTGAGGCCGTCGTCGACGCTCTTGGTGGCGGGCTTGCCGCGGCTGACTGGTCGGACCTGCCAGCGCTGCTGGCCGACGCCACGCTGCTGGTCAACACCACCAGCCTGGGCATGACCGGTCAACCGCCGCTGGAGATTGATCTGACGGGTCTGTCTCCAAAAGCGCTGGTCACGGACATTGTCTATGCGCCGCTGGAGACCCAGCTGCTGGCGTCGGCGCGGGCGCGGGGCAATCCGACAGTAGACGGGTTGGGAATGTTGCTGCATCAAGCCGTCCCTGGATTTACGGCTTGGTTTGGCACCGCACCAGAGGTGACACCGGCGCTGCGCGCTGCGGTGCTGGGTTAGCGGATGCGGGTGATCGGCATCACAGGCTCCATCGCCATGGGCAAATCCACTGCAGCCGCCATGCTGGCGCGGCGGGGTGTTCCTGTGCACGATGCTGATGCCGTGGTCCATCGCCTCTTGGCACCCGGTGGCGCCGGTGCCGCGGCTGTCGCCATGCGGTTTCCCGAAGTTCTGGTTGGCAACCAGATCGACCGGCGGAAGTTGGGCCGCCGCGTGTTCGGCGATCCCAATGCGCTGAGTGCCTTGGAGGCGATCCTGCACCCCCTGGTGCGGCTGGCGGAGCGAGCCTTTCTCGCCCGCTGTCGCGCGCAGCGCGTCCCGCTCGCCGTCCTCAATGTGCCGTTGCTGTTTGAACGGCGCGGGATGCAGGGGCTGGCAGCGGTGATTGTGGTGTCTGCCCCGGCGTTTCTGCAGCGTCAGCGCGTGCTACGCCGCCCCGGCATGACCGAGGCGGTGTTCCAGCAGATCTTGGCCCAACAACTGCCCGACTCTGCCAAGCGGCGCCGTGCCGACTATGTCGTTCCCACGGGACTTGGTCGCGCAGTAACCCACCGTGCCCTTGCCCGTGTCCTGAGGAAACTGCGCCATGCGTGAGATCGTGCTTGACACCGAGACCACGGGTCTGGACCCCAATGCCGGGCACCGGGTGGTGGAATTGGCTGCTCTGGAGCTGCTGCACGGAACACCGACAGGGCGGAGTTGGCACAAATACTTCAACCCCGACCGCGATATGCCGGAGGAGGCGTTTCGCGTCCACGGGATCAGCGCCTCCTTCCTCGAGTCCCATCCGCGCTTCGAGGAGCTGGCCGACAGCCTGCTGGAATTCCTCGGCGATGCGCGATTGGTGATCCACAACGCTGACTTCGACATGCGGTTTCTGCGCGCAGAGTTTCAGCGCGCGGGGAGGCCCTTCGCCAATGACGCACTCTGCACCATGATCCTGGCGCGACGGTTGTTTCCCGGTGCCCAGGCATCGTTGGATGCACTGTGCAAACGCTTCGGCGTTGATAACAGTCACCGCACCTTGCACGGTGCGATGGTCGACGTCGACTTACTGACGGCTGTGTACATCGAGCTCACCGGTGGACGGCAGCGGGGGCTCGGACTGGCCGCGGAGCGTAGTCTGGATGCCAGCGGCCAGCCCACCCGTCGTCAGCGCACCCCGCGCCCCGCGCGCCCGCACCAGCCAACCGAAGAGGAGTTGGCCGCCCACGCCAAACTGCTCGATGGCTTCAAGACGCCGCCGGTCTGGCGGCAATAGCCCTGGCCCGACCCCGCGACACTGCGGCAGGTGCAGCACATCCATGAAATTCGTAGGGTCTTGCTGTCACCTACACGAGGCCTCAGCCATGAACGACGCTCAGATCGACGATGTCGGCACCTTTCTCGCCTATGCGATCCGGCTGGAAGAAGATGCCGCACAGCGCTTCGCCGATCTGGCGGAAGCGATGAAGATTTATGGCAACGCGGATGTTGCGCAGTTCTTTGCGCGAATGGCGCAGTTCTCGCGAATGCATCTTGAAGAAGCACGCAAGCGCGCAGCCTTCCACACGGTGCCGTCGATCCCCGCGAATGAGTTTTGCTGGCCAGGTGATGAAAGCCCGGAAGCAACCTCGATGGAAGGGTCACACTATCTGATGACGCTGGACTACGCCTTTGACTTGGCACTTGAGTCAGAAGAGCGGGGCTATGCTTTCTACGCGACGGTGTTTGATCGAACCACAGATTCCGACGTCAAAGTGTTGGCACGGGAGTTCCGGGATGAGGAGGCAGAACACGTCGCGGAGCTGAAGCGCTGGATGACCAAACTCAATCTACCAGCTGCAGCGGCCTAAGCACATTTGACGGTCCGCCTGGACCGCGCCAGAAAGCCTGGGCAGGATAACTGCACCAGCTTCAGGAGAGCAGACGTGCGTGTGGGGCAAGGACGGTGCTGACGGCGACGCCAGACCCGGCCGATCGCCCCCCGCGGCGCGATCGGCCATCGGCGCCGCGCGTGCCCGGCCAACGTCGGCTGATCTGGCGCGTGCTGGGTTGGTTGATTGCAGCAATGATCTGGGCCGGTCTTACTGCGATCGCAGTGCTGGGGTGGGTTTGGCTGACTCTGCCGCCGATTGAAGACCTGTTGGCAGGCGACCAGAGGCGCCCCGGCATCACAGTTCTGGCCGCGGATGGCACCCAGCTTGGTGCCTTCGGCGATCTCTATGGCGACCCGCTGCATGTCCGTGACTTGCCACCCTTTGTTGGTGCAGCGGTGATCGCGATTGAGGACCGCCGCTTTCGCCACCATGTCGGCGTCGACCCGATTGGCCTTGCTCGGGCAGTGCTGGTGAATCTGCGTGCCGGGCGCTTGGTCCAGGGTGGTTCCACTCTCACTCAGCAAGTTGCGAAGAATATCTTTCTAACACCCGAACGCAGCCTGCGCCGAAAGCTGCAGGAGCTGGTGTTAGCCTTCTGGCTTGAGTGGCATTTTAGCAAGGATGACATTCTATCGATTTACTTGAACCGGGTGTATTTTGGCTCTGGTGCCTATGGTATCGACGGTGCAGCACGACGATACTTTGGGCATAGCGCGCGGGACCTGCAGTTGCATGAAGCCGCCGCTCTTGCCGGTTTGCTGCGTGCGCCAGCTCGTCTGTCTCCCGCTCGTGACCCCACTCGTGCCCAGGCGCGTGGGGCTGTTGTCCTGTCGGCTATGACGGAAACCGGCGCGATCTCAGCTGCAGCAGCCGATGCCGCCAAGGCCCGTCCCTTGCGGGTGGTCAGTGGCGCGGAGCGTCCCGGGCGCTACTTCGCTGATTGGGTGGTTGATCAGTTACCGGCTTATGTGGCCGTGGCCGGACGGGATCTGGTGGTTACCACCACGCTGGACACACGCTTGCAAGCCGCAGCCTCGGCAGCCATCAGCACCACCTTGGCGCAGGAGGGCACGCGCCGTCAGGTGGATCAAGCGGCCTCCATCGTGCTGGCACCCGATGGTGCTGTCCTTGCGATGGTTGGCGGGCGGGACTATGCCGCGTCCACGTACAACCGGGCAACTCAAGCGGTGCGCCAGCCCGGCTCCGCCTTCAAGCTGTTGGTTTATCTTGCAGCGCTGGAGGCTGGTGTCCGGCGGGAGGATACCCGCAGTGATCAACCCATCACAGTCGGTCGCTGGTCACCCACCAACTATGATGGACGGTTTCGCGGCGAGATAACCGTGGAGCAAGCCTTCGCCCAATCCATCAATACCGTGGCGGTGCAGTTGGCCCGGCAAGCGGGGCAGCGCCGGGTCGTCCAGATGGCCCGGCGGCTGGGCGTGGCAGCACGCCTGACCGATGATCTGTCGATTGCCCTTGGCACCTCCGAAGTGGGCATTCTGGAGTTAGCGGCGGTTTATGCCTCAGTTGCGGCTGGCGGCGGTGCCGTCGTGCCCTATGCGGTCCAATCGATCCGGGATCGCGAGGGGCGGGTGCTGTGGCAACGGGGCTCGACAGTGTTGGAGCCTGTGCTGCGGCGGGAGATTGCAGCCGAAGCCATGGCCCTGATGCAGGCGACTGTCGCCAATGGGACAGGGCGTGCAGCCCAACTGCCGGTCACAACAGCTGGCAAGACGGGCACGACTTCGGATTATCGCGATGCTTGGTTCTTGGGTGTGGCAGGGGACAGTGGTCGCCACCTGACAGCCGCAGTGTGGGTTGGGAATGATGACAACCGCCCAATGGCGCGAGTTACCGGCGGCGACCTGCCTGCCCGGTTGTTCCGCGCCACGCTGCTGGATTGGGCGCGCCGTCAGCCGCCGCCCTTAACCCTGCTGCCCGGCACCACCGAAGCGGCGCCGATAGACACTGGGGGACAGGCCGACGATCCGCCCGAAATGGTGCCGCAATAGGTCGGCACTGCCGAACCCAACCTGGGCCGCGACGGTTTCCATCGGCAAGACTTCGGCCTCCAGCAGGTCACGCGCCCGGCGTACACGCTCCCGCACCAGCCAGTCGGCGGGGGATTGACCGGTCGCGGCGCGAAACTTGCGCTGAAAGCTGCGCAGGCTCATCGGTACCTGGGCGGCGAGGTCTGAAATGGTCAAATCGGCACGGTCGAGATGCAAGCGCGCCCAGTCCATCGCCCGTGCCACGGCCGGGCCATGGGTGACAACTGGCTGATCGACGAATTGCACCTGGCCACCATCCCGATGTGGGGCAATCACCAGCCGCCGGGCGATTTGAGTGGCGATCTGCGCACCCCGATCCCGGCGGACCACATGCAGCAGCAAATCCAGCCCAGCCGCCGAGCCTGCAGCTGTCAGCACCCTGCCTTCATCAACATACAGCACGTCCGGCTGTAGCTGGATCGCAGGGAATCGAGTGCGCACCGCCTCGGTATAGCGCCAATGGGTGGTCGCCCGCCGCCCATCGAGCACGCCCGCCGCCCCCAACACCACTATGCCAGAGCAGAGCGACATCACCCGGGCGCCACGTCGATGGGCCGCTTGCACGGCGGCTACCAAGTCCTCCGGCACGGCGGCATCAATGCCGCGCCAGCCAGGAATGATCACTGTGTCCGCACGCTCCAACCCTTCAAGACCGGTGTCGGCGACAACTCGGATACCACCAGTGGCCCGCATGGGGCCGGGGTCCAATGCTGCCACTTCAAAGCTGTACCACTCCGGCAGTTCCGGGCGCGGCAGGCCAAACACTTCGACGGCGAGACCAAACTCGAAGGTGCAAAGGCCATCATAGGCCAACAACACAACATGGTGGGGCATGATTGGCGCAATTTACCCGAACCTTGACGTTTGCGCCAGTAGGCATGTCCGCCCCGCTCGGCCACCCTGAGGCCTCGTGTTTGCCACAGGAGGGATCAATGCCCAGCGTTGTCAGCCAGACCCCCGCCCTACCCGCCGCCGAGGCGCTTGCTCATTTCTCCCGCCGGTTGGCCTATGAGACCGACTGTTGGGATGTGCATGAGGCGCTATCGTCGGGCGCGTCAGACTTTGTGCTGCTGGATGTCCGCACGGAGCGCCTGTTTCGCGCAGGCCATGTGCCGGGGGCGATCAGCCTGCCCCGCCGAGAGATCACGGTCGAGCGGATGGCAGACTGGCCGATGGACACGTTGTTCGTGGTCTATTGTGCTGGACCCCACTGTAACGGCGCCAACAAGGCCGCGGTTGCGCTGGCATCCCTCGGCCGACCCGTGAAGGAGATGATTGGCGGCATCACCGGCTGGCAAGACGAAGGCTTGGCCCTTGCCACCAGCTAAGGTGCGGCTGCCTCACCACTGCGGCGGATCGGTGCCGAGGGGAACCGAGGGCCGGTCCAGCCGCGGTGGTGTCACACCCATCTGCAGCACAGGCCCAACGGCGCTGAGCGTGCCGAATGGCGTCTCACTGGTTTCCAGCCAGGGCGCCACCTGGGCTGGCGTTGGCTCCGACACACGATAGTCGGCCAACCGCCCAAGGCCGGTGAACCAGCGACCCGTGGCGGCCAACGCCACCCGAACGTGCCAGCTACCCCCCTCGGTCGCGCGGCGGCGCAAGGCCTCGATGGCACCGAAGGCCGCCAGATACCCAGTTGCGTGATCCAGCACCTGACACGGCAAATGCTTTGGTCCCGGTGTGCCAAAGGCCTGTTGGCCTTCCCAAGCGATGCCGGACGCGGACTGTACCAAACTGTCAAAGCCCCGCCGCTCAGCCCATGGCCCGACATCGCCATAAGCGGACAGCGATACCGCGACGATACCGGGTCGCAAGGCGGCCAGTGCCTCGGCCCCAAACCCACGACGGGCAAGACTGCCCGGTCGATAGGCTTGCAGGAAGATATCGCTTTCCCGCACCAGCGCCGTCAGCGCCTGCCGACCCGCCTCAGTCTCGAGATCAATGTGGGTGGAGCGCTTGCCGCGTCCGGTGTCCATCACCAGCGTCGGGATGAACGGCAAGGTCGGGGAGGTGACCAGCAGCACGTCCGCCCCATGCTCTGCCAGTGCTCGTGACCCAACAGGACCCGCGATGATGCGCGAGAGGTCGAGCACCCGCACCCCGTCTAGCGGGCGTGCGGCGACAGGCATCGGCTGCGGCGGTGCGTCACCGATCTTTTCCACCCGAACAACAGGGATATCCGCCAAGGCGGCCGCTTGGGGCAGGGCTGCCCACTCCGCTGGGCTGCGCACCAGAGCCGCGCACAAGCCTGCTTCGGCGAGTCGCTGATCCAAAACGGCGCCGTCCCACTCTGCCTTGATGGCTTGGGCAACAGCATCGCGGCTGTCCTCCGCCCCCAGCACCGCCAGCACGCCATCGCGATGATGGGGGAAGTTGGTATGCAGCTGAATCCAGCGACCATCGCGGGTTTCATAGAAGCCGGAGGTGGCTGACCACGGGTCGGGCGGGGCGGCGTTGTTGAGGGTGAGATACCGCTCGGACCGGAAGGCCATCGCTGCCCCCGTCAAGCTGAGGGAGACGCTTTGCGGGCGTCCGGTCCGCAGCCGCCACAGCTCAGCCGCGGCCAGCCCAACACTGGCGATGCTCGCTGCTGCCGCAGCCTCGCAGCGGAAGGGGGAGGGGAGCACCGGCTCGTCCCCCTCAATGGTGACGCGGGCCAGCGCGCGCGCGTCGCCCCCGCCCAGCCGCCAGAGGTCGGCCAGAATGTCTTGGATCGCCAGCATGGGCCGCTCCTTTAGGTCAGCAATACAGACCGAAGTGTGGTGCCAAACACCGCGTCGCACAAGGCAGCCAGCGGGTAGAGAGGAGCCGACCACGGGCTTAGGCCGGTGTCGGTCTGCACCATCTCGGGATAGACGACAAAGCGATAGTACGCCCACGCCCCGAGGATGGGGCCCAGCACCAGCAACAGCCGCTGCCCGGCGTGGCGCAACACAACGGGTGTGATACGCACGGCCAGTCGCCATGCCAAAGCCTCAACCGTGCGCGGACCCCCCGACAGGGACAGAAGCCGAAGCACCACGCTGCCGATGGTCGTCTCGCCCGTGGCCGTGCGGAGGCTGGCGTCCAGCCGCCCCAGGAGGAAGGCGTAAATCTGCAGCCGGACATAGCCGGTGACGTCGCGGGTGGTCGCGCACCACGCCAGCCCATAGGGCAGAACAGCGCGCGCACCGGCCACCGTGGCATGGACTGCATAAATGGCTGCGGCCAGCACGATGGTGGAAACCACCAGCCGCATCCCCTCGGCCGTGCCCATGGCAACGCCAGCCGCATGACCAAGACCCATCAAGGCGATGATCACGAAGGCGGGCAGGGTAAGGCTTTGCGCCCTCTCGAACATCGCCGAGTCGACTTCGGCGAGGGCGAGGCGTTCGACCACCTCCTCCGCGCCGTCTAGTGCATCCGTGACATGGCTGCGCAGGGGCGCCAAGAGACGCCCTGCCCAAGTGGAAAGATAGGCCTTCGCGGTGCTTAACACGCGCCCGCGCGCCCGCGGGAGGCGTCAGCGCAGCGGCGGGCCATGGATCCAGCCAACCAGGGAATGCCGGACTCCCTTCGTCACCGGCGTGACCCGATGGACGTTGTAGGACGGGAAGAACACGATGGTGCCTTGCTGGCGCGGCGCGCGGGTTGGCACCGAACTGGTCATCACCTCCAGATCACCACCTTCATAACTGTCGGCAGCGCTCAATTGGACGACCATCGACAGCTTGCGATTCGGATTGGCCGGAGAGGGATCGACGTGCCAGTTGTAGAATTGCTCGTCAGTCGCCGAATACTCCGTAAACTGGAGCGACTCGGCGAATTCCGTCAGGTCGAAATTCCACCACGCGCGATTGGTGGACATGACATAACTCGCCAGCTTGCGAAACAGCTCGGCCGTGCGCGGCTCGTTCGGCAACCATCCGACGCGACTGCGCCGATAGGCTGACTCCGCACTATCCCCGCCATCACGCCCGATCTTGGCCTGGTGCAGCTCCAGATGAGACAGCGCGAAGTCCCGCCACTGCGCACATTCCTCCGGCGTCAAGGCACCGGGATGATTGATGCAGGCATGAAACCGGTGCGGCTGAAACACCGGGATTGGAAAGGGCGTGTGCCGACCCAGAGGCTGACGATCTGACATGGGGCGAGTTTACCGAATAGCCCTGCGAACTTCCAGGACTCAGCCTAGACGTCAAACTTTGGATGAATCCAGGGCTCGGCCTTGGCGGCGCTGACCCAGTCCTTCATCGCAGGCAGGCTCAGCACGGCTGCCATGTAATCCTTGGCGTCTTGATCAAGGGCGGGCTCGTAGGTGGTGAACCGGGTGACAACGGGGGCGAACATGCAGTCGGCAATGCCCGCGTCGCCGAACAAGAATGGCTTGTGGCCTGCAAAGCGGCGGCGGGCATCGCGCCACAACGCGGTGATGCGATTGATGTCAGCCTGACAGTCTGGCGTGGGCGGGGTGGGCTTCAGGGCCCGAATATTCATGGGGTAGTGGTTGCGGAGTGCGGCAAAGCCTGCGTGCATTTCGGCAGAAATCGCGCGGGCCGTGGCGCGGGCGGCGGGGTCGGTCGGCCACAACCCGGCCTTGGGTGCCAAGTCTGCCACATACTCGCAGATGGCAAGGCTTTCCCATACCACGGTGTCGCCATGGACCAAGCACGGCACCTTGCCAGACGGTGAAACCCGACGAATTCGGTCGGCCGTGTCCGGCATGCCCAGTGGGATCACCTGCTCGGTGAAGCTGAGACCGGCCAGCTTCAACGCCAGCCAGGGTCGCAAAGACCAACTGGAATAATTGCGATTGCCGATAACGAGGGTCAGATCCACGAGATGCTTCCTTGCCGCCTGAGGGGCCGGACCCCATCCTAGGGCGCGACTGTGATGGGGCCAAGAGGCGGCATCGGGTGCCTAGTTGGCTTCGACTCCCTCTGCTCCGGCGAAAAAAGGAACTCTGGCGCATGTCTTTCCGCTTGATTGATCAGGCTTCTGACCAAAGCCGGGATGCTCGGCTTGTGCATGTGCTCACCCCCGCCACCGCGAAGGACCGGCTGGCCGCTGCGACACCCCTGGTGCAAGGCGCGGCGGCCGCGTCTGGGTTCAAGGCTGAGGCAGACCAGAGCCTACTGGTGCCAGGTGCCGATGGTGCGATTGCAACGGCCTGGCTGGTCACCGGGGAGCGGGCAGCGGCTGAGCCCGAGTGGGGTCTGGCCGCCTTGGCCGACAGTCTGCCGGAGGGTGTGTGGCGACTGGCCGATGCTGACCCAGCGGCTGCAACAGCGCAGGCCCTGGGGTGGGCGCTTGGCACCTATGCCTACAGCCGCTATCGACCAGCCAAGGGCAAGGGTTCGGCCCAGCTGGTCTGGCCTGAGGGAGCGGATAAAGCCTTGGTGCTGGGTCTGGCGGGGGGCACCTGCCGGGCGCGTGACTTGATCACCACGCCAGCAGCGGACATGGGTCCGGGCGATCTGGCGTCGGCTGCCCGCAGTTTGGCGGAGGTTTACGGCGCCGAAGTCTCGGTGGTGATTGGCGATCAACTGCTGGCCGAGAACTTCCCAGCCGTTCACGCCGTTGGTCGCGCGTCTGCCCGCCCGCCCTGCTTGATTGACCTCAGTTGGGGCGACGCAGCCCATCCCAAGGTCACGCTGGTCGGCAAGGGTGTGTGCTTTGACAGTGGTGGGTACGACATCAAGCCATCGGCTGGCATGAAGCTGATGAAGAAGGATATGGGCGGTGCCGCCACGGTTCTGGGTCTTGCTGAAGCGGTGATGGCGACCGGCCTGAAAGTGCGTCTGCGCGTGTTGGTGCCTGCCGTTGAGAATTTGATCGACGGCAACGCCTTCAAGCCGATGGACGTATTGCGCACCCGCAAAGGCTTAACCGTCGAGGTCGGCAACACCGATGCCGAGGGTCGCCTGATCTTGTGCGATGCCCTGACCGAGGCGGTGAGTGAGGAGCCTGCCCTGCTGATCGACTGCGCAACGCTAACCGGTGCGGCCCGTATCGCCCTGGGCCCAGACCTGCCGGTGATGTTCACCCGGCACGACGATCTGGCCCAGCGTCTGGCGGAGCATGGCATGGCTGCGGGCGACCCGTTATGGCGTTTGCCGCTGTGGGCGCCCTATCGCAAGATGCTGGATACGCGCATTGCCGATCTTAGCTCCACGGGCGATAGCCCGTTTGCCGGCGCAATCACGGCAGCGCTGTTTCTGGCGGAGTTCGTGCCAAGCCAGCAGCGCTGGGTTCACATCGACATGATGGCGTGGTTCCAGAAATCCCGCCCTGGTCGACCCGAGGGTGGCGAGCCGCAGGCATTGCGTGCGCTCTGGCGCTTGATCCAGGAGCACGAGGCAGCGTAGAGACGCCGCACGCGGCGCCGCGGCGCTCAGCCAACAGGGGCCGATCAGCATGTTCGAGTGGATCGTCAATACCATCACCCAATGGGGCTATGGCGGCATCGTGTTCTTGATGTTTGCCGAGAATGTGTTCCCCCCGATCCCCTCGGAATTGATCATGCCGCTGGCTGGGTTTGCCGCCGCGCGTGGCGATTTGAATGTGTTCGGTGTGCTGGCTGCGGGTATCCTGGGCACCATTCTTGGCACCCTGCCGTGGTACTACGCCGGGCGGATTCTCGGCCTTGCCCGGCTGCGCTTGCTCGCATCCCGCTTTGGCCGGGTGATGACCATCACACCGGAGGAGGTGGACCAAGCTGCCAGCTGGTTCCAGCGCTATGGCCATTTGGCAGTGTTCTACGGTCGGCTGATTCCCGCCATTCGCACCATCATCTCGGCTCCCGCTGGGGTGGCGGCGATGCCGATGGGGCCGTTCCTGCTGTGGACCAGCATCGGCACCGGCTTGTGGACCAGCCTACTCACAGCCGCGGGCTATGTGCTCGAAGCCCAGTACGAGCGCGTGGAAGGTTGGATCGATCCGCTGTCCAAGCTGGTCGTGCTGGTGGTGGTCGCTGTCTATGTCTGGCGCCTGATCACCTTTGGCCGCCGCAGCCGCGGATAGGCGCCAGTCGTTCCTGCCCCCTTCCCCGCACGCGGACTGACCGATACGGTCGGTAGCACGACATGGGTGGGGGAGGATGGGGCATGGGCGATCCGATTGTCATCGTGGGCAGTGCCCGCACGCCGATGGGCGGGTTTCAGGGCGAGCTGAAGGATCTGACGGCTGCCCAGTTGGGGGCCAGTGCAATCCGCGCCGCGGTGGAGCGGGCAGGGTTGCCTGCCGACGCCGTCGATGAGGCGATCATGGGCTGTGTGCTGCCTGCGGGTCAGGGTCAGGCACCGGCGCGCCAGGCGGCGCTGGGGGCGGGTTTGCCGCAGGCGGTTGGCTGCACGACCGTCAACAAGATGTGTGGCTCCGGCATGAAGGCGGCGATGCTCGCCCATGACGCCCTGCTGGCGGGCAGCGCCCGCATCGTCGTGGCGGGTGGGATGGAGAGCATGACCAATGCGCCCTATCTGCTAGATCGGGCGCGCGGTGGCTACCGCATGGGTCATGGCCGCGTGCTGGACCATATGTTCCTGGACGGGCTGGAAGATGCCTACGACAAGGGTCGGCTGATGGGCACCTTCGCTGAGGATACCGCCCAGGCCTACCAATTCACCCGCGAGGCGCAGGATGCCTTCGCGCTTCGCTCGCTCGATCGGGCCAAGCGCGCGGGCGAGGATGGCAGCTTCGCTGGCGAGATCGTGCCGGTCACTGTCAAGGGCCGCAGCGGGGCCGCGACCATCAGCCTGGATGAGCAGCCGCGCAACGCCCGACCCGAAAAGATTGCGACGCTCAAGCCGGCCTTTCGTGATGGCGGCACCGTTACGGCTGCCAATGCGTCCTCCATCTCGGATGGAGCAGCTGCGTTGGTGCTGATGCGGCGGTCGGAGGCTGATGCCCGGGGGCTGCCCGTGCGCGCCATCCTCCACGGTCATGCAACCCACGCCCAGGCCCCTGCCCTGTTCACCACGGCGCCAGTGTTTGCGATCACCAAACTGCTGGAGCGCTTGGCTTGGCGGGCGGCCGAGGTGGATCTGTTTGAGGTCAATGAAGCCTTTGCCGTGGTGACGATGGTCGCGATGCAAGACCTCGACTTGCCGGCCGACAAGGTGAACATCCATGGCGGCGCCTGTGCGCTGGGTCATCCGATTGGCGCCTCTGGTGCCCGCATTCTAGTGACGTTGCTGGCGGCGCTGGAACGCTATGACGTAAAACGCGGCGTCGCTTCCTTATGCATCGGCGGTGGCGAGGCGACGGCCGTCGCGATTGAGCGGGTGACGTGATGCTCAGCGTTGTCGTCGGTGCCTCCCGCGGCATCGGGTTGGGGTTGGCCCGGCATTTGGCCGACCAGGGCGAGCAGGTGGTGGCGACGGTGCGCGCTCCCACCGGTGCGCTTAGCCACCCTCGGATCGAGACCGTGGTGCTGGATGTTCTAGACGATGCCTCGATCGCCCAGTTCGCCGCAGCCATGGCCGGGCGCAGCATCGATCGGCTGATCTTGAACGCGGGCGTGCTGGGGCCGGAGGAGCCGCAGGCAAGTGCGCCGCTCGCCCAATGGCAGCAGGTGTTGATGACCAACACTGCCGCACCAATCCGGATCGCCAGTCTGCTGATTGCAGCCGTTGCGCGCTCCCACCGTCGACAGATTGTGATGGTCTCCAGCGATAATGCCTCGCTCAGCCTGTGCGAGGGCGACAAGGTGATCTATCGCGCCTCCAAGGCTGGGTTGAATTGCGGTATGCGCGCCTTGTCCCTGTCGCCGGAGGCAGCGGGCGTCACGCTGTTTGCCATTCACCCGGGCTGGGTGCAGACCGACATGGGCGGCCCCCGGGCGCGAATCACCGTGGCGCAATCGGTCAGCGGTATGATGACGGTGCTGGATCGCGAACCAGCCCCTCCCAGCGGCAGTTATTGGAACTACCTCGGTGAGGCGATGCCCTGGTAGCAGGCGCGCTGGAAAAGGAGACGACATGGCACGGGTGGTGGTGATTGGCGCTTCGCGCGGCATTGGGCTGGAGTTCGCCCGTGTGCTGCAGGCGCGCGGGGATCAGGTGATTGCAACCTATCGCGACGATGCCGGTGCCGCCCGCCTGCAGAGCGAGGCGCCGCTGGCGGACCGCCGCGCCCTTGACATCACGGACGCTGAAGCAGCGCTGCGCTTTGCCCAGGCCTTAGGGCCGGTGGACCGGGCCATCATCAACGCCGGTGTCTATGGACCGCGCAGCTATCGCCTGGCGGAGGTGTCGAGCGCAGAGTGGCTGACCGTGTTGGAGACCAATGTCGTCGGTCCCCTGCGCATGGCGGCTTTGTTGCAGGCTCAGGTGACGGAGGTGATGGCGCTCCTCTCCTCCCGCATGGGGTCGATTGGACAATCGGGCGGGGGGCAGCCGATTTATCGCAGCTCCAAGGCCGCACTCAATGCCGGTATGCGCGCGCTCGCGCTGGAGCAAGGCAGCAAGCCGCCGGTGATGCTCACGCTGCATCCCGGTTGGGTGCGCACCGATATGGGGGGTGCGGGGGCAGATATCGATGTCGCGACGTCCGTTGCTGGCATGGTGCAGGTGATCGATGGTGCAGGGCCTGCCCATCATGGCGGCTTCTTCAATTACACCGGCGAGGTGATCCCATGGTAGGCGCTCCGGTAACCTTCTGGTGCGAGTTCTCCTCTCCCTACGGCTATGTCGGGGCGGAGCAGATTGGCGGCATTGCGGCGCAGGCTGGGCGCCCGCTGGTGTGGCGGCCCTTCCTGTTGGGTGGGGTGTTTAAAGTGACCGGCGCGCGGCCGTTGATCGAGATGGCGGAGCCAAAAGGCAGCTATTTCCGCCGCGATTTTCTGCGCACGGCAGGGTTTTATGGGTTGTCGATCACCATGCCGCAGCGCTTCCCCTTTGCGGCGATTGCGGCAACCCGTGCGGCGTACTGGGTGGAAGCGACTGCACCGGAGCGCATGGGCGAGGTGGTCTTGGCGCTCTATCGCGCCTGCTATCGCGACGGTCGGGCGATTGGCGAAGCCGCGACAGTGCTGGACGTCGTGGCGGAGGCTGGATTTGAACGCGCCGCTGTGGAGGCAGGCATCGCGGAGGCCGCCATCAAACAGCGCGCGATTGCGGCGGGAGAAGAGGCGTTGGCGGCTGGTGTGTTCGGCTCCCCCTTTGTGACTGTTGATGGGGAGCGGTTCTGGGGGTCGGACCGGTTGGATCAAGTGCGCAAGTGGCTGGTTGAAGGGCCGTGGTAGGCCCCAGCTAGGGAAACGCGGCAACGAGGTCACGGCCAATGTCATCGGCCTGCGCCTCGGCGCCTGCCCGCCACTGTGCAACATAGGGGTGGTGCAGGCAGGCCTCGACATAGTCGGCCGTGTCGGCAGCCATTGGCACGGAATAGGTCACGAATCGACTGGCCATCGGAGCGAACATCGCGTCGGCGAAGCAGAACTCCGCGCCGAACAGATAGGGTCCGCCAGCGCCCCAGGTCTTGCGGGTCTCGCGCCACACAGCCTCTACCCGTGCGATGTCGGCGCGCACGCCGGGGCGGTCCAGCAGCTTGACAGTCGAGGGCAGTCCATCGCGGATCGGCCAACGCTTGATCAGGTTCATCGGCAGGGCTGCCCGGACATCGTTGAAATGCGCGTGCATCTCTGCCGAGACCATGCGCGCTGCGGCGCGTGCTAAGCGATCCTGTGGCCAAATCGCACTGTGGGGCGCGAGTTCCCACAGATACTCCGCAATCGCGAGCGTGTCGGTGATGCGCACCGCACCATCGATCAACACTGGAATCCGCCCCGTTGGCGAGACTTCGGCTAGTCGCGCCTTGCTGTCGGGACGCGACAGGAACAGCGTCTCTTCCTCAAACGGCAGCCCGGACAGCATCACCGCCAGCCATCCCCGCATGGTCCAGGTACTGGACCATTTGCCGCCAATGATCAATCGCAACGGTTTCTGCGCCATGGGGTGGAGCTTAGCGCGGGGCCCGCGGTGGTGTCTCACTTGACCGGTGGGGGCAGAGGCGCTGGAGGAAAGCCTTGTGAACCAAATCACACAGCCTTATCTATAACCTAATCAGATTGGGAGAAGCCCCATGATCGTACCGCCCGCACCCAACGCAGCTGTCGTGGCGCTGGCTGGCTCAGCCGCGCAACAGCGGAATTTGGCGCCGGTGAGGCCAGCACAAGCTGTCACCGCCCGTCCGACCTTGCCGACCCAGAAGGCCGAAAAGGGCCAGCAAACCCATGCACGCCGTCGTGAAGATCAGGAGATCGACGAAGAGGCGTGGACCCGTGGTCGCAACGCAGATGTGTCTGTCTGACTGAGTGCGGGTGGACCCTCCGGCGAGGCTAAAGCTGTTCTGGCGCAACACGGGTGCAGGCTTGGCCCGACCGGGTCAGGCGCTGGCAGGCAGTAGACGCTTGTTCTTCGGATAATCCGACCAGACGCGCGCGATGCAGATTGCCGGCGGTGGTCTGCACGGGCTGGGTTTGGTGACGCGCCTGCGCCAACTCCGGTGCCAGTCCCGCGATCTGTACCATTGCGGCCCGTGCTTGATCGGGCGAGCTGAACGCGCCCACCTGCACACCCCAGCTGCCGCGCTGGGCTGCTTGCTGACGAGACTGGGTTTCCCGCATGGCCACTTGCAATGCCGAGGGTTGTGTCGCCTGCGGCTGGACGGCGGGCGGTGTGGTGCGGGCCTGGGCGACGGTCTGTCGGCTGGTCGCCATTGGTCCCGCAGCGGTGACCACGGTTGGGACTTGCTCATTCGGGCGTGCGGCTGCGTACACCGCGCGCGCTCGCGCCTGCGGCGGCGTGGTGATCGGCACGCGGGCGGGTGCGACGGCAGCAGTCCGGTTCGGGTGAATACCGTCAATCGCTGGGGCGACCAAGGCGACGTAGGTCACCGTTTCCTCAGACAGCGGGCGGCCATTGCGCAGATATTCCGTCAGGCGACCGGGCCCGCCATTGTACGCAGCGGCAAATCCAGGTGCACCGAAGCGGTCGTACATCTCGCGGATATAAGCTGTGCCACCCAGAATGTTGTCTCGGGGGTCGTGCGGATTGTCACCCAGGCCATGCTTGCGCGACAGCTCGCCCCAAGTGATCGGCATGATTTGCATCAGACCCATGGCGCCGGATCGGCTGGTGATCGGCTGACCATTCAGGTGGGTCTGACCCGCACTTTCCACTTGAATGATCGCGCGCACCCAGGCCTGCGGCACGTCAAAGCGGCGCGAGGCCTCAGCAATGTACGGACCCCACGGATCGTGAGGCGGACCTGGCGGCGTGAAGTTCGCCGAGCGATGCGGGCGCGGCTCACTCTGGCCGCTGGTCCGCTGCGGCTGGGTGCTGCTGCACGCCGCCAGCACCAGAGCTGCTGCTACTGCAGCCACCAGACCCCAACCCCTCATCGCCACCACCGATTCACAAATCTTTCCTGAGAGTTATTAGGTGATCCTTCAGCAAATTGTCAAGATTCTGTGCCAAGCCTCGATGCTGGGTCCCGAGTGGTTTGCGGTTGGCGGCCAGGGCTGCTAGACACGAGGACGCGCCGGTGCGGCGCACGGATCACGGGCGACAGGGCGGAACAAGCCCAGTCCACAGAGGGGGGTGTCGGATGCGGTTGTTGCGCTATGGACCAATCGGGGCCGAACGCCCCGGCCTGTTGGATGCAACCGGCACCATCCGCGATTTGGGGGCAGTGATCCCTGATATTGGCCCGGCGACCTTGGGTGACGAAACGCTGGCGCATCTGCGCAGCCTAGACCCTGCCAGCCTACCCATCGTGGATGGCACGCCGCGCCTCGGTGCGTGCGTTGGTCATGTGAGCAAGTTCCTGTGCGTCGGCTTGAACTATTCCGACCATGCAGCAGAAACCGGCGCGCAGGTGCCGTCGGAGCCGATTTTGTTCTTCAAGGCACCGTCAGCCATCTGCGGTCCCAACGATCCCGTGGAAATCCCCCGCGGATCGGTGAAAACCGATTGGGAGGTGGAGTTGGGCGTCGTGATCGGCACCCGTGCCAAGTATGTTAGCGAGGCCGACGCCCTCGCCCATGTTGCCGGGTACTGCGTGGTCAATGATGTCTCGGAGCGCGACTTCCAGATGCACCGTCAGGGGCAATGGATGAAGGGCAAATCGCACGATGGCTTTGGCCCGATCGGCCCATGGCTGGTAACCCGCGACGAGGTGCCCGACCCCCAAAACCTCTCGATGTTTCTGGAGGTTGACGGTCATCGCTATCAGTCCGGGTCGACGCGCACCATGGTGTATGGCGTGGCGCACTTGGTCAGCTACATCAGCCAGTTCATGACCCTGCTTCCTGGCGACATCATCTCCACTGGTACCCCACCGGGTGTTGGCTTGGGTCAGAAGCCACCTGTGTTCCTGCGCGCCGGTCAGACCATTCGCCTTGGCATTGACGGGTTGGGCGAGCAACTGCAGCAGACCATAGACGCGACCGAATAGGGGGGCGGCCTTAGCTGCACCCCGTCGAATCGAGCATGCAATGCATCGTGATGCCTGGACCAGCCTGGAAGCGGAGGTGGCAACCTTACCCCTTGAGGTTCGGGTCGAGCGACTCCGCCACTTCCTTAACGCCAACCGGACCCATGTTGAGGCGAGGTTATCGCTGGCTCTGACCCTGTGGGCCTCTCTTCAGTCAGAGGATGCTCTGATCCAGGTGAAACAGGTTCTGGATCAAGAGCCTGGGCACGCAGTGGCCCGCGGCATCTACTTCATGATGCTAGAGCTATCGGGTGCTTGGGAGGAGTTGCTGGTTGAGGCGGAGTGTGCGGCCGCGATCGACCCGTTGGATCAGCAGGCCAACTCCTCTCGCACGTTCGCCTTGATTGAGACCAGTCGATTTGCCGAAGCCTGTGTGGAGCGGGAGGCCTTTGCCGACCACCTGTTGCAGGCAACCGATCAACCGCGGACCAAGCTGACCCGCCTGCTCAGCGCCGACCGCCTGGAGGAGGCCCGGGCGCTGATTGCCGCAACACCAGACGCGCCGTCGCTGTTTGGCACGCTGGATTTCGATCGCTTTGCAGCAGCTGGCAAACTGAAACCTGGCACGCCGCAGCCGCAAGCCGTAGACACCCCTCGTCGTCTGGTGCTGGCGCTCACCGTGCGTGATGAGTTGGAGTTGATCGCGACCAATCTCGCTTGGCATTTCGCCCAAGGTGTCGATGCCGTGATCGTGACCGACAATGGGTCGGTTGACGGCACGCGGGAGCTACTGGCGGAGATATCAAGCAAAGCACCCGTCTTTGTATTGGATGAGCCCACGCAAGACATGGATCAGGCGCGGTGGTCCACCCGCATGGTCTGGCTTGCGCGTGAGGCACTGGGTGCCGACTGGGTGATACTAGCCGATGCCGATGAGTTCTGGGCGCCCCATGCTGGAACTCTGGCAGCCGTGATTGAGGAGGCAACCCGCGGCGTCTTCGCCCAGGCGACGACCCTGCACTTGTCGTCTCAATTGCTGCTGATGGATCTGGAGGCTGGCAAAGCTGGCCAGCCGACACTGCCCAACGCGACGCGCCGCTTTCAGCGGCCGCTGCCACGGTTGGACTATGCACCGTCTGGTTGGGACACCAGCATGGCGCCATGGATGGTGCAGTTTGACAAGGTGTGGGTGCGCGCAGGGTGCTGGCCGCTGGTTGCCCATGGCAATCACGCGGCGTACACCGCCAACCCCTTGGTGGTACCGGTGACGGGTGCCATCGGACTGCACGCCTCGGTGCGGAGCTTTGAGTTGTTCGAGCGCAAACTGATCCGCTTCGCGGAAGGCTTCGCCCGCAACACGGCACCGAATGACCGGACCAATGGTGCCATCTGGGTCCAGGGGCTGCCCGAGTGGCGCATTCGCGGCACGATCCCGCAGCTTTATGCGCGCTCGGTGTTTGGTCACCCCTTCCATCACTGGGCGGAAGCCGAGGGTCGCATTGTGCCGGAGCACCGTGTGGCAACCCTTGCGGCCAACCTGCCGCCCTGGCCCGGCGCGGGGTTGACGGCGGCCGAGCACGCTCGAATTGCCGCCAGCCTGGCCGATCTTGCGGACCGCCTGCCCCGCTTCCTGGCGTGAGGGAGATCGCCGCGAACGCCGATCTCCCGCCCCCGCGGGATAACAGCCGCGAGGTTACGCGACGGTCTTGGCGGTTTGTCCGAACAGCACCTTCTTGGCATCGTCCGTCATCGGCGTGCCGACGGTCGGATTGACCTCGCCCGCGCGGGCATAGGCCTGAATGGTTGCCGGCCGCGCGGCAATGGCGTGGAACCAGCGCTTCAGATGGGGGAAGTCCTCCAACGACTGGCCTTGCCGCTCGTAGGGGACGATCCAGGGATAGCAGGCCATGTCCGCGATGGAGTAGCTGCCGACAATGAACTCACGCTCAGCCAGCTGCTTGTTCAGTACGCCATACAGCCGGTTGGTTTCTTTGACATAGCGGTCGATCGCGTAGGGGATTTTCTCCGGCGCGTACTGCGAGAAGTGATGGTTCTGCCCGGCCATCGGACCAAGGCCACCCATCTGCCAGAACAGCCATTGCAGGGCATCAGCGCGACCGCGCAGGTCCTGTGGCAGGAACTGCCCGGTCTTCTCCGCGAGATACAGCAGGATGGCACCCGATTCGAACAGCGAGACGGGTTGGCCGCCATCAACGGGGGCCGTGTCAACAATCGCCGGAATGCGGTTGTTCGGCGCAATTTTTAAGAACTCCGGCTGGAACTGCTCGCCTTTGCCGATGTTGATACCGTGGAGGGTGTAGGGCAGGCCCATCTCCTCCAACGCCATGGTGACCTTGTGGCCGTTGGGGGTGGTCCAGTAGTACAGCTCGATCATGATCGATGCTCCGAGAGGGATGCTTCGGGTTCGCACAATGGCGTCCGAAGGTTGCCGCATCCAAGGGGGGACCCTGTGCAGCGCACGCAGGGCTGGCCTTCGCCGATGCCGAGTCTCGTGATCGCCTACCGCACCACGCGCTATCGCGTCTGGATCGGCGGCCAGCCCTACGACCTTCGCTGCGAGCAGCGTCACCCGGCGGTGTCGGCCTGGCTGCGCGCCAATCACCACACCAGCCTTACCTGCATCACAGCTTGGAATCCTGGTAGCCGTCTGCAGTCGAGGCGGCGCAACCAGCGCGCAGCTGCTCGGCTCACCTGGCAGACGCGCAGCCACCCGCGTCTGCCCCACCTGGGCTTGGCTCAGCGCGGTTCTTGGCAGGAGGAAGGCTGGGCACTGCTGTCACTCACCCGCCACCAGGCCCTCGCCCTCGCCCGTCGGTTCCATCAGCGCGCCGTTCTCTGGATGGTCGTCGGCGGTGTCGCACGGATTGTGGGGCGATGACGGCGGCACCAAACGAAAAAACCGCCGCCCCAGGGGGACGGCGGTTCTTCCGGATCGGGTCGTCAGGGGCCGATTAGCTCTGCGTGTTCACAGCTGAGCCAGTGGCCAGGAAGCGCACGGCTGAGGAGTTGGTTTGCAGACGGCCATTGGCATTGTAGCCAGCGATGGTTTGGAACAGATCGACGGGCTGGTTGCTGCCAGCACCGGGACGGCTGATCGACAGTTCCAGCGGCGCGCGGCGCGCGATGTTGGAGCCGGACCGGTTGGTGCCATCGACAGCCACATTGCGCAGGTCGCTGCTGCGGGCATTCACGCCCGTGCTGGTGGAGGTGGTGCTGTTCTGGGCACGGCCTTCAACCAGCGAGGCCGTGACTGGGCCACCGGCTTCGCCCGTTACAGCAACGCGATCCGGGCGGTTGCCCAGGACCGGGCGGGCAGCGCCAGCACCCGTACCAGCGGCGAGGTCGACGCTGACTGTCGGGCCGCGACCGTTACGATTCGGTGCACCAGCGGTGAGGGTCGTGCCGCTGCCGACCACGGTTTCATTGCGCGACGGCGGTGCACCGGTCTGAGTTTGCACAGTGCCGGGGGCGGTTGGGTTGGTGCGGGTCACCACAGTGGCGGGCTGATCGCGGGCAGCGTCGGTCCGGTCAGTGGTCTGGGCTTGGGTCGCACCAGCAGCCAGGGTGGCGGTTGCCCGCTCGGTGTTCTGGCTGCTGACTTCCCGCGTGCGATCGCGCGCATCGCGATTGAAGGACACCGAGGCCTCGGTGGCGCGCGCGCTGGCGGTGGAGGACCCATCGGCCCGCTCCGTCACCGAAGCGACTGCCTGACGCAGGGTGCCGGAAGCGCGGGTGATCACCCGCTCATTGGCACCGACTGAAGCCGGGTTGCCGGCAATCGGGTCATTGGCGTCAGCCCGCTCGGCGCGGAAGCCAGCGGTGCGCTCCGTAGCGCTGACCGACAGGGTCGTATTGCCATTGGCGCTGCGCTGGGACACCCCAGCAGTCAGGCTCTGGCGGTTGGCAGTGATCACGTCCGCCTCGCTGCGGCGCACCCGTGTGGTTTGATCCAGCACGGACGCCGAGAAAGAGCCGTCGACGTTCTGGCGCCCAGAGGT
This sequence comes from Alphaproteobacteria bacterium, assembly GCA_004292755.1. Taxonomy (GTDB): domain Bacteria; phylum Pseudomonadota; class Alphaproteobacteria; order Elsterales; family Elsteraceae; genus RDXE01. The sequence continues at coordinate 86,144 of RDXE01000043.1, forward strand.
CTGGCGCAGCCGCTCAGTAACCGCAGCGCGGGTTGACCCCTCCGCCAGAGTGACTGAGACCGCGTTGTCACGGGTCTGGGTGATCAGCGCACCGGTTGCTTGATCCAGCCGCGCACTGACCGACCGGTCATTGATGGCTTCGCGCAGCACGGCGGGATCGGCAGCGGCAGTGTCGCTGGCAGCTGTGCCCGGTGTGATCGCGCGGTCGGTCTGGATCGTCCGGGCGGTGCCAGCCACCACGGGGCCGATTTCGCCGGTCGCTTGATCAAACTGAGCCGTAACCGAGCGGATCGTCTCGGAGATGGATTGATTCAAGGTGCCGTCGGCCGAGCGGCTGAACAGCGTGGCCCGCACCGTTTCCCGCGCTTCGACGCGGCCGGGCTGGTCGGACCGGGCGATCAGTTCACGCGTGGTCGAGGTCACGCGGACCGAGCCGTCCTGATTGACGGTGGTCACCGTCTCAATCGACTGGGAATTGTTCACCTGCAGCAACGGCTGGCCCGCAACCGGTGACGCCGTGGTCGAACCCGTTGCCGGGTCGGAGAACACCTGAGTGACCGTGCGCTCCACAAAGTCGCGGCGGGAGCGGCCACCGGCGTCATCCACAGCGAATTCCGTGGTGCGCGACAGGTTGTCCACCGTGGTGGTCAGCACCTGGGTGACACCGTTGCGGTTCACTTCGCGCGAGGTGGCGGCGGGGTCCGTCGGGTCGGTCACGGTGACAGAGCTGCGACCCGCAGCAATGTTGCGCTCCACCGAAGCGGCCAGCGTAGCGGCATTGCTGAGCGTGCGCTCAATCTGATTGCGCACCGCTGCCACACGGCCATCGGCGCCATAGGTCGCCAGCAAGCGATCTGCCCGGTCACCAAGGGAGACGATGTCGCGCTCCACTTGATCCGTCGGCTGGTTGCGCTGGGCATTGGCCTGCTGGATCTGCTGGGCCGTCGGATCATTGCGACGCAGACCGCCGACATCGCCATTGTTGGCGAGGTCGGGGCGATCCGCGTTCACCGCGGCGAGGGCTGCTCGCTCCAACGCGCCAGACCGCTCATACAGCGGGTTTGCATTGGTGGTCTGACCCAACTGCGGCGGCGTCACGCTGCCGGGAAACGGCGGGCGCGCCTGCGGGGCCACGGGTTGGGTGAGGTTCGGGAGCGCGATGGAGGACATGATCTCTTCCCCAAAAATCCGGTCAGGCCCGAGGGCACCCTCAAGGCGGTTACGCGTTCTGCGTGGTCAACAACTGGGCAAGGTGTACACCTCACTCCTGCTGCCGTCTGTAACCCTTATCACAGCCTGCCCATTTTTGCTCCCCTCAGCAGTGCCGTTGGGGATGTCAGAGCCGCAATCAGGCGCGTGGGGAATAGTGCCGAACTGCGGCGATTCTCGGGCATCGTGGCCGACGATATTCCACGATCGCACATCAGGGCTGCGCTGGCAGTGGAACTGACGCGGACGACGCCGTATACCTTCGCGTGGCGCCAGCCGCTGGCGCCTGCCCGAGGAGGACGCCCGTTGCACCGCTATATCGCCGATGAATTTGCCGCCGCCGCGGCCTTCTTTAACACCGTTGCCCAGGATCAGGCGCTGCAGGCAACTCTGATCGCCGGGGTGGACGCGAGCGTGGCCAGCCTGCGCGCTGGTGGCAAGGTGCTGTTCTGCGGCAATGGCGGCAGTGCCGCTGACGCGATGCATTTGGCAGGTGAGTTGGTTGGGCGCCTGACGATGGAGCGGGCAGGGCTGCCGGGGATCGCACTCACCGACGTCTCCGTCGTGTCGGCGATCGGCAACGACTATGGCTACGAATTCGTGTTTGACCGTCAGGTGCAGGCGCTGGGTCGACCGGGCGATGTCCTGGTCGGCCTGTCCACGTCAGGCAAATCGCCCAATGTGATCAAGGCGTTCCAACGAGCCCGCGCGATCGGCATGGTGACCATCGGCATGACTCGGGCCAGCGGCGGGCTGTTTGGGGACCATTGCGATCATCTCTTGGGTCTGCCGTCAGACAACACCCAGCGTCTGCAAGAGGGCATGAAGCTGGTCGGCCATACCTATTGCGCGCTGATCGAGCGGGCGATGGCGGCGTAAGCCATCCACTCGAATGCGCCCAGGGCTGCTGCTGGATCGTGACGGGGTCCTGAACGACGACACGGGGTATGTTGGCACGGTTGACCGGTTCGTCTGGCGCCCCGGCGCGCTTGACACGTTGCGCCGGGCCCGGCGCCTGGGTCTGGCAGTCGCTGTCGTGACCAATCAGGCAGGCATCGCCCGCGGGTTTTACACCTGGGAGGCTTTTGCCACTCTCACCCGCTGGATGATGACGGAGGCCGCCAGGGCTGGCGGACCGATTGCAGCTGTCTATGCCAGCCCCTACCACCCCGAAGGTCTGCCGCCCTGGAACCAGCCGAGCCCGCTGCGCAAACCGGCACCGGGCATGCTGCTGGCAGCAGCGGTCGACTTGTCCTTGGACCTTGCCCGCTCTGTCATGATCGGTGACCAGCCGACGGACATCGCCGCTGCCCGGGCAGCCGGTGTTGGGCGGGCAATCCGCATCGCCGATCAGCCAGACCCTTTGGCAGATGCAACGCTGCTGGATTTGACGGGTGTGACGGACGATCTTCTTATATCCCTATGAGGTATCTGGATACCGATAGGGGTACTTTGTATTTTGAAAGATCGGCGACCCCATGGTACGCAACCGACCTCAAGAAGCGGGATCAACTGGGGGTTGGATCATGCGCCGATTGTTGCAGATCAGGATCAAGTTCGCGTTTGCTGGATTGGTGATTTCGGCGCTGGGGTTGATGCTGACGGGTGTCGGCGTCTGGGTGACGTATGACATGGCGAAAGCTGTCCGCACCCTAATTGACGTGGCCGATGCCCGCTCGGCTGTGCAGACCGGTGACATGATGCATGACACGCTGCGCGGGGATGTGTTCGCCAGTGTGCTGGCCACCAATCGCTTGCTGATTGCCAACGCGCGGGAGCTTGCAGCGGAGCGGGAGGAGCATGCGGCCACCTTCCTGGACAGCATTGCCAAAGCCAACACACCGGTTCTGCCCGAAGCCGTGCGCAGCTTGCTCACAGATCTGACCCCCACCATCACAACATACATTGAAGAGGGCGCTGCGCTCAGCACTCTGCAAGCCAATGATCGCCAAGGGTTGCTGGCGGGCATGCCCCGCTTTCAAGAAAGCTGGGAGATTCTGGCAGAGCAGATGGAGGTAGCCTCCACAGCCCTCGACGCTGTGATGGAGGATATTCGCCAGGATGTTGACCGCCGCGGCGACCTCGCGATTCGCTTGCTGCTGACTGTTGGCATCGCCCTTCTGGTGATCGCGGCGGTGGCGGGTTGGCTGATCGCGCGCTCCATCCTGCGCCCGCTGCGAGCCTGTGCGGTGGCACTTGATCGAATCGGCAGTGGGGATCTGTCTGCGCAGGTTGGGTTCGACAGCAAGGATGAGATTGGTGCGATTGCCCGCGCGGTTGCGGGCTACCGGGATGCGGCCAGTGCCGCCGCCGCCGCCGAAGCCGAGCGGATCGCTCGCGACCATGCTGCCGCGGAGGAGCGTCGCACGCTGCTGGCCGACATTACCGACCGGTTGGAGCGTCAGGTCGGCGCAGTCGTGACGGGTCTGCGGTCGGCCGCAGCTGGTTTGACCGAAGCGGCAGGCGGCATGGCGGCGGCCGCGATGGAAACCTCTGGTCAAGCAGCCACGGTGGCAGGAGCGGCTGAGCAGGCATCGGTCAACGTCCAGACCATTGCAGGCGCGACGGAGGAACTGTCTGCCGCCGTGCGCGAAGTGGTGCGCCAGGTGGCGGCCGTGGAAGACGTCACCAACAGCGCCGCGGCTCAGGTCCGCACGGCCGAGGGGGTGATCACGGGCCTGTCGCAAGCCTCCACTCAAATCGGCGTGGTGGTGGATCTGATTCGCGAGATTGCCGAGCAGACCAACCTGCTGGCCTTGAATGCGACCATCGAAGCTGCCCGCGCAGGCGAGGCCGGCCGCGGCTTTGCTGTGGTCGCGACGGAGGTGAAGACCCTCGCCTCTCAAACGGCCCAGGCGACCCTGGAGATCGAAGCGCAAATCGCGGCGATTCGCACCAGTGCCGACGATGCCGCACAGATGATCGGCGCGATTGCTGGCGGCATGCACACCCTTGAGGGGGCGGTTGGCATGATCTCCAACACGGCGTCGCAGCAGGAATCAGCCACCAGTGAAATCACCCGCAACATCGTTGAAGCCGCAGGTGGCACACGCGAGGTGGCGGCAAGCGTCTCAGGCATTTCGGATGCGTCCACCGCGGCGCGGCGCCGCTCGGCGGAGGTGTTGCGCACAGCAGACGGCGTCCGGCGGGAGGCTGAGCGACTGTCAGGGGAAGTTGGCGAGTTACTGACCAGCCTGCGGGCGGCATAACAGGATTTGCGTCGGCGCCAGTGTGTGTGCGTTTCACCTTGCGACGACGCCAAATCCCTTGACGTTTCAAGCAGTCGGCTCAGTGTCTCCAGCAGGAGGCCAACGGACCATGCTGATTGCCCAATTGTCCGACTTGCACATCGTCGCGCCCGACCAGCTTTGGAAGGGTCGGGTCGATACCGCTGGCATGCTGCGCACGGCCATTCACGCTGTTATGGAGCTGCCGCAGCGGCCCGATATGGTGCTGCTGACGGGTGATTTGGTGGAGCATGGCGCGCCGGAGGAGTACGCGCACCTCGCCTCTCTGCTGGCGCCGCTGCCAATGCCCGTTCATGCGATTGTCGGCAATCACGATGATCGCGCAGCGTTACGACAGCACCTGTCTGGCATTGTACCGCTGTCGTGGGATGGTGATTACCGCGGTGTGGTGGAGGGCTGGCCGCTCCGGCTGGTGCTGGTCGATTCCGTAGCGGAGGGTCAGTCGGCTGGGGTGCTGGGGTCGGATCGCCTCGCCTGGATTGACGCCCGGCTGACCGAGGATCGGCGGCCAACGCTGGTCGCGTTGCATCACCCGCCCTTTGTCACAGGGATTGGCGGGTTCGACTTGCCGGAGGAGGATATCCGCCGCTTCACCGTGTTGATGGAGCGCCATCCCCATGTGGAGCGCGTGCTCTGCGGGCATCTGCATCGCCCCATCGTCGCCCGCGTCGGGCGGACCATGGCGATGACCGTGCCATCGACGGCCCATCAGGTGGCTCCGATCCTCGGTGCACCACCGCAATGGTGGTTGGAGCCGCCCGGCTATGCGCTGCACTGGTGGACGGGCACGCAACTGATCTCCCACATTCTGCCGGTGGATCGGCCAACTGACGGCCCGTTCCCCTTCAAGGGCTAGCATCATGGGTTGGTTGCGCGTGGGGCTGGTGCTGGCGGTGGCGGTGGGCCTGAGCCTGCCCGCCGCAGCTGATAGCATGACCCTCCCCTCCCCCTGGCAGTGGTTGACGGTGACCGACAGCCTCGGCCGCAGTGTGCGCGCTATGATCTCCGACGCGCCGCCGACTGCGCCGGTGGCGGTGATCCTTCCTGGCTCTGGCTGTGCGCCGATTGCCCGCGCCCGTGGCAACGGCGTTGCCTTTGGTCTGCAGGCAGTGCTGCGGCAAGCGGCACCGGACTGGGCCGTGATTGCCGTGGAGAAGCCCGGTTCAGCCGGAGCCACTGTGTCGAGCGGGGACTCAACCCAGTGCCCCGCCAGCTTCCACGTTGAACACACGTTAGAGCGCTGGAGTGCGGCTGTCCGCGCGGCCGTAACCGCGGCGCTGGCCACCCGGACGCCCAGCGCTGTCATCGCCATTGGTCATTCCGAAGGGGCGGCCACGGTCACCCATGTGGCTCACCATCTGCCGCGCGTGACCCATGTGGTTCATCTGGCCGGTAGCGGCACGGGTCAGGCCTATGACCTCTTGCGCGCAGCGGAGCAGCGTCGCGCCGGGGACCCTATGGCCGTGGAGAGAGTGCTTGAGACCCTGGGTGCGATCCGCGCCAATCCGGACAGCGCAGACCAGTTTGCCTGGGGACACCCGTTTCGCCGCTGGAGTGGCTATTTGACCCATGACCCTGCGGCCGCCCTGCTGGCCAGCCGGGCGGCGGTCATGGTGGTCTATGGTACAGCCGACCGCACGGTTCCGCCGGAATCGTCTGAAATCCTGGTCGCACGCCTCGCCGCAGCGGGCCATCCGGTGCGGATTGTGCGGGTGGAGGGTGCGGACCACGGCTTGAACCAGCCCGGTGAAGCAACTCCAGCAGGCCTGATGCGGCTGTTCGGCGCACTGCCAAGCTGGGTTTCCGCCACACACCCTGCACGCTGACCGCGCCGATCCAGCGGGTGAGCTGCTGCGTTGCCAGCCCCCTCGTTGACACCCCCATCGGCGCGCGCCATGGTCGCCCGCCCGACTGTGGAGTGCCGCGATGACTGATCAGCAATTGGAAGCCATTGTTTCAGAGGCTTGGGAGCAGCGCGACAGCCTGTCGTCCACCACGGGTGGCGAGGTGCGGGAGGCCGTTGAGGCAGCGCTGGAAGCGCTTGACTCCGGTCGTTTGCGCGTTGCGTCGAAGGGTGCCGACGGCTGGGTGGTTCACCAATGGCTGAAGAAGGCCGTGCTGTTGTCGTTTCGTTTGACCGACATGGGTCCGATCGAGGGCGGACCGGGTGGTGCGCCCTGGTGGGATAAAGTCCCGTCGAAGTTTCTTGGTTGGGGCGAGAACCGCTTCAAGGATGCCGGCTTCCGGGCCGTACCCGGCTGCTTCGTCCGCCGCGGTGCCTATCTGGCGCCGAATGTCGTGCTGATGCCGTCCTTTGTGAACCTGGGCGCCTATGTTGATCGGGGGACCATGGTTGACACCTGGGCCACCGTGGGCTCGTGCGCGCAGATCGGCCGCAACGTCCACTTGTCCGGTGGCGCGGGCATCGGCGGGGTGTTGGAGCCGCTGCAAGCCAATCCCGTCATCATCGAGGATGATTGCTTCATCGGCGCACGCTCCGAAATCGTTGAAGGTGTGATTGTCGAGACCGGCGCCGTCATCTCCATGGGCGTGTTTATCGGTGCGTCGACGAAGATTGTTGATCGCGCGACTGGGGAGGTGTTCCAGGGCCGGGTGCCAGCCTATTCGGTGGTGGTGCCGGGCAGCTTGCCGGGCAAGCCGCTGCCCGATGGCTCGCCTGGGCCGTCGCTCTATTGTGCCGTGATCATCAAGCGGGTGGATGCCCAAACCCGCTCCAAAACCTCGATCAACGAGTTGCTGCGCACGTGATCGACCCCGTCGCCCTGGCCCAGGCATTGATCCGCTGCCCATCGGTGACGCCAGCGGATGCCGGTGCTTTGGATGTGTTGCAGACCACGCTGGAGGCCCTGGGCTTTACCTGCCATCGCCTGCCGTTCAGCGAGGCGGGCACCGCGGATGTGGACAATCTTTACGCGCGCCTGGGCACCGGCCGCCCGCACTTCTGCTTTGCCGGACACACCGACGTGGTGCCGGTCGGGCGGTTGGAGGGCTGGTCGGTCGATCCCTTCGGCGCAGACATCCTGAACGGTCGCCTGTATGGACGCGGGGCGGCCGACATGAAGGGGGCGATTGCCGCCTTTGTCGCTGCAGTCGACCGGTGTTTGGCGAGTGGTCCGCCTGCGGGCTCAATCTCCTTGCTGATCACAGGCGATGAGGAAGGGCCATCCATCAATGGCACAGCCAAAATGCTGGCGTGGCTGGCAGAGCGGGGCGAGGCGATTGACGCCTGCATCGTGGGCGAGCCCACCAACCCCACCGTGTTGGGGGAGATGGCGAAGGTGGGTCGGCGCGGCAGTTTGAATGGCGTGCTCACTGTCCGCGGACTGCAAGGGCACGTCGCCTACCCTGACCGCGCGGACAATCCCGTGCCGAAGCTGGTGCGCCTGCTGGCACGGCTGGATCAGCTGCGCCTGGATGAGGGGATGGAGCGGTTTCAGTCCTCCAATCTGGAGATCACCACGATTGATGTCGGCAATCCCGCGACCAACGTGATTCCGGCGGAGGCGCGGGCAGGCTTCAACATCCGGTTCAACCCGCTACACACCGGCGCCAGCCTGGAAGCGCTGCTGAGGCGGGAGCTGGATCAGACGGGGATTGCCTATGACCTGGCGATCACCGTCTCCGGCGAGGCGTTCTTGACGCGGGCGGGGCCACTTCAGGACCTGCTGGCTGCGGCCTGCCGAACCGTCCTCGGGCGGGAGCCGGAGTGGTCCACAACCGGTGGCACTTCGGATGCGCGCTTTATCACCAAGGCCTGCCCAGTGATTGAGTTTGGCTTGGTCGGTGCAACCATGCATAAAGTTGACGAACAGGTAGAGGTAGCAGACATCCCCCGTCTCACCGCCGTCTATGCCGACGTGTTGCGGCGCTTCTTTCAGGCAGATCCATCATGACCCTTCCCGCCGGAGCCGCTGCCGCCGCCATTGCCGGGGCGCTCCAACTGTTCCGCTACAACGCCAATGGGCTGCGCCTGTTTGTGCCCACGGTGGATGGGTTCTGGCACTCTTTCTGGGCGATGGCGCTGACGGCGCCATTGTTCATTCTGACCATGGCAGTGGGTCAGCCGAGCCAGCGCACCCCGATTGATCCAGCAGGCCTGTGGGCTGGCCTCGGCATGATCTTCATCCTGCTGTGGTTGTTGTTCCCGCTGGTGATGGTCCGACTGGCGGGCATGATCGGGCGGGAAGATCGTGTGGTTGGGTTCCTGGTGGTTAACAACTGGATTTCCGTTCCCGCCAATCTGCTGCAGACGGCCGTTGCCTTCGCCTCTGTCTTGCCTCTGCCTGCCGGAGTGGGGGAGGGGTTGCAGATGGGGGTGTTCCTGGTGTTGACCGTCAATCGGTGGTGGGTCACCCGCTTGGCGTTGGGCGTCACCAACCTGGGCGCGGCGGGTGTGGTGCTGCTGGACCTGTTGCTGACGGTGTTTGTGTTTCAGGTGGTTTTGACTCGTTTGGCCGATTAGTCCGCTTTCGGGCGCCGCTGAGTTCAGGCACAGTTCCCATGGTGCGGGATGGGGGTTCGGTTGCCACGGACCCCGCCGGGGGGTGCCGATGGGGCTGCGAGTCGTTTGGCGTTTGATCGTCGTGGTGCTGCTGGTGGGCGGCTTTGTCCGCGCAGGCATGGCACAGCAACCCGTGGACCTTGCATTGGTGCTGGCAGTTGATGTCTCCCGCTCCGTCGATGCGGAGGAGGCGGAACTGCAGCGCAGCGGCTATGTCGCTGCCTTTCGCGACCCAGCGGTGCAGGCAGCGATCCGCGGCGGGGCGTTTGGGCGCATCGCCGTGCTGTACCTTGAATGGGCGGGGGTGGAGTTTCAGCGGGTCACCGTGCCGTGGACCGTGATCCATGATGCCGAAAGCGCACTGGCCTTCGCAGATCGCATCGCGGGTGCCGATCGCGTGTCCTGGCCATGGACGTCCATCTCCACGGCGCTGACAACAGCGACGGAGCTGTTGGATCACGCCCCCGTGGAGCCGATGCGCAAAGTGATCGACATCTCTGGCGATGGTGCCAACAACCAGGGCATCCCGCTGCCGCTGGCGCGGGAGCGGGCGCTGGCCGCCGGGATCACGATCAACGGGTTGCCGGTGCTGAATGACCGCCCGAACTTTGGTCGCCCCGCAGAATCCGAGTTGGACGCCTATTATGAGGAGCGGGTGATCGGTGGCCCCGGTGCCTTCCTGGTGGTTGCCCAGGATTTCAGCGCCTTCGGCCAGGCGATCCGCGCGAAGCTGCTGCGCGAGATCGCAGGCGTGACCGGCCCCCTTCGCCTGCTGGCACGGCGCTAGATGGATACCAAGGACCGGCGCATCCTGGCGCTGTTGCAGGACGACGCAACCCTGACCATCGCCGAAATCGCCAAACGCGTGCGCCTGTCACCGACGCCATGCTGGAAGCGCATCCAGAAGCTGGAAGAGTTGGGCGTGATCGACCGCCGGGTCACACTCTTGCGCCCGGAGGCGTTGGGCCTGGGGTTGACCGTGTTCGTCTCGATTGAGACGGCCGACCACTCGACCGAGTGGTTGGAGCGGTTTGCCAGCGCTGTCAGCGCCATGCCCGAAGTGATGGATTTCTACCGGATGGCGGGTGATGTCGATTACATGCTGCGGGTGGTGGTCGCCGACATGGCCGCCTATGACGGTTTTTACAAACGCTTGATCGCGACCATGCCGTTGAAAAACGT
>RDXE01000044.1 GCA_004292755.1 Alphaproteobacteria bacterium
TGCCAAGAGAGAACAGGGCCAGCGCCAGCCAGACCAAGCCGAAGGTTGCCATCTGGACGATGCCGAATGGCTCGCCCTGCACAACGGCAATCAGCAATTGGATGCTGGGAGAGCTATACGCCAACAGCCCCAGCGTGCTGAGGGGGAGGCGCCGGGCGGCGATCGCGAACAGCATCAGGGGCACGGCTGTCACAGCGCCCGCGCCGATCAGCAGCAGGGTCGGCAGGCTCAGCCCCACTGTCACACTCAGCGGCTGGGTGGCGAGGAACAAGAGTGCCACTGGCAGCACCAGCAGGGTCTCCACCAGCAATCCGACCGCTGGGTCGATCACCAGGGCTTTGCGCACAACGGAGTAAACCGTGAAACTGGCCGCCAGCGCAAAGGCGATCCAGGGCGGGTCGGTCGCGCCGACCAGGGGGATCAGGCAGGCAACACCCGCCAGCACCACGGCGATGGTCTGCGTGAGACCCAGGCGCTCGCCAAACAGCAGCACGCCTGCGGCCAGCGTGGTCAACGGGTTGATGAAATAGCCCAGGCTTGCCTGCAACACCCGTCCGGTTTCAATGGCGTAGAGATAGACATACCAGTTGAATGAAATCAGCACGGCCCCAAGGGCCAGCCGACCGACCACCCGCGGGTTGGTCAACGCCGCCGTGAGTGCAGATGTCTGACCGCGTACGGCCACCACCAGCCCCAACAGCACGACCGACCAAACCACCCGATGGGCGAGAATTTCGGCGGCTGGAGTGGGCTTCAGAAGACTGAAATAGAGCGGCGATAAACCCCAGATGCCATAAGCAGCAAGCGCCGCGGTGAGGCCGCGGCGCTGCTGTGGATCGGGCTGTTCGACGGAGTTACTGGACAGCGACGCCAACCCCGCGGGAGTTCAACAGTTCCAGCAGTTCGCCAGACTGGAACATTTCCCGCACGATGTCGCAGCCACCAACAAACTCACCCTTCACATACAGCTGCGGGATGGTCGGCCAGTTGGTGAAGTCCTTAATGCCTTGGCGCAGCTCGCCATCTTCCAGAATGTTGATGCCCTTGAACTTCACGCCAAGCTGGCTCAACACCTGCACCACAGCGGCCGAGAAGCCGCATTGCGGGAATACCGGTGTGCCCTTCATGTAGAGCACGACATCGTTGCTGGTGAGATCGGCGCGAATACGCTCGAACACTGGGGAGTCGGCCATCGGTCTATCTCCTGATCAGCTGTCTTGGGGGGCTGCTGTTTGCAGCGCCAGTGCGTGGAGTTCGTTGCCCATCTTACCGCGCAGCGCCGCATAGACCATCTGGTGCTGCTGCACCCGGCTGCGGCCCTTGAACGCGGCAGACACCACGTGGGCAGCGTAATGGTCGCCATCGCCGCGCAAATCTTCAATGGTTACAGTGGCGTCGGGGAAGGCGTCCCGGATCATCCGTTCAATCTCGCCAGCATCCATTGCCATGGGATCAGATCTCCGGGTTGGGCAGTGACAGTCACAATGCCGCTGGGTCAGCGGCGGTCCATATACGCTGGCAGCCAACCCTGGTGGAGGGCAGACAACTCCTCCACCAAGATGGCGCCGTGACCCGACAGTTTCAACACAGACCCGCCCGTGGTGCCAAGACGAACCATCGGGATGCCATTGCCACGGGCAATCACGGCATCGGGTGCGGCGGTGGCGATCAAGTACCGCGCCTGATCTTCGCCAAACGCCATGGCATGCGCAGTGCCTTCAGGCAGGGCGACCTCGGCCCCAACTCCGCCCGCCATGCACATCTCTGCCAGCGCCACCAGCAGGCCACCATCGGACAGGTCGTGCACGGCGCTGACCAGCGCATCGCGCACCAGACCGCGGACGAAATCGCCGTGGCGCTTTTCCACGGCCGGGTCAACCGGCGGGGGTGCCCCATCCTCACGCGCCAGGATTGTGCGGGCATAGGCGGAGGCACCCAGCCAGCCCGTCGTTCGTCCCACCAGCAGCAGGGTCAAGCCCGGTCGATCAATCGCCAGCGAGCCTGCCTTGCTGGCATCCGGCAGCAAGCCAACCGCGCCGACCACGGGGGTCGGAAGGATCGCCTGGCCATTGGTTTCGTTGTACAGCGACACATTGCCAGACACGATTGGCGTGCCGAGGGTACGCGCTGCGTCGCCAATGCCGGTTAGGCAGCCGACGATCTGGCCCATGATCTCCGGGCGTTCGGGATTGCCGAAGTTCAGATTGTCCGTCAGCGCCAGGGGTTCAGCCCCAACAGCCGACAGGTTGCGGTAGCACTCCGCCACGGCCTGCCGACCGCCCATCTCCGGGTCGGCAAGGCAGTAATGGGGGTTACAGTCCGTCACCATGGCGAGGGCTTTGCGACCATCGGGCAGGCGTACGACGGCTGCGTCGCCACCTGGGCGGCGCACGGTGTTGCCGCCGATCAGATGGTCGTATTGCTCCCAGATCCAGCGCTTGGAGGCTTGGTCGGGGCTTGCGATCAGCCGTTTCAGGCTGTCCAGCAGCGGCTCGCCAGCGTCCGGTGTGATCACCTCGCGCGGCGGGGATGCCACCCAGGGGCGATCATACAGCGGCGCCTCATCAACCAGGGGGCCCAGCGGCAGGTCGCACACCACGTCGCCGCCATGTTTCAGCACAATGCGACCGCTGTCGGTGATCGTGCCGATGGCCACGCAGTCCAGTTCCCACTTGGCGAAGATCGCCTGGGCCTCTGGTTCCCGACCGGACTTCAGCACCACCAGCATGCGCTCCTGACTTTCGGAGAGCATGATCTCATAGGCATTCATGCCGACTTCGCGCGTCGGCACCCGGCTCAGGTCCAGATCGATGCCAAGCCCACCCTTGCCCGCCATCTCAACGGAGGAGGACGTAAGCCCCGCCGCCCCCATGTCCTGGATCGCGAGGATAGCGCCGGTCTGCATCAACTCCAGGCAGGCTTCCAGCAGCAGCTTTTCCGTGAACGGATCTCCCACCTGGACCGTGGGCCGCTTCTCCTCTGCATCCTCGGTGAACTCGGCCGAGGCCATCGTGGCGCCATGGATGCCGTCACGCCCGGTCTTGGCGCCGAGATACATGACAGTGGAGCCGATGCCGGAGGCGGCAGCGGTGAAGATTCGGTCGGTCCGCGCCAGACCAACACACATGGCATTGACCAGGATGTTGCCATTGTAGGCACGGTGGAACTGCGTCTCGCCGCCCACCGTCGGCACCCCGAAGGAATTGCCATAGCCGCCGATGCCCGCCACCACGCCCGCAACCAAGCTGCGGGTGCGCGGATGGTCAGGGTCGCCAAAACGCAGCGCGTTCAGATTGGCAATTGGGCGGGCGCCCATGGTGAACACATCACGCATGATGCCGCCCACCCCCGTCGCCGCCCCCTGGTAGGGTTCGATGAAGGAGGGGTGATTGTGGCTTTCGATTTTGAACACCACGGCATCGCCATCGCCGATATCGACAACGCCTGCATTCTCGCCTGGGCCATGGATCACCCGCGGGCCGCTGGTCGGCAGACCCATCAGATGCTTCTTGGAAGACTTGTAGGAGCAATGCTCCGACCACATGACCGAGAAGATACCAAGCTCGGTCAGGTTCGGGGTGCGGCCCAGACGATCCAGGATGCGCTGCCATTCATCAGGCTTCAGGCCAAATTCCTGGGCATCGCTGGCGGTGGCCGGGCGGGTTGCGAGGGAGGCGGACATCACTGCACCACTCCCGCGACGACCGACTGGAACAGCGCCACGCCGTCGGTGGAGCCCAGCAGCGGGTCAATGGCATTCTCTGGATGGGGCATCAACCCGAGCACCCGGCGGTTGGCCGAGCAGATGCCGGCAATCTCGCCCAGACTGCCATTGACACCGCGGGCATCGGCGTAGCGGAACACCACGCGATCGGCATCCTCCAGTGCCTTCACCGTGTCGGGATCGGCCTGCCAGTTGCCCTCGCCATGGGCGACGGGAACAGTGATCACTTGACCCGCGGTGTAGCCACTGGTGAACAGCGTGTCGGAGGTTTCGACCCGCATCGCAATATCGCGACAGACAAACTTCAACGAAGTGTTGCGCAGCAACACCCCCGGCAGCAGCCCCGCTTCGCATAGAATCTGAAAGCCGTTGCACATGCCAAGAACCGCCGCGCCGCGCTCTGCCGCGCGCTTGACCTCGGCCATAATCGGCGAGTGCGCGGCGATGGCGCCCGTGCGCAGATAATCGCCATAGGCAAAGCCGCCCGGCAGGACGATCAAATCCGCCGCGGGCAGATTGCTATCCCGGTGCCATACCAGTGTCGGCTCAGCACCCACCTGGGCCAGCGCCGCCGCGGCATCACGCTCGCGATTGGTGCCGGGAAACACGATCACAGCGGCTTTCATCGCCTTCACCCGCGGATGTCGATCGACCAGGTTTCAACCACGGGATTGGCCAGTAGCGTGCGGGCCATCCGATCCACTTCAACCCGCGCTGCCTCCGGGTCACCGTCGGCAAGATCGATCTCAATCACCTTGCCTTGCCGCACTTCGCCCACGCCCGTGAAGCCCAAGCCGCGCAAGGCATTGCCAGTGGCTTGGCCTTGAGGGTCTAGCACGCCCGCCTTCAGGCGCACGGTTACGATGGCTTTCATGCACTCAGCTCCGATGATGACGCGAACGGGTGGACCGAACCACCGTGGGGTGGCGAGCGGGGTCGGGAAGTGCCCTAGTTCACAGGGCGCGAGGGATCACGCTCCAACTCACTTTCAGGCAGCACGCCCAAGCGGCGCGCCACTTCCTGATAGGCTTCCTTCACCTCGCCCAGATCCTGGCGGAACCGGTCCTTGTCCAGCTTGTTGTTGGTTTTGGCGTCCCACAGGCGGCAATTGTCTGGGCTGATTTCATCGGCCAGGACAATGCGCATCTCGTCATTCTCCCACAGGCGCCCGAACTCCAGCTTGAAGTCAACCAGCTTCAAGCCGACGCCAAGGAACAGGCCGGTCAAGAAATCGTTCACGCGCAACGACAACGCCATCATATCGTCGATGTCTTGCGGTGTTGCCCAGCCAAAGGCAGTGATGTGCTCCTCCGACACCATCGGGTCGCCCATCTCGTCGTTCTTATAGTAATATTCGACGATGGAGCGCGGCAGCACTGTTCCTTCGTCAATCTTGAAGCGTTTGGTCAACGATCCAGCCGCGATGTTACGGATCACCACTTCAATCGGGATGATCTCCACCTCACGCACCAATTGCTCGCGCATGTTCAAGCGGCGCAGGAAATGGGTGGGGACACCGATTTCCGCCAACCGGGTCATCAGATACTCAGAGATGCGGTTGTTCAGCACCCCTTTGCCGTTGATGATGCCGTGCTTTTGGTTGTTGAAGGCAGTCGCATCGTCCTTGAAGTACTGGACAATGGTGCCGGGCTCAGGCCCTTCAAACAGGGTTTTCGCCTTGCCTTCGTAGATGCGTCTGCGGCGCGCCATGGCGTGTTGTATCCGGGGATGGAAGCCCGCCGAGGGCCGGGAGTTCGGCAAACAAGAGACGGGGCGTCTGCCGGTGGCAGCGCCCGTCTGCGCCCCTATAGCAGCCAACCGGCCCTGGAACAATGCGGCAGGCATTGCCGGGCTCGCTGGGCTGCTGTGCAGGGTGCTGGCAAGCAGCAGGAGGAGCAGCGCTATTGCAGCCGTGCGAAGGCCGTGGTGTCGGGTGGCCCCTCGGCATGCCACAGGCCCACAGGCGTGGTGCGACCCGGCAGTTCCGGGATCGCAACCAAGCTGGCCGAGACGGTGCCGAACCCGCCCTCGATTGGCAGGCACAACGCATCCTCGCGGCTGAGCGCTGGACCAGCGCCCAGGGCCGCGATCCATGGCTGCCACGCCTCGGCAGCCGGATCGGGTACCGGCAACTCAAGAAACAGCGGGCGATGGCGTGCGATGCGGGGGTCGGCCGCGTCATTTAGATCGCGGGCGGTCAGCAGCGACAGGCCCGGCGGCACGGGATAGACCTCCACCCCCTGACCCGTGTGCCGCAGCCACAGGACATCGCGCGAATCGGCAATCACCATGTTGAAGGGGCGATAGGCGGCGGGGTTCAGCGCCGTCAACGCCTCTGCGGCGTCAGCGGCGTCGGCATGGTCCAGCGCTTCCAGCACCAGTTCGCCGCGGCTGCGCTTGCCCGGCGCGGGGCCAAGAGTGCCCGAGCGGTTGAGCATCGCCGCCACCACGCCGGCATCGTTCACGCCCAGCCAGGAACCATCGGCCAGACGATCGCGCCCGGCCAGCACATCGGCACGGTCCGGCCACCAGCGCCCCGGCGGGTCCGCTGGACGATCCACGCGTTCGTCACGATTGGCTGCAATCATCACAGGCCAGGATGTGCCGGGACGGTGTAGAATAACCACGGTACACATAGGGCGGCTCACTCAACTGCCCGGCCGACAGCGCGATCTGTCGCCGGAGGTGGTGGGGTGCGACAGCTGATCCTAGTGAGAGCCATCCTCGGGAGGTACAGCCATGCAATTCAGCGACAAAGAACGCGCCGAAGAAGCCAAATGGCAACTGGATCAGGAAACCATGTTCCGCATCCGCAGCCGACGCAATCGCCTGCTGGGTCTGTGGGCGGCGGAGCGGATGGGCCATCGCGGCGTAGAAGCGGAAAGCTATGCCCGCGCAGTCGTCGAATCCGACCTCGAGCAGCCGGGCGACGAGGACATCGTGACCAAAGTGGCAGCCGATCTGGCGGAGGTCGGGCAGGGCGACGCTGCGCTGGTGCGTGCCCAGCTTGCCCCGCTGGCGGAGCAAGCCCGCCGCGAGGTGCTGGAGCTTTAGCGAGCCGGGCGCTTACGGCCAGTGCGCCTCCGGGGGCAGCGACATCAGGATCGCGTCGGTGTTGCCGCCGGTCATCAGGCCGAATTTGGTGCCGCGATCGTACAGAAGATTGAACTCGACATAGCGACCACGGCGAACCAGTTGTTCCTGGCGCAGCGCGTCGGTCCAGGGGCGGTTCATGTGGCGGCGCACGATCGCGGGATAGACGGCCAGGAAGGCCTCCCCCACGGCTTGGGTGAATGTGAAGGCGCGGTCTAGATCGCCGCTCAGCTGGTCATAAAAAATGCCGCCGACACCGCGGTGCTCCTGACGGTGTGGCAGCCAGAAATACTCGTCGCACCAAGCGCTGTAGCGCTGGTAGGCGTCGGGGGCGAAGTCATCGCACGCGGCTTTTAGGGCCGCGTGAAACATCGCGCGGTCCTCGGGGTCCGGCGTGGTGGTGGGGTTGAGGTCTGCCCCGCCGCCGAACCAGGCTTGGGTGGTGCAGATGAACCGGGTGTTCATGTGCACGGCGGGCACCAGCGGCGACTGCATGTGCGCAACCAAGCTGATGCCTGTGGCGAAGAAGCGCGGGTCATCCTGGGCACCGGGCACCTGGCGGGCGAACTCCGGGCTGAATCGCCCATGAACCGTGGAGACGTTGACGCCCACCTTCTCAAACACCCGACCGCGCATCAGCCCCATCGCGCCGCCACCGCCCTCGCCACCATCCTGATCGGTCCGCTGCCAGGGCGTGCGTTGGAAGCGACCGGCAGAGCGGTCGGTCAGCAGGCTTGCCTCGTCCTCCAGCGTCTCGAAGGCCGCCATGATGCGGTCGCGCAGACCCTCAAACCACTGGCGGGCGGCGGCTTGGCGGGCGGGGAGCGAGGGGTCGGTCACGGTACGGCGTCTCCAGAGAACGGGGCGGACAGTTGGTTGGTTTGGCGCAAGGCCTCGCCCAGCACCATCGCTGCAGCAATCGCGACGTTGAGCGAGCGCGCAGGCGGGTGCATCGGGATGGCGATGGCCGCATCTGCCGCCTCGCGCTGCGGGTCAGCAACGCCACCGGATTCGCGGCCCAGCAGCAGCCGGTCCTCGCGTGCGAAGGCAAAGCAGGGGTAGGCCAGAGTGGCAGAGGTGGTCAGTAACACCAACCGACCAGTGTGTGGCGCAACCTGATAGGCCTTCCAGCTCGACCAACGGCGAAGATCAACTTGGTCCAGATAATCCATGCCAGCGCGGCGCAGGTGGCGGTCGGACCACACAAAGCCACAGGGCTCAATCACATCAACACCAACGCCAAGTGCTGCGCCAAGTCGCAGCAGGGTGCCGGTGTTTTGCGGAATATCTGGCTGAAACAGCACCAAACGCATGGCGAAAGCGTGGCGATTCCAAGTGACTCTGGCAAGCATTCGCAGAGACACATCGGCGCGGGGCGGCGGTGTGCCTCACAGCAAAGCCCTAGGGTGCGGCGCCGTGTCGCGCTGACCCTGGCGCGGCGACAAGTAGGGTGCGCATCGAGATTGGCGCGCGTCTGCGCCCGGTGACGGAAGAGGATTGTCCTATGGCTCACTCCGGCGATCATTCGGCCGGTCATGCTGTCGCGGAGGGTGAAACCCGCCGTGATTTTCTGTATCTCGCCACCGGTGCCATGGGCGCCGTCGGCGTTGCTGCAGTGGCGTGGCCCTTCATTCGCACTTGGTCGCCCGCTGCTGATACGCTGGCGCTGGCCTCAACCGAAGTGGACATCAAGAATGTCCGCGAAGGTCAGGCGATCACGGTGACGTGGCGTGGCAAGCCGGTGTTTGTGCGGCATCGCACCGCCGACGAAATCAGCCAAGCGGCGGCAACGCCATTGACGGCGCTGCCTGATCCCGAGGCCGACGACAAGCGTGCCCAGGCGGGCAAGCCGCAATGGTTGATCGTGGTTGGCGTTTGCACCCACCTTGGCTGCGTGCCGAACGGGCAAAAGCCGACGGAAACGCGCGGCGAGTTTGGTGGCTGGTTCTGCCCCTGCCACGGCTCCCACTATGACACTTCCGGCCGCATCCGGCGCGGCCCGGCGCCCAAGAACCTGGAGGTGCCGCCGGTCACCTTCCTGACTGATACCTCCATCCGGATTGGGTAACAGGAGCAGCTCATGGCGAACACTCAGCCGAGCAATCCGGTCTTTCGTTGGATTGAGCACCGCATCCCGGTGTTCTCCTTCATGGACCATCATTTGAACCACTATCCGACGCCGAAGAACCTGAACTACTTCTGGAACTTCGGGTCGTTGGCCGGGATCGTGCTGGTGATCATGATCGTCACCGGGATATTCCTGGCGATGAACTACACCCCGCACACTGCCTACGCCTTCAATTCCGTTGAGCGCATCATGCGCGACGTGAATTACGGCTGGCTGATTCGCTACATCCACATGAACGGCGCCTCGATGTTCTTCATCGTGGTGTACATCCACATCTTCCGCGGTCTGTACTACGGGTCTTACAAGGCGCCGCGGGAACTGCTGTGGATTTTGGGTGTTGTGATCCTGCTGCTCATGATGGCAACGGCATTCATGGGCTATGTGCTGCCCTGGGGTCAGATGTCCTTCTGGGGTGCCACTGTGATCACCAACCTGTTCTCTGCGATCCCGATCATCGGGCCAGAGATCGTGGTGTGGATGTGGGGTGGCTTCTCGGTCGACAACCCGACCCTGAACCGCTTCTTCGCGCTGCACTTCCTGTTGCCGTTTGTGATCCTGGGTGTGGTGGTGCTGCACATCGTGGCGTTGCACCAGCATGGCTCCAACAATCCGCTCGGCATTGACCGCAAGGGTCCGCAGGATTCGATCCCGTTCCATCCGTACTACACCGTGAAGGACATGTACGGGTTTGCGGTGTTCTTCATCTTCTTCGCTGCGTTCGTGTTCTTTGCACCGAACTATCTGGGTCACCCGGACAACTATATTCCGGCCAACCCGTTGGTGACGCCTGCCCACATCGTGCCGGAATGGTACTTCCTGCCGTTCTACGCGATCCTGCGCGCGGTGCCGGACAAGCTGGGCGGCGTGCTGCTGATGTTCGGCTCGATCGCGGTGTTGGCTGCGCTGCCATGGCTTGACACCTCAAAGGTGCGCTCGGCCACCTTCCGGCCGATCTACAAGCAGCTGTTCTGGGTGTTCGCGGCCTGCTGCGTCGTCCTTGGCTGGGTTGGTGCGATGCCAGCCGAAGGCATCTATCTGGTGATCGCCCGGATCGCCACCGCCTACTACTTCGCCCACTTCCTGATCATCCTGCCCTTGCTCGGCAAGTTCGAGCGGACCCGGCCGCTGCCGCACTCGATCAGCGAGCCTGTGTTGAAACAGGGCAGTGTTGCGGTGGCGGGCGCCACCATGGAGAAGCCGTGATGCGTCGTCTTGTTCTCTCGGTGGCAACTGCGCTTGCACTCGCCACCGCCGCCACCCCGGCCCTCGCCGCTGGCGAAGCCGAGCATCCGCGGCAACAGGAATGGAGCTTCTCGGGCATTTTCGGCACCTATGACCGTGCCGCGGTGCAGCGCGGGTTCCAGGTGTACAAGGAGGTGTGCTCCGCCTGTCACGCACTGATGCAGAAGAGCTATCGCCACCTGTCGCAAATCGGCTTCTCTGAGGATGAGATCCGCGCCATCGCCGCGCAGTATCAGGTTCAGGATGGCCCGAATGACGAGGGCGAGATGTTTGAGCGTCCGGCGCGCGCCGCCGACCGCTTCAAGCGTCCATTCCCGAATGAGCAAGCCGCCCGCGCTGCCAACAACGGCGCCTATCCGGTTGACCTGTCGTTGATCGTGAAGGCTCGCCATGACGGCGCGAACTACGTCTACTCCCTGTTGACCGGCTACAAGGATGCACCGGCGGGCAAGGAAGTGGGCGAGGGGATGTACTACAATCCCTACTTCCCAGGTGCGCAGATCGGTATGGCGTCGCCGCTGAATCCCGATGCGGTCACCTATGCCGACGGTACCAAGGCCACAGTGGAACAAATGGCGAAGGACGTGACCTACTTCCTCGCCTGGGCCGCTGAACCTGAATTGGAGGCCCGTAAGCGCCTGGGCGTGCAGTCGGTGCTGTTCCTGATCGTCCTGTCCTGCATGCTTTACGCCGTGAAGCGGAAGGTCTGGGCTGACGTTCACCACTGAGCACCGGTCCTGGTTCCAAGGCCTTCAAGCCTCAGTGACGTGCGACCGCGGCAGGTTCTCTGCCGCGGTCGTTCGTTGTCTGGAACCAAGTGTCAGGTGGACAGAGCCCTGGTCGGCGCCGTCCCACCCGCCTGCAGGGGCGCAATCCTGTTGCGGCAAGCAGACAGTGCCTGGGATTGCTCCGTCCGGGCAGCGGTGTGCCAGTGAGCGCGCTTGATCTTGCGATCAGGACCCGCCACGGTCGAGGCCTGCGCGCGCGACGGATCGGACAGAGCCTATGACAGTATCCCCCTTGATCGGCATCATCGGTGGCAGCGGCATCTATGACATCGATGGCTTGACCAAAACCCGCTGGGAGCGGGTGTTGACGCCCTGGGGGGAGCCGTCGGACAATTTGATGTTTGGCGAGTTGAACGGCCAGCCGCTGGTGTTCCTGCCGCGCCATGGCCGCGGGCATCGGGTGCCGCCCAGTGAATTGAACTTCCGCGCCAACATCGATGCGCTGAAACGGGTTGGCTGCACGGAGATTCTGTCGATCTCGGCCGTTGGCTCCCTGAAAGAGGACCTCGTGCCCGGCGATGTGGTGATCGTCGATCAGTTCATCGACCGCACCTTCGCACGCCAGAAGAGCTTCTTTCGCAGCGGCTTGGTTGCCCATGTCTCGATGGCCGATCCGGTCTGCCACCGGCTGGGCGACGCTTTGAGTGATGCTGCCCTGCGCCTTGGCATCCGCCACCACCGTGGCGGCACCTACATGGTGATGGAGGGGCCGCAGTTCTCCACGCGGGCGGAGAGTGAATTGTATCGCGCCTGGGGCTGTTCGGTGATTGGCATGACCAACATGCCGGAAGCCAAACTCGCCCGAGAGGCAGAGATGTGCTACGCCACGGTCGCGATGATCACGGATTATGATTGCTGGCATCCACACCACGCGGACGTCACCGTCGATGCCGTCGTCAAAGTCCTGCGGGACAATGCAGACAAGGCTCGTCAGCTGGTGCGCGCCGTTGCCCCGGTTCTCGCCAATCGCCAGACACTGTGCGAACAGGGCTGCCACACGGCGCTGGATGGAGCCATCCTGACCCAGGATGCAGGTCGCGATCCGGCATTGTTGCGCCAACTGGATGCGGTGGCTGGCCGCATTCTGACGCGTCGCTAGGCCATGCAAGTCGGCGGCGTGTCGTGGCGCACCATTCGAGTTGGTGCCGATGGTTGGTCGGTCGAAGTGATCGACCAGCGGCTGTTGCCGCACCGGTTTCAAGTGGCCCGTCTGGTCAGTCTCCAGGATGCGGCTGATGCCATCCGGTCGATGACCGTGCGGGGTGCGCCGCTGATTGGGGCCACTGCTGCCTATGGCGTTGCCTTGGCGCTGCGCGTCGATGCCAGCGATGAGTCCCTGGTGGAAGCGGCGGAGATTCTAGGGGCGACCCGGCCAACGGCGATCAACTTGGCCTGGGCGCTGGACGCGGCTGTGGCTGTTCTCGGCACCTTGCCACCCGATGAGCGCTTGAGTGCTGCCTATCGCCACGCCGCTGGGCTGTGCGACGATGATGTGGCGACCAACAGCGCCATTGGGGAGCATGGCCTAGCGCTGATCCGAGCGGCCTGGCGGCGCCGCCATGCGGCGGGGGCAACGCGCGTCAACATCCTCACCCACTGCAATGCGGGCTGGCTGGCAACAGTGGATTGGGGCACGGCGCTTGCTCCAGTGTACAAGGCCCACGCAGAGGGCATCCCTGTCCATGTCTGGGTTGACGAGACCCGCCCGCGCAACCAGGGTGCCGCGCTCACCGCCTGGGAATTGGGTCAGGCTGGCATTCCCCACACGGTGGTGGTCGATAGCGCCAGTGGTCACTTGATGCAGCGTGGGCTGGTGGATCTGTGCTTTGTCGGCACGGATCGCACCACCAGCGATGGCGATGTTGCCAACAAGATCGGCACCTACCCGACGGCTTTGGCGGCGCGCGACAATGGGGTGCCGTTCTATGTCTGTGTGCCCGGCCCGTCGATTGACTGGTCCCTTGCCAATGGTCAGGACATCCCGATCGAAGTGCGCGCCGATAGCGAAGTGCTGGGGGTTGAAGGGGTGCTGGCCGACGGCAGCACGGCCCGTGTGCGCATCGCGCCAACGGGGACAATGGCGCTCAATCCCGCCTTCGATGTCACGCCAGCGCGGTTGGTGACAGGCCTCGTGACCGAGCGGGGCATCGCGGTTGCTGACCGTCGCGACCTCGCCCGGCTCTATCCAGAGATGGCGACGGAGAGGGCTGGCGACTGATGCAGCACGATGGCCTGCGGCGCCAGATGGTGGCGGCCTGCCGGTCGTTCGCGGAGCGGGGGTTGTCGCACGGTACCTCCGGCAATCTGTCGGTTCGTGTGCCAGAGGGGCTGCTGATCACCCCGTCAGCTGTGCCGTATCGGCTGATGGAGCCGCAGGACATTGTCCTGCTGCGCGCCGACGGGACATGGCAGGGGCCGCTGAAACCGTCGAGCGAATGGCGCATCCATCGCGATGTTCTCGCTGCGCGGCCCGAGGTTGGGGCTGTGGTCCACACCCACTCAACGGCAGCGACTGCCCTGGCATGCCATCACCGCGGCATTCCGGCGTTCCACTATATGGTCGCCGTCGCTGGGGGGGCGGACATACGGTGCGCGCCCTATGCCACTTTCGGCACTGCCGCGCTGTCCGAGGCTGCCCTGGCCGCGCTGACCGACCGCATGGCCTGCCTGTTGGCCCACCATGGTCAGGTGGCTCTGGGTCCAACCCTGGAGGCAGCGCTGGCTTTGGCCGTGGAGGTGGAGGCCCTCGCCCTGCAATACCTCGCCGCCTGCCAGCTTGGCCCGCCACCGCTGCTGGACGGGGCAGAGATGGCGCGGGTGCTGGCCGCCTTTCGCGACTACCGGTCCTCCGCCGATACTACCGCACCATCGCCATCATCTCAGCAACGCGGGTGAGGAAGTTGGTGCGGGCTGCGTCGGATTGTTTGTCCATGCTGTGCAGGGACAGCCAGGCCGTGCGGCAGCGACGGGCGCAGATGGCGCGGATGCCGCGGCAGATCACGCGACGGGCGGGCTCGCCGACGATCTTGGTCCACCACCAAGGCGCGCCGGTGGTGGTGATACCGCCGATCCAGCGCAGATTGGTCATCAGGCCGCGGATCGGCTCGCTGGGGCTGGTCGGCAGGGTGAAGGTTTCATGGGGCACCCACACCCGATCCAGCCAGCCTTTTAGGATCGCCGGCATGTCGTACCACCAGGTTGGGAACACCAGCAGCAGGCCTTCGGCTGCCTTCAGGCGGGCCAGATGGTCGCGCACAAAGGGCGGCTCCAGATTGGTGCCCGCCGTGTGGTAGCTTGCACGCTCCTCCCGGCTCATCACTGGGTTGAAACCCTCGGCATAAAGGTCCAGGCGATCCACGCTGTGCCCCGCCGCCTCCAACGCGATGACAGCCCGCTCGACAATGGCGTGGTTGAAGCTCAACGGGTTGGGGTGGGCGTGGACCAATAGGATTCGCATCAGCCAATCATCCGACAGACAGTCCGACAGGCGGAGTCTAAGTAGTGCGCACGACGCGACGCACTCGCGGTGTTCATGCCATAGAGCGGCAGAAAGCGCGTGTCCGCCCCGCCACAGCACCATGCGAGGTATCGCCGCACAAGATGCCGTGGTGGGTCACCCATCCACCACGCAAAGGGACGCGTGGTGCCATAGGTCGCAAGTCCAATCACGGCGCGGATGTGGCCAAGGCCGGGCCGCGGGCGGCCATCCTCCAGCCGGAATGCCACACCTGGCAGAAACACCCGATCAAACCAGCCTTTCAGAATGGCCGGTGGTCCGAATATCCACACCGGAAACTGCACGATCAGCACCCGTGCCGCCATCAACCGCTGCACAGCATCGGCGACGGGCTGCTGATTGGCGGGACTGGCGTGATAGCCCAAGCGCTCTTCGGCACTTAGAATCGGATCGAACCCCTCTTGATACAAGTCGCAGCGGTCATAGACGTGGCCGGTCGCAGCAACACTGTCTGCAATCCGCGCCGCCAGTGCCGCGTGGAAACTGTCCGCCAACGGGTGGGCTGTCAGGTGCAGAATGCTCACGCCTGACCTTCGAGGATTGGCAGGTCCAAGCGGGAGGTCTCATGTGACAGGCTGAGGGTAATCACCCGTGCCGAAGTGGCTGTCGCATTTGCGCCGGTGCCGTCATTGACGGGATAGGCCGGAAACGCAGCGGCTGCCAGAGACAGACGCAAACGCTCCCCCGGTTGGAGAGTGGCGAGGGTCGGGCGCAGCCGTACTGTGACGGGGCCTGTGCCGGACCAGCAGCGCCGATAGCCTTCCGTCAGCGTCCAAGCGCGCCCATCCGGGGTGACCCGGCTCAGCACCGCTGAAACGTCAAAGCTGGGCTGATCGGCCGCAAGGTTCAAACACAGCGCGGGTGCACCAGCAAGGCACAGCCCGGCCAGATCGTCTGCAGCGTAGGTGTAGGTCAGCACATCGGCGCGATCATCCAGGGCTGCGCGATCCTGGACGCCGCCCGGCAGAGCAACAGGACCGCCGAGGGCTGGGACGGGGCGCCAGGGGTCGTGCACCATCCAGTCCTGCCCGGCGCCTGGATCGCGCGCGAGGCGCCCAGCCTGCACCGAGGCTGCAGCCCGTCCATCGGAGGTTGGGAACAAGGACAGGGTCTGGGTGGTTGGGGGCCAAGCCGACAGCGTGCGCCAGGAGCGCAGGCCCAGGTCAAACACCTGTGTTGCGGGCAGCGGCGCGCCGTCTCCCTTCAAGGCCGCATTGAAGAATTGCAGCTGAAGGGGGTCAATCGCACTGGCTGCGGCGGGGCCGAAATCCACCGCGCCCACCCGCTGGCCCCAGGGCAGGTGAGTCCAGGGGCCGATCACCAGCGGCTGCGGTGCCTTGCTGCCGGACTGGGCAGCATGGCAGGCCAGTGTGCCCAGCAACATCTGGTCCTGCCAGCCGCCGATGTGCAGCATCGGCACCGTGACGGGGGCGGGCAGGCGGGCTGCTGGCGCGATCGCGGCCCAGTATCGTGGGTCGTCATCCAGCCAGGCGTGGTGGTGGGTGAGGTGACGGGCCTCCTCCAGACTGGCGGGGAGCAGAGGGTTGGCCTCAGTCAGCGGCAGGGCGCGCGAGGCGAGGGTCAGCCGCTCCGCCAGCCGGTCCTCGTGGCTGTGGCGCGCGGCAATTGCCGCCATCTGGATCGACCAGCCGACATTGGCGGCCAGGCAGGGCACGCCGCCATCTGCCTGACTGGCGGAATAGGCCCAATCATCCCGCAGGCTCCAGCCGACCATGCAGGGGGCTGCAGCCGCCAGCGGTCCACCGCCCGCCAGCGCCAGCAGCTGCGTGTTGCCCTGATAGCTGAAGCCATACATGCCGACCTGACCCGTCGACCCCCGGACATTGGCCACAGCGGCCAGAGTGGCAGCGCCATCGGCCTCCTCCGCGGCGAACAGCTGGAAGCGCCCCGTGGAGCTGCCGGTGCCGCGCACATCCTGGATCACCACAATGTATCCACGCGCCGCGTACCACGCGGGATGGGCATAGACCACTGTGGATGCGATGCGCCGACCATAAGGCTGGCGCATCAGCAGCACGGGATAGCGACCCGGCCCAATGGGACGCCAGATGTCCGCGTCCAGTCGAACGCCGTCGGGTAGCGTCAGCGACCAGACCTCTGGCTCAGCGACGGGCAGCAGGGTCATCGGGTCATCGGCAAGTCGGCAAGCAGGGCGCGATCCTCATCATCCAGCAGCACGCGCTGACCCGCATGGATCAACTCCGCGAACTCCTCATTCGGGACCATCACGGTTAGCGTGTACAGTTTGCCGGTGCCCGTGTTTTCAATGACATGCTCTCCACCGGGATCAAGCAGAATAGCATCTCCCGCTGACAACGGGATCGAACGCCCTGCTGCGTGGGCAATACCGCGGCCACGCATGACGAAAAACATCTCGTGCGCAATGGCGTGACTGTTGGGTGGTGTGCGCCCACCCACCTGAAACACTTCCACAATCGCGGTGAAGTTCACCGCCGCTCCATCCCCCACGGGGTCGAACAGCGGGATCATGTAGTTGGTGTCGGTCGGGGAGATGCGATAGCCAACCAAGTCGTTCGCGCGTTTGACCGTGACCAGCGGACGATCCAGTGCCTCAACACTCATGGTAAAGACTCCAACAGGCTGGGGGAGTGCAGCACAAATCCAAAGCAGGTGCGCACATTGTAACGGGTGGCCTCGGCACAATAGGGTGGCGAGGTGGTGGCGGCGCAGTCATCGACTAGAATGGTGTCATAGCCGAGGAAGTTGGCATCCATCAGGGTGGCCAACACGCACTGGTCTGAATTGACACCAGCGAACAACAGGGTAGTCACTCCAAGCTGGCGCAGAATGCTGTCCAGCGGGGTGTCCCAGAAGCCGCTCATGCGCATCTTGTCGACTTGGATATCGCTAGGCTCGGGCGCCAACTCGTCCACGATGGCAGCCGCCCAACTGTCCTTCTCCAGCACATGCGCGCCGTTGGGCAATGGATCGCCGAGGCCTGTGCCGGTACCGGTCGGGTTATAGACATGCAGCAGACAGGGCGACAGATTCAGCTGATCCGGGCGATTGCCCCAATTGACCCAGACAATCGGGACGCTGGCTGCCCGCAATTTAGGCAGTAGCCGTTGCAATGGGCCGATGGGTGCCCGCGCGGGCGTCACATCGACACCAATGGACGCCAGCCAGCCATCGGGGTGACAGAAGTCATTCTGCATATCCACCACGACCATAGCGGTCCGGGCGAGGTCCAGCGTTATGGTCTTCGGCTCTGCCACCACGGTGACTGGGACCGGCGGCAGGGGAGTGCGTACCAAATCAGCGCTGGTGGCACTCACCCGCCAGCGATTGGCCTGTGTCCTGCCCAATGTCTGCATGCTCAGCCCCTGTCCACCATCGACGTGCACAGCGATTGAGCATGAGCCGTGCCAAATCCACATCAAGCTTGTGAGAGGCTATTCACAGCGGGCGGGTCGGAGCGTCGCTGCCGCGCGGTCCGGGGCATCCCGTGCCAGTCCGTTTGGCGGCGACAGTGCACCGGGGTTTTGACCGCGTCGCACTCCGCCGTCGCATGGCGCATTCCCGCCGGTGCGCTGAGGACGCCTTCGCGGCTGACTTCCTGACCGGGATGATCACGTTGGCGGGCATCTGACAGTCAGGAGGCCTTAGGGTCTTGGTGCCCGCAGGTGCAGCCGCCGGTGACTCTGCACCTGCGATCAGCGTCGCTGATCACTCAGGAAGCCGCAGAACCCGGCTGCTTTCTCGGTGATCCAGGAAAACTGGTCGAGGCCGATGGTCAGAATGGTTTGGCCGCCCGCGACCACTTCGGCCCGACGGCCACGACGCAAAGCCTCGATCAGGCTGGCGCGGCTGTCGAACAGAAACTCCATCCGGGTGCCGTAGACCTCGTCTCCGCGGGCGACCACGCGGCCATCAATGCGCAGCACTGGTTCGCGCACCGTGTCCCAGTCAAAATTGACCGCGACCACCTGAATCTGCACGCGCGCCCTGGGCTCTGGCAGGCTGGCGATGTAGGCGAGTGCGAATACACCGCGGCGCCCGCCGCCTTGACCGACATTTCGGTAGATGGTGCAGGCATCCGCATCGGCGTTCAGCGGCTCCAGCCGGTTGGTCATCAGCCAGTCCGGGTCGGGGTCGATCAGTTGACTCGCGGGATCGTCCGGATTGTCAGGACGCTGGGCACTCTCGGGCCGCGCAGCGGCGGGTGGCGGCAGCCGCGCAGAGGGGGCGGCGGCTTCGGCCAAGCCGAAGGCGCGGGCCAGGTCGGGGCCAAGCCCCTCGCGTCGTTGCCGCAAGATCGTGATCAGTTGTTGGCTCTGCATGTCGTAGGCGGCGAAGGATCCACGCCGGTCATCGCCCAAATAGTAGCATGCCTCGGGATCGCCGATCCGCTCCACCCGCCCCGCCTGCAAGCGCTGCTGCCAGAGGGCACAGTAGCCGTGTTGGACCGTCCGCCAGCGTCCGCGGAACTGGCTGCCATCGGGCCGGGCTAGGAACAGGCGCCCATCGGGGTGGAAGTACCCTGTGCCCAACCGCTCCCCGTCTGGTGCAAAGGCTTGGAAGCTCGCGCCTGTGATGGTGCGATGGGTTTGCGGCCCCTGTAGGGGCTGCCAGGTCTGGGCCAGCGCACTCCCCACCAGGGTGGACAGGGCTGTAACGAGTGTCAGGATCGCGCGCCGTGCCATCTTCGGCCTCCCTCAACCGTGACTGCATCACAGCAATCCTCGCTAAGGACCGACGATGTGAAAAGAGGGTTCCAGCTGGTCAGACTCGAGATCAGCCCGGACACGCCAGACCAATCAGCGGGTCAGGAAAAAACCCTTGAGACTATAGGGGTGTGACAGGCAAACGAAACGCCTTTCGTTCGGCTTCACGACTTTCGCGTCCTAGGGTGTCTGAAATTGCGTTCTGTGTGCTTGAATTGTGTCTGATCCGTCATCATGTCCTCGTCGCGTGTTTCATTCGACCCAGGAGTGCTGCCGTGACCCTGAAGGGCAAAGCCACTTTATTTGCCGGGGTGTTGGTGTTGTTCACGCTGGTCCTGGCAGCGCTTGGAGTAAAACGCAGCGTAGAGATGCTGCAGGAAGTGCATCGAGTTGAGGTTGGTACTGATGTCACTGCACCGCTGCGGCGTGCCTTAATTGAGATGTCGTCGGAGCGCAGCCTGACTCAAGTTGCGCTCTCGCTGGATCACCCGGTAACAGCGGACTTGCGCCGCGCGATTGACGCGCAGCGCGCAGCTGTCACGCAAGAGCTGACCAAGGCGCGACAGGCGGAGATTGATCGCTTCGGCCAACCAGCCGCCGATTTGTTGGCAGAAATCGGGAAGTTTGACGCCACCGTGGCTGCCTTTCGCCGCGCCGCGGATACGGCCATGGCTGTGCCTCTGGCAGCGCGCGACCCCAGCATCGTGACCGGCTGGCCAGTTCTGGTGCCGAACGCAATCACACAGTTGGAGTCAGCTGCCACCACCTTCTCAGACCTGCTTGGCATCGGCGATCGAGGCGCCTTGATGCCTGCTGAGATTGCAGTGGTGCAACAAGCGCAGCGATTGATCTGGGAAGTGCGCGAGTTTGTTGGGCGGGAGCGGACGTGGCTGGTGATTGCAGCCGCCCGTGGGGAGCCGCTATCGGCCGAACGACGCGAGGCAGTGGAGCTCAACGCCGGGCGTGCCGAGCGCTCTCTCGACAGGCTGCGTGGCTTGATCAAACTGCCGACCATGCCGCCAGAATTGGCCAGCGAGACCCGTGCGATGATGGACGCGATGGCCGCTCAGTATGTGCCGATCCGCCAGCAATCGGTCGCAGCGGGCTTACGCAACGCGGTGCCGCCGATGACCTTCGAAGCGGTGTTTCAGCAGACCGAGGCGTTTTTGGATCAAGTCGCCGAGCTGGGGGTGCGCGCAACTGCCGTGGAGCAGGCAACCGAGTATGCCATCGTCCGTGAGGAGCAGCGTAACCTTGCCGTCTATGGCCTGACGATGGTGATTGTTATCGGTGTCTCACTGTATCTCATGTTGTTCTTGCGCAGAGGTGTGGCCGGTCCGATTGAGCAGTTGACGACGGTGATGGGTGAACTGGCGGCGGGAAGTACCACGGTGGCCGTGCCCACCTCGACGACGACGGACGAACTGGGCCGGATGACCAATGCTGTCCGCTTCTTTGCCGAAGCCTTGGGTGATCGCGCCCGTCTGGAGGCAGCAGCGAAAGCCGAGCGCGAAGCCGTTCTGCGCCGGGCCACACAGGTCGACGCCGCGATTACGGCGTTCAACGCTGAGATCGCCATCCTGTTGGAGGGCTTCAGCGCCACCTCCGACGCGCTGACCGAGGAGGCGCGGGACCTTGCCAGCCGCTCTGAGACCGGCAAGCGGGCAGTGGGGGAGATGCGCAATGCCTGCGAAACAACGGAAACCAGTGTGCAGTCGATGGCTGTCGCAGTGGAACAGTTGGCAACATCAGTGCGGGAGATTGCGCGTCAAATGACCGTTGCAGCAACTGCTACCGACAATGCCGCCGATGAGGCCGTTGGTGCCAGTGGATGCATCACGGCCCTGGTGGCCCATGCCCGCGCGATTGATGATGTGGTGGCGTTGATCTCCGAGATCGCCGAGCAGACCAATCTTCTGGCTCTGAACGCGACGATTGAGGCGGCACGGGCTGGCGATGCCGGACGCGGCTTCGCCGTCGTGGCGGAGGAGGTAAAGCGCCTTGCCACACAAACCGGCGCTGCCACCGAGGACATTCGCCGCCGCATCGAGGATATCCAAACCTCCACCAAAGACGCCGTTGCGGCCATGGCGCGGGTGCGCGAACGGACGGATCGCATCTCCGGGTTGGTGTCCACGGTTGCCAATGCTGTGGGTGAACAACAGTCCTCCACCCAAGCCATTGCCACCAGCGCACAAGATGCTGCCTCCGTCTCAGCTCAATTGGGCGGCGTTGCAGATCGCGTCGGACAAGATGCCGAGCGCATCGGAGATGCCGCCAGCGATCTGACAATTGCGGCAACTGGGCTTGGTCAGCAGACCGACACGCTGAAGCAAGCCGTGGATCGCTTTTTGACCGCCGTCAAAGCGGCCTAATCTTCGTCGGTGCGCGGAGATCGAGGGGGTGGAGGTATCGATGCAAGACCCTCAGGGTTCAACTGCGGGATTTGCCAAAGTGCGGCGGCTTGGGTCGCGAGCCAAGACTGATGCATTTGAATGCGGTCTGGTGTCCAGTCGGCATTCTCTTGGGTAACTCAGCCTGTCGCGCGACGGTATAGTGTCTTTTCCAACCCAGACCATCGTCCACAGGTCCTCCCTGAGGCGAGAGCGATGGGGACTGTGGCTTGGCACAATCCCGCATCTAGGATGGTCGGGGGGCTGCCCGGTGGATCAAACCAGACGGTTGGACTCGTCCGGTTTGATCCACTCGGCATTGGTCTTGTGGTCCCGGTCACAAAACGCTGGGAACCAAGCGGTTCGATCAGACCACTAGGCAGCAGCCTCGGCAGTTGCGTCCGCTGGCTCGGCCACCACGATGTCTTGGCGGGTGCGCACTTCTTGGGTGATCCGCTCGATCACGTCGTCGATCACAATCGCACCTAAGTCCTTGCCAGAGCGCAGGCGGACCGCTGCCATGCCTTGCTCGGCTTCCTTGTCGCCGACCACCAGCATGTAGGGGACCTTTTGCATCTGGGCATTGCGGATTTTCTTTTGCATCCGCTCCGCCGAGGCATCGACTTCAACGCGGATGTCAGCCGCGGCCAGGCGATCGGCGACGTCATAGGCATAGTCAAGGTGCCGATCCGCAATCGGCACCACCATCACTTGCAAGGGTGCCAGCCAAGTGGGGAAGGCGCCTGCGTAATGCTCAATCAAGATGCCGGTGAAGCGTTCCAGCGAGCCGAAATTCGCTTGGTGCAGCATGATCGGGATTTGCTTGGTGCCATCCTGCCCAACATAGGAGACGCCAAGGCGGCTCGGCAGGTTGGGGTCCACTTGCAAGGTGCCGCACTGCCAGTCGCGACCCAAGGCATCGCGCAGCACGAATTCCAGCTTCGGGCCGTAGAACGCCCCTTCGCCTGGGTTCAGCGTCCAGGGCAGACCCGCGGCATCAAGTGCTGCCTTCAGCGAGTTTTCGGCATAGTCCCACGCCTCGTCGGTGCCGATGCGCTCGGCCGGGCGGTCGGACAGCTTGATGGCGATGTCGGTGAAGCCGAAGTCGCGATAGATCGACA
The DNA here is from genome assembly GCA_004292755.1 of Alphaproteobacteria bacterium. Taxonomy (GTDB): domain Bacteria; phylum Pseudomonadota; class Alphaproteobacteria; order Elsterales; family Elsteraceae; genus RDXE01. The sequence goes on from RDXE01000044.1 coordinate 22,713, forward strand.
AGATGAACTCGCAGATCTGCTTCGCCACCTCGGCCAATTGTGCCTCAGTGATGAAGATGTGGCTGTCATCCTGGGTGAAGGCACGCACGCGCAACAGACCGTGCAGCGCGCCAGACGCCTCAAAGCGGTGAACCCGTCCAAACTCCGCGATGCGCACTGGCAGATCACGATAGCTCTTGATGCCCTGCTTGAAGATTTGGCAGTGGCCGGGGCAGTTCATCGGCTTCAGGGCAAAGGTCCGCTCTTCATCCACGATCTCGGTCGTGAACATGTTCTTTTTGTAGTTCGCCCAGTGACCAGAGGCTTCCCACAGCGCGCGGTCCATCAGTTGCGGCGCGTCAACTTCCTGGTAGCGCGCGCGCTTGAAGCGGGTGCGCATATAGCCGATCAGAGTCTGGAACAGCGTCCAGCCCTTGGCGTGCCAGAACACCGCACCGGGTGCTTCTTCTTGGAAGTGGAACAGGTCCATTTCCCGCCCGAGCTTGCGGTGATCGCGCTTTGCAGCTTCTTCCTGGCGCCAGATTTCCTGCTTCAGGTCCTCATCGGTGGCGAAGCACAGGCCATAGAGGCGCTGCATCTGCGGGTTGCGCTGGTCGCCGCGCCAATAGGCGCCAGCAATCGAGCGCAGCTTGAATGCGCCAACCTGGCCGGTGTGGTCCACGTGCGGGCCACGGCATAGATCGGTAAAGCCTGCGATGGTGTAGAACGAGACGGTGTCGACTCCATCGGCTACGGCATCCTCGTCGCCGGTCTCGGCAGCGACAGCCGTGGAGCCTTTGCTCTTTAAGAGGTCCAGCAGCTCGACCTTAAAGTCTTGCTTGCCAGCGCGCATCAACTCCAGTGCCTCGTCGACGTCAACCTCGCGCCGCTCCAGCTTCAACCGCTTCTTCACGATTCGGCGCATCTCGTCTTCGATGCGGCCAAGATCGGCTTCGGTCAGTGGCTCGGGCGTCAGCACATCGTAGAAAAAGCCATTGGAGATGGCTGGGCCAACACCAAACTTGGTGCCGGGGAAAAGGGTCTGCACCGCCGCCGCCATGACGTGGGCACAGGAGTGGCGCATGCGGTGGAGAGCGTCGTCAGCCATTGTATCGGTCCTTCCCAATACGATAGGGGGGTGGGCCGGGAGTGATGCCATACTCCGCCGCCGGGCGGAACCCCCTCACGACGCTAGGGGGATGCGTAGCAGACTTAGCCAATCAACCGTGCGGCAGTGGTGTTGCTTACAGCGCGTTGAGCAGGAGGGAGAGGAAGGTCGCATCGTCCCAACGCGGGGTTTGGTCGACCACCAGGCCCAGCCCCTCGGCTTGGCGCACCACCACCAGCCCGCGCTTGCGCAGCAGATAGAGCCGCTGATTGCCTGCGCCAGCCGCCACCACGCAGTCTTCCTGCTCCACCGCGGGAGGGAAGGTGCGGCCAAAGCCGACGCCGGGGCCGGGTGGCACCAAGCCGCGGCGGAACAGCCACCAGCTCAGCCCATAGCCAGGGTTGGCGCTGGTTGGCTGAGTCAGTGCGCGCACTGCGGCAGGGTCAAGGGAGCCAGGCGCCCCGGCCAGCATGGCCATCATCGCTGTTCCAAACTGCCCCCAGGCCCGGGCAGTCAGGCGTGCGCCCTGGGGCAACAAGGGCATGCCGTCTGCCCCGCGGCGCCAGCCTGCAACCTCAACCCCGGCAGGCATCAGGATGCGGCGCTGCAAATAGGCCAGCGGGTCGCTATCACGGCTGCCTGCCAGACGCCGTCGCATCACTTCGCCAAAAATCTGGAAGCACAGCGGACCATAGCGAAAGCGCTGACCCGGTGGATCGACTGGCCGCGCCTTGATCGCATCGGCATAGCTGGGTGCCCGCCCAATGGGGGAGTGGAACCCAGCGGTCAAGGTCAACAGGTGCTGCGGCGTGATCGCACGCAGAGCTTGGTCGCTGCGCCACTCTGTCAGACTCTCGGCGACGGGTTGGTCCAGTGTCAGCAAGCCATCGGCCACGGCTGCGGCGGCGATCAGTCCGCAGAAACTCTTGGTGCCACTGGCCAGTTCCCACGCCGCCGTGGCGTTGCCGCCATTGGCATAGTGCTCCACCAATCTGCGGCCCTGGTGCAGCACCAGCAGCGATACGCCGCGCCGCTCATCGGTGTAGGCCAGGGCTTGCGCCATCCCCGTCGCAGCACGGCTGGGTGACGACCGAAGGGGTGTGGCAGCCAGGGCAGCACCGGCCAGCAGCGCGCGACGGGACGGCTTCGGCATGGACATTGCGACCTCCTGCTTCACACTACGCGGGCAGTGGCGGAAGTATCCCCACCGGTGGCGCAAAGGGCGAGGAGGAACGGGATGGGCAAGTTAGCCGGCAAGGTCGCACTGGTGTCTGGTGGCTCCAAGGGGATCGGGGGAGCCATCGTGCGCGCCTTCGCAGCCGAGGGGGCCGACGTTGCCTTTTGTCACTGGGGTGACGCCGAGGGGGCGCGCGCCACCGTCGCTGCCGTTGAGGCTCTGGGGCGCCGCGCGCTGGCGATGGAGGTGGATGTCGCGTCCAGCCAGGCCTGCCGCGCCTTCGCAACGGCCGCTGAGAAATCCCTAGGCCCCGTTGATATCCTTGTCACCAATGCTGGCATCAACGCCAACGCACCCTTTGAGCGGGTCAGCGAAGCCTCCTTCGACCGGATGATCGATGTCCACTTGCGCGGCACGTTCTTCCTGGCCCAGGCGGTGTATGAGGGGATGAAGGCGCGGCGCTCGGGCCGGATCATCACCATCTCCAGCCAGCTGGTGTTCAAAGGCGCCGTCAATCTCACCCATTATGTGGCGGCCAAAGGGGCGATTCTGGGGTTCACCCGTGCGCTGGCTCTGGAAGGGGCACCCTATGGCGTGCTGGTCAACACCATCGCCCCCGGCGCGACCGATACCGACCTGTTGCGCGCGCTGTCCGATGAGTGGCGGGCGGCCAAGGTACAGGAACTGCCGATCGGTCGCTTCGCCAGCCCGGAGGAGATTGCCCCCACAGCCGTGCTGCTCGCCAGCGAGGATGGACGCTACTTCGTCGGTGCGTGCCTGTCCCCCAATGGCGGCGACGTGATGGTGTAGGGGAGGGGCTGAGATGGGAAAACTGACGGGCAAGGTTGCCGTGGTATCCGGCGGCTCCAAAGGGATTGGCGGCGCGATTGTCCGGGCCTTCGCGACCGAGGGGGCCGATGTTGCATTTTGTCACTTGGGTGATCCCGAGGGCGCTGCTGCGACCGTGGCCGCTGTTGAGGCGTTGGGTCGTCGCGCCTACGCCATGGAGGTTGATGTCGCCTCGTCCGACGCCTGTCGTGCCTTTGCCGCCGCGGCGAACAGCGCGCTGGGACCTGTGGACATTCTCGTCGCCAATGCTGGCAGCAGCAGTCATGCGCCGTTCGAACACCTCACCGAGGAGGCCTTTGACCGCGTAATCAATGTCCACCTGCGCGGCACATTTTTTTTGGCGCAAGCGGTCTATCCGGGAATGAAGGAGCGCGGCGCCGGCCGGATCATCACCATCACCAGCCAATTGGTGTTCAAGGGGGCCGTCAACATCACGCACTACGTCGCGGCCAAGGCTGCCATTCTGGGCTTCACCCGCGCGCTGGCCCTGGAGGCGGCACCGCACGGCGTGCTGGTCAACTCCATCGCACCGGGAGCGACCGACACCGATCTGCTGCGCAAGCGACCGGAGGAGTGGCTCGCGGCCAAAGCGCGCGCATTGCCGATCGGTCGGCTTGCGACGCCCGAGGACATTGCACCCACCGCCGTGCTGCTCGCCAGCGACGATGGGCGCTATTTCGTCGGCGCGTGCCTGTCGCCCAATGGTGGTGACGTGATGGTTTAGTGGCAGCTCGACTCAGGCTGGGATTGGTACCTGCCAGGACCGGACATAGCCGTCCCACTCCACAGCTGTGGCGGCGGGTGCGAGGTCCAGCGCGTCGCGGGTGTCGATCATCACGGCCACCTCGTCGGTTTCGGTGCGGGCGTGGGCAAGACCCGTGGCCAGTGCTTTGGGATGCGGGCCATGGGCGAAGCCTGCGGGGTGCAGCGTCATCATGCCGGGATGGATGTTGTCCCGGCTAAAGAAGCTACCGCGGTGATAGAACAGCACCTCGTCATAGTCTTCATTGCTGTGGAAGAACGGCACTTTGAGCGCCCCCGGATCGCTTTCAATCGGTCGTGGCGCGAAGGTGCAGACGACAAACCGACTGGCGACAAAGGTGGTGTGTGCCGAGGGGGGGAGGTGGTAGCGGTGGCTCATCAGCGGGCGAATGTCCCGCCAGTTCAGCGCCACCACGGACAGATTGCCGTGCCAGCCCGTGGCATCCAGGGGATTGAACGGGAAGGTCACTGTGGACAGTTGCTCGCGCCGTTTGATCACCACACGGGTGCGGTGGTCGCCCTGCTGGGCGCGAAACGCGGCATCGATCACGGGTGTGCGCAGCACCGCCGGATCGAACACGGCATGGGGGCCCAGCATGCCGCGGTCTGGCAGTTTGTAGGCATCGTTGGTTGCCTCCACCAGCAGCAGGGTCATCTCAGCCGTTGGGGCAAGGCGCCACTGGGTGCCGCGCGGCAGCACCACATAGTCGCCCTCGCCGATGGCGAGGCGACCGTAGTCTGAGAACAGGTCGCCAGCCCCGGCGTGGACAAACAGCAACTCATCGCCATCGGCGTTGCGGGCCAGATCGACCATCGGTTCGGCAAGGCGCCACCAGCGCACACGGCAGTGCGCATTGTGCATCAGCAAATCCGCATCGAACGGCGAGCGGCGCGTTGCCTCCCGCCGGGTCAGATCGAATGCGCGTGGGCGCAGCGGCCCCTCCCAATCGATCCAGCCTGTGGGCGGGTTCTGGTGGTAGATGTGGGTGGCCGGACCAAAGAACCCCTCGCGGCCACACTCGCGCTCGAAGGTGCCCTCAGGCAGGTCGCAATGGGCCTGGCGGGAGGTGTCACCCTCCAGCCGCGGCAGCGGAATCCAGGTGCGCATCGCCTCAGCCCTTCAGCACGCCGCGGCGGATCTGGTCTTCCTCGATGCTTTCAAACAGGGCTTTGAAGTTGCCCTCGCCAAAGCCATCGTCGCCCTTGCGCTGGATCACTTCGAAAAAGATCGGACCGATCACGGTCTGGGTGAAGATTTGCAGCAGCAGGCCGGGCTTGCCGTCACCGCCACCGGGGGCGCCATCGATCAGGATCGCGCGGGCCTTCAATTCACCAATCGGCTCGCCATGGCCAGGCAGACGCTGGTCGACAAGGTCATAGTACGTGTCTGGCGGCGGAGCCATGAAGGTGCAGCCCGAAGCAGCCAACTGGTCCACGGTTTGGTAGATGTTCTCGGTGGACAGCGCGATGTGCTGGATCCCCTCGCCATTGTAGGCGTTGAGATACTCTTCGATCTGGGACTTGTCGTCGACCGACTCGTTGATTGGAATGCGGATCTTGCCACAGGGGCTGGTCATCGCGCGGGACTTCAGGCCAGTCAACTTGCCTTCGATGTCGAAGTACCGGATTTCCCGGAAGTTAAACAGCTTCTGGTAGAAGTTGGCCCATACGTCCATGCGACCGCGGTGAACATTGTGGGTCAAGTGGTCGATGCTGGTGAAGCCAACACCAGCTGGTGTTGCCGGTTCGCCGTCCACTGGCACGAAATCGACGTCATAGATCGTCCGCTCGCCGTAGCGGTCAACCAGATAGATGATGCTGCCGCCGATGCCTTCGATGGCCGGAATGTTCAACTCCATCGGGCCAACCCGCGTCGCCACTGGCTTGGCGCCGAGGGCCACGGCGCGCTCGAACGCGCGTGCAGCATCCTTCACCCGGAAGGCCATGGCGCAGGCGCTGGGGCCATGCACCCGGGCGAAGGCTTGGGCGAAGCTGTCCGGCTCGGCATTGACGATGAAGTTGACATCACCCTGGCGCCACAGCGTCACCTTCTTCGAGCGATGCCGTGCCACTGGCCGAAACCCGAGGGACGTGAACAGCCGCGTCAAATCCTCAGGATTCGGCGCGGTGTACTCAACGAATTCAAAACCGTCGGTCCCCATCGGATTGATGGCGTCCATCGCGTCGTGGGCAAGCGTGTCCATTGGCAATCCCCCGGTATGCCCCTTTTGGGAGCGGTATGGGCGGCCTTGACGCCGCCCCGATTGACGGCGAGAATAGTTACAAATGAAACCAATCGCAAGCCCTGATCCACACCTGCCGGAGTCGTGCGCTCCATCGCTCGATCTGGAGCGGTTTTTGCCCTATCGGCTGTCGGTCTTGTCGGAGCGCATCTCCGGTGCGATCGCGCGGCTGTATCAAGAGCGCTTTGACCTCACGATCCCGGAATGGCGGGTGCTGGCGATCATCGGTCGATTTGGCCCAGTCACAGCGACCGAGGTTGGGCAGCGCACTGCCATGGACAAGGTACGGGTGAGCCGGGCGATTGCCCGTCTTGTCGAGCATGGCCGCTTGGCCCAGAGCGAGGACGCCACTGACCGGCGCCGCAAGCGTCTCGCCTTCACCCGTGCGGGTGCTGCGATCTACGCCGAGGTGGTTCCGCTGGCCCGCGCGGTCGAGGCCGACGTGCTGGCTTCCCTCGACCCCGCAACGCGCTCGGCACTCGACGCCGTGCTCACGGCGCTCGAGGCAGCCCCGCTGCCGACGGCTCAGGATCGTGCCGATCACAGTCCGTAGGTAGACCCCTGACACTGCATCGCCGTGTGCCCGAGGCGGATTAAGGGTAGCATTTTTCCTTTTCTTCTCTCAAAAATTCTGCATTTGCGCATACAGTTACTATGCGTAGTTAAAAAAGCAAAGAATGAATAGGGATATTGACAAGATGAGCAGAATCAAAAATAAAACTAGCAGCCATACTGTGCTGTATCTTCTGATCCTAGGGGTGTCGAGCTATGATAAATATGACGCTTCTGACTCAGCTCTACCCGCGAGCATCGGACGCTCACCTCAGCGCGGTGGCGGGGCAGGCGACAGATGTGCTGGGTCGCTTTGACCTGCTCGCCCGAGACATCCGCGTGCACTTCCTGCTGGCCCAGATCGGCCACGAGACCGCTGGCCTCACCTTGTTGGAGGAGGGGTTGAGCTACAGCGCTGAGGGGATTGTGAAGACATGGCCCAAGCGCTTCTCCTCGCCTGCCGAGGCCGCACCATTCGCGCGGAACCCTGAAAAGCTGGCAAACCAAGTTTATTCAGGGCGGATGGGCAATGGGTCCCCGGCGTCGGGCGATGGCTTTCGGTTTCGGGGCCGCGGGTACATCCAACTCACTGGCCGCGATGCCTATCGAGCTGTGGGCGAGATTGCTGGGTTGCAGCTGGAGGCCAGCCCAGACCTTGCGATTGACCCGCAGCACGCCCTCACGGTGGTCGCGGCGTTCTGGCAGTGGAAAAACCTCAATCCTGTGTGTGACACCGGCGACTTCGATGCGGTGTCGCGCAAGATCAATGGTGGAGCGATTGGCGCGGCAGATCGTCGCCACTGGCTCGACAAGGTGCGCCGGGTATTTGCTGCGCCCGTGCCACCCGATCAGCAGCCCGCGGCCAACCTCGTCGTCGCCGTGCAGCGCGCGTTGCGCGCCAAGCGCTATGTCGAAGTTGGCGCGGCCGACGGTCAGGTTGGTCCCCGCACCCTTGCCGCAATCACCCGCTTTCGCGCTGCCAATGGCTTGCCTGCAGGCGTGATTGACGACGTCTTGCTCCGCGCGCTCGGCGTCGAGGTGTAAGCGCTGGCGCTACCCGAACGCCCCCACTTCGTGGGTGATCGCGCCGGAAATGGCACGCACCAGATCGAACAGATGGGCGATGGGCTCGAAGATGTCCCAGTGCTCGCGCTCATAGGTGGGGGGGCGGGCTTCGCGGGCGCCGGGTTCGCGGAAGTCGAGGCCGAGGGCGGGGTCGCTGGTCACGGGGAAGAATTGCTGCATCAGCGCCAAACAGGCTGGCACATCCAGCATCAACAGACGCTGGAACAACTCCTCCGGGGTGATGCCGCGCTGGGGGGAGAAGTCGGGGATATGGGTGGCGATCAGCCAGATGCGCTGCACCAAGGCCAGCCGCACCGCGTGCAGCAGCAACAGCCGTGGCGGTGCCGACGGGGCTGGTAGCACGGCCGCCAGCGCAAGGTCGTCGGCTTGCAGACGTCGGAACAGCTTGATCGCTGCGGGGTGGCGGTCGGCGCGCTCCAGAGCATCGGCGATGCGTCGAAGCTCCCACCGCCGCCCGGGCCGCGTGGTGCGTGCTGCGCGGTTGAGCCAGGTGCCGGGGTCAAGGCTGTCGACATAGGCGCGCAAGATGTCGAGGTCGCCCGACATCCGAGCCGCCTGCACCATCGCCAGCGCGCGGCCAAACCGGGCCGAGGTACGGCGGAGGTCGCGGAACAAGTCAGGATTGCGCTCCGCTGCGCGGCCCAGGCCGTGGATCGTGTTCGCCAGATACCCCAGCTGATGCAAGATGCCGTTGTTGGGGATCGCGCGCAGCTGACTGGGATGGGTGATGCTCTGCCGCGTCAGTAGCCCGTCACTCTCCCGCGCACTGGGGCGGCTGCCCGACTTGTCCAGCAGCGACGGACCAAAGGCGCCCAGCAAGCCTGCGTAGCCGGGGTCCTCCACCAGGGCCAGCATCGATTGGCGGATGCTGGTGAAGAACTCGGCTGCATAGTCCGGCTCGCGATAGATCGGGTCGTCGCCTTCGTCCACGGGGTCGAGGCAATGGTCCAGCACGCGGGCAACAGTGGCATAGGCAAGGTCGGCCGTGCCGAACAGCAGGTAGCCATCGCCACCCTGAAAGCTGGATTCCTCCGTCACCTGCAGCGCAGCCCCGGCAAAAGCCGCGCGGGTCGCTGGTGGGCACAGGTAGGCCAAGCGGTCCATCAGGCTGTTCGGGTGCCCGCCCCGGCCAATCGACTCGCCATGGGTGTTGAACAACACCAGCTCGATATCACCCAAACCATGGCGGCCCAGCACCACCGCCAAACGCAGCTGTAGCCGCTCAATCCAGTAGGTGGCTGCCAGCTGGCCGATGTACCGACCACTGTCGGAATAGCCGAACTGCACCGCGATGCGGCCGTGGCGGCGGACATAGTCGCGGTAATGCTGCGAGCGTAGCGCTTCGTCCAGGATTTGGGCGCCGCGCTCCAAGCCCTCAGCCGTTTCGAACAGGGGTGAAATTTCGACCCGGTCGTCGATACCGAAGCGGCGCGCCAGCCACAGCGCCGCCAGCAGAGTGTAGCCGGTTTCCGTCTCGGCGATGAGGAAGCGGACTGGCACGCTGCCATCGATGTGCTTCAGATACTGCGCCACCGTCATCATCAGGCGGGTGGCGGAGGCAGGCTCAACCACCAAATCGCCAAAGCTCACCGGCACCGGCTCACAGGCGCCGATCAGATCGCCCATTGCACCGAGGAAGGAGCGACGATGGCTGGGGTCTGCAGGGTCGCCGGGCAGGTCCAAGCGGCGGCGCACGGCATTGTGGATTTGCGTGGCATTCAGGCGAACATGGGTGCGGGCCAGCCCCAACCCATGGCCGACGAGTCCAGCCCGCATCACTTGCAGCGAGAGCGCCAAATCATCCTCAGCCCCCGCCAGCGCCTGATCGATCAGACTGAGCAGCGGGCCTGTGTCGCTGAGGGCAGCGCTGCGAAGATCGACAATCGCGGCCGCAAAGCGTTGCGCTGCAGCGGGCGACGGCGTCGCTCCCATCGGTGGGGCTGAGGTGCGCTGAACTGAAACCGCGGCTGCGGCCGTCTGCAAGCGTGCCAACAAGCCGCTGAGCGCCAGTCCACCCGCCGTGTGGTCGGCCATGCAGCGCTGGACGGCTAGGATCAGCCGATCCAGCTGCGCGGCTTTCACCTCCAACCGCAAGCGCAAGGAATCCCACCAGCCGATGTCGGTGCGCCCGTCGGTGTCGGTGCCTACCCAGCTGGCGATGGTCACCGGGATCGGCACCAGGGTGCGCCACTGGTCGGGCCATCTGCGCTGGGCGACGGCGAGGATCAGCCGTGTCGCTTGGTCCAGGGCTGCACGCCCGTGGCCGATGGCGGCCATCGCCCACTCAAATTCATCCTGCAAGGTGAGGGAGGGGGGTGGTCGATGGGGGTGAGCAGCAAGGCTCTGCGGATCGACGGCCACGCCAGAGGCTGCTTCAGCCAGCGCATCGGCCAGATCGCGCCGCAGCGAGAAGGTAGGGTGGGCAGTGAACACGATGCCAAAGGCCGTGCGCTCCAGCAGGCGGCGCGCTTGGTCAAGGCTGAGACCCTCCAGCCGTTGCTCCAGCCGGGCGACTAGGTCGGCGTCATTGGCAGCGCGATCCACTGGCCCAACGTAGGCGGCCAACCGCTCCGCCCGGCCAGCAAACGCCTCGGCCGCCACATGGCCCACCAAGCCTTGCAGGTCGGATAAGCCGATCCGCCCCTGATCGAGCGAGCGGGTCAGCAACAGCGCCATGGACAGCAGCGGGTTGCCGAATGGATCGGACGCTGCTTGCGCTGTGTAGCGCCCAAGCTCGGTCGCAAGGTCGGCAGCCAGATCCGCAGGGCGCCAGGGCGGGGAGGGGGCGGGCGCAGAGGAAGAAAGGTCGGGCATCGCCCAAAAGCATGGGCGGTGCGCTACGCTCAACGCAAGGGGCCGATCGCTCCCACCCGCTAGGCAACGCTGCTACAGCGTCGGGTCAAGGATGACAGTGGGCGCAGTGCCCACACCCAGCAACTGCACGATGAGATCGTGTGAGGTGGTGGTGGTACCGTCAAAGTCCGCGACCACCAGCCAAGTCCCACCGAGGCTACCGGTGTTGACAACCAAGCGCGCCTCAACGGTGGAGGCGCTGGAAGCCGTCAAAGAGGATTGAGTGATCACCTCCTCCAGAGTTGTTGCTGTGCTGATGGAGTCTAGGACCAAATTGACAGTCGCATTGGCATTGAAGTGGTTGCCCGCCCCAAACAGCCAGCGTGACAACAGGATTTCATCGCCGCCAGCGGTGCTATAGTCTGTGATGATATCGGGCGTGTTGGAGATCACCGATTCAGCGCTGGTCCGGAACACAAATCGGTCAGCACCCAACCCGCCGCTCATCGAGTCAGCACCGCTGCCACCGATCAGGGTATCGTTGCCCCCCACTCCTTGGAGGGTGTCGTTGCCACTATCGCCGGTGATCATGTCGGCCGACTGGGTGCCCACCAGAAGGGACGCAGTCGCCCCATCAATGATGATCCGCCCACCAGCGAAGTTGCTGGTGGTCAGCGGTTGGGCTGAGACCACCGAGAGAGTGACGGCTGGGTTGGTCAGGGTCCAGGTCCAGCCATTGCTGGCTTGAACGGGGCCGCCACCCACTGCGGCTGCGTTCAACTGGCCCAAGCTTGCGATGTTGAAGTCGCCCAGCCACAGGGTGTCGAACGCGGCATCGAAATTGGCGATCACATAGGTGCCAGCGCCCCCACTGGGTACGAACACCTCTGCCCCGGTACCACCCCAGACCGTGTCGCCAGGGCCAACGACGAACCGGCTGTTGCCCCCGCTGCCCACCACCAAATCTGAGCCGGAGCCGCCATCAATGACCGCCCCATCGGGGCCCGCGAAGATGGTGTCGGCACCGATGCCACCAAACACAGTCTGCGTGCCGGTGGAGCCAACCACGAGGTCATCGCCATCGCCCGCACGCACCACGGTGCCGCCACCGATCCATAAGCGATCATTCACGGAACTGGCCGTGAAGGAGGAGCCATCGCCGGACCCGACAATCGTCACCGCACCTGTGCCGCCCGTGCCAAACACTGTCGTCGTGCCGTTGCCAAACAGGGCTCCACCGCCAGCATCAAAGCTAAAGCTTGTTGACCCGCCTTCGCCAATCGCGGTCATGGTGCCGGTGCCCACGGTGACCACGCTATTGAGCATCCCGCCACCCAAGAACACTTGGTGATTCCCTACGACCGAGGTAACGGAATCCCGACCCGCACCTCCCAGATACACAGTGGAGGCAGCACCCGGCAGTGTCACGGTGTGCCCGGTGACGCCGTAGCTGGTAGTGTCGATGCGGTAGGTGCTGGCGCCATCCAGGGCAAGGCTGGACAAGTTGAACGAGCCGCCATCCAGCAGCCGAAGGGTATCAATCCCGCCTGCCCCGGTGATGCTGTCGTTCGCAGAGATGGTGCCGGACAGGATGGGGATAACGTCGTTGTTGGCGCTGCCTGCGATGGTTTGGTTGCTGGCTTGAAGGAACATCTCTGGCTGGACGATTGCTGCGCCGGTTCCGTCGAACCGCCGCGCCATGACATCACCGTCCTGGTTCCAGGTGACCAGAAAGCCACCATCGGCCAAACCGATCACATCCGGGCTTGTGCGTGCGCTCGCGGTGCCGGATTCGACCGTGATTTCTCCACCAATCGGCGCGTTGGTGGCGCCGTCAAACAGCCTGGCACGAATGCCGCCGCCGGCAACCGAGAGGTCAGCCCACACCACCACATAATTGGTGCCGAGAGAGGCGACGGAGGTCTGCCACTGGTCGCCAGTCGTGTTGACATTGACCCCGGCTTCGCCAGCGACCAGCGCCCCTGCCGCATTAAAAACGGCTAGGCGGACTCCAAATCCGTTGCCATCGATCGCCAGCGACGTCCAAACGATGACAGTATTGCCGTTGGTGAGGGTGGTAATGCTCGGTTGAGATTGGTTTCCAGTGCTGTATCCAGCATTGACCAGTGCTTCATTTGTGGGTGTTCCAGCGAATGGCAGCACCCGAATAAAGACATCGCGGTCGTCAACGGACGATGGATATTGTTGGATTGCGGCAACGATCGCGGTGCCTGTACTGGCGATTTCTGTCTGGTCAAGGCCGCCAGTGGCCAGATTTTGACGTAGATTAACTTGGTTATTGTTACCAATCCCAGTGTATAATTCAATCGCGTTGCCATTCTGGTCAAATCGACGAAGAAACGTGCTTACGCCCGGTGTGTCAGGGCCAGAGAAGCCAACCACGAAGCCGCCTGCACCGTCACTGGTGACAGTCGGCTGGCCTTGTCCACCAACGGTGGTTGACGGTACTTCCAGCACCGCGCTGACAGGTTGGCCGTTGGCGTCAAAGATACGGGCACGCACGCCAGCGTCTGCGCTTGCATCGCTGGTGACTGACCAGGCGATCATGAAACGCGTGCCGGAACTGGCAACTGTTGCGTTGCCAGCGTTGTCGATCACCGCCGCAGTGTTGGACAGTGTCCGCTCTCCCGAAGAGCGCAGCCCGGTTGAGTCAAACAGCTGGAACCGCACCTGATTGGATGCGGAGTTTAGATCGTTGTGGACAGCGACAAATCCCGTCCCCAGCGGTGCGACGGACCGTGCGCCGAGTGCAGATATGCTCTGAGTGCCACCCACTGTTGTGTTCAACCGGAATTCCATCTGGCACTCCTTTACTTTTGGACAAGGTTATCGTCGTCAGCGGTCAATGTCGGCACGGACTCTGGTATAGGCCACATGATCTAGGGGCAGGATCGGATATCCAGCCACCGGGGCCGTGTCTGGTCAAAGCGCTGGATAGCGTCGGCGTAGCGATCGGTCAGGCCGATATCGTCCAGCCCCTCCAGCATCGACGCGCGGGCCAGCGGGTCGAGGGAGAAGGGCAGGGTCTCGCCACTGGGCAGGCGCACCGCAAGAGCTTCCAGGTCCACCGTGATGGGCACCGGGCCAAGGTTCAGGATGGTGCTCAGCTGAGGTGGCGCCAACCGCACCGGCAGCAAGCCGTTCTTGCAGGCATTGTTGAAGAAGATATCGCCAAAGCTGGGCGCCAGCACCGCGCGAATGCCAGCATCGACCAGGGCATACACTGCCCCCTCCCGGCTGGAGCCGCAGCCGAAATTGGCGCCACTCAACAAGAACCGGGCACTCTGCCACGGCGCTTGGTTCAAGACGAAGCCGGGGTTTGGCACACCCTCGGCGTCGTAGCGGGCATCATAAAACAGCCAGGGATGATAGCCGTCGCCCCGTGGCTTGCGCAGGAAGCGTGCAGGCAGCAATTGGTCGGTGTCGACGTTGTCTAGGAGCAGCGGTGCAGCGAGGCCCGCTTCCACACGAAAGGGGGTCACAGGAACCTCCGCACATCGGTGATCCGGCCGGTGGCGGCTGCGGCGGCGGCCATGGCGGGCCCCATCAAATGGGTACGCACGCCGCGGCCCTGGCGGCCTTCGAAATTGCGGTTGCTTGTCGCGGCCACCCGCTGGCCTGGCAGTGCGATATCGCCATTGGTGCCAGCACACATGGAGCAGCCGGGCGCCCTGATCTCCACCCCGGCAGCGGCGAGGATGGATAGCGCGCCCTCGGCCTCGGCCGCCCGCATCACGGCTTGGCTGCCCGGCACCACCCAGGTCTCCACGGCCACCCGTCGCCCAGCCAGCACAGCCGCGGCAGCCGTCAAATCCTCCAACCGGGCATTGGTGCAGGACCCGATGAACACCCGGTCCACCGGCAGACCGTCCAGCGCCTCACCAGGGCTCAGCGCCATATAGGCCAGTGCGCGGCGATCTGCCTCGGTGCGGGGGGAGGGGATGCGGGTGGTGATCGACACGGCTGTTTCCGGGCTGGTGCCCCAGGTGACCATCGGCGCAAGGCGGCTGACGTCCAGATCGGCCTCGCGGTCAAAGCCAGCGCCGGGGTCTGACGGCATGGCCCGCCAAGCGGCCAGTGCTGTGTCCCAATCGGCTCCCTTCGGTGCGAAGGGGGTGTGGCTGAGGGCTTCGATGGTGGTGTCGTCTGGTGCAATCATGCCAGCGCGCGCGCCCGCTTCGATGCTCATGTTGCACAGGGTCAGGCGGCCAGCCATCGACAGGCGGGTCACAGCACTGCCCGCATATTCGATCACTGCCCCGCCAGCACCATTGGCCCCAATGGTGGCGATGATGGCTAGGATCATGTCCTTCGCGTCCACGCCAGCGGGCAGTGTGCCGTCCAGGCGCACGCGCATGCTGGCGGGGCGGCGCTGCCACAGGGTCTGGGTTGCCAGCACATGGGCCACCTCCGACGCGCCGATGCCGAAGGCCAGCGCGCCGTAGGCGCCGTGGCTGGAGGTGTGGCTGTCCCCGCAGACAATTGTCGTGCCGGGCAGGCTGAGCCCCAACTCCGGCGCAACCACATGCACGATCCCCTGGTCAGGATGATCAAGACCGATGGCACGGATGCCCGCGCGCTGGCTGTTCTCCGCCAGCAAGCTGACCATGCGGGCGATCTCAGGATCGGCGATCGGCTGACTGCGGTCCTTTGTCGGGACATAGTGATCGGCAAAGGTAACCGTCAAATCCGGGCGTCGTGGCTGTCGACCCAGTGCCCACAGCCGGTTGAAGGCGTGGAACGAGCCCTCATGCAAGAAATGGCGGTCGATAAACAGGAGCGCATGCTCGTCCTGAGTGACGATGGTGTGTGCGCGCCACAGTTTTTCAAACAGGCTCAACGGGCTCATGGCGCCCACAGTTGACACCAGCCGTCCCGTTGTCCAGTCCCCACCGACGTGCGTTGGTCACAAGGCTCCCTGCTAAAGCATGGCGTCCAGCGCGACAGTGGGCAGCGTCGTGACACCCACCAATTGGATGATCAAGTCGCCATCGGTTGTCGCTGTCGTCCCATCGGCCACGATCAAGAAGGTACCGGGCAGCGATCCTGTGGACGTGACCACCCGTGCCTGAACTTCCATGTCCGTACTGGCAGGAATGGCTGATCCTGTTACCAAATCCGCAAGTGTGGTTGCGGCGACCGGGGATCCAAAGCTCAAATTGACGGTGGCGCTTGCGCTGATCGTCAAACCGGGCGCGAACAACCAGCGCGCCAACAGGATTTGATCCGACGCACTGTCGAAGTCTGAAATGACATCGATCTGATTGGGAATGTTGGACACGGTGGCCGAGCGATAAATGAACACATCCGCTCCCGCCCCACCGGACAGCTGATCGGCACCGCTGCCACCGATCAAGGTATCATTACCGCCGCCACCCAGAATGGTGTCGTTGCCTGCCTCACCAACCAGATAATCCGCACTGCCCGTGCCGTTCATCGTCGTGCCAGCAGCGCCATCAATTTGAACCAACCCGCCTTCAATCGTCATGTCCGAGAATGGCTTGGCAGCCTGCACCACGAGGGTGACGGCGGGGGAGGTTAACGTCCAGCTCAGGCCATTGGTGTACTGGGTGGGAGCCCCGCCAACGGCAGCGGCGTTCAGGTCGGCAAAGGAACTGATGCCCCAGGCGCCCAGCCACACCCGGTCGATGATTGGGTCGAAATTCGCAATCACATAGGTGCCCGACCCCGCAGAGGGAGCGAATATCTCCGCCCCGGTGCCGCCCCACACAGTGTCCCCTTCGCCCACCACGAACCGGCTGTTGCCAGCGCCGCCAACCACCATGTCGGCACCCGATCCGCCGTCCACCACACCGCTACCGGGACCAGCGAACACCGTGTCGGCACCACCATCGGCCAGGGCGAAAAGGGCACCCGAGGTCCCGACAATCAGATCATTGCCGTCACCAGCGGTGACGCGGACGTTCCCATCGACCCAAATTCGGTCATCTGCGGAGCTAGCGTTGAACGCAGAACCGTTCCCCGCGCCGACGATCGTCATGGCTCCCGTAGAGCCAGTGCCGCTGATGTGAGTGGTGCCGCCGCCGAACACAGCACCACCACCAGCGCCCATCGATAGGCTGACCGACCCGCCTTCTGCCACAGCCGTAATGCTGCCGGTGCCACTGGTCGTGACGGTGTTGAACAGGCCGCCACCCAAGAACGCCAGGTGGTTGCCAACATTTGCCGTGACCCGGTCCTGCTGGCTTGAGCCGAGATAGGTCACCGAAGCGCTACCCGGCAGCGTGACGGAATGCTGCGACGCGCCGTACTGGGTGGTGTCCACCCGGTAGGTCGATCCAGCGGCCAGCGCCAAGCTGGTCAAATCAAAGCTGCCGCCATCCAGCAAGCGCAGCGTGTCGACACCACCGCCGCCCGCAATGCTGTCGCCAGCGCCAATGGCACCTGGGCTGATGGCGAATATGTCGTTGCCAGCCGAGCCGGTAACGGTTTGGCTGGCGCTTTGCCGAAAGGCTTGGGGCGAGGTGAGCGCAACGCCGCTGGCATCGTATTGACGGGCGAACACCTCATCGCCCTGGTTCCACACCACCACGAACCCGCCGCCAGC
Source organism: Alphaproteobacteria bacterium (assembly GCA_004292755.1). Lineage (GTDB taxonomy): Bacteria > Pseudomonadota > Alphaproteobacteria > Elsterales > Elsteraceae > RDXE01. The sequence goes on from RDXE01000044.1 coordinate 39,851, forward strand.
CAGCTCTGCTACGTCCACTGCCGAGCTTGTGAAGCCGCCCGCGGATACTGTGATCTGACTGCCGATCTTCGTGCTCGAACTATCGAACAGTTGGGCGTAAATCGCGACGTTGCCGGAACCACCAACTTCATCGCGCCAGACAACCACATAGTTGGCCCCAACCGCAGCGACGTCTGGACCGAATTGATTCCCGGATGTGGAGGTGTTGACCGTAAATTCCGGCGTTGCAATGGTGTTATCGGGCGCGATAACTGCCGCGCGGATGCCGAAACCACTGATGTCACTCGCTGAAGGGTGTGCTGAGTGCCAGGCAACTGCGTAGTTGCCATTGGACAGTCGGGCGATGCTGGGCTGTGATTGATCGTTACTGGTCTCTGCGTTCACTTGAACATCAGGACCAGGTGTCGCCAACAACGGAAACTGGCGAAACCAAACATCCTGGACTGCAATCGACGGAAACTCCACCAGCGCCACTGCAACGCCCGTAGCAGCAGGCACAATTTCCATTTGGAAAAGTCCGTTTGGCCGCGTTCCACGGACAGAAACGGCATCTGTGGTCACCGAATCGGTCAGCTGCAGGGCAGTCCCGTTGGCGTCGAAGCGGCGCAAGAAGGCTGTGCTCGTCCCGTTTTCAAAGAAGCCAACCACAAACCCGCCGTTGCCATCGCTGACCACCGTTGGTTCCATGTGGATGCCGGCTGTGTCGGAGGGCACGTCGAACACGGGTGAGGTGGGTGTTCCCGTGGAATCAAAAATGCGCGCTCTGATCCCCGCGTTCCCGCCAGCATCATTGGCAACACCCCAGGCGATCATGAAATTGCTGCCGGAGACCGCTACGGCCGCCGCGGTGTTGCTGATGGGCGGCGATGCTCCAGGCGCTAACGGGCGCTCGCCGGTCAATCGCGTGCCATCAGCGGCAAAGATCTGGAACCGGATGACATTATCGGCGGTCGACTGATCCACATGAACGACAACATAGCCTGTCCCAAGCGGCGCGACGGATTGCGCGCCGACTGCGGATATTGTCTGAACTCCCGCTGCAGTTGTATTAACCTGAAATGTCATGGCCTTATTCCCTAGTCCCAGGTGCGTCACACCTACAACAATCTCCCCACCTTTAAAAGTCGGCGGTCCGGGCCCTGTCCACGGCCTCACCGCTGTGTCTGGACAGAGACATAAGGATATGTTTATATCCGCATGTGTTTTGGAGGCGGTGATGGCCGATCGACAGGAGCCTGCTGAGCGTCAACGTCGCATCCGCGCGCTTGAAAAGGCGGCGGCGGAGCGAATTCTCGTGATCGATGGCGCAATGGGATCGATGATCCAGGGTTATCGGTTGACCGAGGAAGATTTCCGCGGCGAGCGGTTTCGCGACCATCATCAGGACCTGCAAGGCAACAATGATCTGTTGACCCTGACCCGTCCGGACGTGATCCGCGAAATCCACGCGGCCTATCTGGAGGCCGGGGCGGACATTCTGGAAACCAACACCTTCAACTCAACCTCGATCAGTCAGCAGGACTATGACCTGCCGGAGTTAGCCTACGAGTTGAACTTTGCTGGTGCCGTGGTGGCGCGGGCCGCCTGCGATGCGGCTGAAGCCAAGGATGGCAAGCCGCGGTTTGTCGCTGGGGCCTTGGGGCCCACCTCCAAAACCGCCTCCATCTCGCCCGATGTCAACGATCCCGGCGCACGCAATGTCAGCTTTGACGATCTGCGCCTCGCTTACCTGGATGCCGTGCGCGGACTCGTCGATGGCGGGGCGGATATCATCCTGGTGGAGACGATTTTTGACACCCTGAACGCGAAAGCCGCCCTGTTCGCGGTGGATGAGTATTTTGAGATCAGCGGCGCGCGCTTGCCCGTGATGGTGTCAGGCACCATCACTGACCGCTCCGGCCGCACCCTCTCGGGTCAGACGACGGAAGCCTTCTGGAACTCCATCCGGCATGCCAAGCCCTTCTCTGTCGGGCTCAACTGTGCGCTGGGCGCCGACTTGATGCGCCCGTACGTGGCGGAGTTGTCGCGGGTGGCCGATGTGCTGGTTTCCTCCTACCCCAATGCCGGGCTGCCCAACGCCTTTGGCGGCTATGATGAGGCGCCGGAGACCACGGCTGCGCACCTGCGCGAGTGGGCAGGCTCTGGCTTGGTGAACATCGTCGGCGGTTGTTGCGGCACCACGCCTGCCCACATCAAAGCCATTGCCGACAGTGTGCGTGGCGTTGCCCCGCGTCCGCTGCCAGACCGACCGGTGCGTCTGCGCCTGTCGGGGCTGGAGCCGTTCGAACTGCCTGCGTTCTAGCAAAGGGTTTTGCCCCGTGACCGACGCCAATCGCGCCCGTGCCGTGTTTGTGAACATCGGCGAGCGGACCAATGTGACCGGCTCCGCCAAGTTCAAGAAGCTGATCCTGGATGGTCAGTTCGAGGCCGCCCTGGATGTCGCCCGCCAGCAGGTGGAAAGCGGCGCCCAGGTGATTGACGTCAACATGGACGAAGGCATGTTGGATTCCGAGGCGGCGATGGTGCGCTTCCTCAACTTGATCGCCGGTGAGCCAGACATTGCCCGCGTCCCCGTGATGATCGACAGCTCCAAATGGTCGATTATCGAAGCCGGGCTGAAGTGTGTGCAGGGCAAGGCAATCGTCAATTCCATCAGCCTGAAGGAAGGGGAGGCGGAGTTTTTGCGTCAGGCGCGGCTGGTGCGCCGCTATGGCGCTGCCGTCGTGGTGATGGCGTTCGATGAGCAAGGCCAAGCAGATACGTTCGAGCGCAAGACCGAGATTTGCGCCCGTGCCTATCACTTGCTCGTCAACACCATCGGCTTTCCCCCAGAAGACATTATCTTCGATCCCAACATCTTCGCTGTGGCAACGGGGATTGAGGAGCATAATGGCTATGCCATCGCCTTTATTGAGGCGACGCGGTGGATCCGCAAGAACCTGCCGCACGCCCATGTGTCCGGCGGCTTGTCCAACATCTCTTTCTCGTTCCGTGGCAACAACCCGGTGCGTCAGGCGATGCACTCGGTGTTCTTGTACCACGCGATCCCTGCCGGGATGGACCTGGGCATCGTCGATGCCGGTGCGCTACCGGTCTATGACGACATCCCGACCGAACTGCGCGAGCATGTTGAGGATGTGATCCTCAACCGCCGCCCCGATGCGACCGACCGGCTGCTGACCATCGCGGATCGCTATAAGGGCGGCGCCCAAGCTGAGAAGGTACAGGACCTAGCCTGGCGCGATGCGCCCGTGCGCCAACGGCTGATCCACGCGCTGGTCCACGGCATCACCGACCACATTGATCAAGACACCGAAGAAGTGCGCAGCCAAGTCACCCGCCCGCTGGAAGTGATCGAAGGGCCGTTGATGGACGGCATGAATGTAGTGGGGGACTTGTTCGGCTCCGGCAAGATGTTCCTGCCCCAAGTCGTCAAGTCAGCGCGCGTGATGAAAAAGGCGGTGGCCTACCTGCTGCCTTACATCGAAGCGGAAAAGGCTGCCGGGGGCGAGGAAAGCAAGACCAACGGGCGTATTTTGATGGCGACGGTGAAAGGCGACGTCCACGATATTGGTAAGAACATCGTTGGCGTTGTGCTGCAATGTAATAACTTCGAGGTCATCGACCTCGGCGTGATGGTGCCTGCGGCCAAGATTTTGGAAGAAGCGCGCAAACATAAGGTGGACATGATTGGCCTGTCTGGCCTGATCACCCCCAGCCTGGATGAGATGTGCTATGTTGCACGCGAGATGACGCGCGAAGGCTTCACCCTGCCTCTGCTGATCGGCGGGGCAACCACCTCAAAGATGCACACGGCTGTGAAGATCGCGCCGAACTATGCCTCGCCGGTGGTCTATGTCCCCGATGCCAGCCGCGCTGTGGGTGTCGCGGGCGCCCTGCTGGGTCAGGGTGCTGAGGACTATGCCAGCGGCATCCGGGCAGAGTATGCGCGCCTGCGCGACGCTCACGCAGCCAGCCAGTTGGCGAAAAAGCGCTTGTCGCTGGCCGATGCCCGCGCGAACCGCTTGCAGTTGGAGTGGCAGGGCTATCAGCCGCCGCGCCCAAGCTTTCTGGGGGTGCGGGCCTTTAATGGCTATGACCTTGCCGACCTCGTGGAGCGGATTGACTGGAAGCCGTTCTTCCAGACGTGGGAGTTGGCGGGCAACTTTCCCGCCATCTTGACCGACCCGGTGGTGGGCGAGGCAGCGTCCTCCCTCTATGCCGATGCGCGACGGATGCTGGATCGCATCATCGCCGAGGGCTGGTTCCACCCGCGGGCGGTGATCGGCTTCTGGCCCGCCAACAGCATCGGCCATGACGACATCACGCTGTTCGCCGATGAGGCGCGCACCACGCCCGCCGCGACCTTGCGGATGCTGCGCCAGCAGATGGCACGGGACCGGTCGGACCGAGCGAATCTCTGCTTGGCGGACTTTGTCGCCCCCGTTGGCGCGGCGGCCGATTATGTCGGCGCCTTCGCGGTCACCACTGGACCCGAAGTGGAAGCCCGCGCCCGTGCCTTTGAGGCTGACCACGACGACTACAACAGCATCCTGGTCAAAGCTCTGGGCGACCGCTTGGCGGAGGCGTTCGCCGAGCGCATGCATGAGCGTGTGAGGCGCGAATTCTGGGGCTACGCCCCCGATGAGGCCCTTACCAATGAGGCGCTGATCGCAGAGCAGTACCAGGGCATCCGTCCAGCCCCAGGTTATCCGGCCTGCCCTGACCACACCGAGAAGCGCACGCTGTTCGAGTTGCTCAAGGCCGAAGTCAACGCCGGGATTGAGCTGACCGAAAGCTTCGCCATGACCCCTGGTGCTGCCGTATCCGGTTGGTATTTCTCCCACCCCCAGGCGCGCTATTTCGGGCTGGGGCGGATCGAGCGCGATCAAGTGGAGGATTATGCCCGGCGCAAGGGCATGGATCTCGCCACCATGGAGCGGTGGTTGGCGCCGAACCTGAACTACGATCCCGACCTAGCGGCCCTAGCCGCGGCTGCCTAGCCGCCTTCAGGGGCGGCTTCAGCGCGGCCACCCCTTGCTTGGCAAACACCCGCCAAACAAGGGGCGGTCAGGTGGCTAGCTGCGCGCCTTCACCTTTGGCCGACCAATCGCGGGCCAAGCATCCAGGTAGGTGCCGACGGCTTCGGTCAGCTTCTCCATGTGATCGACGAAGAAGTGACCGGAGCCCGCGACCTTGCGATACTCAATCGCAATGTCGCGCTGGTTCGACAGCTTGGTCACCAGCTTCTGGACGGAGGCTTCTGGCACCACGTCATCGGCATCGCCTTGCACCACTAGGCCTGAGACCGGGCAGGGGGCCAGGAAGCTGAAGTCGTACATGTTGGCGGGTGGCGAGATGCTGATGAAGCTGGCGATCTCTGGCCGGCGCATCAGCAACTGCATGCCAATCCACGCCCCGAAGGAGAAGCCCGCCACCCAGCTCTGGCTGGCGTTAGGGTTATACTGTTGCAACCAGTCCAGCGCGGCGGCGGCGTCTGCCAGTTCCCCCTCACCCCGGTCAAAGCTGCCTTGGCTGCGGCCAACTCCACGAAAGTTGAATCGCAAGACCGAGAAGCCGCGCTGCACAAAGCACTGATACAAGGTGTAAACCACCTTGTTGTTCATCGTGCCGCCGTGGCGCGGATCGGGATGAAGCACCAGCGCGATGGGGGCGCTGGGCGTCTTGGAATGGTGGTACCGGCCTTCCAGCCGCCCGTCACCGCCGTTAAAGATCACCTCGGGCATTGATCCTGTCTCACTTTCCCTGCGGCCCCGACGTTTTTTGAAACCTAGCGTCGGACTCGGCGATACGGTCTAACAACCGCGTGATAGCTTGGCAGCAAACTTGACCTGTCGACTCAGTCACCTATATCGGGTCTCAGCAGATAAGGGTTTCTGATGTTGTCAGGCTCGACGCGGCGCGTTGGTCACCACACTTAGATAGGGTGATCCCAGCGGTTCAAGAAGCTTGAAGCATCAGAATAGGGCGTTGTGCTTCCTGCGGGGGTACGCGCCCGGTCATCGGGGCCTTCCGGTCCTATGGTGGCCTGAATGAGGACCAGCGTGCAACGGCGCGATCCGTCGCCCGGTGCCGCACCGCGTGGGGGGGACACTGGTGGCCTCGAAGGATGCCGCCAGGGTGAGTGCGTAACCGTGACGACGTAAGGGAGCGTGTCGTGAAGCTGAGCACCAAAGGACGCTACGCCGTAATGGCGATGGTTGATCTTGCCACCCACTCCAAGGGGAGCCCGGTGGCCCTGGCGGAAATCGCTGATCGCCAAGAGATTTCGCTGTCCTATCTGGAGCAGCTCTTTGCCAAGCTGCGCCGTGGGTCGTTGGTGAAGAGTGTGCGTGGGCCAGGTGGTGGCTATCTGTTGGCCCGCCCGGCGGGCGACACACGCATCTCGGACATCATTCTGGCTGTGGATGAGCCGATCCGGGCAACCCGCTGCCAGCCGGGATCCCCCGAAGGCTGCCGTGGCAATCGCACCCGCTGTGCGACCCATGATTTGTGGGAGGAGTTGGGCAACCATATCCACTCCTACCTGTCCTCGGTGTCGGTGGGCGATGTCTGCGAGCGCCGGGTGCTAACCCGCCTGATTGGTGAGCCGAGCGAGCCGCGGCGCGCCATTGCTGCGGCGGAGTAGTGCTGCGGTCTCATGCCTGTTTACCTGGACTATAACGCGACGGCTCCGGTGTTGCCGGAGGCAGCAGCGGCCGTGGCAGCAGCGCTCCAGGTGGTTGGCAACCCGTCGTCTGTTCACGGCTTTGGTCGTGCAGCCCGCCGCGTGGTGGAGGCTGCGCGTGCCGATGTCGCGGCGCTGGTTGGCGTTGCGCCAGAGCAGGTGGTGTTCACCGGCTCCGGCACCGAGGCAGCGCAGTTGGCATTGACAGGGGTGGGTCGCACGCGACGGCTGGTGTCGGCGCTGGAACACGCCGCCGTTCGCTCCGCAACCCCGAATGCCGAACTCATTCCCGCCACGCCTGAGGGGGTGGTGGACCTGGCCGCGTTGGAGCGGCTGCTGGCCGCAGACCCAACACCGACCATCGTCTCGCTGATGCTGGCGAACAATGAAACCGGCGTGATCCAACCGGTGGCCGAGGCGGCTGCGCTGGCCCATCGCTATGGTGCAGTGCTGCACACCGACGCCGTGCAGGCCGTTGGTCGCATACCCGTTGACCTGAAGACCCTGGGGGCAGACTTGCTCAGCCTGTCTGCCCACAAGCTGGGTGGGCCCGCGGGCGCAGGCGCCTTGGTGGTGCGCGGCGATCTTGCCCTTCAGCCTTTGATCCGCGGTGGCGGCCAGGAACGTGGCCGCCGCGGTGGCACCGAGGCGACCGCGCTGCTGGCAGGATTTGGTGTCGCAGCACGATCTGCACGTCTGGCGCTTGATCATGCGCCACAGATTGCTTATCTCCTGAAAGAGATGGAGGCGGCGGCGCTGGAGCGTTGCCCCGATGCGGCGGTGATCGCCCGCGGATCGCTCCGTCTACCCAACACCAGTTTGCTTGCCGTGAGAGGCTGTCGCGCCGAGACCTTGGTCATGGCGTTGGACCTCGCAGGCTATGCGGTGAGCGCCGGGGCAGCCTGTTCGTCAGGGTCCGTGCGCTCCAGCGCAGTGCTTGCAGCGATGGGTGTGCCACAGGACCTTGCGGATGGGGCAATCCGCATCAGTCTTGGGCCCGCCACAACGGCAGCGGACGTGGCAGGATTTGTTGACGCCTGGGCCGCGCAGGTGGCTCGCACTCGACGCTCGAGATCCCTGGCCAGCACCCCGACCAGTGCGGCGGCCAGCGTTGCTTGAGAGCGCCAGCATCAGCCGGAACACCACCGGCGACAGGGGAAGAGGGACCGACACGCCATGAGCCTGGAATCACGCGCCACCACACCCGGTCCGTCCGTGCTGCGCAACCGTCCGGACCTGCCGATCTATTTGGATTATCAGGCGACCACGCCGTGTGATCCGCGGGTGGTGGATGCCATGTTGCCGTACTTCACCCAGAAGTTCGGCAACCCTGGCAGCCGCACCCACGCCTATGGCTGGGAAGCGGAAGACGCTGTGGAAACCGCCCGCCGCCAGGTCGCCGACATCATTGGCGCTGATGAGCGCGAGGTGATTTTCACCAGCGGTGCGACAGAATCGAACAATCTGGCAATCAAGGGCGTCGCGCACTTCTACCGTGATCGCAAGAACCACATCATCACTGTGGTGACCGAGCATAAGTGTGTGCTCGACAGCTGCCGCCACCTGGAGCAGGAAGGCTTCGAGGTGACCTACCTGCCGGTGCAGCCCAATGGCTTGATCGATCTCGCCGCGCTGGAGGCTGCGATCACGAACAAGACCGTGCTGGTCTCCGTGATGGCGGTGAACAATGAAATCGGTGTGATTCAGCCCTTGGCCGAGATCGGTCGCATCACGCGCGCCAAAGGCGTGTTCTTCCACACCGACGCGGCACAGGCCGTCGGCAAGATCCCGTTGGATGTGGAAGCGATGAACATCGACATGATGTCGATCTCCGGCCACAAGATTTACGGGCCGAAGGGCATTGGCGCGCTGTACGTGCGTCGCAAGCCGCGGGTGCGCCTGCAGGCGATGATCACCGGGGGCGGGCAAGAGCGCGGGATGCGGTCTGGTACGTTGCCGACCCCGCTGTGCGTTGGCTTGGGCGAAGCGTGCCGGATTGCCAAGGCAGAAATGGCGGCTGAGACCGAGCGTCTGAAAGCGCTCCAGAATCGGTTCTTGACCGGCATCCGCAGCCGTTTGACCGAGGTTGTGCTGAATGGCGATGAGGAGCATCGCATTCCCGGCAACCTGAACATCAGCTTTGCCTTCGTTGAGGGCGAAAGCCTGATCATGGGGATCAAGGAATTGTCGGTCTCCTCGGGCTCTGCCTGCACTTCGGCGTCGTTGGAGCCGTCTTATGTGCTGCGGGCCTTGGGCGTGGATGAGGAGATGGCGCACACCTCGCTGCGCATCGGCTTTGGCCGCTTCACCACGGACGCCGAGGTGGACTATGCAGTCGAGCAGCTGGCCAGCTCCGTTGAGCGCCTGCGGGCGATGAGCCCGCTGTGGGAGATGCACCAGGAAGGCATCGACTTGAAGAGCATCGAGTGGGCGGGACACTGAGGCTCGGGTCAACGCCGCGGTCGGGTAAAACGGTCGCGGCAGCTTGGTCTTTCGCAGTGCCGCAAAAGTGTCCTATAACAAACGATCGAAGGGGGTTCGGCTATGGCTTACAGTGAGAAGGTCGTCGACCACTACAACAACCCGCGCAACGTCGGCTCGTTCGACAAGGGTGATGCCGCTGTCGGCACCGGTCTGGTCGGTGCTCCGGCCTGCGGCGACGTCATGAAGCTGCAAATCAAAGTGAATGAGGCGGGCGTGATCGAAGACGCGCGCTTCAAGACCTTCGGCTGCGGCTCGGCGATTGCCTCCTCCTCGCTCGCGACCGAATGGATCAAGGGCAAGACTCTGGACGAAGCGGCCACCATCAAGAACACCGAAATCGCTGAGCATCTGGCGCTGCCGCCGGTCAAGATTCACTGCTCGGTGCTGGCGGAAGATGCCATCAAGGCAGCGATCAATGATTACAAGGCAAAGCACGGCGAGTCTGCCGCGGCTGCCGAGTAAGGCCGGGCGGACAGACAGGAGGGCACAATGGCTGGTCAAGCGATGACGATCACCGATGCTGCGGCAGAGCGGGTCAAGGCGTTGTTGGACAAGCGCGGCAAGCCCTCAGTTGGTGTCCGCATCGGTGTGAAGACCAAGGGTTGCTCGGGTCTGTCTTATTCCCTCGAATACGCCGATGAGCAGAACCGCTTCGATGAAGTGATCGAAGACAAGGGTGTTCGGGTGCTGGTTGATCCCAAGGCCGTGATGTTCATCATCGGCACTGAGATGGACTATGTGGAGGAGCGGATGCAGTCCGGCTTCGTCTTCCGCAACCCGAATGAAAAGGGACGCTGCGGCTGCGGCGAATCCTTCCACGTCTGATCCAGCAGCGAGGGCGGCGCCTTGGAGCAGTTGGCCGACAATCGGTCGCCGCCCGCCTGGGAGGGCAGAGCCACGGGTGGTGGCACTGCCGCGTCCTCGCCCTGTTGGTCATGCCGTGGCCCCGTGGGGGATGCAGACTACGCGTTCTGCAGCACCTGCGGCGCCGTCCAGCCGCCGCTGCCGATCACGCACTTCCAGCGCCTTGGCTTGGCATCGGGCTTTCAGATTCCCCGCGATCAGTTGGACGCGGCCTATTTTGACCAAGCGCGCCGCCTCCACCCAGACCGGTTCGCCACGCGCACCCCGCGGGAGCGGCAGTTCTCCCAGGCTCAGGCCGTGAGCCTGAACGAGGCCTATGAGACCCTGAAGGACCCGCTGCGCTGCGCCCTCTATCTGCTGACCCTCGCCGGGCGCTCCTCAATCGCGCAGGAGCGCACCATCCGCGATCCGACCTTGCTGATGGAGGCGATGGAAGCGCGCGAGGCACTGGAAGAGGCGACGGACCTTGCCGCTGTGGAAGCCTTGGCGGCACGCCAGCGGGCTGACCGCGACAGCTGCCTTGCCAGCCTGCAGCAGTTGTTTGACGCGGGCGATCTTGATGGCGCCGAGGCGGTGACCCTGCGCCTGACCTATCTTGCCAAACTTGGAGAAGACATTCGCCTGCGCCGTATGCGCCTTGCGATGTCAGCCTGATCCCGATGCTGCTGCAAATCCATGAACCCGGTCAGACGCCGGACCCGCACGAGCAAGACCGTGGCATTGCCGTCGGGATTGATCTTGGCACCACCAACTCCGTCGTCGCGCTGGCGCGCGAGGGCAAGCCCGAGGTGCTCCGCGATGCCCGCGGTGAGGCGATTGTGCCCTCCCTTGCCGCCTACTTGCCGGGGGAAGAGGACCCGATTGTCGGCGTTATGGCCCGGCGCGTGTTTCTGGATGAGCCGGAGGCCGTCGTCAGCTCAGTCAAGCGCTTGATGGGGCGCGGGGTTGAGGATTTGAAGGCCCTTGGCGGCGCCTTGCCCTACACGCTCGCTGCCGACCAGCCAGGCGGCATGGTCCGCTTGGCCGTCGGTGGCCGGGTGCTGACCCCGGTGGAAGTGTCGGCTGATATTCTGCGGGCCATGAAGGCGCGCGCCGAGATCGCAACTGGCCGCCGCGTAGACCGCGCCGTCATTACGGTGCCTGCCTACTTTGACGACGCTGCACGCACTGCCACCCGCGACGCCGCGCGTCTGGCGGGTCTGGAGGTGCTGCGGCTGGTCAATGAGCCAACCGCGGCTGCCCTTGCCTATGGCTTGGATCAGGGCGCGGAAGGGCTCTACGCGGTCTATGATCTGGGTGGCGGCACCTTCGACGTGTCTATCCTGCGCCTGCAAAAAGGTGTGTTCCAGGTGCTGGCGACAGGTGGCGATGCGGCCCTGGGCGGGGATGATTTTGACCATGCCATCGCCGATCACTTCCTCGCAGGGCGCAGCGATATTGGCAGCGCAGCTGCGCAGCAGGCCTTGGCAACGGCGCGGTTGGCGAAGGAATGTCTGACCACTCAGGACGCAGGGTCCTGGTGGATTGACGTCGGCGCGGAGCGGATCGCCTGCGCCCTTGATCGCCCAACCCTGGAGCAATTGATCCGCCCGCTGGTTCAACGCACGCTGGAGATCGCGCAGTCGGTGATCGCCGATGCCCGGTTGGAGCTGGATGAGATCAAGGGCGTTGTGCTGGTGGGCGGGTCGACGCGCGTGCCGCTGGTCCGCCGCTCGGTGGAGGCCTTGTTTGGTCGCCCACCGCTGTCGGACATCGATCCCGACCTTGTGGTGGCGATGGGGGCAGCGTTACAGGCGGAAGCCTTGACGGTCGGATCAGACACCTTGCTGCTGGATGTGCTGCCCTTGTCGCTCGGCATCGAGACTATGGGCGGCTTGGTCGAAAAGGTGGTGGAGCGCAACACGCCGATCCCCGTGGCGCGCGCACAGGAATTCACCACCTTCCAGGACGGCCAGACCGCCATGGCAATCCACGTGGTGCAGGGGGAGCGGGAGACGGTTGATGGCAACCGCAGCCTAGCCCGCTTCGTCCTATCCGGGATTCCGCCGATGGTGGCAGGGGCAGCACGCATTGCCGTGACCTTCGCCGTTGATGCCGACGGGCTTTTGACTGTGTCGGCGCGGGAAGCCACCACCGGTGTTGCTGCTGAAACCGTGGTCAAGCCGTCCTACGGCCTCGACCCCGATCAAATGGCCGCCATGTTGCGCGATAGCTTGGAGCATGCGCGTGAGGACATGCAGCGTCGGCTGTTGATCGAAAGCCGGGTCGAAGCGCAGCGGGTGTTGAACGCGTTGATGGCTGCGCTGGCCGCTGACCGCGCGCTGTTGAGTGCGGCAGAAGCTGCTGTGCTGGAGGCCGCAGCGGCCCAGGTGACCGTTGCGCTTGGCGGCTCGGATCGGGATCGCATCACACTGGCGGTGGAGGATTTGGAGCGGGCAAGTGCCACCTTCGCCCAACGCCGGATGGATGCCGCGTTCAATGCAGCGCTGAGTGGACGCCGCCTGGACGCAGTGGCTGAGACGCTGGGGGCTGCTGCGCCGTCTGGGATCCGCGATCCGGCTGCTTCCCCTGCAGCACCGGCTTGAGTAGAACCGCGCGGGAGCCGATCTGGCACCGCCAATGGGAGAGTGTGTATGCCGAAGATGACCTTCATCGACCGCGAGGGGAATCGCCACGAGGTCGATGCGCCGGTGGGCCTGTCGGTGCTGGAGATCGCGCACCGCAACAAGATCGATCTGGAAGGCGCGTGCGAAGGCTCGCTTGCCTGCTCCACCTGCCATGTGGTGGTGGATGCTGAGGATTATGATCGGCTGTCCGACGCCAGCGAAGACGAAGAAGACATGCTGGACTTGGCTTTCGGCTTGACCCACACCTCGCGTTTGGGCTGTCAGATCATCATCACGGAAGAGCTGGACGGCTTAACAGTGTCGCTGCCCGCTGCCACCCGCAACATGATGGTGGACAAGTGAGCGGGCGTCTGCGCTGGACGGATGTCACCGACATCGCGATTGCGCTGGAGGACGCGCATCCTGATGTCGATATCATCAACTTGCGCTTCACGGACCTGCACCGCTGGGTGCGGGAGTTGGAGGAGTTCGGGGACGACCCCCAACGGTCCAACGAGAAGATCCTGGAAGCGATCCAGATGGCCTGGATCAAGGAACGGGAGTGACCGTCAGGCCGCGCGTGGCGACGCCCCTCGCCATGCTGCTGCTGGGACTGATCGGGCCAGTCGTTTACGTCTCGCCGACCTCGCTGGCCGCCGTGGTGCCACTGGCTGGGCTGGCGCTGCTCGCTGCCTGCCCGAGGGATCAGCTGCTGGCGGATTGGCTGACCCCCGCCTGGGTGCTGGGGTTGGTGGCGGCAGCGGCGCTGGTGACCGCCCCCACGGCACTGGACGCGGGCTGGGCATGGCAGCGGAGCGCCCGGCTGATCGCTGAGTTGCTGGCCGCCAGTCTGCTGATCGCAACACTGCCGCGCTTTGGCGAGCCGGGTCTGCGCGCCATCGCGCTGGGCTTTGGTGTCGGCGCCGCTTTTGCGTTGCTGGATCTGGCGCTGGCGGGAGCATTGAGCGGGTGGGCGCGCAGCCATCCCGATCCACACAGCATTCGCATTTCCTACAGTCGCGGGGCTGTGGCCCATGCGTTGATGCTGGTGCCTCTTGGGGTGATGATGGCGCGCCGGGGGGCATGGGGTGTTGCCCTGGCGCTGGCGCTGCCGGGACTGGGAGCGGTGGCGGTGTTGACGTCCCTCTCCGCGCAAGTGGCGATCCTGGCGGCCGCTGTTGTGCTGGTGCTGGTGCTGGCGGTGCCAGCGACGGTCTGGGTGGTGGCCGCCATGCCCCTGGTGGCCTTGGCGCTGGCTCCGCAAATTCCCTATGACCCCAGCGGCCCCTTGGGCTGCGCCGTTGCGGCCAGCAAACCCTCCGCTCTCCATCGCCTGCACATTTGGGACTTTGTTGCCACGCGTGTCGGGGAGCGTCCCTGGCTTGGCCATGGCATCGAAGCATCACGCTCCCTGCCGGGGGGCAAGGCGGTGATTGATCTGAAAACCTGCGGTCCCCAGGCAGAGGTGATTGCCCGCGGCGAGCAAGTGCCGCTGCACCCCCACAACGCCGCCCTGCAGGTGTGGTTGGAGTTGGGGGCAGTGGGGGTGATTGCCGTTGCCATAGCCCTGGTGTTGGCGGGACGGCGCGTGGTGGCCCTGGTGGTGCGCGACCGCTGGGCAGGCGCGGCCGGGGCAGCTCTGGCAGCATCGGCGCTTTCTGCAGCGTTGATCAGCTATGGCCTGTGGCAGAACTGGTGGCTGATGATCCTGGCCCTGGTGGCGGCTGTCCACGCAACCATTGCCAGACCATCCCTCACGCGGCAGAGTGCCGCGCCATGACTGACCAGCTTGATCTCAACCTGCCCAGGGGCGCCCGCGTCGTGGTTGCGATGTCGGGTGGCGTCGATAGCGCTGTGACCGCCGCGGCGCTGGTCGAGGCCGCGCTCGCACGCATCGCCGCACTCGAGCCGCGCCTGCAGGCCTTCTCGCACCTGGACGGCGAGCGTGCACTGCGCCATGCCCGGGCCATCGACCAGCTGCGCGCCGCCGGCATCGACCTCGGCCCGCTGATGGGCCTGCCGGTGGCGGTGAAAGACCTCTACACCGTGGACGGCATGCCCACCCATGCCGGCAGCCGACTGGACATCCAGGACCTGGTGGCGCCGCAGGGACCCTTCGTGCGCAGCCTGCTCGACGCGGGTTGCGTGCTGCTGGGCAAGACGCGCTCCACCGAGCTGGCGCTCGGCGGCTTCAACCTCACGAGCCCGCCACCGTGGAACCCCTGCGACGAGCAGCAGCCGCGCATGACCGGCGGCTCCAGCCATGGCTCGGCGGCGGCGATGGCGGCCGGCGTCGCGGCCTTCACGGTCGGCTCCGACACCGGCGGCTCGGTGCGCTGGCCCGCGGCGCTGTGCGGCGTGGTCGGCTACAAGCCCA
>RDXE01000027.1 GCA_004292755.1 Alphaproteobacteria bacterium
CGCTGGTCTCGGCGACGATGCTGATCTCGGCAGTTGTGTCGCGGCGTTGCGCTCGGCGCATTCGCAAGGCGCCAGCTTGACGGCTGAAGTATCGTCGCTGCGAGAAAGTGTCCGCGCTCTGACTGCGGCCATGTCGCGTCGTGATGCCGAATCCAGTGTGGCGCGCGTGATCGCCGAAGGCCGTGCCACTCCGGCTGAGCAGGCCGTCTTGATCTCGGTTCGGGAGAAGCTGGGCGAAGAGGGTTTCTGCGCGATGATGGCGGCCCGACCTGTCCTCAACCTCAGTGGCGGAGTGGTGCCGGCAACGCAGCCGCCGACTGTCGACCAGCTGAGCGATGCGGCGGTGGTCAGTCATGCCAGGACGCTGATGGCGAGCAACCCATCGCTGTCGCTGTCTGCCGCCACGCGCGAGGCGGAGCGCGCGCTGACAGCAGGGGCTGGTCAGGGAGCCGCTCAATGAGCCGGGTGTTGGTGAAGTCGTTCCGAGCGACCGGTGCTATCGGCTTCCGCCGCTTGGTTGCGGCGCGCACAGGTGCAGGCTCGTCGGATCGCGAGGTGGTGCAGGCGGCGGCCACCTCGGACCCGATCATCGGTGTGTGCCTGAATGAAACCGGCGCTGTCGCGGGGGAGGTGGTGAACGTGCTGATGATCGGCTGGGAGCCGGTGAAGCTGGGGGGCACCGTCACCCGCGGCCAGTTGCTGACCAGCGATGCATCGGGGCGCGCGATAGCGGCCGCTGCCACCAACCGTGTCGTTGGGATCGCTCAAGCGAGCGGTGTCGCCGACGACGAAATCGATATCCTGCTGTCGCCGGGAGCCGTCTAATGGCTGATACCGCTCTGGTTCTTGACCGCACGCGCTCGAACATCGCAATCGGCGTCATTGAACCTGATATGATCGCCGACCGCGTCATGCCGGAGGTCCCCGAGACCACGGAGACTTTCACGTACCTCTCCTTCGCCGAGGCCGAGCTGCTCCAGCTGCCCGATACAGAGGTTGGCAGCCGCAGTGAGCCGCAGCGGGTCTCCTTCGGGTCGTCGGAGAAGGTGGCGAAAACCAAGGATCACGCTCTCATGGTCGATGCGACGCCGACCGAGGTCCGTGAGGCCGCTGGTATTGATGATCTCCTCGACGCGCGAACCGAATTTGCGACGCGGTTGCTGCTTCGCAGGCGAGAGAAGACCGTCGCTGACTTGGTCTTCAGCTCCCAGAACTATCTGCCTGCCAATGTGACCGCGCTCTCGGGTTCCAGCCAATGGTCTGACCCGGCGGCGAAGCCGCTGCAGATGCTGCGCGCGCAGGCTGATCGCTTGACCGTGCCGTGCAACACGCTGGTGCTGGGCTTGGCGGCCTGGAACGCGCTCACCGCCAATCCAAGCGTGGTGAAGGCTGCGGGCAACACGAGCGGAGAAGGCTTTGTTTCTGTCCAGAAGGTGGCCGAGCTTCTGGAAGTCGGCCAAATCCTGATTGGCAAAGGCTTCGCCAACCTGGCGAAACCTGGACAACCAGCCGATATCCAGCGGTTGTGGGGCAAGCATGCCGCTTTGCTCTACATCGAGCCGCAAGTGACCAAAGGGTCGTTCTGTTGGGGCACGACCCACAAGTTTGGCAAGCGTAAGACCTGGATCGGCTTCGACCAAAGGCCCGGCGCCGCAGGCATTCATCTGGTCAAGGTGGCGGAGCAACGCGTTGAGCTGGTCGTTGCACCCCAAGCGGGCGCGCTCTTCCAGCAGGTGGTGCCGTAATGGAGCCCGTGACGAGCGCTGGTGCCGCTGGGGATGGCGCTACCACCCCGTCGGAGAGCCAGGCAGTGGCAGTGATCGTTGTCCGCAATGTTCTGCGCAACGGTACGCTGTTCGCGGCTGGCGCAACCCTGACGCTGTCCTTGGCAGAGGCGGCACCGTTGCTGGCGCTTGGCGCTATCCGCGCCGCTCCCTCGCCGGAGGCCTGAGGCCATGTACGCCTCCGCCGCCGACCTGCAGCGGTTCTATCCCGACGACGTCCTGGCCGACCTGTCCGGACCAGGGCGAGTGTTCGATCCAGACATTTGGACCGCGCAACTGGTTGCCGCGAGCCATGAGATTGACGGCTGGCTCAGTGCTATCGCTGGTGTGAGCCTGCCGTTGGTAGCACCGCCACCCGTGCTGATCCAAATGTCCTGCGACATCGCGGTCTATCGGCGGATGGTCATGACCCCACAGACCACCAGCGAGGATCAGAAGGCTCGCTACGATAGCTGGCTCGATCTGTTGCGGACCTGGGTCCGCCACGGTGCTGTGCCGCCGGGGGTAGATGGTGGCGCTGCCCAGGATGCGGCACCCGCTGCATTGCCGCGCGCCGAAGGCAGCCGGTCGGTGTTTAATCAGGGGGTGGAGCCATGGCGCTAAGCTTCACGTTGGCCGATCAGGCAACGCCGGACCTGCGCCGGTTGCTGCGCCGCGCCCGAAACTTGCGCCCGCTGATGGGCGCGATCGCTGGAATTGCGCAGGCCAGCACCCGCGGGCGGTTTGAAACCAGTTCCGGCCCAGACGGCACCAAATGGACGCCACTGAGCGCGGTCACCTTGGCAGCCAAACAGAAGCGGGGCGGCAAAGGTGTTGGCGAGCCCAAGATCCTGGTTGAAACCGCGCACCTGAAGCGCTCGATCATTCGGCGCTACGATGGCCGGACAGCCGAGATCGGCAGTAATCTTCCCTACGCGGCAGTCCACCAGTTAGGGGGGCAGGCTGGCCGCGGCCACGCGATCACGCTGCCAGCCCGTCCCTATCTTGGGCTCAGTGGAGCGGATGAGCGTGCGATCACGGCAGCCATCCGCACGTTCTTTGCGGGTGCAGTATGACGGCTGCAACCCATGCCGATGCGGTGATCGCGGCCATTGTCGAGCGGCTGTCCGGCGCGATTGCTGGGGCCAGCGTGCAATCCTGGCCTGATGACCCCGACAAGTTCCGGCCGCGCGCCCGCAGCACGGAGATCCTGGTCACCATCGACGAATGGACGTGGACGGTCGCGCCGCGCCCGACGCGGCGGTACAGCTTGGTCATCGCGCTGTACGCGCACTCGCTTGTGCCTGGCGACGGGGCACAGGCTTTGATCGATGCGGTCTCGACCAGCCTACAGGGCTGGCGGCCAGCGGGCTCGGGCGCAATTGAGCTGATTGGCGCTGAGCTGATCAGCCGAACCGGCGGCCAGCACCTCTACATGATCCGGGCAGAGACTGCGCATCTTTGGGCCACCGGCCCAGTCGAGGATGCCCACCTGCCCTTGGTGCGCATCACTGTCGAGGGTGATGCCGCTCTGACCGTTTCTCTAGCCGAGGCGTAGCAAATGGCCCTGTACCGCAGCACTGCCACCACTCCTGTGCTCATGCCGACGTTTCCGGGCGCGACCATGCTGCTGATCGCACCGTTTGAGCGCGACATGCCAGCTGATCACCACCAAGTCCGATCCTGGCTGGCGCACGGCTGGATCGAGCTGGTCGAACCTGCGACTGACGCACCTGTGGAGGTGGGCGATGCCCGCTAACTTCCTGCATGGCATCGAAACCATCGACATCACCGACGGGCCGCGCACCGTCCGGGTGGTAAAGACCGCTATCATCGGCTTGGTCGGCACCGCGCCGATTTGGCAGGCGGCGCCGGACAGCGGCGAGTTGATCGAAACGCCGCGCCTCTGCCTCAGTGATGTCGATGATGCCAAGCGGTTCGGCGGCGAGACGCTCGGCTTCACCATCCCCACCGCACTGCGCCAGATCCGGGAGCAAGGGCGCGGCGCCGTCATCGTGGTGAACGTGTTTGACCCGGCCCGGCATAAGGTGGCCGTGGCCGCCGCCAGTTACACGCTGCCCA
The DNA here is from genome assembly GCA_004292755.1 of Alphaproteobacteria bacterium. Lineage (GTDB taxonomy): Bacteria > Pseudomonadota > Alphaproteobacteria > Elsterales > Elsteraceae > RDXE01. The sequence continues at coordinate 3,846 of RDXE01000027.1, forward strand.
CCACCGGTGCGGCGACCGGTCAGGTGACGGTGCCGCACCGGGGTGCCGCTGGTCTGATCGTGACCTCGTCCGATGGGTTGACTACCTACTCGCCCGCCACGGATTACACCCACACGCCGGCGACTGGCGTGATCGCGCGCCGCACCACCGGCACCATTCCGCCCGGTGCCACTCTCCGCATCAGCTATGACCGCCCGGCGCCGGAGCTGGTGACGGCAGGCGATGTAATCGGCACCGTGGATCCACTCACCGGGCGGCGCACGGGCTTGCAAGCATTTTTGGGCTGCCACGCGATCTTCGGCTTCGGGCCGATGCTACTGGTCGCTCCGAATTTCGGCACCCTGGACACGGTGGCCGGGGCCATGGACACCATCGGCCAGCGGCTCCGGGCGTTCAGTGTCACCGCGGCGCCGGTCGGCACCACAGTCGAACAGGCGCTCTCGGGCCGCGGCCCGGCTGGCGTGATCAACTTTGCCACCAGCAATCGCCGCCGCGTGCTGCCGCATATGTTCCACCGTCGGCTTGGGTCCAGCGGCACGATTGATCTGGTTGATCCAGCTCCGGCCTGGGCCGGGTTGTGCGCCGAAAACGACATCGCGCGCGGCTACTGGGTCAGCCCGAGCAACATCGAAGTGAAGGGCATCGTGGGCTTGGAAATGCCCATCTCGGCCAGTTTGAATGACCCGAACTCCGAGGCCAACCTGTTGAACGAAGCCGGGATTGTCACGTGGTTCCAGTCATTTGGCACGGGCATCCGCGTGTGGGGCAACCGGTCGGCCGCTTGGCCGAGCGACAGCCACCCCACCTGCTTCATCGCGATCCAGCGCACCTTCGATGTGATTGCGATGAGCGTGGAGCAATCGCTGCTGCCTTTCCTGGATCGCCCGCTCACGCCCGCGATCATCGACGACGTGCTCCACACAGTGAACAGCTTTGTCCGCAAGTTGATCTCTGACGGCGCCTTGATCGATGGGCGCTACTCGTTCGATGCGGAGCGAAACCCGACCGACCAACTGGCGATGGGTCATCTGACCTTGACGGCCGACCTTACACCGCCTGCACCGCTGGAGCGGCTGACCATTGAACAGCGCTACGACGCCAACGGGCTGAAAGCCCTTTACACCGCGCTTGCGGCTTAGGAGCCACCATGCAGCTCGACCAACTGGTGAATGCCAACGTGTATCTGAACGGGGCCAACCTGCTCGGCAAGGCGAAATCCATCGACCTGGGCGAGGTTGGCATCGAAACCACCGACGATGCCAGGCTTGGGGTGTATTCCAAAATCACCACGCCAGTTGGTCTGACGCCACCCGAAGTAACGATCACCTTCACCACCTTCGATGCCGCTGTGATGGCTGCCTGCGATCCGCGCAAGAGCGTGACGCTGCAAGTCCGTGCCAACCAGGAACGGTACAGCCAAGGCGGTCTGGTTGAAGAAGTGCCCGTCGTGGTGATGTTGACAGTGATGCCAACGTCCATCCCGCTGGGGTCCTTCGCCGCGCAAGAACCAGTGGAGCGCGAGCAAAGCTTTGTCGCCCACTATGTGAAGGTCACCGTGGGCGGCACCGAGCATCTGGAGTTCGACGCGTTCAACAATATTTGGCGCCGAATGGGCGAAGATGTCTTCGCTAACTTCCGCACCAACATTGGAGGCTGACAATGAAGTTTACCGCGCACGGCCGCCTCTTTCAGGTACCCGTCCCCACCGGTGAACACTTGGCATCGGCGTTCGACATCGCCGGTTCCAAGGCGGCCAACCCCATTCGGCTGGGTCTTGCCACCTTCGCCGCGGCTGGCGGCACCATTGATGGCGTGCGCCTGCTCTACGAAGATCTGCTGAAGCTGCCAGCGACCGTGGCAAGCGTGCTGTCGGTTTGGGCCAATGGTGGCCTCACCACGATTGGCATCGTGGTGGAGGACGATGATCCCGGCCCTTTAGCACCGGGCTTGACCCCGGCTGCCTGATTTCGTTGGCGCGCTACCTTCGGATGCCGCTGGATCGAGTATTGGCGTGGCCACTGCCCAAAGTGCGGCGATGGCTGACCTTGGCAGCCAATCAGGCAGCAGCCGAAGCGCAGGCGGCCGAGCGCGCAGCCGAGCGGACAAAGCAGCGGCGGAGTAGGCGATGAGCGGCCTGAACATTGCCCTGGTCATCAAGGCACTGGACCAAGCCTCTGGCCCAATCTCGGCCATTGTTGGGCGATTGGGCGAGTTGCATGGCCGCGTCGGGCAGTTGCAAGCGGCCGGTGCGGCGATGGCTGGGTTTGGGGCCGCGACCATTGCGGCCGGCGCCAGCATCGCAGCCGCGCTGGCAGCGCCGTTGGCAGCGTTCCGGGAGTTGGAAGCGGCGCGGGTTGACGCGGAAATCGCGTTTCTTAGTCAAGGCAATCAAGTCGATCCTCTCTTCCAACAGATCGCAGCACAGGCAGAGGAATTAGGAAACAAACTACCCGGTACTTCGGCAGACTTCCTGCGTTTGGCGCAGTCGCTGAAGTCCGCAGGTATGTCGTCTCAAGCGATCCTCGGCGGTGGTTTGACTGCTGCAGCCAACTTGAAAACACTGCTTGGTGGCAGCATGAGCTATGCCGCACTTGGATCAATGGTTGCCAATTTTGGTGACGCTCTTGGTCTAATGGAAAGTGACTTCAACGATCTGGCGGACTTGGTGCAACGGAGCAATTTTGCGTTCGGCCTGGATCCCACGTCCTTTAACTATGCGATCAAGTATGTTGGTTCCGCCGCAACAACATTAGGATTGGGCGGGCTGGATGGCGCCAAACAACTGGCTCCACTGATTGGCATGCTGCAGCAGGTTGGCATCAGCGGCGAAACTGCTGGTACTGCGCTACGGTCAATCTTCTCCACAGCCGCAAGCTGGCGCGAGAAGATGACAGAGAGTAAAGACATCCAATCCATGTTGCCGGATTTGCGTCGGGCTGGAATTGACCTCAATCAGTTTCAGCTGTTCGACAAATCCGGTGAGTTTTTAGGCTTGGACCATATGTATGAACAACTGGCTGAGCTACAAAAGCTGGCGCCCGAGACGCGGATGCGGTTCCTGAAAGCGATGTTTGGAGAGGAGGCGGCTGGTGTGGCCGCCAAACTATCGGAGCGCGGCCTTGATGGCGTCAACCTCGCGAAGGAAGCCTTGCTCAACCAAGGCTCAATGGCGGATCGACTGGGGCGGCGCGTCCAGACACTCGACGTCATCTGGGATAGTGCGGCCGGGACCGCAACCAATCTTGCGGCAGCAATTGGTGCCGCGCTGGCGCCAGCCGCGAAGGGGTTTCTCATCACGGTGAACGATTGGCTGTCGCGCGGGATCACGTGGGTGCAAGCGAACCAGCAGATTGTCGCCACGCTCGGCCTTGTTGCCGGTGCCATCGCCGCCACCCTGGTCGGCATTGGCGCCATCGCGGTTGTAATCGGCGGCGCCACCATGGCGCTGGGTCAGCTGCGCATGGCCTTTGGCGTGGCCGCGGCCGCAGCGCGCCTGTTGGGGTTGGCCTTAACCCTTAATCCCATTGGGTTGATCGCCACGGGGATCGCCGCGGCCGCGGTGTTGATCATCGCCAACTGGGACCTTGTGACAGCTGCCTTCGATGGGTTTTTGTTCGGCTTTCAGGCCGGATGGGCGGCGATCCAACCATCATTGGCAGCGCTGGCGGCTGCCTTCGCGCCGATCCAGGCAGCCGCGCAGCCGGTGCTCGACTGGCTTGGCGCCGCGCTCACGAGTGTGGCCGAGTTTTTTGGGCTGACCGGCGCGCGCAGCACGGAGGCTGGCATCGAAGCCGCAGGCTTTGGCATGGCTGTGGGCCGCGGAGTTGCGACGGCGATTGGCTGGCTGGCCCAGGCGATGACCTTTGTGGTCAACCTGCAGACGACGTTTTGGCAGCTGCCAGCGGCGGTGGCCGCCGCCCTCGGATCATTGGTCGGTGTGTTTGGCGGGGTCGATCTGTTTGGGGCTGGCCAACGGCTGATCCTGCGCCTGTGGGAGGGGCTGCGCAGCATTTGGACACAGATGCAGGCTTGGTTCCAGGCACGGCTGGATGGCGTGCTCGGGTTGCTGCCAGGCGCTCTGAAGCGGCAGCTTGGATTGGCCGATGGCGCAGCCCCCGCACCGGACACGGCTGTGCTGCCGACGGCGGCAGCCGTGGCACCACCGATCATGCCCGCAGCACCGGTGCTGCCTGCGGCCGCGGCGTTCGGCCCGCAGACAGTTCCGGTACCGCCACCAGCGGCGCTGGCCAGCCAGCCTCCCGCAGCCAGCATGGGCGACCTGGTTCTGAATGTCACCGTGAACGCCTCAGGTGCAGCCGCGACCGACGCTACGGCGATCGCCACACAGGCAACCGACGCGCTGGAGCGGCTGATGCCGGAAATTTTGGCCCGCCTGCGTCGCGAGATGCAGGATAGTCAGCGCCTCGCCTTCAGCCCCTCATGACTGCAATTCCCACACAGCCGCTGCCTGCTCTGGTTGGCGGCGTCGCCCAACGCCTGCTGGGTGGCACCCTGGATCCCGCGGGTCTGGCACTGATCCACCGCACCGTCGCAGGCGATGTGCCGACAGCGACCGAGGTGGTGGGGGCCGCTCCGGGACTGGTGAGAGCGATCGCGGCGCACGTCAACCAGCACGGGGGCACCCCTGCCAATGTCGTCTCCGCGCTGGCTGAGATTGCCCCGGCAGCGGCTGCGGCGGGATTAAACAATTTCGCCCCGGCGATGTCGCCGGTGCTGGCGGCACTCACCCGCACCGGCCTGCCAATGGATGCAGCGGCTGCCGCGATCAGCGGCTTATTGCAGGCAGTGCCCGGCATGACCGGGCGGATCGGCAGTGACCCGGTGGTCGCAACCTTTGTCCCTCAGTTGACACAAGCGGCTCTGAGCACCGAAGCCCTGTCGCTGGAGCGACCCGGCGGGGGGTTCGTCGGCTTCCCAGCCGCCGGGGCCGTCTTGCAGACGGTGGGGCGCGTGGGGGCCAGCTTTGCCAGCGCTTATGTTGGTCGCCTTCTGCCGCCAGCCGCGCGGCCGCTGGCCACCCTGTTGATCGAGCGTGGGGCGAATGCGCTGGTTGGCGGTATCGGGCGGGCGTTGGGGATTGGCCCCGGCCCGGCTGGCATCGGCCCGGCTGGCATCGGTAGCCCCTGGCGCCGTCAGGACGGGCAGTCCCCGCGGCCAGTCGACAGTTCCGCCCCATGGGCGCTGCTCGGGCGCGGCAACGATGAAGCCCGGTTTCGGTTGTTGTACGGCTGGCAGCAGCTGCAAGCGACCGAAGCCGAGCAGGTGGCCGAACACGCTCTGGCTGGCGGTGCCCCGCTCCTGCAGTCGATTGGCCCCAGTCTCGATAGTCTCAGCGTTGAGATCACCCTCGACCGCGCATGGTGTGACCCGTCAGCGGAATTGGATCGGTTGCGCCGTCAGCTGCGCTCCCGCGCGGCCCAGCCGCTGGTGTACGGCAATGGGCTGTATCGCGGTCGCTTCGTGTTGCTGGAGATCCAGTCCGACACGGTGTTGACGACGCAGACCGGAAGTGTCGAGCGCATGGATCTCAGCTTGAAGCTCCGCCAATCGGTCGAGCCGCCGGGGATCGCTCGCGTCCGTCCCGTGGCACGACCACTGGCAGGGGCTGCACCGCCAGCACAGTCGCGCCCGCGGCCAACTGTCGAGACCAACAGCGATGGCTTCTCGATGCCCATTGCACGCCGTCCCGGTGCCGCGCCAGCCGCGCCACCCACACCGCCGCGCCCTGTGGAGCCAGCGTCGCTGCACACCGGAGGTGTCTGATGGATAATCCGTTCCTGGTGCAGTTCGGCCTGCCACATCCACCACGCCTGCCGCCCGCGCCGCGGCAGGTGTCGTTGAGTGTGATCGAAGGGCCGCTTGAGACTGCTTTGCGGTGGGACCAAGTGGCCGACCTCGCCTATGGCGATCCGTTTGACTACGAGCGGCTGATCCGGGCAAGCCTCGCGCTGGCGATCACCCCGGTGTTGGAGCCCGGCGACGTGATTGTCGCCCCGGTGCTGGCGGAGGCATCCACGCCGTCGGCCGGTCTTCCGCCATGGAAGCGGCCATGATGCAGCAGCCAAAGCCGTTGCGCCGGGCCATGTGGCAGCTGGTCTACGAACGGCGGGACATCTCGGCCGATATTGCGGACCTGCTGATCAGTGCCGTCTACACCGACAATCGGCACGGCAAGTCAGACGACTTGCAGCTGAGCCTCTCCAACCTGGATGGTCGCTGGTCGCAATCCTGGTGGCCGACTGCAGCTGATACACTCAGTTGGTTGTTCGGCTGGCAGGGTGGGCCTGCGCAGTCGGCCGGGCAGTTCCAGGTAGCAGAGATCGAGCTGACGGGTCCGCCGGACCTGATCCAGATCAAATGCAACAGCGCTGGCATCAGCACCGACGCGCGCACCCCGCGGCACCAGGGCTATGATGGCCAGCGGCTGGGCGACATCGCCAGCACCATCGCGGCGCGGCATGGGATGGTGCTGGTTGGCACCCCGCCGGACATTCGCCTTGATCGCGTGACCCAGAATGGCGAGAGCGATTTGGCGTTCCTGACGCGGCTGGCAGGCCAGTTCGATGCCGGGCTGAAGGTGACCGGTGACCAATTGGTCTTCCAAGATCGGCAGGCGCTCGCTGCGGCTGACACCGTGCTGCAACTGACCCCGCAATCTCTGTCCAAGTGGTCGTTCCGCGCCAAGACTCATGGGTCGGCTGCTGCGGCCTCGGTCAGCTATACCGAGGCTGGCAGCGGCCAAACCCAGCGTGCCACTGCCACGGCTGCGCAAGCGCGCACTGGCCCAGCGGCGGGCGATATGCTGCGCCCCAATGTGCGGGTGGACAGCCCAGCAGCTGCCCAGCAGGTGGCAGACCGCCAGCTTGCCGCGGCGCGGGCAGGCCAGATCGAAGCACAGCTGGACATGGCGGGCGAGCCGCGGTTGGCGGCCGGATCGCGCATTGAGGTCAGCGGGTTCGGTCGCTACGACGGCGCCTATCTGATCGAAAGCGCGCGCCACCGGATCGACCGATCCAGCGGCTTCACCACCTCAATCGAGGCGAAATCATGCTGATTTATGGCGAAGTGACCGAGGTGGATGGCCCAAGCAGCCGCGTTCGGATGCGAATACCGGATCGCGATGGCATGTCCACGCACTGGCTGCAGGTGCCGCAAGCCTCTTCTGGTCGCCATCAGACCCGTGTGATGCCTGCCGTTGGCGAGCGGGTGGCGGCCATCCTCGACGAGGATGGCATCCAAGGCTGCGTGCTTGGCGGCATCTACACCAGCCAGAATCCAGCGCCCGATGGCGATGCGCAAGCCGTGTACGCGCGCTTCGAAGACGGCACTGTGCTGGCAGGGGACGGGTTGAAGAACTGGCACTTCACCGTGCCATCTGGTGGCAGGCTGACATTCGCTGTGGGTGCGAACGCTATAACCATTGACGACAGCGGCGTGACCATCCGTGCCGTCCAGTTCAACGGCGTCCGCGCATGAGCCGAGGCGTTGCGCGCGTTGGCCTTGATGCAGCCGGTGGGGTGCAGCTGGGCGGCGGCCAGGACTGGTGGCGCGTGGAAGGTGCACTGGTCGTCGTCGACGGTGATGCGGTGGCACCTCACGGACTGCCACCGCACGCTGGGCCGACCATGGTAGCAGGCAGTGACTGGTTCAAGATCGATGGCAACGCGGTGGTCGCTGCCGGTGATGTTGCGACGTGTGGGCACCAGACATCTGGGTCAGATTGGATGCTCGTGCCATGACTTTGAACACAGCGAAGCTTTCTCAATCATCAGTCCGTGTGCCATCTTCGCCGATCACCCTGATCGTCAATTTATCATCTGCATTAGGATTGCATCGTTCCAACATTCTCCCGTCGAATGTCTGGTATGTGACGTTTCCAGGCCCTAGGTCAAAGGCAACAGCGACATCCCCAGTTGTGTGGTCTATGCTCGCGACAGTTCCAATAGAGGTTCCACCTTTAAGTTTTACCACGTTACCGATCTCGAAATTGATGGCCATGTCACACCTCGCTCTGTTGCGTTCGGAACGGCGCTCTGGGATGAGCAGCCGGTCAACTCCTTCACCCTACGAATGGTTCGTCAGGGACTCAATAAACACCGATCTGCGAACGAGCTCAGGGGCTTGTGAGCGCACGGGACTGAACTGGCGCTCCTAGCTAAGCGAATCAGTCGCCCTGAAGCGCTTCCGGGCAGATCGGGGACAGCCAATCCCCGATGGTTTGGCAGGGCGTGGGTTCCCCGGTTTCTTGACCCGGCGATAAGACAGTCAACCGGGGGCCGCTGGTGATGCGTCTCCTACCGCGCATCACCAGCTGAGCCCATCGTGGAGGCAGAGATGCAGCCCTGGTCCGAAATCCCCTCTCTCGACTGGTCCCCGCGCCTTGGCGCGCTGGGCGAGGTGGTTGAGGGCGTCGCGGACATCGACCAGTGCATCCGCACAATCCTGACCATCCCGCTGGGCTCGATCCCGCACCGCCCAAGCTTTGGTGCGGACCTCTGGCAGTATCTGGGTCAGCCATTGCCTGCTGTCCTAGCCTATCTGGTCCGCGATGCGTGGGAGGCGATTGAGCAGAACGAGCCGCGGGTGCGCGTGACCGCGATCACCCCTGGCCTGCCACTGGATCATTCTCAGACGCCCGGTGTTGCTCGCCTGACCATCGCCTATGTGGACCGTGCGGGCACAGCGGCCCGGACGATTGAGGTGGCACTGTGACGGATATCGCCACATTGCTAAGCTCTCTGCCGGAGCCGCGCTTCGTCGCGACCGACCCGCAGGTGATCACTGCAGAGATGGTCGCCGCCTTCGAGGCGGTGACTGGCCGCACCTTGTATCCAGCACAAGTGGAGCGCTTGATGCTGGACTTCGCTTCGTACCGCGAAGCCTTGGTGCGCATTGCAACCAACGAAGCTGCTAAACAAACATTGCTGGCCTATGCCAGCGGTGTTGCCCTCGACCATTTGGCGCTGCCGTTTGGGGTCACCCGCCTGCCACCAGCCCGGGCAACGGCTCACGTGCGGATCAGCCGCGCGCCTGATCCGTCGGCGCGCGTGCTGCCCCTCGGGACGGTGGTCGAAGGATCTGGCCATCTGTTCGCCACTCAGGCGCCGGTGGTGTTCGCAGCTGGAGCAATCGTGGCCGAGGTTGAGGTGGCCGCCCTGGTTGCCGGGCGCGCCGCGAACGATTTGGCCCCAGGCGCTCTCAACCGCTTTGTCGCGAACGCGCCCGCGACAAACGCGCTGACCGTCACCAGCCTAACCGTGACCGCTGGCGGCAGCGAGCCCGAGGCGGATGAAGCGTTCCGGTTACGGATTGCTGCCGCGCCAGAAAAATTCAGCACGGCCGGGCCTGCGGCCGCCTACCGGTTCTGGGCCATCTCTGCAACGCCTGCGATTGCCGATGCGCAGGTGATCAGCCCCACCCCAGGGGTCGTTGAAGTGACGGTGCTGGCCCATGATGAGGTGGGTGATCACCGCCACCCCAGGTTGCCGACCGGTGCCGAAATTGCGGCTGTGGCCGCCCAGTTGTCGGACGAAAAGCGTCGCCCGCTGACTGACCAAGTGATCGTTCTAGCACCAACGCGCGTGCCCTACACCATCACGGCCATGGTGGAACGCGCGGTTGGTGCCGACGCGACTGTGCTGGCCGCAGCCGTGGAAGCAGCTGCGGCCGCGTGGGCAGCGGACCGGCGAGCGGGCCTTGGGCGTGACCTGGTCGCCTCCAGCCTGGTTGCGGCCCTGTCTGTGCCAGGGAGCTATCGGGTGACCGTTGCAAGCCCGGCCGACACCGTAATCGGCGCCACCGATTGGGCAGACTGCACGGGCATCACGATCACCGTCACCGGCGCAGGAGCCGCCTGATGGCCGATCTGACCCTGCCGCCTAGCCTGGATGATGAGCGCGGTAGAGCGCTGATGGCGCTCTATCGGCGCCTCAGTGACATTCCAGTCGAAGTGGTGCTGACCACGCACATTGACTTGGTGCCAACACAAGTGTTGCCGCACCTCGCCTGGGCGTTCTCATTGTTAGACGATGGATGGGATCTGGCCTCATCAGATCAGGACCGCCGCGATCTCTTGAAGCGCGCCATCGATATTCATCGCCATAAGGGAACGCCCTGGGCTGTGCGGGCTGGATTGGCGGCGATTGGCCTGCCGGGCCGTGTGGTGGAATGGTTCCAGGCCAATCCGCCGCGGCCACCCTATACATTTGGGGTTGAGGTGGTGCGCCGCTCGCGCGGTGGCGGTTTGCCACAATTTGCGTTGGATCCCTCGGTGTGGGCGCGGGCGCGCGCCTCTGTCCTGCACACCAAGAATGCCCGCAGCCACCTGGACTTCCTGCGCGTTACTGACCATGCGGAGGGTGGTGCTGGCCTGATTGGCGTGGTGCGCAGCGGCGTGTTCATCCGCCTGACCCCCGCACTTGACCCGCCACTTGGCGTGATGGGCGGCGTCCGCGCCGGTGGCGCCATTGCGACACGCACCACCATCCGCCTGCTGGCAGCGGAGGCACGGCAATGACCGTCGACATTCGGATGCGCTACACCAGCTATGGTTCGGCGCGATTGAGCCTGTCTCAAGCGGGCGGACCAAAGTTGACCCTCAGCCATGTCGCTTTTGGGGATCGCGGCGGTGCCGAGCCGCCACACGATCAGCTGCCACCGGCCGCAATGACTGCGCTCGTCAACGAAGTGCATCGCCGCCCGATCAACGCCATTGGCCCGCACCCGGAACAGGCCGGGTGGATCGAAGCGCAAGTGATCGTGCCCGGCAGCGTGGGCGGATGGTTCGTGCGCGAGCTCGGCCTGTTTGATGACACCGGCACGCTGGCAGCTGTGGCCTATTACCCGACCACCTACAAGCCAGTGCTGGCCGATGGTGGATCCAGCGAGTTTCAGCTGTTCATTGGTTTGGCCGTCAGCTCCCTGGATGCGGTTGAGCTGATCATCGACCCCAGCGCCGTCACCGCCTCGCGCGCCTGGGTTGAGGCGTTGCTCGCAGCCCACGCAGCGAGCCGGAACCATCCTTACGCCACCACAGAGGCGGCGGGGTTCGTCGAGTTGGCCACCGTGGCCGAGACGCTGGCAGGCGCTGATGCGACGAAAGCCGTGACGCCTCTGGCGCTCGCCACCGCGCTGGACCTCATCGAGGCGGCTTTGGCTGCGCATGATCACCCGCTGGCCACCACCACGCAGGGCGGCTTCGTGCGGCTGGCGGACGCGGCAGCGATCGCCAGCGGCACGGCGGGCCGCGCCGTAACCGCTGACCAGCTCCGCTCCGGGCGGCTGGCGCCGCATAGCCTCTTTTACTTGGGGACACACTGATGCCGGTCTTTACGCAAGTGTTGTTGCCGAGCGGAGCGGGCTCCCCGGCACCGGGCGATGTCATCTACGTCGCGCCTTCTGACATCACCGTGACCGTATCGCTCGTGAACGATACCGCCACGGCCGCAACTGTCCGGCTGGCTGTGACGCCCAACGGAGCGGCACCTGGTTCGGCCAATCTAATCTGGCTCACACAAATCCCACCGGGCAACGGCGTTGAGCGGACCGCGATTGTGCTCGGCCCTGGCCATCACCTTTTCGGTCGGTCGGATGTGCCCGGTGTTGCCCTCTCAATTTGGGGGGTGTGATGAAGATCCATCTGCCCATCCTGAAGAGCTCCACCGGGTGGACGAAGGTTCTGGTCGCGGATCGCGAAAGAGTGGTGCGCGCAATCCGCTTGGACCGTGATCCCGACCACATGCGAATTATTCATTGGCAGCTGCGGGGCACGAAAGTCTGCATTCAGTACTTTAGGCAACCACTGTTGGCAGATTTTGCCGTTGAGGTATCGCCCGGCGATGAGCTCTGGCTGCGCAGTTCCGGCGATACTGTGATTGAGCTGGAGGTCTGAGATGGCAATCACTCACTTTTCGGCGCCGGTCCAATCCTCTGCCTCGCAGGCCGCAATACCACTGAACCGCGCGGCCACTTGGTTTCGGCCTGGTCAATGGACCTGGACCGTACCCGCTGGAGTAACCGAAATCGCCGTGACAGCGGTGGGCGGCGGCGGCGGTCTGCGCGATCTGGCCGACCCGCTCACACAACCGTCGCAGGATCGCGTTTGTCTCAGGGGCGGCCTGCTGATTGGGGGTGGCTTGCGTGCGTCGAACAACACACGCGGCGGGCTTGTGGTCGGGCCGCTGCTTGGGCCGCATCGACTGCAGTTTCCGACCAACAACGTCAGCACAGGCGGTAGTACAGACGCTATCGACTTCGATCCGAATGCAGCAACTGCCGTATTGGTGAATAACGCGGCGGGAGCTGCCAATATCTATTTCTGGAGCGAAGCTGGCCGCCTAAATGTCGGCGCCACGACCCACATCGTCAGTGGTCCTCCGCAAGGGTTTGCCGATGCCGCGGTGCGCGGCCAATCGGCCTTGGTTGGCTTCACCTCGACCAGCGCAACCTTGCGCGCCACGGCCAACGGCGGCGCCAACTGGAGCACAATCGCCTGGGACACACCGGGCCGCGTGAAATACTTGATCGATGCTTTCGTCGCAGTTGGAGCGAACGCGATCACTTGGGGCGCAAACCCCACACAGCTCACGAGCCAAACGATTGGCTCGAGCCTGAACTTGCGATCAGTGGCGCGGTCCACGAGCCGCTGGGTGGCCGTCGGCGCCGACCTACGCTCCGGCCCAACGCCCGCAACGATGGTCGCGCGGGCACCCTCGCCCGCGGCGTCCGGTGCGTGGATGGAAGTTGAGTGGTTTAGCGGCGTGTTCATCGGCGCGACGGCTGCCGGTTGGCTGTATCGCTCCACTGATGGTGATGCTTGGACGCGCGTGCACCAAATGCCTCACGGCCTTCAGCGCGGCTGCATCGCTCACGATGGCACGGTGTGGCTCGTGGTAAGCGAGGGCGGCTCGGCTGCCCGCTCCACCGACGGTGGCGCCACCTGGGCGGCTTGCTCAGCACCCACGGACAGCGTCACGTCAACGATGGCGACAGCGCTGGCGAGCAGCGATTTCGGCGCGATCGCCAGCCGCAGCCAGGTCACCCTGGACGGCGGGCTGACCTGGATCGCGCGGCCCAGTTTGATCAGCGGCGACGGCAGTGCCACCCGCATTCTGCGCGGCACGACGGAGATTGTGCGTGTCGGCGCGGGCGGCGTCACGGTCAATGGCGCGGTCGGGCACTGCCTGGTCGCAGAGGGAGGGGCTGGTCTGCGCTCCGCCCCTCCCTCTCTGGCTCAGCTGCTGCTGGCGCCCAGCGCCGCGCGCTGGGCTGGAGCCAGCGGTGTGAGCGGCACGGGCGCACAGCCGGGAGCCGCGGTCTTCGGCCCGAGCGGGCCTGGTAGCGGCGCTGATCAATGGACCAACGGCACCATCACGCTCGCTGGCGCGGCGGGTGAGGCCGTGGTGCGGTCAATGCTGCCGGTTACCCCAGGCGAAGTTCTGCGCCTCGACGTGGGGGTTGGCGGTGGCGCCATGTCAGGTGCGCGCTGCGCCGCGGATGGTGCAGTGATGCTGGAATGGAGGCAGTGATGGAGCGCGTTGCGTGGGTGGCGGGCAGCGTTGTCATCGCCGTGACCGGGCCACAGCCGCCTATTCATGGCGTTGAGGTTGTGTCGTTGTCTGAGCAAGAGACGCCTGCGATTGGCGCGATATTTCGGGCCGACGCCGAACCGCGCTTTGAAGTTGTGCAAATGCGCAAAACCAGCGGCCTATCCTACGTTGAGTTCCTTGGCCTCTTCTCGGTTGCGGAAGAAATCGCAATCAAGGCCAGCGGGAATCCGGCGGTGCCTGTGCTGCTCGGTCGGCTCCAGGCGGCAGCTGCGATCAATCTGGCCTCACCGCAAGTAACAGAAGGCCTGCAGCTCTTGATCGCCGCCGGTCTGGTGACCGAAGAGCGGGCGGCTGAAATCCAGCGAGGCGTACCGCTATGATCGCAGTGATGATTGCAACTCTTTGCCTCCTGGCTGCTTGGAGTGTGATTGGCTGGATCGCGCTCGGTCGCCGCACGACCCTAAGGGCGTTTGGCAAGAACTATGCCTACAACGTCCATGTGGCACTAAGTCAGGCGTTGAATGCCGTGCTTTTGTGGGGCGACCCGGACGAAAGCCTTTCGGGCCGCATCGGCAAAGCCGCTGTGGCTGGCGATCGGTGCGCGCGCTTGACCGGCTGGCCCAGCGGCACTTTTCCCGCTCGGTCGAGCCTGACGAGGGCTCCAACAGCGCAGTGCGGCGCCAAGAGCGCGTGTAGGCGTTCCGAGATGGCGAGGGGCTTTGTGGTCGCTGGGAGCCATGAAACACCAGGAAACCACCGCCAGGGGCCGGGGGCGATATCCCGGCCCACCTTCGTTGCTCCGCCCGCGTGGCGGGGTCAGGACGGCGGCAACCGTCCCAACGCCTGTGACAAGCAGGCATGACCCAGACCGGCCTGCATCTGCAGCCATCCCGCCAGCCCCGCGAGGGCGGTGGACTCCACTCAATGGGGAAGGGCATGTCAACGACCTATACCGCGGTGCGCAGTTTGCGCCCACCCGCCCCCTACCAGGGCGGGAAGCGCCAACTGGCTGAGCGCCTTGTGACCAGAATCAATGCCATCGAGCACACAGGCTACATTGAGCCGTTCCTCGGGATGGGCGGCATCTTTTTGCGGCGCGACCACCGTCCACCCACCGAGGCAATCAACGATGCCAACGCCGAGCTGATTACACTGTTTCGACTGCTACAGCGTCACTACAACGCGTTGATGGACGAGTTGCGTTGGCGTCTCTCCAGCCGTGCGGAGTTTGAGCGTCTGGCCGCAACCGACCCGACCACACTCACAGACCTAGAGCGTGCCTGCCGCTTCGTTTACCTCCAGCGCCTGTCTTTCGGCGGCAAGGCCGCCCGCCAGAGCTTCGGTACCACACCCACCGGCACCGCCCGCTTCAACATCCACCGCCTGGAGCCATTGCTCGAGGCAATCCACGAGCGCCTGGCGAGCGTGGTGATCGAGTGCCTACCCTGGCAGCAGTTCCTAACCCGCTGGGGCCGAGCCACCACCCTCGCCATGCTCGACCCGCCCTACATCGGCACCGAGGACGCCTATGCCGCCGCCTTTGCCCCGGAAGAGCACGAAGAACTGGCCGCGGCCCTTCAGCACTACCCCGGCCCCTGGCTCCTAACGATCAACGACTGCGCCCGCGCCCGCCGCCTATTTGGCCGCTGGCACCTTGAGGAGGTATCTCTCACCTACTCAATCGCAGGCGCCCACCAACGCGCCAAATCGGCCCGCGAGCTGATCATCAGCAACCACCCACCCCCTGTTTAACGGCGCCGCCAAATAACTTGTCACCTGCGGTCAAAAAACGTGGCGCGCGACAATTTGCCCCACTCCCACGCGGGTGCCCGCGCGCGTGTGGGAATGGGGTGAGGTGGCACCTCGGCAAGGGCCGCAACACAGCGATGGCGCCAATGTCGACACTGACGAGGTGTCTGTTGCACTGCCGTCGGCTTTGTGTCGGGTGTCGGACAGTGTCGTGAGTGCGACAGCGCCGACAAAGTTCCAAGTCATTGAGATGAAACAGGAAACCGCGTTGGCACGGCGGTTGCTGAAAGGCTGGGCATCGAGAGTTTAGGAGGTCCAGATGCTAACAGTCACCGATCGTGCGGCAGATGCCATCAAGCGGGTGATCGCTGGTGCTGCGACTGACGTTCAGGGCCTGCGCGTGGTGGTCGCCAGCGGCGGCTGCTCCGGGTTCAAGTATCAGCTAGCGTTGGAGCGGGCGAGCCAAGATGGCGACTCTGTTGTGGAACAGAGCGGCGTCAAGGTGTTCGTCGATGCCGACAGCCTCGTCGTGCTGGATGGCACCACGGTGGACTATGTCGAAGACATCACCGGCGGCGGCTTTGTGTTCGAGAACCCGAATGCCAAGCAGTCATGCGGCTGCGGCAAGTCTTTCTCCTGCTAATCCTCCCATCGCCGAACTTGCCTCGCGGAGCACTGCGTCATGTGGAACTATTCCCAGAAGGTGAAGGACTACTTCTTCAATCCGCGCAACGCTGGCGATCTGCCAGAGGCCAATGCGGTCGGAGAGGTCGGGTCGATTTCCTGCGGCGACGCGCTGAAGCTGATGCTGAAGGTCGATCCCGCAACGGAAACCATCGAAGATGCCAAGTTCCAAACCTTCGGCTGCGGCTCGGCAATCGCATCCTCCTCAGCCCTGACCGAGATGCTGATTGGTCGGACTGTCAGTGATGCGATGGCAATCACCAACCAGGACATCGCAGCGTTCCTCGGCGGCCTGCCACCGGAGAAGATGCACTGCAGCGTGATGGGCGCCGAAGCGCTGCGCGCCGCGATTGCCAATTTCCGCGGTGAGGAGTTGGACCATGACGACCACGAGGAAGGTGCCCTGCTGTGCAAGTGCTTCGGCATCGATGCTGGCATGTTGGAGCGCACCATCCGCACCAACAAGCTGACCTCGTTGGAGGATGTCACCGCCTACACCAAGGCGGGTGGGTCGTGCCGGACCTGCGTTGATCGCATCGAGGAGTGCCTAGCCGACGTCAACGCCGCGATGGTGACCGAGGGGGCCTTGACCCCGCAACAGGCGTTCCGCCTGCCAGGTCAGCCGCTGGCTGCGGCGCCCCAACCGGTCGCACCCGCCAAGCCAACGGGTCCGTTGACCATGGTGCAGAAGGTGATGGTGGTAAGCGAGGCGATTGAGGCCCTGCGCCCATCCTTCAAAGCCGATGGTGGCGATGTGGAACTGGTCGACATCGACGGTGACACTGTCACCGTGCGGCTGACTGGCACCTGTGTCGGCTGCCAGATGTCCAGCGTCACCTTGTCCCGCGTGCAGGCCGAGCTGTGCGAGCGGCTGGGTCGTCTGATCCGGGTGGTCCCGGTCGGCCCCGGTCACTGATCGCACCACCGCCGGAGCCAGCACCCCGAACCCGCTTCTGCCCCGCATCCTTTGCGCCATCCCCAGGGGGAGGATTTCGCCATGCAGCGTGTCTATCTCGACAACAATGCCACCACCCGTGTTGATCCCGCGGTTGTGCAAGCCATGCTGCCGTTGTTCACGGACAGCTTTGGCAATGGCTCGTCGATGCATTCGTTCGGCGGCGGGGTTGCGCGGCTGATCCGCCACGCCCGGATGTCGCTGACCGAGCTGCTGGGCGCCCAGCAGGAAAGCGAGGTGATCTTCACCAGTGGCGGCACTGAGGCGAACACCAGCGCGATTTTCAGCGCGATTGAGCTGCTGCCCGACCGCAAGGAGATCATCACCTCCACCGTGGAGCATCCAGCGATTTTGGCGCCGCTGGCCCATCTGGAGAAGACGCGCGGCTACACGATCCATCGCATCCCCGTCGATGCCCAAGGCCGGTTGGACATTGACGCCTACCGCGCCGCCCTGTCCGACAAGGTGGCCCTGGTCACCATCATGTGGGCGAACAACGAGACTGGAACGCTGTTCCCCGTGCCAGCCCTGGCGACTTTGGCGAAGGAGGTGGGCGCGCTGTTCCACACCGATGCGGTGCAGGCCGTGGGCAAGGTGGAACTGGCCGTGAAGAGCACCGACATCGACATGCTGTCGCTGTCCGGCCACAAGTTCCACGCCCCCAAAGGCACTGGCGCCCTGTATGTCCGCAAGAGCTGCCGGTTCCGCCCGCTGTTCCGCGGCGGTCATCAGGAACGCGACCGCCGTGCAGGCACGGAGAACGCGCCCGGCATCGTCGGCCTCGGCAAGGCAGCGGAACTCGCGCTGGAGCATCACGCCCGTGACCTCACCCGCATCCGCGACCTGCGCGATCGACTGGAGGCGGGCATCCTGCAGCAGGTTGGTGCGGCTGCCGTGGTGGGCGACCGGGAGCGTCGGCTGCCAAACACCGCCACCATTGCGTTTGAGTTTATTGAGGGCGAGTCGATCCTGTTGTTGCTGGATCGCGAAGGCATTGCGGCGTCGTCCGGCTCTGCCTGCACCTCTGGCTCGCTGGAGCCCAGCCACGTCCTGCGGGCAATGGGCGTGCCTTACACCGCGGCCCACGGCGCCATCCGCTTCTCCCTCTCGCGCGAGACCACCGACGCCGATGTGGATCGTGTGTTGGAGGTGGTGCCCGGCATCGTGGCGCGTCTGCGCTCGATGAGCCCGTACTGGGAAGCGTCCGCCGGTGCTCCGCGCGCCGACTTCGCCCCCGCGTTCAGCTAGCTCTGGGGGAGGTTGTCATGGCAACGCTGCCATCCCGCATCATCCTCAACGACACCACACTGCGCGACGGCGAACAAACCGCCGGCGTGGCTTTCACCGCGGCCGAGAAGGCTGCCATCGCCACGGCTCTCGATGCCGCTGGAGTGCCAGAGATCGAAGTTGGCATCCCGGCCATGGGCTCTGACGAGCAGGCGGCGATCCGCATGGTGCTCGCCCTCGGCCTCTCTGCCCGCCTGATCGGCTGGTGCCGACTGGATCGTGCTGACATCGGGGCGGCTCTTGCCACGGGCCTTGATGCCGTTCACCTGGCGGTGCCGGTCTCGGACCAGCAGATCCGCAGCAAACTGCGCCGGGATCGCGGGTGGGTGCTGGCCGAGATTGCTGAGACCGTGCGCTTTGCCCGCGATCTGGGCCTTGCGGTCTCAGTTGGGGGCGAGGATGCCAGCCGCGCCGATGGCGACTTCCTGCGCCAAGTGGTGGCTGCGGCGGAGATCGCTGGGGCCCGGCGGTTCCGCTTCGCCGACACGCTGGGCATTCTGGAGCCGTTTGCCACCCGCGATGTCTTCCGCGCGCTGCGCGCTGAGTCTGACCTGGAGCTGGAAATCCACGCCCATGATGATCTGGGCTTGGCCACCGCCAACTCCATTGCGGCGGTGTTGGGTGGGGCGACCCATGTCTCCACCACCGTGGCGGGCTTGGGCGAGCGTGCTGGCAATGCTCCCCTTGAAGAGATCGCCGTCGCACTGCCCTACCTGCATGACCGCCCTGTTGGAGTGGATCTGACCAAGCTGCAGCCGCTGGCCGCCCTGGTAGCGGGCGCGGCGCGGCGGCCCATCCCCGCGGGCAAGAGCATCGTTGGCGAGGCAGTGTTCACCCACGAAAGCGGCATCCATGTCGCGGGTCTGTTGCGCGATCCCGCGAACTATCAGGCAATTGATCCGGCCGCCCTTGGACGGGAGCACCGACTGGCGATTGGCAAGCATTCCGGTAGCACCGCCCTGATCCATGCCTGTCAGGAGATCGGCATTCAGGTGCAGCCGCAGCAGGTGCCCGCCATGCTGATGAACCTGCGTCGGCGTGCGGAGAGCACGAAGCGCAGCCAAGGCCCCTCTGACCTGCGCCGCCTGTTCCGCGACTTGGGCGAAAACGATCCAGGCTTCGCCCATGATCGCCCGACAGGGGTGGATCGCACAGGGGACCGCCAATCCATGCTGGAGGCCAGCGCATGAAGGCCCCGGCCCGCCCCGGTCTGCTGCGTCAAATCCGCGAGGATGTCGCAGCGGTGCGCGCCCGTGACCCCGCGGCCCGCGGGGCGCTGGAAGTGCTGGCCGTGTATCCAGGCTTGCATGCCGTGCTGGCGCACCGGTTGTCCCATCGGCTGTGGGTGGCGGGTTGGCGCTTTGGCGCGCGCTTCATTGCCTTTCTGTCGCGCATGGTGACGGGGATCGACATCCATCCCGGTGCGGTGATTGGCAGCCGGTTGTTCATCGATCATGGCGCTGGCGTCGTGATTGGCGAGACGGCTGAGATCGGCGACGATGTCACCCTGTACCAGGGCGTCACCCTCGGCGGGGTCAGCCTGTCCAAGGGCAAGCGTCACCCAACCCTGGGCAATGGCGTGCTGGTGGGCGCTGGCGCCAAGGTGCTGGGCGCATTCACGGTTGGCGCCAATGCGCGCATCGGTGCCAACTCGGTGGTGATTGCCGAGGTGCCGGAGGCCGCCACTGTGGTGGGTGTGCCCGGTCGCATTGTTGCCGCCAGCCAGCGCCGCCCCGGCATCGATCTGGACCACCACTTGATCCCCGATCCCGTCGGCAAGGCAATTCAATGTCTGATCGACCGGATCGACGTGTTGGAACACCGCCTCGCGCTCGCTGAGGGCGCGGACAAAGCTGCTGGCCTGGCCTGCGGCGAGGCTGCCTGTGACGCCCAGTGTATCGACACTGGTCGCGCGCTGCCGCCTGTTGTCGTCCCGCCCTCCCCCCTGCCGATGGAGTACAGCCGATGACTGCTGTCGTTGCTCGCCTGCAAGGCTTGTCCGCTGCTGAGGATTTCTTCTTGGCCCTCGGCGTGCCGTTTGAGCAAGCGCACCTCAATGTCCACCGCTTGCACATCCTGAAGCGCTATCACGACTATCTGCGCCGTGCCGCCCAGCCGTCCGACGAGGCGGCGCTAGAGGCGCTGCACCGCGACTGCTTGATCCAGGCGTATCGGGATTTCGTCACCTCCAACGCGCGCACCGAGAAGGTGTTCAAGGTGTTTCGCGATCAGGCCGGTCAAGCCTTTGTTGGCCTTGACGCCATCCACGTGCCGGCAGCGGCCTAGCTGATCCACGCCGATGGACCCCACGCGGTTGGTCGGCTGAGAGGGATGTTCGACATGCACATCGTCGTCTGCATCAAGCAGGTTCCGGACAGCGCGCAGATCCGCGTGCATCCGGTAACCAACACCATCATGCGGCAGGGGGTGCCGACGATCATCAACCCCTACGACTTGTTCTCGCTGGAAGCAGCGCTTGCGATCCGCGATGAGCATGGTGGCACGGTGACGGTTCTGAGCATGGGGCCGCCGATGGCGGCTGACTCCCTGCGCCGCGCCCTGTCGATTGGCGCTGACCGCGCGGTGCTGCTGACCGACCGCTTCTTCGCTGGGTCGGACACGTTGGCAACCTCCTACGCCCTGGCCACGGCGATCACCAAGATCGCATCGGACCAGCCGGTGGACATGGTGTTCTGTGGCAAGCAGACCATCGACGGCGATACGGCGCAGGTTGGCCCTGGTATTGCTCGCCGTCTGGGCTTCCATCAGCTGACCTATGTCGAGTCGGTGGAGACCATCGATCGTGCCCGCCGCACGGTCATCGTCCGCCGCCGGGCAGAGGGGGGTGTGCAAGTGCTGCGCTCCGAGCTGCCCTGCATGGTGACCATGCTGGAAGGCAGTGCTGTGGTCCGCCGCGGCTCCATGGCCGATGCGTTGCGCGCTGCGCGCGCTGACGTCACTACATGGTCGGCCAAGGACGCAGGCATCGAGGACATCTCCCAATGCGGTCTGCGTGGTTCGCCCACCGTGGTGCGCAAGGTGTTCGCACCCCAGCCCCGCAAGGAAAAGGCCGTGCTGATCGAGGCGTCGGCCCACGATCCCGTGCACATGGCCGAAGCCACCATCGACACGCTGTTTGCAGCGCTGCCCGGCTTGAATGCCGAGTTGCACGCTGCGGCCGCCCGCTGACCCCGGAGAGCTGCCATGTCCAATGAAGCCCCCCGCTCCGCTGCCAAGAAGCAACTGCCGGAGCACTTCAAAGCCTACACCGGCGTCTGGGTGTACATCGAGTTGGAGCGCGGCCAGGTCCACAGCGTCTCGTGGGAGTTGCTGGGGGAAGGTCGCAAGTTGGCCGACCAGCTGAAGGTGCCATTGGCAGCCGTGGTCCTCGGGCCACCCGATGGCTCGGCGCGCGCAGCTGTGGCCGACAGCTTCTGCTATGGTGCCGACCGCGCGTATCTGATGGAGAGCGCGCTGCTGGCCGACTATCGCAACGAGCCCTATACCCGGGCGATGACCGATCTGGTCAACACCCACAAGCCAGAAGTTCTGCTGCTGGGGGCCACCACTCTCGGTCGTGATCTGGCGGGGTCGGTTGCCACAACGCTGAAGACTGGTCTGACGGCTGACTGCACCGAGCTTGCCATTGATGCCGAGCGGTCTCTGGCCGCCACCCGGCCAACCTTCGGTGGCTCGCTGCTCTGCACCATCATGACGCTGAATGTCCGCCCGCAGATGGCGACCATCCGGCCGCGCGTGATGGCGATGCCCCAGCGCGTCGATGCGCCGGTTGGCGAGGTGGTCGAGGTGCCCTTCGACATGGCGGAAGACACCATCATCACCAAGGTGATTGACTTCATCGCCGACAGCAGCCGCGACAAGGTGCAGCTGGCCTATGCGGACATCGTCGTCGCTGGCGGTCTTGGTCTTGGCAATGCCGACAATCTGCGCCACGTCCGCGAACTGGCCCGGGTGCTGGGGGGTGAGTGGGGCTGCTCGCGCCCGCTGGTGCAGAAGGGTTGGGCGCCCGCGGATCGTCAGATCGGTCAAACAGGCAAAACCATCCGACCGAAGCTGTACATCGCCGCGGGTATTTCTGGCGCCATTCAGCACCGCGTGGGTGTTGAGGGGGCCGATTTGATCCTGGCGATCAACACCGACAAAGCCGCGCCGATCCTCGATTTTGCGCATTACGCGCTGATCGCCGACGCCGCGGTGGCATTGCCAGCCCTGACCACTGCCTTTGCGCGCCGGCTGGGTCCAGCCGTGCGGCTGGCTGGCTGAAGGAGAGCCGCAGATGATCGAAAAATTCGATGCCATCGTGGTCGGCGCTGGCCCGTCGGGCAACGCCGCCGCCTACACCCTTGCCAAGGGCGGCTTGTCCGTCCTGCAGATCGAGCGCGGGGAGTATCCAGGCTCCAAGAACGTCCAAGGTGCGATCCTCTATGCCGACATGCTGGAGCGCATCATTCCTGAGTTCCGCGATGAAGCGCCGCTGGAGCGGCACATCATCGAGCAGCGCCTGTGGATGCTGGATGAGCATTCCCACATGGGCACGCACTTCCGCTCGGACGTGTTCAACGAAGCCAAGCCGAACCGCTACACCATCGTGCGCGCCCAGTTTGATCGCTGGTTCTCGCGCAAGGTGAAGGAAGCCGGTGCCACCGTGGTGTGTGAAACCACAGTGACCGGCCTCCTGCGCGATCCTGCAGGCCGCGTTTATGGCCTGACCACCGACCGCGAAGGCGGCGAGGTGCACGCCGACGTGGTCATTCTGGCTGACGGTGTGAACTCCCTCATCGCGGAACGCGCGGGATTGAGGCCGAAGGTGCGACCGGAGCATGTCGCCCTGGCGGTGAAGGAAATGCACTTCCTGCCGCGCGAGGTGATCGATCAGCGCTTCGGCCTGAAAGAGAACGAGGGTGTGGTGATCGAAATGGCTGGCACCATCACGGCTGGCATGGCGGGCACCGGCTTCCTCTACACCAATGGCGAGTCCATCTCGGTTGGTGTTGGCTGTTTGGTCTCTGATTTCAAAGAGAACGGCACCAGCCCCTATGTGCTGCTGGATCGCATGAAGCGGCACCCCTCGATCGCGCCGTTGATTGCCGACAGTGAGGTGAAGGAATACGCCGCCCATCTGATCCCGGAAGGCGGCTATGACGCCATCCCGGCGATCCATGGCGATGGCTGGATGATCGTTGGCGACAGTGGCCAGTTCGTGAATGCCATGCACCGCGAGGGCTCGAACCTCGCGATGACCACCGGTCGTGTCGCGGCCGAGACGGTGCTGGAACTGCGCAGCACGGGCAAGCACATGACGGCGCACAATCTGTCGGTCTACCGCAAGAAGCTGGAAGCCAGCTTTGTCATGAAGGACCTGAAGAAGTATCGCCGTCTGCCATCCACTCTGCATGACAACAAGCAATTCTTCACCGACTACCCACGCCTGTTGGCACGGGCGGCGGAAACTTGGTTCCGGGTTGATGGAGTGGAGAAAAAGCAGAAGGAGCGCGAAATGGTCGGCAGCTTCTTCAAGAGCCGCGGCTTGCGCGGTTTGATCTCTGACGCGTTCAAAGTGGCGAGGGCTTGGCGATGACAACTGCAACCGACGTAGTCGCTCCGCGCATTGCCGAGCGGCTGTCCCAAAACCGTTACCTCGTGGATGAGGGGCGGCCTCACATCCGCGTGATCGACAAGGGCAAGCCCTCCCCGGCCTTGCTGGCGCTGGTCACCATTTGCCCGGCGGGCTGCTACAGCACGACCGACGAGGGCAAGGTCGAGGTCGCCCCCGATGGTTGCCAGGAGTGCGGCACCTGCCGGGTGCTGTGCGCGGACACTGGCGAGATCGATTGGAACTACCCGCGCGGCGGCTACGGCGTGCTGTTCAAGTTCGGCTGATCGATCCGGATTGCCTCTTCCCAATCCCCTGGTCGTCGCGTCGCAGCGATGACCGGGGGATGTTCGTTTGAGCGGAGGTGCCTGGGCAAGCCGGTGTTCGGCGCGGGTGTGGCAGCGGTGGCACGGGTCCGTCGAGTCGAAATCGCAGCAGCAGACCTATTCACGGACGGGTCGCAACCCCACATGCGGAGAGGAGCAGCGGACGCGGACACGCCATCATGGAAGCCACGCGCCGCAGCTGTGGTGAAATCCGTACCAGCACTGGGGCAGTAACATGTTTGGAGACAAAGCTGATTTGTTGGGCCGGGGCGCGTCGTTCCTCCTCGACAAACTGGGGCAGGGTGGCGTCGCGGGTCTGAGCCTCGATCAGGTCCTGCCCATGGTGGAGAGCGTGACAAACGCGGCACCGCAACTGGGCGAGTTGCTGACTGCAATGATCGGTGCTGGTGCCAGTGCCAAAGAGATCGCAGAAGCAACCGCCAACGGCGCTGACCTGGGCTGGGTGCAGGCCGCACTCGAGAAGTGGTTGGCGCAATAACGCTGAGCAGAACCGGATCGCCGTGTGGCGATCACTGTGTGGGCGGCGCTGCCGCCCACCGGTCTTCGGTTCTGCATGGGATGGTCTGCGCCCCCGTCTGGTCTGGTGTGGTGCGAGTGCCGTTGGGTCGATCGCAGAGCGCGCAGACTTGCTCTCCGTGGCTGATGCGCTAGGTTTCCCCCATGTCGACGATGTCGCGCCCAAGGGGACCGGTCACCCGCGCAGTGCCGCCAGGGGATGATCGCGAGCGGGCGACCTGCACCGACTGTGGGTTCATCCACTACGAAAACCCCAAGATCATTGTTGGCGCCGTGGTGCTGGTGCTCGGCGGCGTGCTTTTGTGTCGCCGCGCGATCCAGCCCCGCCGCGGCTTCTGGACGCTGCCCGCAGGTTATATGGAGCTGGGCGAAACCGCAGAGGCCGGCGCCCAGCGCGAGGTGTGGGAAGAGGCGCGTGCCCGCGTTGATCTGAGCGGGTTATTGGCGATCTACTCCGTCCCGCGCATCAGTCAGGTGCAGTTGATCTACCGCGCCCACTTGTCAGAGCCGGGCTTTGGGCCGGGTCCAGAATCGCTCGACGTGCAAGCCTTCGCCTGGGATGAGATCCCCTGGGAGTCACTGGCGTTTCCCACTGTCACCTGGGCCCTTGAAGCCGCCCGCCGTGCCCCTGTTGGCGCTCTGGTGCCAGAGACCAACCCACCCGGTGATGGCGCGGACATGCCCGCAGGCGCCTGCGGCGACGAGTAGGCTTGGATGGGTGCAGACGGCGGGGCCTTACGACCTGCCCGCGCGCTGCTCATGTCGAAACTGCGTCAGACACACTTCCCTTTTTCGACAGTTCGCGAGATTGTCGCGCTCCTGCCGTGTTCGTGATGGGTAAGGACGCCACTATGCCTACGTCAGCTTGGTCCAACCGCTATGCATCCCGCGCCGACCGGTTCGCCGTATCGGAAATCCGCGAACTGCTGAAGTTGCTGGACCAGCCGGACATCATCAGCTTTGCCGGTGGGATTCCTGACCCTGAGCTGTTTGACCCCGCCGCGATGCAGCGCGCCTATGATCGCATTCTGGCAGATCCGGTGCGCGCCAAGCAGGCGCTGCAATATGCCTCCTCTGAGGGGTATCCACCATTGCGCGCCTGGCTGGCCGCGCACATGCGCAGCCTGGGCGTGCTGTGCGATGCCGATAACATCTTGATCACCAATGGCTCCCAACAGGGGTTGGACTTTGTAGGCAAGCTGTTCGTGGATCGGGGCGACACGGTGCTGGTCAATGGGCCCACCTACCTGGGTGGCTTGCAGGCGTTCAACGCCTACGAACCGGACTATGACACTCTGCCGGAGCCGGGCTCTAACCGCACGCCGGAGAGTTATCGTGGGCCCGGCAAGCGACCGCGCCTGATTTATGCCATGGCGGACTTCCGCAATCCCTCTGGTCGCTGCATGACCCGGCAGGAGCGGTTGGACCTGCTGGCTCTGGCGGAAGCGCTGGATGTGCCAGTGGTGGAAGATAACGCCTACGCCCATCTGCGCTATGATGGGGAGGCGGTGCCCTCCCTCACGGCGTTGCACCTCAATGGACGACACATTGACGAGGGGCGCTGCCTGTATCTTGGCACCTTCTCCAAGAGCATCGCTCCAGGCCTGCGTCTGGCGTGGATTTGCGCCCCGCGCGCCGTCATTGAAACCCTGGTGATGGTGAAGCAGGGGGCGGATTTGCAATCCTCCACCTTGAATCAGATCGCCATGGCTGACGTGCTGCCCGAGATTTATGAGGAGCAGGTCGCGCGCTCCATCGCGACTTATCGCACCCGGCGCGACACCATGCTGGAGGCGTTGGCGCGCCATATGCCGACCGAAGCGCATTGGAGCAAGCCGGAAGGCGGCATGTTCCTGTGGGTGACGTTGCCTCAGGGGGTGGACACCGCCGCGCTGTTGAAGCGCGCCGTGGAGCTGAAGGTGGCCTTCGTGCCAGGTGCTGCGTTCTTCACGGATCGCAGCCAACACAACCACCTGCGCCTGTCGTTCAGCCGCGCCACGCCGGAGCAGATTGAGACCGGCATCGCCCGCCTAGGCCAACTGTGTCGGGAGGCTGTGGCCGCCCGCGCCGCTTAACCGGGTGCTGGTTCGATGTTGGCCGCGGTGGTGGTTTGGTCCGTCGCGGTCATCGGAGTGCTGGGCACCGTCGCCGCCAGTCTCGGTGTGCAGCCGGGCCTGCGCGTCGCCCCCTCCCTGGATGCCTGGGTTACGCTGGTGAGCGAGCCGGGCCTGGGTGGTGCAGTGCTGGTCACGCTGGTCAGTGCCGGTGTCGGGCTCGGCCTCGCCCTGGCCTTTGCCATAGCGATCGCGGCCCGATTCCATGCGGGCGGTGTGCAGCGCGCCGTGCTGGCGGCGTTGCCGCTGATCCTGGCTGTCCCCCATGGCAGCATCGCCGTCGGCCTGGCGCAGACCCTTGGCCCGTCGGGTTTGATCGGGCGTCTTGGCGCGCAGTTGTTTGGGTGGGCAGTCCCCCCGGACTGGCCGATTCCCCATGATCCCTGGGGCCTAACCCTCGCCCTTGCCTTGGTGATGAAAGAGACACCGTTTCTGGTGTTGGCAATCATCGGCGCCAGTGCAGCGCTGCCAGTTGAGAAATTGGTGTCCACGGCGCGCACCCTTGGCCGATCTCCCACAGCGGCGTGGATGGAGGGGGTTTTGCCCGCCGTTTGGCCGCAACTGCGTCTGCCAATGCTGGCGGCTGCGGGGTATGCTTTGGCGCCGGTGGACTTGGCGTCGGTGCTGGCGCCGACAGCGCCGCCGCCCCTTGCCCTGTTGGCCATGCAGTTATTCCTCGACCCCGACCCGACGCGGGCGGCCGTTGGCAGTGCCGCCGCTCTGGCAGTGGCGGCGCTCGCCCTCGGCCTCTATGGCGCGCTGCGACTGGCGGGCCGGGTGCGCGTGCCTGCATGGGTGGTGGCGCGCGGGGCGGAGGGTGGCCTTACCCTGCTGGCACTCCTGACCGGGCTTGCCATCACGGTGCTGCTGCTGTGGTCGATTGCGTGGAGTTGGCGGTTTCCGGCCCTCGTGCCCTCGGCGTGGGGATTGCGCGGGTGGCGTCAGGTCGGGCTGGACGCACCTGTGCTGCCCACGCTGCTGTTTGGCGCAATCACCGCGCTGCTTGCCACTGTGCTTGCCATCCAGGGACTTGCGCGAGGGGTGCGGGGGGTGGCGATTGCCTTGCCGCTGCTGGTGCCTGCGATCGCGATGATGCCCGGCCTCTACTTAGCCCTCGTGGTGGTGCGCCTGGATGGCACTGCCATCGCGGTGATCCTGCTGCACCTTGCCTTTGCCTTACCCTACGCCTGGGGTGCCCTAGCGGGGCCATGGCACGCGCTGTCCCATCAGCCGGAGCGCGTGGCGGCAACCCTGGGGGCTGGGCCGATCCGGCGGCTGCTCACCGTGCGCTTGCCGCGGCTGGCCCGCCCGCTCGCCATGGCGGCGGCGGTCGCCTTTGCTGTGTCAGCAGGGCAGTACCTCTCCACCCTGGTGGCGGGTGGTGGCGTGTGGCGCACGCTGGCAACGGAGGCCGTGGCCCTGTCTACCAGTGGCGACCGTCGTGTGATTGCGGCCACGGCCTTGGCGGCCGCGCTTCTGCCAGTTGGTGTGTTCAGTCTCGCCCTGTGGTTCACACGGCCGAGGCGTGACCGGGGGCGTCCGGCTTGAGGTAGGTGTCGAACGCGGCAGCGATCACCCGCACCAACAGCTCCCGCCCTTTGGAGACGCCGACGGTCCAGCCATCGCGCACGGCAACGCCGCGGGCGACCAGACGGTCCACCTCAACCAGCGCTGCGGCCAGTGTGTCGAGGGCTTGGCCGTGCTCCACTGCGGCTGCTTCAAGGTCGACCGAGAAGCCACACATCAACCGCTCGATGATATGGCGGCGGAAGCGATCTTCGGCCGTCAGCGCCCGCCCACGGGCACTGGGCAAGCGACCCGCGCGGATCGCCTCTCGCCAGGGCGGCACTTGAGCCGCGTTCTGTGCATAGCCGTGGGGCAGGGTGGAGATGGAGGAGGCACCGATGCCCACCACCACCTCGGACGGGTCATCGGTGAAGCCCTGGAAGCCCCGCCGCAGCCGCCCATGCTGGGCCGCCCAGGCCAAGCTGTCATGCGGGGCGGCGAAGTGGTCCAGGCCCACGGGCAGATAGCCACCGGCGAGAATCGTGCGCTCGGCCGTATGGGCAAGGCGCCAGCGCTCAGATGGGCCGGGTAACAGGGTGGCATCGATCAGCGCTTGATTGCCGCGCGCCCACGGCACATGAGCATAGCCGAAAATTGCAATCCGCTCCGGATTCAGCGACAGGGCCTGCGCCGCCGTGCGGTGGATGGTGGCGACGGTTTGCCCAGGCAGACCATAGATCAGATCGAACGAGATGCTTTTCAGCCCGACGGCACGCAACCCGGCCACAGCGGCAGCCACCACCTCGAAGGGTTGTTCGCGCCCGATCAGTTTTTGCACATCGGGATCAAGGTCTTGCACACCCAAGCTGACGCGGTTGACGCCCATCAACAGCAGGGCCTCGAACCGGCCCTTGTCCAGCCGACGGGGATCGATCTCCACAGCAACCTCGGCCCCTGGCAGGACGTCGAACGCCGCGCGCAGGCTGCGGTCCAGGCGGGACAGGTCCTCCGGCTCGAGCGACAGGGGCGTGCCACCGCCCCAATGGATGCGCACAACCTGACGTTTGCTGCCCAGCGCAGCGGCGACCAGGGCAATTTCCCGTTCCAGATCCTCGACATACTCGGCAATCGGCGCGCGGGTGTTCACCGCTTGGGTGGCGCAGCCGCAATACCAGCAGAGCTGTCGGCAGAACGGTACGTGGAGATAGAGCGACAGATGCGCATCCGCAGGCAGGGCTGCGAGCCAGGCCCCGTGGGTCTCAGCCGGGAAGGCGGATTGAAAGTGCGGTGCTGTGGGATAGCTGGTGTAGCGCGGCACCCGCCGCTCCGCGAGGTCAAGCAAATCCACCGGCAGGCCATCAGCCTCCGGTAGCACCTCGTCCAAAGGCGGCGTGTCGTAAGGCGCCATCGGTCGTTTCCCCCAAATTGTGCGCGGAGTGTGCCGGGCTGAGGCGGTGTCCGCGTTGATTTGAGTCAAGGCGAGGCCGGGTGCGGGGTGGGCGGTGCGGGCGCAAACGCCTGGGAAATCCCGGGTTCGCTCCGACCCCTGGCCTCCTGCGACCATGCGTCTCGCGACGGCTGGCTCCCGCTGAGGGCAGGCTTTGGCCATGCACGAGCATGATCATGGGGCGGGTGGCATCTCTGCCATGGTGGCTGGCGTCGATTGGCTGGCGCTGGGTGGTTTACCACTGGTGATGCTGATTGCCGGGCTGGTCGGCTCGCTCACCCACTGCGTTGGCATGTGTGGGCCGTTCGTGCTGGCCCAGGTCGGTGCCCGGTTGGATCGGCTGCCGCCGACGCTGACGGAGTTCCAACGCCTGACGGGTGCAGCCCTTGCGCCCTATCACCTGGGTCGGGCAACCACCTACATCGCCCTTGGCACCGTTGCCGGTGGCGTGTCGGGAGCCATCGTCGCCCAGTTGCCGCACTTGCGGGTGTTGCTGGCGGTCGCCCTTGGCATGGCGGCCCTGTTGTTCCTGGTGCAGGGGATTGACCGGCTGCGCCGCCTTTTGCCCCATCGCCCACGCCCGCCTGGGCTGATTGCCCGTTTGGTCTCCGCTGCGGCCCGTCCGCTGGTGGACGACCCACGGGGAGTGCGTGGCTTTCAACTGGGCTTGGTGTTGGGATTCCTGCCCTGCGGCCTGCTCTACGGCGCGTTGGCTGCTGCTGCGGGCTCGGGCAGTGCGGCTGGGGGAGCCATTGCCATGGCAGCCTTCACCCTGGGCACCGTGCCAGTGCTGATCGGTATCGGCTGGCTGGGTGCAACAGCTGGGCGCCGCTGGCAATCCCTGGCCCGGATCGCCGCAGGCCCCCTCCTGCTGCTGAACGCCGGTATCCTCGCCCTGATCGCAGCAGAAACGCTTGGATATCTTTAGTCGTCCGGCGCCTCGCCCGTCGCCACCCTTACTCCGCGCGCAGGGCGACTGTGTCGATGTCGCCGCAGGGGCGATAGCCCAGGCGGGCGTAGATGTGGTTGGAAATCGGGTTGGCGAGGTCGGTCACCAGCGTGACGAAGCGGCTACGGGCCAGGGCTTGGCGGCTGAGGGCGGCGACGAGTGCCGTGGCATAGCCGTGGCCGCGCTCGGCTGGGGGAGTGAAGACAAGGCCAATGCGCTGAGAATGGCGGGTGCCGCCAACGATGGCAGCAATCGCCACCGGGCGGTCGGTCTGCCAGACCATCAATTTGCGCAAACCAATCAGAGTCTCGGCATGGCCTGGGGTGCGCTCAATGCCCGCTTCGGTTGCGAAATGATCCAGCCAACCCTGGAACAGCGCCACCTCAGCCGTCACCGCGGCCCGCATCGCGCCGGGTGTCGACTGGGCGCGGGGGACCAAGCGATCCAACCGGTGCAGGCGTTGGTGCTGACGGTCCACCGGGTGCAGTTTGACGCGCTGTGACAGCCGGTTCAGGAAGGCCCCCCCTTCTGGTGCGGGCAGCACGGCACCCGTTGAGACCAGCCGCCGGTCGGCCACTTCATCAGCGAGGGTGTGCAACGCGCGCGCCGGCCCGCGCGAGATCATCGCCCGCTGGCTGCGCCACACCAACACGGCTGCGGCTCCGCGCGCTGTCGTCGCGGCTGCCAGATGATAGGGGGGCGGCTGGTCCAACTCGCTCAAGCGCTGGAGGATCGACAAGAGCAGGCAGTTGCCTGCCTCGTCGGCCTCCAGAAACGCGCGGTGGCGGGCGAGGAAGGCGGGTGCGCTGAGCCCGGATTCCAATCCGAACCGCTGCACGCTCATGTTTCGCGCCCGAACACCGTGGGGAAGGTGGCCGCCAATGCCTTGTCCACGGCTGCCATGTCCGCGCCAACTCCCAGCGCGCGCAGCGACGTCACGCCATGCTCGCGAATCCCACACGGCACGATGCCACCGAAATGACTGAGGTCAGGCGCCACATTGAGGGCCATGCCGTGCAGGGTCACCCAGCGCCGCACGCGCACGCCAATGGCACCGATCTTGTCCTCGCGCCCCGTGGGGTGCACCACCCACACGCCAATACGGTCGGCTCTGGTCACAGCCGTCACACCGAACTGTGCCAGGGTTGCGATCATCCACGCCTCCAGCCTTTGAACATGGCCGCGGACATCGGGGCCGCGCCGGGCTAGGTCAAGCATCACATAGGCAATGCGCTGGCCGGGACCATGATAGGTGAATTGCCCGCCGCGACCGCTGCGATGAACTGGAAACTGCGCATCCAGCAGGTCCTCTGGCTTGGCGCTGGTACCGGCCGTGTAGAGCGGCGGGTGCTCCACCAGCCACACCAGTTCCGACGCCGTGCCCGCACGGATCGCCTCCGCCCGCGCCTCCATCGTGGCGACGGCGTGATCGTAATCGACCAAGCCATCGGCAATCTGCCACTCCAAGGTGGCGGGGGGGAGAGAGGTGTGCGCCATGGTGCAAGCGAAACCCTTGTGTGGGGAGGCAGGTTTTGGTACGAAGCGCTCCCCATGGCAAGCGCGGCGCAACGCAACGCGGGCAGTGGGGTATGCGGTTGTGGCGGAACTGGTAGACGCGCAACGTTGAGGTCGTTGTGGGAGAGATCCCGTGGAAGTTCGAGTCTTCTCAACCGCACCATGATTTCCGACGGCCCGCCCCTCTTGGCGGGCCGTTTTGCTTCCTGCTTCAGGGTTGAAGGAACGTGCGATGCCGGAGGATGTCCGTCAGGCGGCTCTTGATTATCACCGTGCGGCGCCAGCTGGCAAAATCGCCGTCGTCGCCACCAAGCCATTGAACACACAACGGGATTTGGCACTTGCCTACACGCCGGGCGTGGCCGCTGCGTGCGAGGCGATTGTCGAAAATCCCTCCGAGGCAGCCAGCCTGACGGCGCGGGGCAACTTGGTTGCCGTGATCACCAATGGCACGGCAGTGCTGGGTTTGGGTGCGATTGGTCCCCTTGCCGCGAAACCGGTGATGGAGGGTAAGGGCGTTCTCTTCAAGAAGTTCGCTGGCATCGATGTGTTCGACATCGAAATCAACGAGACTGACCCTGCGAAATTGGTTGAGATCATCGCCAGTTTGGAGCCGTCGTTCGGTGGCATCAATCTGGAGGATATCAAGGCGCCGGAGTGTTTTGAGATCGAAGCCCGCCTGCGGGAGCGGATGGCGATCCCGGTGTTTCATGATGACCAGCATGGCACAGCCATCATCGTTTCGGCTGCGATCCTGAATGGTCTGCGCGTCGTGGGCAAAGACCTGAAGCAGGTGAAGCTGGTGACCTCCGGTGCGGGGGCCGCGGCGATTGCGTGCTTGGATCTGCTGGTCGACCTGGGCCTGCCGATTGAAAACATCTGGGTCACCGACATCGCGGGCGTCGTGTGGAAGGGCCGCAACGAGTTGATGGACCCACGCAAGGAGCGCTACTCCCAAGTCACCGACGCCCGCACCTTGGCGGAGGTGATTGGCGGTGCCGATGTGTTCCTGGGCCTGTCGGCCCCACGGGTGCTGAAGCCCGAGATGGTGGCGGCGATGGCCGCCAAGCCATTGATCTTGGCGCTGGCCAACCCGACGCCAGAGATTCTGCCCGAAGAAATCAAATCCGTGCGCGATGATGCAGTGATCGCGACGGGTCGGTCAGACTATCCCAATCAAGTGAACAACGTGCTGTGCTTCCCGTTCATCTTCCGCGGGGCACTGGATGTTGGGGCAACCACCATCAACGAGGCGATGAAGGTTGCCTGTGTGAAGGCGATTGCCGATCTGGCGATGGCCGAGCCGTCGGAAATCGTGGCCAAGGCCTATGGCGATCAACCGCTGACCTTCGGCAAGGATTTCTTGATTCCGAAACCGTTCGATCCGCGCCTGATTGTGGAGGTGGCGCCAGCCGTCGCCAAGGCAGCAATGGACAGTGGCGTCGCTACCCGTCCGATTGCCGATCTGGACGCCTACAAGCAGCGCTTGACCCAGTTCGTGTTCCGCTCCGGCTTGGTGATGCGTCCGGTGTTTGAGCGGGCGAAGAATGATCCGCGCCGGGTTGCCTTTGCCGAGGGTGAGGATGAGCGCGTGCTGCGCGCGGTGCAGACCGCGCTGGATGACCGGTTGGCCCGCCCCATCCTGATTGGTCGCCCGGATGTGATCGAGCGGCGCATCGCCCGGTTGGGGCTGCGCATGCGCATCGGCACCGATGTGGAGGTGACCAATCCCGAGAATGATCGACGGTACAACGCCTATTGGTCGGCCTATCACGAGTTGATGGAACGGCGTGGCGTGACGGAAGACGACGCGCGCATGATTATGCGCACCAACACCACGGCGATTGCCGCGATGATGGTGCGCCGGGGCGAGGCTGATGCTCTGATCGCGGGCTGTGCGGGGCGGTTTGCCGTCCATGTCCGAACCGTGGAGGAGGTGTTGGGCCGCGCGCCGGGGGTGAGTGGCTTTGCTGGTTTGAGCGTGCTGATCCTGCCTCGCGGCACCTTCTTTGTGTGCGACACCCATGTGCGCCTGGACCCGACTGCGCCTGAGATCGCGGAGATGACGCTGCTGGCAGCCGAAGAGGTGCGACGGTTCGGCTTGCAGCCAAAGGTGGCACTGGTCTCCCACTCCAACTTCGGGCGCTCGGATCATCCGTCGGCAACCAAGCTGCGCGACGCGCTGGCGCTGATCGAGAAGGCCGCTCCAGGCTTGGAGGTGGATGGCGAGATGCAGGCCGACGCAGCACTGTCAGAAGAAATCCGTCGGCAGATCTTCCCGCACTCCCGCCTGAAGGGTCAGGCCAACCTGCTGGTGATGCCGAACGCTGATGCTGCCAACATCACCTTTGCCACCCTGCGGGTGCTGGGGGATGGTTTGTCGATTGGGCCGATCCTGTTGGGTGGTGCGGCCGCCGCCCACGTGGTCGGCGCGTCGGTGTCGGTGCGTGGTCTGGTCAATATGACGGCAGTGGCCGTCACCCATGCCCAGTCCCGGCGTCCACGCGGTTTGAGCGAACCGGCGCGCATGGGCTGATGGACCGCGACGCGGGGAGCGGGGCAAGCAAAGGCGAGGGGCGGCGGCTGGTTGCCGCCCTGATCGCAGCCGAAGTGATGATCATGCTGGGCTCCGGCTGCTTTGCCGCCCAGGCTCCGACCTTCATTGCGTTGTGGAGCCTCTCGGCCGTGGATGTCGGCTTGATTGAGGGGGCGTTCCAGATCGGCAACGGCTTGGCCGCTCCAGTCGCGATGGTGTTGGCCGACCGGATTGATCCCCGGCGGATCTATCGCTTTGGCTGCTGGCTTACGCTGCTTGGCAATGCGGGGTTTGCGCTGTTTGCCAGCGACGTTGCCTCTGCCATTTTATGGCGTGCCGTCACCGGGGTTGGTTTGGCGGCGACTTACCTGCCAGGGGTGAAGCTGATCGGTGATCGGCTGACCGGGGCGCAGCAGGCGCGCGGTGTTGCTTTTTACACCTCGGTCTATTCCGCCGCGATTGGTGTCTCGATGGCGATGACCGGCCTGGTTGCAACGTCCGACCCATTGCTGCCGTTCTGGATCGCTGCCGCAGGTGGAGCGGTCGCCCTGGTGATTGGTTGGGCTTGCCTTGGCGCGCCCTCCCAGCGCTCGGTCATCCGGCGGTTTGACCCTTGGCCAGCAATCCGCAATCGCCCAGCCGTGCTGGGCAGCATGGCCTATGGCTGGCACTGCTGGGAGTTGATGGCGGTA
Source organism: Alphaproteobacteria bacterium (assembly GCA_004292755.1). GTDB lineage: Bacteria > Pseudomonadota > Alphaproteobacteria > Elsterales > Elsteraceae > RDXE01. The sequence goes on from RDXE01000027.1 coordinate 39,325, forward strand.
CGGGCGTGGCTGGTGGTGTTTCTGGTAGAGGTGCTGTCGTTGTCGGTGGTGACTGCCACCGCCCTCGCTGCGGCCGCCTTGTTGGTGCAAATGCCTGCCAGTTTGATCGGCAACGAAGTGAGTTTGCGCATTGGGCGGCGCCGATGGCTGTTGATCATTATGCCCGCCTCGGCCGTACTGGCGCTGATCACAGGGGCAGGTGGGGTCTTGCCGGTTACGCTGTCTCTTGCTTTGGTTGTGCTTTACATGGGCGTGATGTCGGCGGACAGTGCGGCGCTGACGGCCGGGGTTGTGGCGCTGGCGGAGCCAGAGACACGGGGCGCAACCCTCGCCCTTCATGCTGCTCTCGGTGGTGTTTTGGCGGGTCTTGGCCCCCCGGCAGTGGGGCTGGCGCTGGAGCTGAGTGGCAGCGCGTGGCTTCTGGCGTTTGCTGTCGCCGGGGCAGGTGCCCTAATCGGGGCAGCCTGCATCGCTGTGATCGGCTCTCAGTCCACGCGATAGATGCGCGCGCCACGAATTTCTTCTATTGACAGCATGCGCAACGCTTCGGATAACCACGGCGACTAACGGGAGGTCATCGTGTCGTTATACTTCGATTCCGTCGCGAATAGCAATGAAACGATCACCGGAAGTGCAGGCAACGATGTTTTTCAGTTAAACATTTCCGGCACTGGCGCAAATACGATCAATACAGGTGCTGGCAACGATGTGGTTCTGGGACTAGGCCGTGCTCCCGCGATCATCATTGACGAGAGAGGCGCAGATACCTATCAGTTTATCAACCGAGTGACGGATATCAGCAATTTTTCGGGTGCAGTTATAGAGGTTCGAAATTTTGATTCTGATGATGTTGTCCAGATTCCCAGTGCTGCAAACCCAGGTCAGCCAAGACTCTTCAGCAGCTTCAGCTCTGCGAGCAACAATCTTGGCGCTGGCGGGATTGCGGGAGCGCGGGAGAGTGGTGCGGTCGGCTTCTACGTCGACACCAGCGGTGATGGGATTGCGGACTATGCCGTTTCGTTCATAACCAGCTACGGCGCCGCGCGCTTTGCCACCAACTTCACCACCATCAACGGGATCAGCTTTGTTGAGGTCCGCTTGCGGACTGGCGCGGTGACGGACACGCCCGACGTCGTCTATCGGTTCTTCAACACCCAGACCGGCGGTCAGTTCCTAACGACCTCCGAGGCCGAGCGGGAGAGCCTGCTGAATGGTCTGCAGAACATGAATTTTGAAGGCACTGGGTTTCGGGTGCTGGAGACGGCCGCAACTGGCACCGTGCCAGTCTACCGCTTTAACAATCTCACCACCGGTGGGCATTTGTTCACGACGTCGGACGCCGAGCGCGCGGCCCTCGCCTCCAACCGGAACTTCCGCGCCGAGGGTATCGGTTTCTACGCCGATCCCGATGGTGGTACGGGCACTCTGCCAGTCTATCGGTTCTTCGATACCCGCACCGGCGGCCACATGTTCACCACCAGCGAGGCGGAGCGGCAGGCCATTCTCGTTGGTCAACCGCACCTGTCGCCTGAGGGCATTGGGTTCTGGACACCGGCCTAGCGGCATCGCCCCCCAGCGCCATTGACGGATCGCTGCCCGCTCTTTAGACGGGCAGGGAAAAATCAATGGGGAGGGTCGGGCAATGGCGGCGAACCAGTTGGCGATGATGGATTTCGGCCTGGGTGAAGATGTGGAGATGCTGCGCGACAGCGTACGCAGCTTCTCGGATGACCGTATCGCCCCGCGTGCTGATGAAATTGACCGCACCAACACCTTCCCGCGCGACCTGTGGCCAGCGATGGGGGAGTTGGGTCTGCACGGCATCACCGTGCCGGAGGCCGATGGTGGTGCCGGTCTGGGGTATCTGGAGCATTGTGTCGCGATGGAGGAGGTCAGCCGAGCCTCCGCCTCAGTTGGGCTGTCCTATGGCGCGCACTCCAACCTCTGTATCAATCAAATCAAACTGAATGGCTCGGCCGAGCAGAAGGCGCGCTACCTGCCCAAGCTGATCTCTGGCGAGCATGTCGGCGCGCTCGCCATGTCGGAACCTGGCTCCGGCTCGGACGTGGTGTCGATGCGCACCCGCGCGGATCGCCAGGGTGATCGCTACATTCTGAATGGCACCAAGATGTGGATCACCAACGGCCCCCATGCCGAGACACTGGTGGTCTACGCCAAGACCGATCCAGAGGCGGGCCCGCGCGGGATCACCGCGTTCTTGATTGAGAAGGGCATGAAGGGTTTCCGCACCGCCCAGAAGCTCGACAAGCTGGGCATGCGCGGCTCGGACACCTGTGAACTGGTGTTCGAGGATTGCGAAGTGCCGGAGGAGAACATTCTCGGCAGCCTCGGGCGCGGCGTGAATGTCCTGATGTCCGGATTGGATTTTGAGCGCGCGGTGCTGGCCGCAGGCCCGCTCGGCATCATGCAGGCCGCCCTGGACATCGTGCTGCCCTATGTGCACGAGCGCAAACAGTTCGGGCAGCCGATTGGGCAGTTTCAGCTGATGCAGGGCAAGATCGCTGACATGTACGTCGCCCTCAACTCCACCCGCGCCTATGTTTATGCAGTGGCGAAGGCGTGTGACGCCGGGCGGGTTACCCGGCGTGATGCCGCGGGTGCGATCCTGATCGCCGCTGAGACCGCCACAAAAGTTGCCCTGGATGCCATTCAATGTCTCGGTGGCAATGGCTATATCAATGAGTATCCGACGGGTCGGTTGTTGCGCGACGCCAAGCTGTACGAGATCGGGGCCGGCACGTCGGAAATCCGCCGCTGGTTGATCGGGCGTGAGTTGTTTGAGGCCACGGCCTAGTGGGCTACGTTGCGCGCTAATACCGAGACCGATAGATCGGGTTGGGAGATCAAGCGGACTCCCAACCCGCACCACGCCAACGGGAGTACGCCATGGAGCCGATCGTTAATCTTCTGTCCACTGCGATCACTTTGTATATTTACATCCTGGTGATCTCTGCGGTGCTCAGTTGGCTGGTGGCGTTCAACGTCGTCAATATGCGCAATCGCTTTGTCTACACCGTGGGTGACATTCTGGCCCGGTTGACGGAACCAGTTTTGCGCCCAATCCGGCGGGTATTGCCCAATCTGGGGGGCATTGATTTGTCGCCCGTGGTGTTGATCCTTGGGTTGTTTTTCCTGCGCGACGCTGTGATCTACTGGCTGTAGAGCGCACGCACAGCCCTGCGCGATCCGCCAAGGATTAAGCGCTTTCAGCGATGCGGGGTTCGGTAAGCGATACCGAACCCCGCCGATTCCCTAGAAGATCGTGCCCGCCGTGAAGTCTGCTGCGCTGAGGGTGCCAACGACATCGACCCGGATCGCCATATCGGTGGTGTTTGGACCAGCCGTGGCATCGTTGAAGATCAAGTAAGTTTGGCCTGCAAGCGCGCCGCTGGTCACCTGCACCGGGGTGACCTGGACCACTGCACCCGAGGAGGCGGCAACAATCCCAGCTAGGGTGCGCACATCGTCCACCGTGGCGGCTGCTCCAGAGATGGGAGCGCCGAGGGCGAAGCTGGTGCCGGTGGTGAGTGGCAGACCCATCGGGCTGTCGCCGACGGCGAGGCGAATGCGGTCGGTACCGGCGACGAAATCCGTGATGTGCGCAGTTGTCGGTCCTTGGGACGACAACGCATCGAAGAAGAAGATGTCGGAGCCGGTGCCGCCGGTCAGCGTGTTGGTGCCAGCACCACCGGCCAGGGTGTCGTTGTCGCCACCGCCGACCAGCGTGTCGTCGCCGCCTAGGCCAAGGATCAGGTCGGCCTGTGCCGTGCCGCTGAAGGTATCGCCCACCGATTGCCCCACCATTGCACTGCCGAACAGAAAATTGGCAGCAACCAGCGGCGTTGAAGTAACAATGTCAAACCCAATTGCGGGGTTGCTGGTCAGATAGCGCACGCCGTTGGCCAACGGCGTTGGTGTGAATAGGGACGAGAAGGTCGCAAAGTCAGTGACCCCAAAAGCCGACAAATTCAGCAAATCCTCTGCTGGGTTGAAGTCGGCCACCAAGTCGATGCCACCGGACCCAAGCACGAAAACGTCGCGACCGGTCCCGCCATAGAGGGAGTCTTGTCCCTGATCTGCGAATAGCAGATCGGTGTCATCCTCACCGGCCAGCGCATCATTGCCATCGCCGCCGATCAGCACGTCAAACCCGCCGCCGCCGACCAGCGTGTCATCACCCAGGCCAGCCACGAAGTGCTGCGACCCCAACCCACCATAAAGCGCATCATTGCCAGACCCGGTGACACCGGCACTGTAGGCAATGCTCAAAAACGCAGTCACCGGTCCAGTCGTGGTTGGCATCGCAACGGCAGTGGTCGCTTTGGTGCCGGTGTTTGCCACCACCGTGACCGCGCCACTGGTGCTGCCCGTAACTTGGTCGCCCTGTAGGAATAGAGTGCCAGAGCCGGTACCGGAAAAGGTGATCGCCATATACCCATCGTCCAGCCCACCATTGGAGACCGCTGTGACGATCCCTCCAGTGATGGCCAGCGCGTCTGAACCACCGCCGCCCCACACGCTGTGGTTGCCACCAGTGATGGTCACCGTTTCGTTGGCTGAGCCTCCGATCAGCTTGGTTGCAGTAGCTGTGGGCAGGATGATCGTCTTTGCGGTGCCGTCTGAGGTGATGTGATTGATGCTGCCCAAGCCTGCGATCTGGCTAAGGTCGAAGCTGCCGCCGCCAGTCAGGTTCAGCACGTCGACACCACCGGCACCCGTCAGGCTGTCGCCTGCCTGGATGTTGGCGGCCGACGCTGTGAAGGTGTCGTTGCCCGCGGTGCCAGTTAGGGTTTCGACGTTCGCGGTGAGTGGACCACCACCGCCCCCGCCCGACCCATAAAAGATTGTCGCGCCGGAGACGCTGAAGTTGGCTGGCGTGTAAGCGCCGCCAAGACTGATCAGCGTCTCGCCAGTGCCATTGTTGTCAGTGTCCAGATAAATCGCTGTCCCGCCTGGGTCCACTTGAATCCAGCCAGGTGTGATGGCGCTGCCGCCGCCGGTTGTCGGCATCACGCCGCCGAAGGTAACGCCGGTGACGATGATCCGGTCTCCGGTCCCCATATTCCCGATGCTGTCGCCAGCCAGATCCGCCACCGAGCCAATGACAGTATCGGCGGTGGCGTCGACGCCGAGATAGACGACATCGACACCGCCACCGGGGCGAATCTGGTCGCTACCGTCGCCTCCAGTCAGCCAATCAGCAGCGGCTGAGCCATAAATCGTATCGGAGCCGACGCCGCCATCGACGGTCACTGGGACGGCACTAAACGCAGTCATCTGCAGCTTGGAGGAGGCTGTAAAGTTTGTGGCGTTGATGCTTAGCGCAGAGCCGCTGCTGGCAGTCGCCAGCATCACCTCGACCGTGCTGTTGTTGACGGTCGACGCGTAGACATCCGTCAGGGTAATCGTTGTCGCTGCCGACAAGGCGCCGATCTGAATGCGCTCGAAGCCGGTGAGAAACGAGAAGCCGGCCATGTTCAGCGAACCGCCACCGGATAGCACCAGCGAGTCGGTGCCAGTGCCGCCGGTCAGCGTGTCGCCGACGCTGATCTGGTTGAAGTCCGTCACCACCAGTGTGTCGTCGCCGTCATTAAAGGCAATGGAGTCATCGCCGAGGCCATTCAGCACCACGCCGTCGGGGCCGTTGCTGCCAATCACGGTGTCGTTGGTGCTGCTGCTCATGCCCGGCAGCACCACCATGAAGGCCTTGCCACCGACAGCAGCACCGCTTAGGCCAAAATAGTGGTTGTGGGCAGCTGTTGAGAAAGATTGGAGATAGAGTTGGCCATTGCTATCGTAGTTGTTTGCCAGAAATGCGGTGTCAACATTGACCGTAAATTGTCCAGCACCATCGGTCCAGATCGCCTCAACGCCTTGGATGCTTGGCAGAGAGGCGCCATTGAAGGTGTACGTTAGGCCACCTGTGGTCAGCTTGATGATATCGGCAGCGCCTGGTGCCTCTCCAGGAGTTGCCATTAACGAATCGCCGGTTGCGATATTCGCCGGATCCGCAGCGGAAAATATCTCTGACAGCCCAGCACTTGGCGTGAATGAATCAATACTGGCGGTGAATGCAAACGCAGGGGAATAGCTCGAAAGAATCTGGCTGCCCGAGGTGCTGAGCTGTCCAAGGAGATGAGCGAAACCCAGATAGATCACGCCATCCGCCGAACCGTCACCAGAGGTGTCGATGTGGATAACCGTGCCCGATGGATCGAGTTGCGCACCGTAGGCACTAAGACCACTGGAGCCATTGCCAGTGCTACCTGCCAACGTCACGGCGTTTGGCAGCACAATCACGTCGCCGAGAGAGAAATCTGCCAGTAAGTCTTGGTTGAATTCGCTCAAGCTGGTGTAGGAGATCGTATCGACGCCACCACCGCCGCGGATGGTATCGATGCCGCCACTGCCAACAAAAGAGTCGGCCCCGGCATTCCCAACCAAACTATCGGCGTCGAGGCCACCGCGAAGGGTGTCATCGCCCGCACCGCCAGCAATCGTCTGCGATGACGTCGACACATTGCTTGCGATATTGAAACTGTGTGTCCACGCGGAGACATCAATCACCCGGCCCGCATTCGCATTTTCAATTTGAGCCTGTACGGTTCCAGACGCAAAGCTGGCAGGTATGGTGGTGTTTTGACTGCCGGCAACAGGCCAGAAGATGATATATTCAAAGTTCGTGACATTCGCGAGTTGACTGGCGGTATAGGTTCCGGCGCCACCGAAATAGAAAAAGTCGGTGCCGCCTACGCCACCGTCGAGTGTATCTGAGGCCGATAGTTGAGCAGGGCTATCGATCAATACAGAATCATCTCCAGCACCAAGAGATGCCAAATCTATGCCGGTGTTAATGCTGACTTGTTCTGTACCAGTTCCACCATAGACCGAACTATTACCAGAACCAAGAGAAACCCACGCGTTTTTCCCAGGAGTGCCGCTGACATTGACTGAATGATTGCCTGTCGAATTGGCGAGGTTAAATCGGAAATTGTTTGACACATCTGCATTGTTAGCGAAGAAGTCATAATTTACATTGAAGATATAACTATTCGTATTGCCGCCATCAATGCTCACTCCCTCGAGACCGACGATCGTTGGCAACGCAGTTGCTGATAGCGTGAGCGTTCCGGTTGCCGTTGGCAGCAAGACCAATTGGTCTTGTGTGTTGTTTTCGCTGATGGTTCCGGCGACGGTATCACCTGCGGTCAGGTCGGCCAGATTGGCAACCTCGAAACGGTCCGCTGTTGCGGGAGTGCCGATTAAGTTATCAGCACCGTTGGTAAACGTGTACGTCGCCATCGCCGTCATCCCGCAGAGGTCAACACTGTCCGCGAGGAAACCCTACAAGAGGCAGGGTGGTCGATCCAGTGCCATACCCAGTCTGACCTCAGGGAAGACGGTATAGATAAACTGACATACAACAACTGTTCGGGGAATATGATGGGTAAAAATCTCTGATTTTAACCCTCGTTTACTCCTCCCGGAATTGCAGTCTCACCATGCGGGCATAGAGTCCATCCTCGGCAATCAATGCCTCATGGTTGCCCCACTCGATCACCCGTCCCTGATCCAGTACGGCGATCGCGTCACAGTCGCGCACCGTGGCAAGGCGGTGGGCGATCACCAGGGTGGTGCGTCCGCGGGCAAGCCGGGCCAGGGCGTCTTGCACCAACCGCTCGGACTCGGCATCCAATGCACTGGTGGCCTCATCCAGAAGCAGGATTGGCGGGTCCATCAGAATGGCGCGGGCGAGGGCGATGCGCTGCCGCTCGCCGCCAGACAGGCGCTGGCCGCGCGGTCCGACGCGGGTTTGATAGCCCTCCGCCTGGCGCAGGATGAAGTCGTGCGCGGCAGCCGCGCGCGCTGCTGCCTCAACCTCTGCGTCGCTGGCATCTGGTCTGCCAAAGCGGATGTTTGCGGCGATGCTGTCATCGAACAGCACGCTGTCCTGGCTCACCAACCCGATACAGGCCCGCAGGGAGGGCAGGGTGACACGGCGGACATCTTGACCGTCAATCAGCACCGACCCGTCATCAACATCCCAGAACCGCGGGATCAAGTTGAACAGGGTCGACTTGCCTGCGCCAGAGGGGCCGACCAGCGCCACCATCTGACCCGCAGGGACGGTCAGCGACACACCGTCCAGCGCCAGCCGGTCCCCATAGCGGAAGCGAACATCGACCAGCCGCACCTCGCCAACGGTCAGCGTCAAGGGCGTGGCGTCGGGCGCCTCGGTGATGGTGGGGCGCCGGTCGATCACCTCATACAAGCGCGAGAGGGCGGCCAACCCCTCCTGCACCAGCGCGTTCAGCGTGCCGATGGCGCGCACGGGCTGGGCTGCAAACAGCACGGCCGAGATGAAGCCAGCCAAGTCCCCAATGGTGCCGCCGCCGGTGGTGGCACGCCAATAGCCGAAGGTGATCACACCAATCACCGCCAAGGCCCCCAACACCTCCAGGAATGGGTCGAGGCGCGAGCGGCTGCGCACCATCTGCATTTGCAGGCGGTCCATATCCTCAAACAGCGCGTGGGCGCGGCGGCGTTCATAAGCCTCCAACCGGTAGGCTTTGACCATCCGCGCGCCGGCGATGCTCTCGTCCAACTGCGCCGTCATCCGGCCAACCTGGCTTTGCGTGTCCAGTGACACACTGCGCAGCCGCCGTCCGATGCCGATGATCGGGATCGCTGCCAAGGGGTAGATCACCAGCACCACCAAGGAGAGCGCCCAATCCAAATACAGCATGGTGGCAACCAGGGCGATCACGGTAAGCCCGTCACGCACGATGCCAGTGGCGGAGCGTGCCAGCATGGTGCGCACCACGCCGGTGTCATTGGTGAACCGGGATACCAGCTCCCCCGGTGGGTCTTGTCCGATCTGTGCCAGATCGGCGGCGAGCAGCCGGTCAAACAGCGTTTTTTGCAGGTCGACGATGACCGGCTGCACCGCGGCAGAGGACATCACTGCTTGGGCATAAAGGGCTGTGCCGCGCACGATTGCCAACAGCAACACGGCGATCGGCATCACCCACAGCAGCCGGTCATCCTGGGCTTGGTAGAGATCGATCACCCATTTGATCAGCAACGGGTAGACCGAGGCAGTGGCCGCCACCACCGCCATCACGGCAAGGGTTGCGGCCAGCTTGGCCCAGTGGCGGTGCAGAAACTCCCGCCACAGCCGGGTCAACAGCGGCCAAGTGGCGGAATCCAGTGGAAGACGGCGTGGCTTGCTCACGTCAGCGCGGCTGGGCTTCGACAGGGCTCAGAGTGACCAGTTGCAGCGCGTGGACTGGGCCTGCCAGTTCCTCCGCCAGCACTTGATACACCAGCCGCTGGCGGGCAACGCGTGACATTCCCTCAAACCGGGGCGAGACGATGGTGAGCGCGAAGTGGCTCTCCCCCCCCTCGCGCCAGCCACCATGGCCGTGGTGGCGGTGAGAGTCGTCCACCAGTTCCAGTTGGGTGGGCTGGAGGGCGGCGGCGAGCTTGGCACGCATGGTGTCGGCGACAGACATGGGCCAGACCATGGCGAACCGGACCCCGGTCTGCAAGACCCGCCAACGCCGCGGGTGGACGGGATCGCGCCCTGTTTTCATACTGCTGCTATGGTGCGCAGCCGCCCCTTTGATGCCGGGTCCCATCGCTCGTCGGAGCCGCAGCGCCCGTGCGACAGCGAAGGCTGCCCAGAGGTGGGTCTGTTTCGAGCGCCGAAGGACCGCCAGCAGCTGTCCAGCTACTGGTGGTTCTGCCTGGAGCATGTGCGTGCCTACAACGCCAGTTGGGACTTTTACCGCGGCATGTCGGCAGAGCAAATCGAGGCCGAGGTGCGGCGCGACACGACTTGGCAGCGACCAACGTGGCGGTTCGGCCAGATGCCCGGCCGCACTGCATCGCGCCGGTTTCGCGATCCCTTCCATGTCATGGGGGAGGGTGAGGGGGAGGCGCCGCCGCGCAGTCGACCAGGTGCCTATTCCCCCGAACAGCAAGCGGCCCTTGCGGTGTTTGATCTGGACGCACCGGTGCCACTAGCAGATCTAAAGCAGCGTTACAAAACCCTGGTCAAACGCCACCACCCCGATGCCAATGGTGGCAGCAAGGAAGCGGAAGAGCGGCTGAAGGTGATCAACGCCGCCTATCGCACCCTGCGCACCCAGGCAAGCCCCGGCCCCTGACGGTGCAGGTCAGCCCGCGGTCGCCACTTGGCGCAGGGTGGCTTGGACGCTGGCGAGCGCCTTTTGCTTCTCCTCCGGCGTGGCAAGGTCAGCCGTGAAGGCGGTCGAGAAGTCGCCCCGGTTGGTGTGGGCCGTCAGGCGGGCTTGCAACTCCTGCCGTGCGGCGCCGAACAACGCGCCGGACGCTGCCAACTGTGCCAATTTCAGCACCCGCAAGCGCAGCGGCTGGGCGCCATCGTCCAAGCGATCCAGCAGCTTGGTCTGCGCCAAGAAACCGTCCTGGAAGCCTGCCAGCTGGGTGACATAGCGCTCCCGCCGAGCGTCTGGCACGGCTGCTTGCGCCTGGATGGAACGCCAAGCGCCGGTCAGGTGCGACAGCCGCAGGTGCGGCGCAAGCTTTGGTGGCGTAATGGCATCCATGCTGTTGCCAGCCGCCATGACATCATCCAGCCTGGTCAGCAGGTCCTTCTCAAACTCCTTGCCCAGGGCGCTGTCCAGCAGGGAGCAGATGAAGATGACCCGGTGGCACAGCGACTCAAACATCCGGCAGCTTTGCATCACGGCGTTGCGGCGCCCGGTCTGGCCGCCTTCCGCCACGAACCGCTGATAGCCAAGCGCCACTGCCGCTGCCACTTCTGGCCCGCCGCCAAAGCCGGTGGGGCGCATCAGCTTCGCAATCAAGTCGCGGTACGCGGCCGACTGGTTGTCATCGGACCCGAAGGTCAGCTTCTGCCGCCCGCCCAATTGGCGCGACAGGAAGGTTAGCAGTGCGGTGCGGGTTTCGGGCAGGCTGGGATTGTTGCACAGACGCGACAGGGTTTCGGTAACCGAGGGAATAACATCGCCATCGGCCTTCAAGCGGCCCTCGACCAGTTCAATCAGCGTGATCATGGCCCGCGCCAAATCGGGCTGGCGGCCCAGCAGATCACGCATCGCCTCGGGCGGGGTGCACAAATCAGCGATGGGTTCATCGAGCAGCCGCAGCAGCTCGGCATCTTGGGTCTTCTCCACCTCGGCCAGCAGCCACTCCAGCTTGCCCAGCCACGAGCGATCATTGGTGAGCTTGCGCGCCAGCACCACGCGGCCATACAGGCCGCGACGGTCACCGGCGCGCTGCAGCTGAGCCCAGGCTTGGGTGAGGGTGACGGTGTCCTTGATCTCCGGCAGGTCTTGGCGCTGGTTTGCCTCGCGAATCCGCGCGGCCATGTCATTGATAAGGTCCCACAGCCGCGCATTGCGCTTTTGTTGGTCTTCCTTGCGGTCGCGCGCATGAATCGCGGCGATCTTGCCGACCGAGGCGGGGACCAGTGTCTCGTAGTCCATCGCCTTCTTCAACTCGCGGAAATTGTAGATCAATTCCGTCGGGGTCAGGGTTTGCTTGTCCAGCCATTGGCGCAGCACGCGGCTGATCGCCAAGCGAGCGGGGGCCAGCACCAGTTCGTCAGCGGTGTCGCACCAAGCTGCTTCTTCGATGGCGGAGGGGCGAACGGTGTCGTCCTTCGCCGCTTCTTTCATTTGTTCGTGGATAACTTTGGTGTTCTCGCGCCCACCCAGGCCAACCCATTCGCGCACAATCCGAATGCCGCCAACGCCTGGATTTGCCATCTTCTCGGCGGCAATCTTTTGCGCTTCACGCTCGGTTCCCGCTTGGGCCGACGTAACCCAGTGATCGGTCTGAAACACTTGGATCTCGAAGGATTCCTTGCTGGCAGCCATGCGCGCATCCTCTCCCCGCGCCCAATGCGCGTGGCTGGTTGTCGCAAATTTATCCTGTGCGATGCAACCGGCCCGAATGGGTCTGCTGAGACGGGTGTGGGCCGCGCGGCGCGGGGTGTGTCGACCGAGACATGGTGTCGCAGACACCGATAGGTGTGAAAGTCTGGGGGCGTTCGTTGACCCAGGTGGCGGTAACATAATACCGTAAATCATTTGGTCAGTTGTGGATGAGACTCCTTTGGGATAGCTACGACCTCGACGGTGTCGGCTTTACGTTCGTGTAACAGAGTCGACTTGCCTGCAGGGAGGAGACGATGTCCTTAGGGTTTGATCCGGCATTTTATCTGACCAAGAACCCGGACGTGGCAAAGGCGGGAATCGACCCGCTGTTGCACTTCCAAACCGTTGGCTTCAAGGAAGGTCGCGACCCCAACGCCCTGTTTGACACGGACTTCTACCTCAGCAAGAACCCGGACATCGCGAAGGCGGGTATCAATCCACTGGAGCATTTCAGTTCTGTCGGGTTCAAAGAGGGGCGTGACCCCAACGCGAACTTCGACACCGATTTCTATCTTTCCAAAAATCCAGACGTGGCGAAGTCTGGCGCAAACCCGCTGGAACACTTCGCCCAAGTTGGCTTCAAGGAAGGCCGTGATCCCAATCCGTTCTTCGACACTGATTTCTACTTGTCCAAGAACCCAGACGTTGCCAAGGCTGGGGCGAACCCTCTGGAGCATTTCACCCAGGTTGGTTTCAAGGAAGGCCGCGATCCCAACGCGTTCTTCGATACCGAGTTCTATCTGTCCAAGAACCCGGATGTGGCCAAGGCGGGACTGAACCCGCTGGAACACTTTTCACAGGTGGGGTTCAAGGAAGGGCGTGACCCGAATGCCTTTTTCGACACGGATTTCTATCTGAAACAGAATCCGGACGTCGCGCAGGCAGGCGTCAACCCGCTGGAACACTTCAGTCAGGTTGGGTTTAAGGAGGCGCGCAACCCGTCGCCGTTCTTCGATACCAGCATCTACCTGAAGACCAATGGCGACGTTGCGGATGCGGGCATCAACCCGTTGGAGCACTTCCTGACTGCTGGAATCAAAGAATTTCGCGCGCCGGCTCCCGGCATTGATCTCAAGGTCATGGCCGATGACCCAGTGTTCAAGCAAGCATTCGAGACTGGTGACTTCTTCAAGTTGGCCGAACGTGCCACGGATATTGCTCCGTTCCTGCCCACATTCAAGGCGCCGGAAGGGTTCGATATCATCAATGACGTGAAATCGTTCCCAACGGGGTTCGTCCCGGCTGATCCGAATTTCAAGTTGGTGGTCCCAGAAGGCTTCGTTCCGCCGCCGGGTGCTGTGATCGACAAGTTTTTCGACTTGCCGGACACGTTCACCTTGCCTGCAGGCGTGAAGATGGACGCAACAGCGGAGATTCCACCGAACTTCTTCTTCGCTGGTGGTGATTTGCCGCCGGGCTTCATTGCCCCACCGGGCTTCAAGCTGGCCGACGGCTTCGTGCCGCCGCCCGACTTCACAGAGTTCAAGGACATCGTGCTGCCGCCGGGCTTCCAGCCGCCGCCGGGCTTTGATCCAAACCTGCTACCGCCCGGCTTTGATCCGAACCTTCCGCCCATTCCGGGTGGCGGTGGTGGTGGTCCGTCGCCCAACAACTTTGCGATTAAGTTCGGCTCTGGTCCAGTCAAAGCCACGGTAACCGTGGATTTGAAGAGCGACACGTTCGCCGACGATCTGACTGAGTTCAAGTTTGCCGTCGCTGGTGGCACGGTCACGGCCGTACCCTTGACCACTGAAACCACGATGGCTGGCATCAAGACAGCGATTGATGGTGCCACTGGCATTGGTGCGACACTTGCGGGCAGCGTGCTGACCATCACCTCCGATGTTGCTGGCTCCGGCGGCGCACTGTCGGCTCTGGAGTTGACCTCCAGCCCGGCCTCCGCGGTGGCTTCCACCTTCAAGATCGACTTCCAGAGCGACGCGATCGCCGACCAGATCACCAAGGTCGCATTCAAAGTGAATGGCGTGTTGAAAGAAATTGACACGTCGGCCGCAACGGATCTAGCCTCGCTGAAGACTGCCATCCACAACAGTACTGACGTTGATGCGGCGGCAGCCGGGGGAGTGTTCACCATCACCTCGGCAACAGCCGGTGTGGCTGGCACCATCACCGATGTGGCGGTGACCCAATCCACCCCAGCGGTGCCATGGGTCACCCGGTGGGTGCTGACCAACGACATGCTGGCCGACCAGATCACCAAATTCGAATACACGGTGGGGGCCGGTACGCCGACGTTCCTCGATACCTCGGCCGCCACCGACAAGGCGAGCTTGGTTACTCTGATCAACAACACGCCGGAGTTCTCCGCTCAGCTGGTCAACACCAATGAGCTGGAGATCAAGGCTGAGACGCCGGGTGCGGCCACGCACTTGTCCGCCTTCAAGCTGACGCAGAGTGTGCCTGCGGTGGCTCCGGTGTTCACTCTCGACCTGACCGATACCGCCACCGCCGACACGCTCTTCCTGTTCCAGGGCAAGGTGAACGGGGTGACGAAAGAGGTTTGGCTGCAGCCAGCTGTCGACATGACCAAGATCAAGGACATGATCGACGCCTCGCCAGACTACAAGGCAACCCTCACCGGCTCAGTCTTGTCGGTGTCGACGGAGGCAACGGGTGCTGCCACCACCCTGACGGACATTGCGTTTACCAAGGGCGGGTCGTCGATTGTCTCCATCAGCATGACCGATGCGCAGGCGGACTCCAGTGCTGCCGCCGTCAGCGTTAAGTTTGAATACAAGCTGGCTGGTGGCCCCCTGCAGGAAGTGGACGTCAAGGCCGCAACCACAGTGGCTGAAATTGCTGCCACGCTGGATGCCTTGCCTGACCTGCGGGCGTTCGCTGTTGCCAACACCACCTTGATCGTTGCCGCGGAAGACCCGAGCGTCGGCACCAAGGAACTGTCGGACATCGCGTTCAAAGCCGACGGAGTCGCCGTTGGCGGGGTGACGGTCGGCGGCATCACAGCCGCGACTGGAAGCAACCCGTTCGGGGCGCTGCCATCGATCGTGACACCGGGTGCCAACAGTTCAGAGGTTGGTCTGACTGCAGTCCCAGCGTCCACGGCCGCGGGTCTGGATGCGGTGATCGGGCCCTACACCAAGGCGCCAACGGAATTGATGCCAGGGATCGATGCCGGTACGCCGACGCTGGTCCCACTCGGGCCACTGATCCAGGGCGTTGATATCGTGGGTCCATTCCCAGCGCACAGCAACTTCGCCAGCCCTGCTGACACGATGTTTGAGTTCGGCGTCGATAAGATGCAGATCCAGAACAATGTTGGCACGCCGCAGGCGGTACCGACGGCGTTGTTCGCAGTCAGCGTTGCCTCGGCCGCCACCCCGGCGGATGTGCCGACGGAGATTGTCACGGCTGCTGGCGGCAACTGGGGTGCGAACAAGGCGTTCCTGGCCAAGGTTGATGCGGGCGGTGGCGCTGGTGTTTACCTGTTCGTCAACGACGGTACCGCCAACGCCGAAGCAGGCATGGACGTGTTCGTCCGCATGACCATCATCGGCGGCGTTCCAGTCACGCCGGGTGCTTTGACGGTGACGGACTACTTCATCTGACCAGCCAATCTGCTCTGATGTAGCGGGCGGCGGCGCTGGGCCTTCAGCGCCGCCGTTTGGCATTTAAGGCCCACCGTCAAAGGCGCATCCGGGACCGTGGCACGACGGTGTTTGCGGCTGATTGTTCCTGCTTCCCTTTGGCACAGTTGGTGCGTATGAGTTTAGCGCGCGCGGCGGGGAGCCTGGGCAACTGGGTGCCGCGCGGGGAACCCGCCACCTCCTGCCCCGGAGGTGGCGCTTTGGGAGGCATAAAACGATGTTCAAAAAGGCAACCCTGCTGGCGGCCGCTGTTGTCGGTGCCGGCATTTGGACAGTTCCGGTTCCGGCTGAGGCTGGTGCGGTGCTGGATGCAATCCGTCAACGCGGCAGCATCCGCTGCGGCATTCAAACCGGCACCCCGGGCTTCGGCTTCCCGGACAGCGCTGGCGTGTGGCAGGGCTTCAACGTGGAAGTATGCCGCGCCGTTTCGGTCATGTTGTTCAATGACCCCAGCAAGGTGCAGTTCGTTCCGGTCACCTCGCAGCAGCGCTTCCCGGCGCTCCAGGCGGGTGAAGTGGACCTGCTGTCCAACAACAGCACCAACACTCTGACCCGTGACACCCAGCTGGGCTTCAACTTCGGCCCGACGGTGTTCTATGACGGCCAGGGCCTGATGGTGCCGCGCCGCCTCGGCGTGTCCAAGGCGACCGAGCTGAACGGCGCCACGGTCTGCGTGCAGCCCGGCACCACGACCGAGCTGAATCTGTCTGACTTCTTCCGTCAGAATCGCATGACCTTCAACGCGGTCGTGATCGACAACCAGGCCGAGCTGCGCAACGCGTTCTTCGCTGGCCGCTGCGACGTCTACACCAACGATGCCTCGGCGCTGGCCGCTGATCGCACCGTTGCGCAGAACCCGAACGACTACGTGATCCTGCCGGAGCGCATCTCCAAGGAGCCGTTGGCTCCCGTGGTGCGGCATGGCGATGAGCAGTGGTTCGACATCGTGAAGTGGGCCGTCTACGCCCTGATCGAAGGCGAAGAACTGGGCATCACCAGCCAGAATGTGGACACCTTCCTGACCTCCAACAACCCCATCGTTCGCCGCTTCCTGGGCGTCGAGCCGGGCATGGGTCAGGCGCTGGGCGTCGATCAGCGCTACGCCTACAACATCCTGAAGACCGTCGGGAACTATGGCCAGATCTTCGACAAGTGGCTCGGCGCTGGCTCGCCGATCCGTCTGGAGCGCGGCCTGAACGAGCTGTGGACCAAGGGTGGTCTGCAGTACGCACCGCCGGCGCGCTAAACCCGCGTCGCGGACCCGATCTGAAGCGTACCTGCGGCGCCGCTGGGACCCACCCAGCGGCGCCGTTTTCTCAAGCGCCTTCAGTCGGCGGCATAAAGTTTGCTTGTACAGCAAGTGCCAAGGGGTTCGGCGGCTTGCCCACGCCTTGGGCACGCCCAGCGAGGACTCTTGGACTCCAGACCGTCACATCGCTATCATGATGGGGTTGTCTGGGGAGAGACGACGACGTGGGAGGCTGTCATCACCAGTCCGTGACTGGGATGGCTGGGGATAGCACGCTCGACCGGGCGGGACCCGTGGTCGTAGCGGTCCGTCGCATCACGACGCGGCGGTGGGAGGGCAGAATGGTGGACATTGCGGATCGCTCGCAGCGAGCGTCCTCCGGCGGGCTTGCCGGATTGCTTTACAATCAAGTGGTCCGGGGGGTGCTGGTCCAGGTGCTGGTCGCCGGACTGGTGGTGCTGGGCTTCTGGTACTTCGCCAGCAACGCAGCCGAGAACATGGCCCGCGCGGGCCTCGTTTACGGCTTCGGCTTCCTGGAACGGCCTGCCAATTTTCCCATTGGCGAAGCCATGATCGAGTATAGCCCGGCTGACACCTATGGCCGGGCGATCATGGTGGGTCTGTTGAACACGCTAAAGGTCGCCTTGGTTGGCTGCGTGTTGTGCACTGTGCTTGGCGTGTTTTTGGGCATCATGCGTCTGTCGCCCAACCCCCTGCTGAATGGCTTGGTGCAGGCGTACATCGAGATTGTGCGCAACACGCCGCTCCTGCTGCAGCTGATCTTTTGGGCATTCATCACCCGCGGCGTGTTCCCTGGACCGCGGCAGGCATTGGAACCGCTGCCCGGCGTGTTCCTGTCGAACCGCGGCGTCAAGCTGCCCTGGATCGAGTACCACCCAGCGCAATGGTACCTGTTCGGCGCTGTCGTGATCGGCATTGTGGTGACGATCATCTATCGCGCCCATGTCAAGAAAGTGCAGGAAGCGACCGGGCAGATCCGCCCGGTGTGGCCGGTTCTGCTGACAGCAGTGGTGGCGGTCCCGGCGCTCGTTGTGCTGGCCCTCGGTGTGCCGCTGCGGCCCGACATGCCCGTGTTGCGCGGCTTCAACTTCGTTGGCGGCATTACCCTGACGCCGGAATTGGCCGCTTTGCTGATTGGTCTGGTGATGTACACGTCCGCCTTCGTGGCGGAGATTGTGCGCGCTGGCATTCAGTCGGTGTCCAAGGGTCAGTGGGAAGCAGCGCGGGCCTTGGGTTTGTCGGACGGGCGGATCATGCGGATGATCATCCTGCCGCAAGCCTTGCGGGTGATCGTGCCGCCGCAGATTTCGCAGTATCTGAACCTCACCAAGAACTCCTCCCTGGCGGTGGCGATTGGCTACCCGGATCTGGTGGCCGTGGTGAATACCACGATGAACCAGACCGGCCAGTCGATTGAGACCATCTTGTTGATCATGGCGGCTTATCTCAGCGTTTCGCTGTCGATTTCGCTGTTCATGAACTGGTTCAACACCCGTATCGCCATCAAGGAGCGGTGAGATGACCACTGCATCGCAACGCATCGACACCGCAGAGGTGTTGCGTCCACCGGCTCTCGAAACGGGACCGTTGGGCTATATCCGCAAAACCTTCTTCAGCTCCTGGCTGAACACCATCGTCACCTTGGTGTGTCTCTACGCGCTGTGGCGCCTGATCCCACCCATCGTGGAGTGGGCGTTCATCAACGCGGTGTGGACTGGCAATCGTGAGATGTGCCGCGCGGCCCAGGCAGAAGGGTTGGCCGCGTGCTGGGCGTTCATCGGTGAGAAGTTTGAGTTCATGATGTTCGGCTTCTTTCCAGCGGACGACCGCTGGCGGCCGGCCACCATGGTTGGCATCTTCCTGTCGATGATCGTGGCGAGCGCCTTCCCCAAGCTGTGGCGGCGGGAACTGTTCTACGCCTGGGTTGTTGCGCTGGCGGTGATGTATTGGCTGATGGCGGGCGGCTTGGGCTTGACCCCGGTCGCCACCAAGGACTGGGGTGGCTTTGCCCTCACCTTGGGCGTGGCGGTCATCGCCATCGTCTGTTCGTTCCCGCTGGGGGTGGTGCTGGCGTTGGGGCGGCGGTCCAAACTGCCGGTGATCAAAACTCTGTGCGTGATGTACATTGAGTTGATCCGCGGCGTGCCGTTGATCACCGTGCTGTTCATGTCGCAATTCGTGTTCCCGCTGCTGCTGCCTGCGGGCGCAACGGTGGACAAGCTGCTGCGTGCCCAAATCGGCTTAATCCTGTTCTCGGCAGCCTATATCGCCGAGATCGTGCGTGGTGGCTTGCAAGCCATGCCGCGCGGTCAGTTCGAAGCAGCCGACAGCCTCGGTCTTGGCTATTGGCAGACCATGCGGTTGATCATCCTGCCACAAGCCTTGAAGATCACCATCCCGGCACAGGTCAACAGTGCCATTGGTTTGTTCAAGGACACGTCGCTGTTGCTGATCATCGGCATCTTCGACTTGATGTCGTCGATGCGCGGCGCGCTGTCGGACACCGACTGGCTGGGCTTCAACGTCGAAGCCTACGCCTTCGTCGCCGTGGTCTACTTCGTGTTCTGCTTCGCGATGTCCCGCTACAGCTTGTATCTGGAAAAGCGCCTGTCGCCCGAACGCAAACGGTAACGGGTCGACGCTCACAGTCGGTACTGTCTCAAGCCCCCCTCCCTCGCGCCCAGCGGGGGAGGGGTTTTTTATGGCGAGAGGGGTGGGAGCGGGGCGCCATCGCGCGCGATGACGGCCTGCATGTCGGGGGACAGGCGACACCACTCGACCACGTCGACGGGAAACGGCAAGTCGGACTGGTCAAACGCCTCGCGCAGGTCCGCCATCACGGCCAGCGGCAGCGGTGCGTTTCCCAGCAGCACCAGATCGAGGTCGGAATAGCGCCGTGCTCGCCCGGTTGCCCGGGACCCGAACACCAGCACTGCTATGCCGGGCAGCACTTGATCCAGGATACCTTGCACCAGTTGCTGGTGCTCGCGAGTTAACTGCAATGGCGGTTGGGTAATACTCACCGCAACTTCTCGTCCAGGCGCTCTAACAATTCAGAAATCTCTGCAATGAAGGTCGCCAGATCCGCTATCACACTGAGCGCGGCAGACTCCTCATAGAGGTGACTGCTCTTTCTCTTCAGTTCACGATACTGCTTCCATTGTGGCCAATCGCCAGAGATAAGCCCTTGATCGCTGGCGAGACGGATCAAGCCTTGAAAACTGAGTCCCATAACATCATCTCTATTTGCAGCCCGATCTGCCAACACCCGTCGAATAAGTTTGTGTGAGAGTTCGTACGTAAGCTCGAACCGCTGAATCAATCCGTCCCGGAGTTGATCGTCGGTCTCATCAATCCGGTATCGGTTCAGGCCTTCGACCAGACGATTGAAGGCGCGCCGCAGGACGGCGACATTGATGCCAGAAACGACCATGTAGCCAGGGTGTCGTCGTACCCTGTTGGGTGGCAAGTTTTTTCGACGCTGGATTCGGTCGTCCGCGATCAGGCCGCAGGGCCCAATCGCGGAACCCAATCTTGCGTTGATCCGCGAGCCGGACTGCTACCCATCCACCCTCGCGCCGGAGGCTTTGACGACGGGTTCCCATTTGCGCTGCTCGGCCGCGATGAACGCCGCGAAAGCCGCGGGGCTCAGGGGAGAGGGGATGGCGCCCATCTCGGCGAAGCGGGTGCGGGTGGCGGGATCGGCCAGGATGCGCGCCACATCGGCGGACAGCCGCTCAACAATGCGCGCGGGCGTGCCCGCCGGGGCGAACAAGCCGTGCCAGGAGGTTGCCTCAAACCCCGCCAAGCTCTCGGCGATGGTTGGCACCTGGGGGGCCGTGGCGGAGCGTTGCGGTGAGGTGACCCCCAAGGCCCGCACGGTGCCTGCCTGGGCCTGCGGCCAGGCCAGCGTCATGTTGTCGAACGCCAAGTCGATGTGGCCCGCGGTCAAGTTGTTCATCACCTCGCCCGAGGAGCGATAGGGGATGTGCGTCATGTCGGTGCCAGTCATCATCTTGAACAGCTCAGCTGCCAGATGCGTCGACGTGCCAGCACCTGAGGAGCCATAGTTCAGCTTGCCCGGATTGGCGCGCAGATGGGCGATCAAGCCCGCCAAGTCAGTCGCAGGCAGGCGTGGATTGACCACCAGCATGTTGGGCAGTTGCGCGATCAGGCTGACTGGCTGGAAATCCTTCACCGCGTCAAAGGGCAGGCGGGTGTAGAGGAAGGGATTGATGGCATGGGTGGAAACCGTACCGACCAGCAAGGTGTGGCCGTCCGGCTCTGCCCGCGCCACCTGCTGGGCACCGATATTGCCGCCCGCACCGGCGCGATTCTCCACCACGAAGGATTGCTTGAAGCTTTCGGCAAACCCCTGGGCCAGCAAGCGCCCGAACAAGTCTGTCGTGCCGCCAGCGGCAAACGGTACCACAATGCGCACGGGCCGGGTCGGCCAGGCATCCGCTTGCGCAAAGGCCGGGGTGATCGCGCCGCCAAGGGCCAGCACACTGCCAAGCCCCGCTGCGAACAGAAGCTGTTTCATCGGTTTCCTCCATACCGCGCGGGTGTTGGATGCCCCGCGTCGCTGTGGAACTAATATATCAGTTCCAAGGCCACCCGTACCAGGGGACGCGTCGCGCGGTGGAGGAGGGGGGTCACGCCGCGGCTGGCATCTCCTGGCTGCGGCCTTCTTCAACCGCGTGGCAGGCGACGAGCGTGCCTGTGACGGCGGGTTTGGTCTCGGGCCGTTCGCGCTTGCAGCGGTCGTTGGCGAGTGGGCAGCGCGGATGGAAGGCGCAGCCTGTGGGCGGATTGATTGGGTTCGGCACTTCGCCCGCAACGGGCACACGCTCCCGGCCGGTCATATCCAGATCGGGCAAGGTGTCCAGCAGCAAACGGCTATAGGGGTGCTGTGGTGCCGCGAACAGGGTGCGCGCTGGTGCTACCTCCACCAACCGACCGAGATACATCACGCCGATGGTGTCAGACATGTGATAGACAACAGCCAAATTGTGGCTGATGAACAAGTAGGTGAGTTGCAGCTCCCGCTGCAGATCCTTCATCAGGTTCAGGATCTGCGCTTGCACCGAGACATCAAGCGCCGAGGTCGGCTCGTCACACACCAGGAACTCCGGCTTGGAGGCCAGTGCCCGTGCGATCGAAATGCGCTGACGCTGCCCACCAGAGAATTCGTGCGGGAACTTGGAACCATCGGCCGGGTTCAAGCCAACCTGGCGCAGCAATTCGTCCACCCGCTTTTGGATCGCTGTGCGGTCGGACAAGATGCGGTGGGCGAGAATCGGCTCGGCGATGATCGAGGACACGCGCCAGCGCGGGTTCAGGCTCGCGTAGGGGTCCTGGAAGATCATTTGCAGCTTGCGCCGCACGGGTTGCTGCTGTTCGCGCGACATGGCGGCAAGGTCTGAGCCATCGATCGAGATGCTGCCGCGGCTTGGGCGATACAGCCCAACCACCAGCCGGGCGACGGTAGACTTGCCGCAACCCGACTCGCCCACCAGCGAGAAGGTTTGCCCGCGTGGAATCTCGAAGGACACACCGTCCACAGCTTTCAGCAACTGGCGCGGTGCGCCTTCCAGCACCCGGTTCAGCCAGGGGCGGGAGACGTCAAAGGTGCGGGCAAGATCAGTAACGCGCAGCAGGATATCGCTCATGTGTCTCTCCCGCTCACTCGGCTGCCGCGGCGGCGCGGATGTCCGCATGGCGCCAGCAGGCTGCTTCAGTGGCGCCGGTGTCGATCAAATCTGGTCGCTCGGTGCGGCACCGCTCCGCCACATGGGGGCAGCGTGGGTTGAACGCGCAGCCGCGTGGTATCGCTGTCAGGCGCGGCATCGACCCATCGATCTGGGTCAACCGTTCGGCATCGTGACCGATGGTGGGGATCGAGCCCATCAGGCCGACGGTGTAGGGGTGGCGCGGGTTCTTCACCACCTCCCGCACCGGGCCAATCTCAGCAATCCGTCCGGCATACATCACCGCCACCCGGTCGGCTGTTTCCGCAATCACCCCCATGTCGTGGGTGACCAGCATGACGGCCGTGCCATGATCCCGGCACAGCTTCTTCAGCAGCGCGATGATCTGGGCCTGGATCGAGACGTCGAGGGCAGTGGTTGGTTCGTCGGCGACAATCAGCTTCGGGTTGGCGGCCAGCGCCAGGGCGATCACCACCCGCTGGCGCATGCCGCCAGAGAATTGGTGCGGATAATGGTCGATGCGCTTGTCGGCAGCGGGAATGCCAACCTCCATCAACAGTTCGATCGCTCGATCCCGCGCCTGGGTCTGGGAGAGGTCTATGTGGGTTAGAATGGTTTCGGTCAATTGCCGCCCGATGGTGAACAGCGGGTTCAGGCTGGTCAGTGGGTCCTGGAAGATCGCGCCGATCTTCTTGCCACGCACCCGGCGCATCTGCTCGTAGGGCAGGCGGTCGATCCGCTCGCCCTCGAGGCGGATTTCGCCTCCGGCCACGCGGCCCGGCGGTTCCAGCAAACCAATGATCGCGGCCCCGGTGAGGGATTTGCCCGCACCGGATTCACCAACTACCCCCAGCACCTCGCCGGGCGCGATGCTGAAAGACACATCATCCACCGCCACCAGCGTGCCACGCCGGGTCGGGAACTCAACGCGGAGGTTCTTGACCTCCAGCAATGGGGCTTGGTTCGTGCGCATCAGCGGAGCTTCGGGTTGAGGGCGTCGCGCAGCCAATCGCCGAGGAGATTGACGGCCAGCACCATGATGACAAGGGCGGCTCCGGGGAACAGGGTCATCCACCATTCGCCGGAGAACAGGAAGTCATTGCCGACACGGATCAGCGTGCCGAGCGACGGTTGGGTTGGCGGCACCCCGACCCCAAGGAAGCTCAAGGTCGCTTCGGTCAGGATGGCCGTGGCAAGGTTGATCGTCGCAATCACCAAAACCGGCCCCATCACATTGGGCAGGATGTGCCGCAGCATGATCTTGGCCGGATGGATGCCAATCACCCGCGCCGCCTGGACATATTCCTTCGACTTCTCCACCAGGGTGGAGCCGCGCACGGTGCGACCGTAGTTGACCCAAGAGCTGAAGCCAATTGCCAGCACCAGGACATAAACTGCGATTTCCTGGTGCATGTCGGACGGCAGGGAGACGCGGAACACACCATCGATCAGAAGCGCAACCAGGATGGCCGGGAACGACAGCATCACGTCGGCGATGCGCATGATGAAGGCATCGACCTTGCCGCCGAAAAACCCAGCCGCTAAGCCCAGCAGAATGCCCAGGCTCATCGCGAACACCACCGCCAGGAACCCAACCAGCAGCGAGACGCGCGCGCCGTACAGGATGGTCGACAAGATGTCGCGACCCTGGTCATCGGTGCCGAGCCAGAAGCGGGGGTCACCCGGCTGCCACGTCTCATCCAGCCAATAGGGCGCGCGACCAGCGTCCATCAGGTTCAGCGAGGCCAGATCATAGGGGTTGTGGGGTGCAATCCACGGGGCGAAGCCAGCACCCAGGAAGGTCAACAAGGTGACGACGGCAGCGCCAATGGCGACAGGATTGCGGCGGAAGCTCCACCAGATGTCGCTGTCGAAGAAGCGCTGCAGGGCAGTTGGGCCAGCGGGTGCGGCGGTTTGGCTGGTCATGGCAGCAGACCTCAGTGTCCGCCTGCGGTGCCCTTGTCGGCACGCAAGCGTGGGTCAACGAAGTAGTAAAGCAAATCCACGATCAAGTTGATCGTGACGAACACAAAGGCGACCAAACACAGGTAGGCAGCCATCACCGGGATATCGGCGAAGCCGACAGCCTGGATGAACAACAGCCCCATGCCCGGCCATTGGAACACTGTCTCGGTGATGATCGCGAAGGCGATGATTGAGCCCAGCTGCAAACCGGTTATGGTGATCACTGGAACCAGGGTGTTCTTCAACGCGTGGGCAAAGTTGATCGAGCGATTCTTCAGACCGCGGGCGCGGGCGAACTTGATGTAGTCGGTGCGCAGCACCTCCAGCATCTCAGCCCGAACCAGACGCATGATCAGCGTCAACTGGAACAGGCACAGCGTGATCGAGGGCAGGATCAGCGCCTTCAAACCCGATGGGGTGAGGAAGCCCGTGGTCCACCACCCAAATGCCACCACATCGCCGCGGCCAAACGACGGCAACCACGACAACCAAACAGAGAAGACCAGAATCAACAAAATGCCGATGAGGAAGGTGGGCAATGACACTCCAATCAAAGACACCGTCAAAAACACCCGGCTGAGCCAGCTGTCGCGGTTGAGGCCAGTGTACACCCCCAGCGGAATGCCGATCAGCAGGGCCAGCAAGCCCGCAGTCATGGACAGTTCCAGGGTCGCGGGCAACCGCTCCAGAATGAGTTCATCCACGGGGCGGACCAGCCGATAGCTGATCCCGAAATCCCCTTGAACTGCGTTCGAGAGGAAAATCCAGAACTGGGCCAGGAAGTTGCGATCAAGCCCCAGGGCGGAGCGCAGCCGCTCCCGCTCCTCTGGCGTGGTGTCCTGCCCCAGCATGGCGGCCAGGGGGTCGCCGACGAAGGTGAACAAGGCGAAGGCGATGAACGCCACCACCAGCATAACGATCAACGACTGCGCCAGTCGTCGGAGGATGAACGCAAGCATGCCCAAACTTCCGCACGAGAAAAACAAAGCTACCCGGCGAGGGGGTGCCTCGCCGGGTAGGGACCGTGGTTACATCATCAATTGACGACGGTCCACTGCAGCTCGAGCTGGTTGTTGATGGTGTGAACCGCGGTGACATTGGCCCGCATCGCCCACGGGATCACCTGCTCGTGCAGCATCACATACATCACCTGCTCGTCGAACAGGCGCAGCGCTTGACCAATCACCTGGTTGCGCTTGGCCGGGTCAAGCTCGACGATCATCTGCTGGATCAGCGCGTCCATCTGCGGGTTGGAGATGCGCGCGTGGTTCCACAGCCCGAAGGAGCCAGTGGTGCGGGTGTGCACCAGGCTTTGGAAGCTGTAGAGCGCATCAAAGGTCGGCACGCCCCAGCCCAGCAGGAACATTGAGGTGTCGTTGCGCTGAATCTTCGGCAGGAACTGCGCGAACGGCTGGATGTTCAGCTGCACGCGGATGCCAATCTGCGCCAGCATGGCGGCCACGGCCTGGCAGATTTCGTCGTCGTTGATGTAGCGATTGTTGGAGCAATCCATCGTGACTTCGAAGCCCTGGGCGTAGCCAGCTTCAGTCAGGAGTTGGCGGGCTTGCTCGCGATTGACCGGGCGCGGCTTGCGGGCGATTTCCTCGATCCAGCCGCGGGTACCAACCGGGATGAAGCTGGCCGACGGCACCGCGAGACCGCGCATGGTGCGCGCACGGATCGCTTCGACATCAATCGCCAGCGACACGGCGCGGCGCACCCGCACATCCTGGAATGGATTGCGGCCCTTGATGTTGGAGTATTGCAACTCCGGCGAGCCCTGATCCATGCCAATGAAGATGTTGCGGTTTTCCGGGCCTTCGAGCACGCGCAGGCCGGATTCGCGCTTCAGCTGCTCAACGGTTTGCACCGGCGGATCGAGGATGAAGTCAAGATCGCCAGAGCGCAGCGCCGACACCCGCGTGGCATCCGCCGTGATTGGCCGGAAGATCGCCTCGGTGATGTTGCTCTCGATCTGGGAGTGGTAATTGGCAAAACGCCGCAGCACCGTGCGTTGATCGACCACCCGCTCATGCAGGAAGAACGGGCCAGTGCCATTGGTGTTGCGCACAGCAAATGTTTCCTGCCGATTGCGGAAATCCTGCGGCAGTTCAACATTGTTTTGCTTGGACCACTCTTCGTCCATCATGAACAAAGAGGTCAACTTGTCGATCAACACAGGGTCGGGGACCTTGGTGACGATATCCACCGTCAGGTCATCAACCTTGCGGGCTTCCTGAATGGTGTCGGTGAAGATGGAGTACTGCGAGGTCGGCGCCAGCGAGCGGCGGATCGAGAACACCACATCATCGGCATTGAACGGGTTGCCGTTGTGGAAGCTGACGCCGCGGCGCAGCGTGAAGCGCCAAGTGGTCGGGTCAACTTGGCGCCACTCGGTTGCCAAACGCGGGGTAACTTCCGCGTTTTTGCCACGAGCCACCAGCGGCTCGTAGATCTGGCGCAGCACCAGAGTGGTTGGCCCGGCATTCTGGGAATGCGGATCCATGGTGTTGGCGTCGCCCGCCACCGACCATCGGAAGGTCTTGGCGTCGGCAGCCGACGCCATCAGCGCCAAAGCCGCGACACCAGCGGCAAAGGCGCCCATCAAACGCGAAGCTTTCATCCCCTGTCTCTCCCTGTTCAGGGTGTCTCCCCCGGCGGCAACCCTTACCCTCGCTCCCACGACCGGCCAAAGGCACCGCCCAACCAAACCGCCGACCCGAAGCCTCCGCCCGCGATCAGCCTTGATGTTCATCTCTAAAAGATGCGGCCCCGTGTCGCAATGGCGAAGGTATAGCTGACTGACGTTAGAGGGTGTTTTGGGATGTTTCATGCCGAGACAATCTGAGTAGGGTTTGAAAGTGGAACCGAGCGATGCACACGGGGCAAGAGTGCGGGCTTCAGGTGGGGATGAAGACAGGGATGCGCGGAGGTGGACCCCAAAGTTTGGACCGGGGTCAAGCTGGTCTCGATCCACCCGGAGGAAAATACCAAAGAGGGCATTGGTGTTTTCCGGGCAGATTGAGGCCGCAGAGGCTGGTCGCGACGAAGACGGCGGGAACTCTGCGCCAGGATCAAGCAACTCGATGTGAAGCAGGATTTTCTTGGCCGAAGCCTTCGGGCGATGAGTCCGGCTCGAAGCCAGAAGATGGTTGTACTGGATCAACCGGTCGGGCCCTTGTGCGAAGTCGCATCCAGACAGCGCATTGACCCTAAATCTGATAGGTCTGATCGACAAGCAGTGCATGCCGACGCCTTGGGATGGTTCGCACCAAATGGCGAGACGTCTGCTGGCGCCAATCAGACTGGCGGCCTGACACCCCCCACCCGGTACCAGCATACTTGCGCCGCAGATCTGGCCTGAGAATAGGGTGGATTTTCGTCTGCTGTGATGTGCAGCGGGCCTATCCCTGCCACGCTATCACCCAACGATCCGCCCTTGCCACCAGCGGCCATGCGGGCGATACATCGGGTGCGATGACTGAGGCGAGCCCGTCTGCTGTCGATCCCTCCACCCCTCCGGGCGCTGTTGCCCAGCCGAGGTTGGTGATGGTCACCGGCATGTCGGGGGCCGGGCGGTCGCTGGCTTTGCGCACCTTTGAGGATTTGGGCTTCGAGGCAGTGGACAATCTGCCACTGTCGTTGCTGGCCCCTCTGGTGCGCGGTGATGCGGCGCCGCAGCGCTCGCTGGCGATTGGCATCGACACCCGCACCCGGGGGTTTTCCATTGATGTGCTGCTGGCGGAGCGGGATTTGCTGCGCCGAGCAGGCCCGTGGGCCGTCACGCTGCTGTTTCTCACCTCTGATGATGAGGTGCTGTTGCGCCGCTATACCGAGACCCGCCGCCGCCACCCCTTGGCTGCAGACCGTCCGGTCGCCGACGGGATTGCTGTGGAGCGCCGCTTGCTGGAGCCGCTGAAGGCCGCGGCAGACGTGGTGCTGGATACCACGATGAGCACGCCCGCGGACCTGCGCCGTCAGCTCAGCCAGCGGGTGTTGGGAGGGCAGGCGGCTGATCTTGCGATCTCCGTCGTGTCCTTTGCGTTTCGCAATGGCCTGCCGCGCGAGGCGGACCTGGTGTTCGATGTCCGCTTTCTCAACAATCCGCATTATGATCCCGTGTTGCGGCCAAGAGATGGGCGCGACCCCGAGGTTGCCGCCTATGTCGCGGCGGATCCCGACTTTGCGGCCTTTTGGGATCATTTGACCGGGTTGTTGGCCCCCCTGTTGCCGCGGTACCGGGCTGAGGGCAAAAGCTATCTGACCATCGCAGTCGGCTGCACCGGTGGTCGGCACAGGTCGGTCTTTCTCGGCGAACGATTGCATGCTTGGCTGGCGGAGCGCGGTCTGCAGGCCGCGCTGACCCATCGGGATGTGGATCGTCCTGCGGTTTCCCATGGTTGACGAGGTCTGTCGATGATCGGTCTGGTGTTGGTGACGCATGGGCGTCTCGCCGAAGAATTCCGGCTGGCGCTGGAGCATGTGGTCGGACCGCAAACCCAGATCGCCGCCATTTGCATCGGCCCCGATGACAATATGGAGCAACGCCGCAAGGACATTATGGAGGCGACGCGCGCCTGTGACGGCGGCGGCGGCGTCGTCATCCTGACCGACATGTTCGGGGGAACCCCGTCAAATCTTGCGATCTCCTTGATCGATCATGCGCAGGTGGAGGTGGTTGCGGGTGTTAATCTGCCGATGCTGATCAAGTTGGCGCAACTGCGCGCGACCGAGCCGTTGTCCAGTCTGGTCGCCAAAGGGCAAGAGGCCGGGCGGAAGTACATCGCCGTGGCCTCGCGCCTACTTGCAGGCGAGGCCTAAGCCGGATGGACGGGGTGATCTGCCGGTCCGCCCGGATCGTCAATAAGCGTGGGTTGCATGCGCGCGCCGCTGCAAAGTTTGTAAAAACCGTGCAGCGCTTCGATGCCGACCTCGTGGTGATGCTAGCGGGCGGTGACGGCAACCGCGGGGATGAGCGTCCGTGCTCTGACAAGGATATCTCGGTCAACGGCCACTCGATCATGGGGTTGATGATGCTGGCGGCGGGCCCCGGCACGCTGCTGGACTTGTCCGCCAGCGGCCCCGATGCCGCAGCCGCCCTCGACGCCGTGATCGCCTTGATTGCAGATCGGTTCGAGGAAGACGAATGACCGCCGCGCCGCCGCGGCAAGATGCAGCCGCCGCGCGCGCCCGGCCTGAGCGGGTGCTGACCGGGGTTCCTGTAGCGCCGGGGATTGCCGTGGGCGTGGCTTGGCTGTCGGCACCGGGTGAGCTGTCGGTGCCGGAATGTCCGATCGCCCCCGATCTGGTGGAGGGTGAGCTTCAGCGCTTCGCTGAAGCCCTGGCCTTGGCGCAAAAACAGCTGCGCAAACTGAAAACCAAGGCTGCTCAACATCCCGCCGCTGCGGCGGAGGAGTTGCAGGTGTTGCTGGATGCGCGCCTGCAAATGCTGGCGGGTGGGCGGTTGGTGCGCGGCATCGAGGCGCGCATCCGCGATCACTTGGTCAATGCCGAAGCCGCAGTTCGTGCAGAAGTGGGGGCCATTGCCGACAGTTTCGCCAAGATGGGCGACAGCTATCTGGCGCAGCGCGCAGCAGACGTGCGCGAGGTTGGCGACCGGCTGGTACGGGCCCTCCTGCGCACCCCCTATCAGGCCTTACAGCACATGCCTGCCGGCTCGGTGCTGATCGCGTGGGACCTCACACCATCGGACACCGCCTTGCTGGACCCGTCACGCGTGGGTGGCTTGGCCACGGCGATCGGCAGCCGGGACAGCCACACAGCGATCATCGCCCGCTCGCTCTCCCTGCCAGCTGTGGTGGCTGTGGCAGAGATTGTAGAGGTGGTGGAGCCGGGCGATCTGGTGATCGTTGACGGTACCGAAGGCCGGGTGGTGATCAATCCCACGCCCGAGACAGCCGATCTTTACGCCAAGCGGGCTGACGATATGGCGCGCGAGCGGTTGCGCCTTGCCCGCATCGCCAAACTACCTGCCGTCACCCGCGACGGGGTTGCGATCACCTTGTCGGCCAATCTGGAATTGGCCCGTGACATCCCTGCGGCACTGGCGGCGGGTGCAGCTGGCGTGGGCTTGCTGCGCACCGAGATGCCAGTGCTGAACGCCGACGCCCTACCCGATGAGGATGAGCAAACCCGCACCTTGTCAGAAATCGTTGCCGGGATGAATGGGCGTCCGGTCACCATCCGCACCCTGGACATCGGCGGCGATAAACTGTCCGCCAAGTTGCGCCGCCACTTGGCGCGGGAGTTGGGCAGCAACGAGAATCCAGCCCTGGGCGTCCGTGGCATACGGTTGGGCCTTGCCCGGCCCGAGGTGCTGGACACCCAATTGGCGGCGATCCTGCGCGCTGGGGCCCACGGGTCGGTGCGGATTCTGTTGCCAATGATCACCAGCGTGACCGAGGTGCGCGCCGTGCGGGAGCGCCTGGACCGGGTGGCCCGGCGGTTGCGCCGCCGTGGGCTTGCCATTGCCAATCCGCTGCCGCCCGTGGGGGTCATGATCGAGGTGCCGGGGGCGGCGCTGGCTGCCGATGCGCTCGCGATGGAAAGCGATTTTTTCGCCATCGGCACCAATGACTTGACCATGTACACGCTCGCGATTGACCGCGGCAATGATGGCGTTGCGGCACTCTACAACCCCCTTCACCCTGCTGTGCTGCGCCTGATCCAATTCACCATCCAGGCGGGATTGCGCGCGCGCCGTCCCGTGTCTGTGTGTGGGGAGATCGCGGGCGATCCGCGCTATACCAGCCTGCTGGTTGGTCTCGGTGTGCATGATCTTTCCATGGCGCCGCCCTCACTGCCGCGGGTGAAGGAGCGGGTGCGCAACCTGTCCGCCCGCGATGCGGCGCTGCGTGCGCGCCAAGTGATGGAGGAATGGGACGAAACCGCGATCGCCGCCCTCTTGGACAGTGTGGACTGACCATCCGAGCCGCATGGGTGGTTGGTCCAACCCCCTGCCAGCTTTCGACGAATTCATCGCCTGCCCATCTGTCAGTGCTTTCAGGGGCATCGGGGCCATGCTATCCCCGGCGCCGTTATGACTGTGCGGCTTGCTTATCTCGTCACCCACCCGATCCACTATCAGGCACCGATGATCCGCCGGGTGGCGGCCGAGCCGGATATTGATCTCACGGTGTTTTTTGGCTCTGACTTCTCAACCCGCTCCCACGTGGATGCTGGCTTTGGGCGTGCAGTCACGTGGGATGTGGCGCTGACAGACGGCTTTCGCCACGAGTTCCTGGCCGAGGTGTCAAAGCCGCTTCAACCAGGCGAGGACACAGACTTCTGGCGTCCGCGCAACCGCGGGCTCGCCGGGCGCCTGAAGCAGTTTGATGCCCTTTGGGTCCATGGCTATCATCGTGCCTTCCATCTGCAAACCATGCTGCAGGCCCGGATGGCTGGGCTGCGGGTGCTGTTGCGCGACGAGGCGACCTCTATCTCCGCACAACGCTCGGCGTTGAAGCAGGCAGTCAAGCGTGCCTTCTTCTGGGGCGTGGATCGACTGGTCGATGGCTATCTGTGCATTGGCAGCTTAAACCGCGATTACTATCGCAGCTGGGGCATAGCCGAGACCAAGCTATTTGACATGCCCTACGCCGTTGACAATGACGCGTTCTTCGCCCGCGCCCAGGTTGCCCGGTCGCGTCGGGAGGCGTTTCGCGCTGAGCTTGGGCTGGACCATCGCCCAGTGCTGCTGTTCTCCGGCAAGCTGATCGCACGCAAGCGGCCATTCGATGTGGTCGATGCAGTGGCAACCTTGCCTGCGGACCAGCGGCCCTGGGTGCTGTTTGCAGGCGATGGCGAGTTACGAGACGCGTTGAGCGAGCGCATTGCCGCCCTCCAGTTGGAGCGGGTGCGCCTGCTGGGGTTCCAAAGCCAACTGCAGTTGGCGGCGCTGTATGATTTGGCGGACATCTTCGTGTTGCCGTCGGAGCGCGAAGCCTGGGGCATGGTGGTCAACGAGGCGATGACCGGCGGGACGGCCATCCTGGTGTCCGACCGCATTGGCGCAGCACCAGACCTCGTGAAGCCAGGCATCAATGGCGCCCATTATCCAGTCGGTGATACCGCAGCCCTGGGCGCAGCCTTGGGCGACTTGGTCCGTGACCCCGCCCGTCTGGCGGCGATGGGCCAGGCGAGTGCCGACTTGATCGCAGGGTGGAATTACGACCGGGACATCCGCGGCCTGCGGGCTGCCTTGGGGCTGAGCGCGCGATGAATGAGACGATTCTTGTCACCGGTGGGGCGGGCTATGTCGGCAGTCA
The DNA here is from genome assembly GCA_004292755.1 of Alphaproteobacteria bacterium. Lineage (GTDB taxonomy): Bacteria > Pseudomonadota > Alphaproteobacteria > Elsterales > Elsteraceae > RDXE01. The sequence goes on from RDXE01000027.1 coordinate 72,154, forward strand.
TGCGGCCAAGGCGCTGGCGGCCGCTGGGTTCCTGCCCGTCACGCTGGATGATCTGAGCCGCGGCCACCGGGACGCGGTGCGCTGGGGGCCGCTGGAGACGGTATCCCTGCTGGACACAAGCGCCGTCACCCAAGTGCTGGCCCGCCACCGCCCGGCGGCTGTGATGCATTTCGCAGCCCTTGCCTATGTGGGGGAATCGGTGGTCGACCCGGCACCTTATTGGCGGGTCAATGTGGGTGGCAGCCTGTCGCTGCTGGAGGCGATGCGCGCCACGGGAGTGAGCGCCCTCGTGTTCTCCTCCACCTGTGCCACCTTTGGCCTGCCGGAGCAGTTGCCGATTGCAGCCGATGCGCCCCAGCGTCCGATCAACCCCTACGGTGCGACCAAGCTGGCCGTGGAGCGTATGTTGGCCGATTGCGAGGTTGCTTATGGCATCCGCTCCGTCGCGTTGCGGTATTTCAATGCGGCCGGTGCCGATCCAGAGGGGGAGATTGGGGAGGATCACGATCCTGAAACCCACCTGATCCCACTGGCCATCGCCTCCGCCCTGGGCACAGGGCCACAGTTGACCATCAATGGGGACGATTGGCCCACCCCCGATGGCACCTGTGTGCGCGACTATATTCATGTGACCGATCTGGCCGATGCGCATGTGCGCGCGCTGCGCCACCTGCTGGCCGGGGGTGCTTCGGCCCGGGTTAATCTCGGCACGGGGCAGGGCACTTCGATCCGCGAGATTTTGAGCGCCGTGGAGCAGGCGACGGGCCGACCGGTGCCCTATCAGATGGGACCGCGACGTCCCGGTGACCCGCCGGTGCTGGTTGCCGATCCCACAGCGGCGCGAGAGGTGTTGGGCTGGCAGCCAGTTCACAGCGCGGCGATCGTGCCGACGGCAGTGGCCTGGGCGCGGCGGCCCCGATGAGCCGCGTGTTGATCGCCCATCCAGGGGCGGCCCATTTCATCTATGAACTCGTGGTGGCAGCCGTCGGCCTGGGCCATGACACGCGGTTCGCCACTGGCTTCTATCATGACCCGAAGGGCGGTTTGGCGCGGCTGGTGGCACGGTTGCCATCGGGTCTGGCGGCTAAGCTGGAGCGGGAGCTGAAGCGCCGCAGCTTCCCAGGCCTTGATCCAGCCATTGTCGACACCGATGCCCTGCTGGAGCTGGCCTATGTCGGCTCCGCCCGCATCTTCCGCAGCCGCCCGGCGCTGCCCGAACGGGTGATGCATTGGCGCAACTCCACCTTCGATGCCCGGATTGCCGCCCGCATCCGGGCCGCGGCGTCGGCTCCTGAGATCGTGATCGGTCACGATACCTCTTGCCTCGAAACCCTGCGCGCCGCTCGGGAGCGTGGTGCACTTGCGGTGCTCAACCAGATGATTGGCCATCTGGCCATCGGCGACGCCATCCTGCGGGAGGAGGCGGAGCGCCAACCCCTGTGGGCCGACAGCATGCACGCCGGTGCCCCGGCCTGGTTGATTGATCAGTGTCGGCAAGAGGCACTGACCGCTGACCGGATCCTGTCTCCGTCGCCCTATGTCAGCGAGACCTTGCGCCAAGTGGGCGTGCCAGAGGAGCGCATTCGGCTGCAGCCTTTCGGTGTGCGGGTCGACCGGTTTCGCCCCGCCGAGCGACCGCGCGGCGACGGCAAAATCCGCTTGCTGTATGTCGGCCAGATCAGCCAACGCAAAGGGTTGGCTTATCTGTTGGAGGCGATGGCGCGCCTGCAGCGCAGTGATTTGGAATTGGTGTTGGTGGGCGGCATCGTGGGGGCTGGTCGCGGGTTGGAGGCCTATCGTCCGTGGTTCCGTCACATTCCCAACGTGCCGCACCATGAAGTGGCAGACCTGTTCCGCTCGGCTGACTTGTTCGTCTACCCCTCTCTGCATGAGGGCTCGGCATTGGCGCTGATTGAGGCGATGGCCTCGGGCTTACCCGTGATCACCACCTTGAATTCCGGCACGCTCGCGCGCGACGGCGAGGATGGTGTGCTGGTACCGATTCGGGCCGTTGATCCGCTGGCGGAGGCGATCACCCGCCTGGCTGACGATCCCACCACGCGGGCTGCCATGGCGGCCTCTGCCCGAGCGCGCGCGCTGGAGTTCACCTGGGACCACTATCGCACCCGGCTGGTGGAGACTTTGGCACGATAGCCGCAGTTGGTGGCGCAGCACGCCCCTGCAAATCCAAGGCTTTCCGAAATTTTTGGCTCCATCGAAGTTGTTTGAAGATAGTTCGCGGAAAGTATACCGTATTTTTTTCGGTTCTTCTCAAAATCGAGCAATGTATTCTGTTTCGTGTTGCTGCTGAGTCTGCCATGATCTAATATAGGCCGGTCGCATCGGTTGAGTTTTATCGCATGACGATTCAGCACCCCAATCCGGATCCGCGGTTTCCAAAGCTATTCGCGCAACTCTACCCCGACGCTGCACAGCAGTTGGTGCTGTGCGATATCGGAGCCCGAAACGGCTTTCCAGAAGAATGGGAGCCACTGAAGTCGTTCGCTGCGCACATCGCGTTTGAACCCGAAGCGCGGGAGGTTACGCGCCTCCAGCACCAGTTTTTCCATCAAGGTTACTCTGGGGTTCATCTCTATCCCTGCGCAATAGCTGGGACATCCGGGACCCATGTGTTGTTTGTAACCAAGTATTTAGAGAGTTCTGGTCTCTGCTTTGGTCGCAAGGAATGGTTGGACCGTTTTCCATTCACCACACTTGATGTGGATCATGTTGATGAGGTATTTGCGTATTCCTTGGATGATTTTTTAGCTCAAACCCCATTCGGTAGATTGGATTTTATTAAACTCGATGTCGAGGGTATTGAGCATGATGTTCTGGTTGGCGGCAAAAATGTGATGTCGGGGCCGACTTGCCTAGGTGTTTATACTGAGATTTGGTGGGATCCGGTGATTAAGGGTCAGCCAGGTTTTGCTGAGATCGATATTTTCATGCGTCAGAATGGATTTCGATTCTTTGATCTTGAACTGCACCGTTATCCGCGCAGCGTACTGCCTGCGGGAAGAATTTTACATGATGACTCCAGAGTTGGTGAAAAAATCTTTCGTCAGGCGGTTCCGCAGGATTTCGGTCAGGCGTTTACTGGGAACGCATTATACTTTCGCGACCCAGTTGGTGAGCTGAGAGAGGGTCTCTTGCATCCTGATTGGACACCAGAATCTTTGTTGCGCCTGTGTGTTATGCTGGACATTTATAATTATGGGGATGCTGCTGTGGAAATTGTTGAAGTATTTGGACGCACAATATTAAAGGATTTGCCTTTGAATGATTGTTTGGATGCCTTGGTGCCGCCAACAGTAGATGGAAAAATCTTGAGTTATGGCCTATATCGCGAAGCTTCAATCGAACTGAGACATTTAATCAACAAGCGGGCGTATGGCCTCAGCGATTGGATTCCGCTCGATACGGTTTACAAGAAATAGCACTGAGCCACGTCGATCGGTTGGCCTGATCCGGCTTTATGGGTGACAGCCATGGTTCGCGTCAAATTTGAACGCGACACCATTCAATTGTCTTTACGCTCGAGCCTCAGCGCAAACTGGGTCAAATCCCGCAAAGTCGGACGAATCTCGGTTGCTGCGCTGTGGAATCTTCCCGGAAATCGCCGCATGAATCCTGCGATTCACCAATTCAGACGGTGAGTTGGCCGCTAGTGTCGTGGCCGTCGCAGCTCTGGGTTGGCCCCGTTCCGTGCCAAGAGACCAGACACGGCGTCCTATCCATCGGTCCGCCACGGCTTTGTCCTGGCGGCGTTTCGTGAGGTTGAACCATGGCTTTTCCGACCGCGGTCAACGACCAGATCACCGACAGCATCACCCAAGCCAACACCAAAGTCCTGGGCGACGCCCCGGCCGTGGCGATGGGCAATCTGTATCAGGCGACCGCACAGGCGCTGGCCAATGCAGCGCACAATGCGACCAACGCTCAGCAGCAGAGCTATGTCACGTCGCAGGCATCAACCACCATGGGTGTGTCCACCCTGTACTCGATTGACACGGCGTCGACGGGCGTCGCCACCAGCACCATCCTCGGCAACTAGAGCCTTTGTGCCGGTGGTGCAAGCCGTCGGCATTTTGGAACGCTGCTGTATCCTGGCAGGTTGATCGGAGCAATTCTTTGATCCGATCACCGGTTTGGCGATCGATCCCTAGCGGAGGTACTTGACGATGGCATTCCCGACTGCAGTGAACAACCAAATCACCGACAGCGTCACGCAAGCTAACACCAAGGTGTTGGGCGACGCTCCTGCGGTGGCGATGGGCAACCTCTACCAAGCCACGGCGCAGGCGCTGGCCAATGCCGCGCACAATGCGACCAACGCCCAACAGCAGAGCTACGTCACCGCTCAGGCGGCGACCACCATGGGCGTGTCGACGCTGTATTCGATCGATACGGCGTCGACGGGTGTTGCGACCAAGACCATCCTTGGCTCGTGACGGTCTTGGTAGGATCTGTGTAGGAGAGTAAGTCATGGCCTTTCCAACTGCCGTTAACAGCCAAATCACCGACAGTGTGACTCAAGCCAACGTCCAGGTGTTGGGGTCGGCGTCGGCGGTTGCCATGGCCAATCTCTATCAGGCAACTGCGCAGGCACTTGCCAACGCCGCGCACAACGCGACGATGGCGCAGCAGCAGATGTACATCACTGCTCAGGCCGCGACGACGGCAGGTGTCGCCCTGCTGTATTCGATCAACTCAGCCTCCAGTGGCCGCGCGACCAAGACCATTCTTGGTGGGTAACGCCACTTGCGGATGAAGGAGCGGCAGTGGCTTGCCTGGTAGCGATCCTACCATCAGTACCAACACTGACCTCAAAACGCTCATAAGGAGTAAGTGTAATGGCCTTTCCAACCGCGCTGAATAGCCAGGTGACCGACAGTGTGACCCAAGTCAACACTGAGGTATTGGGTGCCGCACCGGCGGTAGCGATGGGTAACTTGTTTGTTGCCACATCTCAGGCGCTGTCGAATGCGGCGCACAACGCGACCAACAACCAGAACCAGTCCTACTCGACCCTGCAGGCAAGCACGGTCCAGGGCGTTTCCACGATCCTGGCAGTGGACACTGCAACCACTGGTGTTGCAACCAACAAAGTGCTGGGACTGCATTGATCCGTGATGCTGGTGGGTCGTCCAAGCACCGTGCGCTGACTCAGCACGCGGTGGTACTGCGCCCTTCCGGGCCGCTTGCAGGAGACCGTCGGTGCCTGTCGGAACCAGTGTGGCTGTAGTCGCAGCGGGTCCGGCAACTGCCATGGCGATGACCTATGTCGCCATGGCAGGAAGCATCGGGATTGCCATGCAGAACGCCGTTGTGAACCAGCAGAACGGACAGAGGGTCGCAACAGCTGCAGTGGTACAGGTGTGTGCCATGATGCTGGCAGCAGGCATCGCGGAAGCCACCCACGGCTAATCCTTGTTGCGGCGCTGCCAGAGTCTCACCGATGTCTAAGAAGGGATGGGTCATGAGCACTGAGCCATTGGTCAATGGTCAAATTGTTGACAGCGTGACCGGCATATCCACGCTGGTGACCGGTCAGGCCGCATCCCACGCCTTTGCCATGCTTGACGCGGCGATGGTGGAAGCGGTTGCCATGGCTATGTACAACGCAGTCAATCGCCAGCAGGGCGCCGGACAGATCGGATCGGCTGCTGTGACCGCGGCGTGTGCCAAGATGCTCTCGGTGCCATTCCCGGTTCCGCCACCGCCCCCTCCGCCAACCGGGCCGCAGGCCATCGAACCGCTCAAGGCACCGTCGAGCCCATCGGATCCAACGGCAGCGCTGGCCAAAGCCATCGCCGACGCGGAAGCCGCGCTCAGCGAGTTGCAGGCGCGCAAGGCGGCGCTGCAGACCGTGCTAGGCACCGTCACTGCTGACGTCACGCAGTTTGTGCAGTCGCCACTGGTTACGCCCTACACGGTGACCACCAGCTCAAGTCAAACACCCGCTGGATCACCATCCGGCACCAACTCGCCACCGGGCAGTTCGCCACCGGGCAGCTCGCCACCGGGCAGCTCGCCACCGGGCAGCTCGCCACCGGGCAGCTCGCCACCGGGCAGTTCGCCACCGGACGGCTCGCCGCCGGTCGGCTCGCACCGGGGCGGTTCGCCACACTCAGAGGGCTAAGCGCGATTCGGTCTCATCCGTGGATCGCCAACCGCGGCTGTTCACCCGAACGCCGGAGTGGCGGGCCCAGCAGCTGAAGTGAAACCGACCAAGATGAGACGCTGAGATGCAGCCGCACAGATCAAGGGTGAGGAGGCTTAGATGCCAGACCCAGTGAAGGTCAATCCACAGATCATCGACGCGATCAACCAGCTACAGTCGGCCACGATGGCACCGCAAGTGGTGCTGACCAGTGGTGCTGGCAAGGCCTATCAGTCGGTTGCGCAGTCCAGCGCCATCGCCGTGCAGGACGCAGCAGACACGTTGCGCAACGTGTCTACCATCGCGACCACAGCAATGGGTGTGGCTATGGCTCAGTTACTGGCAACCAAGGATCCAATCTACCTGCAGGCCTTGACTCAAGCCCAGCAGATGATGACCCAGGCGACATCCGATTATGCCAGCATCGGCACGGCAGCTGCGACCGTTCTGAAGAATTTCCCCTCGGGTTGAACCTCTTGAGGGTCGCTTGTGAAGTTGATCTCCACTCCGTTTGGCACAGAGGAACCGGGTGATGACAGTCTCTGTCGCTGATCGAATGATCCAAACGCCCAGTCAGTTGTCCGATGTGGCTCGATTGGCGCTAACTTTCATTGATGGTGGCGTGCAGTGTCTGGCTTGGGCTGCATCGGCGACCTTACGCTATGACTTCCCGGACGAGACCGCGCTGATTGGCGGTACACAACAGGGGCTGCATCAAACGCGTCTGACTTGGCTGCCAACTCTTGGGGTGATTGTCAGCCCGGTCAAGCTGATGACCCTGGGCGCCGACTACTTGCGTGCGCTGGCACGGGTGGAGGGCGGCGACAGATCGGACCTTTCGCTGCAGCAGGCGCAGACCGCGCTCACCGCAGGGGGATTGGTCACGCAGTCAGCACTCAAAGTGGTGCCCCAGTTCCTAGCTGGGCTGGGCGTTGGATCGGCTCCACTGTTGCAGTTTCTCAACCTGGGCGAAGCACTGGCAATGTTTGAGTTTGCGACAGCGCCGCAAACCTCGGCCATCGGCGCACCGATTGCTCAAGAAGCCGCCGCTTTCGCCCTTCAGCAGGCACGCGCACCGCTGGAGTTTATTGATTACTTCCAGTTTTACCAAGTCTTGGCCACCCGGCTGACCGCTCCCCTGACATCGCCCGACCAGCGTCAGCAAGCGATTACTGCCACGATGGCAGCGTTGCTGCCGCTATGCTTTCGCTTCGTCGATTGCCCACAGGTGCGTGGCTTGGTACCGCCCGCTGTAGTCGCAGAGACGGTGCGCAATTGGCTGCGGCAAGGGCGTCAAATCGGGTTCAGTCGGGTGTCGCAGGCGGCTTCGCAGGTTGCCCTCAGCACCAGCTTGACCACTGAAACCGGGACAGCCATTCAGACATTGGTTACGAGCTACGAGCGCAGTGCTCAGGCCTTCCTACTGGCTAATCCCACAACCCGCGGTGACATGGCGCAAGACGGTGCGATGTGTCTGTTCCCGATCCAAACTGATGCTTTACAAGCACAGTTGGTTCTCGCTGAATCAGGTGACATTACTTTACAGTTCTTTCGGAAATTGAACGATGGCACGTTCTAAATCTGCACCGCCTGCTGGAGCAATGGCGATGACCGACGCGAGTGCTAACGCTGGCCCCTCAACTCCCGTTGTCGCGGAGACTGCGGCGTCGGAGTCCTTAACGGTCTCGGTGGCGTCGACCATGGTCAGTTCGATGCCTGCGCCATTGCAGCCGCCTCTTGCCCCAGCGCCCGAGGCGACCACTGTGCCGACCGATGACCCGCCGATGGCCGGGTTGCCATCCCCTACGCCACCGCAGCCCGATGCTGTCAGTGCTGCGCTGGCGGCTGCCGCTGCAAGCTCTCTTGCGGCGATGCAGGCAGCTGCCTCTGCCATGACCTTTGCGATGTTGGCTGCCGAGGCAGCCGTTGCAGGGACCGATGGGACAAACGCTATTCTGCAGGCTGATGCCCAAGTAGCCTCTGCCATGGCCGCAGCCGATCAGAGCGTTGCAGCGGCGATGCAGGCGACAGCGCAATCGATCGCCAGCGCAGGCAACACATCCGCCGAGGGATAACCCGTTTTCCTGGCGACGATCCCAGGACCAGCCGCGGGGAAACCAGCCGAGACCGCCGGGTCAACTGGGAACGTGGCTGGCCGCGCGGTAAGGCAGTCGGAGTTAAGCGAGGCACACGAGGTCACCAAGAAACTGAATAGGTGTTGCTGCAGCTGGCTTTTCATAAAATATACATACAGACAAGAAGAGCGTCTTTATTGACAGATAGAATGTCCGAGCATATTGTTGGAGTTAGGCAGGGAAATCATTAACAACGAAAAATATGCAAACGAGGCCAGACGCGCATGGACGGATGGACTCCCTCAGTGCTGCACGCGCAGCGGCTGCATGCAGGTTCCCTCACCAGTATGACCCAGGGCATGCCGACCGGAGTGGCGGTTGAGGCCGCACAACTGGATGTGTTGGCGCCAGTGATCGCAGACGCCATGCGCGACGCGGTGGGAGGGCTCAGCGATGTTCTGGCGGCATTCACCCGAGGGTTGATGCGACGCCTTCCGCTGGAGAGCATTGCTCTGGTTTTGTTTGGGCGCGGTACGTTGCTGGTTGCCGGTCCCGCCAACGCCCCGGTGTGGTCGTGGATCACCCAGGAGGCGCAGGAGGACATCCCCCTTGATGAGGCGCTGGAGTGTGGCCAGACAGAGGCTGCACTCTGGGTGACCGCGATCCGCTATGGCACTCAGCAGACTGGTTGGATGCAGGTGCAGCGGTCGGAAGGGGTCGCCTCCGCTGAGGGGGACGCGGCGCTGCTAGAGGCGTTCGCGCATCACTGCGGTCGGGTGGCGCGGCGCTTCGACGTCCAGCACTGGTGCCGCCAGCAGTTCAATCGACCCGTAATGCTGACTGGGTACAGCGCGCAAGTCCGGGCATTAGAGGTGTTTGCCGAGTTGGCCGCGGAAAGCGATCTGCCAGTGCTGCTGACAGGAGAGTTCGGCACCGAGACCGCCCAGTTGGCAGCCACCATCCATTTTGGTGGACCAGCACCGGAGCGACCCTTCGTTCATGTCAACTGTGGTGAGCCCGATGGCACCCCTGGCGAATGGTTCGCCCGTGCGCGCGGCGGCACCTTGTTCCTCAGTGATGTGGATGCCCTGCCAATGGCGCTGCAGACCCAGCTGCCACGTCATCTGCATTCACCGCTCGGCCAATGGCTCGAAGCGAGTGCGGCAACCCCCGTGCGGGTGATTGCATCCGCCAGTCGTGACCTGCGCGCCCTGGTGGCCGAGGGGCGGTTTTCCCGCGCGCTGTTAGCGGAGTTGGATTTTCTGTCGGTCCGTGTCCCACCGCTGCGGGAGCGACCAGACGACATTGAGGCCATGGTGGCAGCGGTGTTGGCACGCACCACGCCGCTGGGTGGAACGCGCCTGACCCCGTCGCTGCTCGCGGCCTGTCGAGCCTATGGCTGGCCGGAGAATGTGTTTGAGCTGGAGCGGGTGCTCGGACGTCTTGGCGTTCTGGCAGGGCGCGAACCGATTGGGCGGGCCGAGATTGCCCGATATGCCCCGGAGCTGCTGACCAGCGCACCGATAGCATCGGCGCCATCCCAGCCGGTCGGGCCTCTGCCTGCTGCAGCAGGCCAAGACGCAACTGTGTTTGCTCCTGCCTTTGGTTCAGCCCCCGCCTTGTCTGCGGGGGCGGCTGATGCGCCACCGCGGCCATCGGCACCGGCACCGGTGACGCAACCGGCGCACGGTGACTCGGGGGCAGGGCTGCCCGCCGCCCAGCAGCAGGCAGACCACGGTGCCGATGACGGAGCAGAGCGATGGATGCGCCATCTGATGGCGCGCGATCAGGCGGCCCTTGCCCCGTTGCATCCGGGCTTGCGCAAAGCCTTGCTCCACATCGCTGACTCCTACTGTGAACCGCTGGAGATATCTGCGCTAGCCAATCGCGCCCATGTCAGCCAATCGCATCTAAGTTTTCTGTTCCGCCATAGCCTTGGCACGTCCTGCAAGGGCTTGGTGACGCGGATGCGTGTGGAGCGGGCGAAGGAGTTGCTGATCAGCAATCGCCGCTTGCCTGTGACTGACATCGCTTTGTCGGTAGGCTTTGCCGACCTTAGTCATTTCGAAAAATGCTTTCGGCGCATTGTTGGCGCCAGCCCACGCGCCTATCGGCGCCTACGGGAGGATCATCCCCCTGTCTGACAGGGGATAAGCCGGCCTCAGTCTGCCAGTGTCATCACTGGGTCTGAGGTAACCGGCGTGCCCGGCGCCGCCCCCGCCCAAGTCAGCATAGTGTGCTGATCTTGACGCAAGAACCCCGTCTCTGGTGCATCGCTCACATCGCGCGCGCGATCACCGGCACCCTACCGAAGTGCCGGGATCAGCCGGTCAAGTGCGCGCTCAACCGTTTCGGGGGCAGAGGCGAAGCAGAGGCGCAGATGGCCTTCGCCGCCAGCGCCAAAGGCCGCACCGGGGGCGAGGCCGACGCCAGCTTCATCGACCAAGCGCTTGGCGAGCGCCATGGAATCGGGCTCGCCCTCAACCGAGAACCACGCGTAGAAGCTGGCCGGGGCTTTCGCCAAGCGCACCCTGGGAAGCTGGCCAAGACGTGCTTGGATGCGGTCGCGGTTGGCTTGGCAGATGCGCTTTTGCTCCTCCAAGAAGGGCTCGCCACCCTTGACCGCGGCCACACCCGCCCACTGCACGAAGGTGGTGGCACCAGAGGTGTTAAACTCGGTCACCTTTTCGAAGACGCGGCCGATGCTGGCGGGTACCACGGCCCAGCCGAGCCGCCACCCGGTCATGCACCAGGTTTTGGAGAAGCTGTTGATCGCAATCACCCGGTCCTCCGGGTCAGCGATTTCCAGGAAGGAGGGGGCGACGTGGCGGTCGTAGCACAGGCGCGCATAGACTTCGTCTGCGATCACCCAGATGCCCCGCCGCCGACATTCCTCCAGGATCGCGCGCATTTTCGGCTCGCGCAGCGTCCAGCCGGTCGGGTTGGACGGGGAGGCGACGAACAAGGCAACGGTGTTGTCGTCAAAGGCCGCGAACAGCTTGTCGAGGTCCAGCACATGCTCATGGTGCTGGTTCACATCCAACTGCACCTCACGGACCTCGCCGCCCAGAATGCGGGTGGCGGCTGAGGCGTTGGGCCACAGCGGCGTGATGAAGACAACATTCTTGCCCGGCTCCACCAGCATTTGCAGCGCGATCATGATCGCACTCATGCCCGAGGCGGCCGCGCGGATGCGGTCTTCGCCGATGGTCACGCCGTAAAGACCGGATAGATACTCGGACAGGGCGTCGCGCAGGGGGGTGACGCCGCGCTTGTCGGAATACTTGGTCAGGCCCTGCGCAAGCGCGTCTTCCGCTGCGCGCTTGATGAAGTCTGGCGTCGGCACATCGCTTTCGCCAAACCACATCGGGATCAGGCCGGGTTTGTCGCGGCCATATTCGAAAATCTGCCCAATCTTGGAGCCCGGCACGGCCTGGGCCGCCTGGCGCAGTGATGCGACGAGCGGATCAGGGGTCATGGGCGGGCTCCGTAAACGTGAGAGGGCGAAGGATGGATGACCCGCTTCCGAGAGCCATCCGGTCCTCGCAATCACGGGGCCGCTAGTTCTGAAGGTCGGGCAGGTTCTTGTAAAGCGCCAAGCTGTCTGGATTCGCCAAAGCCTCGACATTCTTGACCGCGCGACCGTGGACAATGTCGCGAACCGCCAGTTCGGTGATCTTGCCGGATTTGGTGCGCGGAATGTCCGCAACCGCCAAAATCTTTGCCGGAACGTGGCGGGGTGAGGCGCCATCGCGAATCTGGACGCGGATGCGCTTCATCAATGCCTCGTCCAGCGACACACCGTCGCGCAGGCGCACGAACAGCACAACGCGCACGTCATTGTCCCAATCCTGACCGATCACCAGAGCTTCCAGGATTTCGGGCAGTTGCTCCACCTGACGATAGATTTCCGCTGTGCCGATGCGCACCCCGCCGGGGTTCAATGTGGCGTCAGAGCGGCCATAGATGACCAACCCGCTGTGGGCGGTTTCTTCAACATAGTCGCCATGGCACCAAACACCCGGGAATCGTTCGAAATAGGCGGCGCGGTACTTCGCCCCGTCCGGGTCATTCCAGAACATCACGGGCATTGCCGGGAATGGCGCCGTACAGACCAGCTCGCCCTTCTCCTGCACCACGGGCTTGCCCTCGTCGTTCCACACCTCAACCTTCATGCCGAGGCCCTTGCACTGAATCTCGCCCTTCCACACCGGCAGCAGCGGGTTGCCCAATACAAAGCACGACACGATGTCGGTACCACCGGAGATGGAGGCCAACTGCACGTCCGGCTTGATGCTGCGATAGACAAACTCAAAGGTTTCCGGCGCCAGGGGTGAGCCTGTGGAGGTCATCAGGCGCATCGACGACAAATCGTGGCTGGTGCGCGGCTCCAGTCCCACCTTGGCGACAGCGTCGAGATACTTCGCCGAGGTGCCGAACAGCGTCATCCGTTCGGCCTCAGCATAGTCGAACAGGATGCTGCCGGATGGGGCGAAGGGGGAACCGTCGAACTGCAACAACACTGCGTTGCAGGCAAGGCAGGAAACCACCCAGTTCCACATCATCCAGCCCAGGGTGGTGAAGTAGAACACCCGGTCGCCGTCGCGCACGTCTGCATGCAGGCGGAGTTCCTTCACATGCTGCAGCAGCGTGCCACCGGCTGAGTGGACAATGCACTTCGGCACACCCGTGGTGCCAGAGGAATACAGGATGTACAGCGGGTGCTGGAATGGCAGCCGCTCAAATGTCACCTCAGTCGCGGCGATCTGGGCCAGCCCATCGGCCATGGTGATGGCCTTCGGCGGCAGAGCAACGGTGCTACCGGCATAGGGGAACACCATCACCGACTGGATCGACGGCACCCGCTCCAGCACGTCCGCCACTTTGGCAAGGCAGTCGAAGGCCTTTCCATTGTAGAAATAGCCGTCGACGCAGAACAGCACCTTCGGCTCGATCTGGCCGAAGCGGTCAACCACGCCCTGCACCCCAAAGTCCGGAGAGGCCGAGGACCACACAGCGCCCAAGGAGGTGACCGCCAGCATTGCTGCCACGGCTTCCGGCAGGTTGGGCAGATAGCCCGCCACCCGGTCGCCCACGCCAACGCCCTGGGCCTTCAGGTATTGCTGCAGGCGGGAGACCAGGGCGTAGAGCTCCGCCGCCGACAGCCGCCGCTTCACCTTATCTTCGCCCCAGAACACAATGGCGTCGCCATCATCGCGGCGGCGTAGCAGGTTTTCTGCGAAGTTCAGGCGGGCGGTCGGGAAGAACTGGGCGCCGGGCATTTGGTCGGCATCAACCAGATAGGGCTCGCTGCCCTTGTCACCGACCACCCCACACCAGTCCCACACGCGGGACCAGAAGTCTGCGGGGTTGTTGACCGACCATGTGTGCAGACTGGTCCAGTCGGGTTGACCAACATCCTGCATGAACCGGTGCATCGCGGTCTCGGCAACCGTTGCGGGGTTCGGGCTCCAGAGCATCACGTCAGCAGCGGTCATGGGGTCTCCCCTTGGTCAGTGGCAACAGACACGCAGGCCGGACATGCTGTTGCGACCGATTGTCTGAGGCGGTGGGCGCAGTAGGATGGCCGGTGCCGCAACCGTTGCTGCATCTGATGGCCGGATGCAACAGCGGATCAGAGGGTGGGGGGCGTTCAGAGTGCAAAGTCCGGTGCGATTGGCCGAGCGCCTCGCCGAGCTTCCAGCCCCGATTCGTGCGGCTATCTGGATGACGTTGGCGGGCATCTGTTTTTCGTCGATGAGCGTGTTCATCCGAATTCTTGCAACCGAGTTGCACGCCTTCCAAATCGCGTTCTTCCGCAATGCCTTTGCCGTGCTGTGGATGCTGCCCTGGCTGGTGCGCCACTGGTCGGTTGCTGTCGGTGGCGGGCGCCATGGGCTGTATCTCTCCCGCTCTTTGTTGGGACTGGTCGGCATGCTGGGCAGTTTCTATGGCGTGATTGTTCTGCCCCTGGCCGATGCCACAGCCCTGTCGTTCACGGGGCCGTTGTTCGCCACCTTGGGGGCAGCCTTGATCCTGAAGGAGGATGTCCGCCTGCGTCGCTGGACGGCGACACTGGCTGGGTTCCTCGGTGTGCTGATCGTGGTGCGGCCGGGGGCGGACAGTTTTCAATGGGTTTCCGTGGTGGTCCTGGTGGCGGCCGCCACCTCTGCGGGGACGACGCTGCTGGTGAAAACGCTGTCGCGCACCGAGCCGCCCGAGGCCATCGTCGTCAACATGGTGTTGTATCTGACCCCCTTGTCGCTGATTCCGGCGCTTACGGTGTGGCAGACCCCCAGCCTGTGGGCGCTGGGGGTCGGGGCGGTGCTGGCGGGGGTTGGCACCCTTGGCCACATGGCGATGACGCGCGGTTTTGCCTCGGCCGACGCGTCAGCGGTGATGCCCTACGACTATCTGCGCCTGATCTTCAGTGCTGCCTTTGGGTTTGTCGTGTTTGCCGAGGTGCCGAGCCACTGGACCTGGGTGGGGGGTGCAGTCATCGCTGCCGCCTCGATCTATATCGCGCAGCGCGAGGCAGCGGTGGCACGGGCAGGCGAGCGACCGGTGTTGCGCGCCGCCTCCAAAACCGTGGTGGGCGATGGCTCGCCTCCGGGCAAATCCGGGCCGGGTGGAGGGGCAGCATGATTGCAGGCCGGTTTGAGGCACCAGCGCCGATTGGGCCGCTGACCCTGACAGCCGATGGCGATGCGTTGACAGGCGTGTACTTCGCCCCCCACCGCTGGCCGCCCGACACCACGGGCTGGCGTGCCGACCAGGGCTGGTTTACGGCTGTGTGCCAGCAACTGGCGGCCTATTTCGCGCGGGACCTGCGGGAGTTCGACCTGCCGCTGGCGCCGGTGGGCACGCCGTTTCAGCAACGGGTGTGGCTGGCGCTGCGCACGATTCCCTATGGGCAGACGATTTCCTACCAAACCCTCGCCAACCGCCTGGGCGAGCCGACCGCAACGCGGGCGGTGGGGGCCGCCAATGGACGCAATCCGATCTCAATCATCGTGCCGTGCCACCGGGTGATTGGCGCCGATGGCCGGTTGGTTGGGTTCGGCGGTGGCATTGAGCGCAAACAAGCGCTGTTGGACTTGGAAACGCCCCGCTTGTTTTAGGCGAGGCCCAGGCGTTCGTCCCGCTGGCGCAGCCACAGCGCGGCCGGGAGAGACAGAACAACCATCCCAGCTTTGCCAACCACTTGGCCCGCCAGATAGTCCAAGCTACCAAAGGCGATCCATAAGAAGAGCATGCTGTCGACCACCAGCCCAACGAGGGAGCTGAGGAAGACAGCCCGCACAAAGCCGCGGCGTTGCAGGGGGGTATAGACTGCAAGGTCGGCAAATTCAGCGACCAGGAACGCGACCGCTGAGGCAACCACCAGGGGCGTTGGCGCAACCAGGCCGGACAGTACCGCACCCACGCACACCGCCAGGGCGGACCACGCAACGCCCAAGCGCCGCTGCACCACATCCCGCAATACCAAGGCGAGGCCGATCATCAGGACGCCAGAGGGCGCCATCAGCCCCGGTGCCACTGGAATCAGGCATGGCCCTGCAGGTACGCACACCGTCCCGACGGTTCCAATCATCCAGTTTGCGGCAGGAACAGTGAGGATAAAGGCAGCACAGGCGAGCGCCCCTTCCATCAGGCGGCGACGGTCAATGCTGGCTTGAGCCGTTGAAAGGCTTTGGGTCACGGATGCGGTCTCAGGTGGTTTCAGCAACGTAAGCGGTGTCTCGATACTGCCAAAACCCCTTCGCGCGCAACTCGCAAGCTGGGCACTCGCCACAGCCATAGCCCCAGGGATGGCGTTTGCTCCGGTCTCCCTGATAGCAAGAGTGGCTAGCCTCCAAAATCAATTCAACCAGAGGGAGTCCCCCCAGCGCCTCGCCCATACGCCATGTCGCGGCCTTGTCCAGCCACATCAACGGGGTGTCCACGACCAAGCGGCGATCCAGCCCCAGTGACAGCGCAACCTGCATGGCCTTGATGGTATCATCCCGGCAATCGGGATAGCCTGAATAGTCGGTTTCGCACATGCCGCCGACCAGATGCTTCAGTCCCCTGCGGTAGGCGACCGCTGCTGCGAAGGTCAGGAACACCAGATTGCGACCGGGGACGAAGGTGTTCGGCAAGCCATCGGATGCAAACGCGATGTCCACCTCACGCGTCAAGGCGGTGTCAGAGACCGCCCCCAGGGTCGCCAATGGCAGGCAGTGATCGGGCCCCAGGCGCGCTGCCCACAGTGGATTCAGCTGGGCCATGCCGTCGCGCAGGGTGTCACGGCATGTCAACTCGACGCGGTGACGTTGACCATAGTCGAACCCGATGGTCTCCACCCGGTGAAAGCGCTCCAGCGCCCACGCGAGGCAGGTTGCCGAGTCCTGGCCGCCGGAGAAGAGGACCAAAGCCCCCTCGCGGCGCTGGTCGGTCGGGCTGGTCACTCGGTCTCTCCGTGTTTGCGCCGGTTGCGGGCAGTATAGTGATCATAAAGGATATCGAGACCAAGGCGCAGCAGCGCCATCCCATCCTGCTTCGGCAGCTTGCGGGCCAAGGCCCAATCCGACGCCGAGCCGCGATGGCAGGCGACATGGACCACCACCGCAGCCACGCGGTTCGGCAAGGCCTGAAGCGCGGCGAGGTAGGATCGGCGGGCGGCGATGGCGCGCACGGGGATATCGGCTGGGTCCACTGGGCCACCGCCACCAACGCGGTCCGGTGCCGATTGCGCCAGGCGCTCAAAGCAGGAGGCTTCAAAGGTTGCGCGCAACCGGTCGCCGCCCTGCCATTGTCGCTCATCGACATAGCCCATGGTGCGATAGCGATCGAGTGGGGTCTGGGTGACCACACGCCAGCCCTGCGCATCGGCACGACCACTGGCGGTTTCGACTGAGGTCGGCTCAGCGATGATCGTATCGTGCTTGAAACGGTGCTCGGTCGGCTCCACCCGCTCGGTTGCGGAGGATAGGCACGAAGCTGCAATTTTGGCGCGTTGAGCCCTGGTGGGTTGACGCTTCAGAATCACTGGTTGGGATGTCGGTACGCGCTTCATGGAGCAACTCCATCGGTGAACAACCGGATCAAAACAGGAACATCGAAGCCTTGTCAACCGGGCTAGGAACCAAAATGGTTATCGCCATTTATGTGTTTTGGTGATAGCTTGGCGCTATGACACCCTTGCGCGTGCTGCGTGTGGAACGCGGTTTGACCCTTGACCAGTTGGCCGACTCCGTCGGCACCACAGCCCAGCAGATTGGCCGTCTGGAGCGGGGCGAGCGGCGGTTGACCGTGGATTGGATGGTTCGCCTCGCACCGGCTTTGGGCGTCGAGCCGAAGGATTTGATCGGCGCTGCCGCCCTGACCGCCGCCCAGGCTGAGGGGGCCGTGCGGACCACGACGCGGGCGGTTCCGGGCATGTTGCCCGTGCGCTCGGCCGCGCGCGGCGGCGGCGAGCAGGAGATGTTCCTGCTCGACGGCGCGATCGACCATGTGCCGATGCCAGAGCATTTGCGCAATGTGCGCGACGCCTATGCGATCTGGGTGGTGGGCGACAGCATGGTGCCGCGGTTTCGCGCGGGCACGCTGCTGCACGTCAATCCCTACAAGCCAGCCCGGCGCGATCACGGTGTGGTGGTCTTCAAAACCAACGATGCCGTGTTGATCAAAGACTTTCTGGAGGCAACACCCGAGGTGTTGTTGCTGCGTCAATACAATCCGCCGCTGGACCTGACCTTGCCGCGGCGCGAGGTGCGCAGTTGGCACACCGTGGTTGGCACCGAAGAACCGTAGAAAACCATTTTGGTAAATTGGTTCCATCTGAACCATATCTGGGCTGGCTCGCACAACTTAACAGGATGCGACATTCGGTCATCGCTTAAAAAGCGCAGGTGTCGGTGTTGCGCCCATGCCATCAGGCGCCGGATTCTGCACGAAGACGCACAATGCGCTGGGATGCCGCTGGGTCGCATGGCATACCGAAGCAGGTTGTCGGGGTGCGCGCATTGGTGCTTCGATTTCTAGGGACGGTCCGGTAGACTGACGTAACGAAAGGGCTTCCCGTCTTGGCTTCCACGGCGTAACGATCCATCCCGTGTCTCTCGATCTGCAAGAACACTCGCCGCTGCGACAGCGCCCTCAACCCAGTCCGGCCATTGCCGCGCTGGACCAAGAAATCCGTGGGCGCTATGCCAAGCGGACTGGCACCCTTGCATCCTTTCTCCAACAGTGGATTCGGTTGGACGCCAGCCAGGAGCAGTTCTTCAGTGCCCGCGGCACCAATGGGGAGAACTATCTGCAATATGTCCTGTCCCAATGGGACACGACGATGGCCCTGGGTGTGGCGGAAACCTGCCTGATTTTCGCAGAATCGACAGCGGCCGGACCAGTGATTGACTTTCTCAATCACATCGACGCCAAGGGATCGGATATCTGGCACTATCTGGCAGAGAATCTGCGTCGGTCAGAAGATGATGAAACCCTGGCCATCGCGCGCATTCTGATCAAACTGGAAGTAGATTACTGCCGGAAGAACAATGAGGACGAGAGCCCGCTCGGTCGTCTCTTGGTGCCCGAGGTCAAGTGGAACTCCATCAACGCCTTGCTGGCAGCGAAAACCGTCACGCTGGACGAGATTGAGGCATCATTCCCGGATCGACTGGCCGCCAATCCAACCCTCAAGGCCGAGGTGGTGGTTGGTATCTTCAACTCCGACTTGAGCGACAATGAAGGCAAGCTGATCCGCACCATGTTGGCGGATGTGCTGTCGCCGCGCGCTGAACGACCGGAGCGGGAGAAGCTGGCCCGCGCCTTCTTTGACTATGTCGGTGGGCGCCGGGCGGAAACGGTGTTGATGCGCGTGGTTGAGACCGACCACAAGGATGTGCTGTCCGAGATGCTGCGCCTGCTGCAAGTCTCGGCCGAGGAAAACAACCTCGCCGTCGCCGCGGGCGACCAGCAGGAGGCGAGGGCCAACCAGCAGATCTTCATGTATCGCCGCCTTGGGAAGCGCTCCAAGGTGTTTCAAAATGCCATTATGAAGGCGGTGATGGCAGATCGCCCGGTGTATGTCAGCCAGTTGCTCGGGCTGTTGCGGATGGAAGAAGTGGCGATTGCCCGCCGCAACATGAAGGGCGGCACCGATCGCGAGGTGATTACAGTCGACAAGGCCTCACCGGCACCGGCCAACCCGGCCTTGTCGCTGCTGTTGCAGCAAGATGCCCGCGGCAACACGGGCTGGCACCTGTCGGTGTTGCATGGGCGGCCGGAATGCTTGCGCAAGCTGCTGTTTGGCCTGTCGTTCATCGACACACTGACTGTGCTGACCCGCATTCCCAATCGCTACAATCTCACTGTGGTGGATCTCACCTCGATCAAAGACGCCCATGTGAAGCTGGCACAAGAAGTCAAAGCCCAGCGGATGAGCCTGGAAGACGCGCAGACTTGGCTCACTAACATCAAGGTGGTCGACAAGCGGATTGTGGAGTTCTTGACCGATCTGCTGCGCAAGGCGGACGACGCCATGTCCCGCACCGGTGGTGGCGCCACGTTGAAGCCCAGCTTTGATCTGGCCCGCATCCCGACCATTCAGTTCTTGATGAAGGAGGGCGTCAACATGGCGCCCCGGCCAACCGGCGCCGCGCAGCGATAGGGCGAACGCGGCGATACCGCTGGACAGGAGGGCACGCCGTGACCCAGCTTCGAGGCGTCAGTCGGTCCCTGCTTGCCGCCATGATTGCGTGTCTGCTTGCCGCCGCCGGGGGGACACGCGCGCAAGATTTGGCCCTGAGCCGGATTGCTCTGTCCAGCGCTGGCCTTGCCACGCTGGACTATCGGGCGGAGGTGACCGGCCCAGCCACCCTGACCCTCACGGTTCCCAGCCATCAGGTTGACGATGTGCTGAAAAGCCTGACTGTGGTCGACCCAGCCGGGCCGGTGCAGGAGGTCTCGCTGCCGGCTGCCCCCGATGGGGAAGCGCTGGCCCGCGATCTCGGCATTCCGGTGGAGGCATTGGCGGATCTGCCCAGCCTGCTGCGTGCCTTGGTGGGCAGCCGCATGCGCATCAGCCACCCGCGCGCGCTGGAAGGCCAAGTGCTGGCAGTCAGCGACCTGCCGACAGCCACAGGTCCGCACCCCCACTTGTCCTTGATGACAGAGGAGGGGGTGGTCAGCCTGCCGATTGCCAGCCTTGGCGGCCTGACCCCGGTTGATCCTGCCGAGCGGGCGATGATGCAGCGGTTGATCGCCGCCCGCCGTCCGCCGACCGCGCTGGTGCCGATCACCTTGCGGCTTGCCGCCGGTGCAACCCGCGCGCTCACCGTCACCACCGTGGTGGAAGCACCGGTGTGGAAGATGAGTTATCGGCTGAGCCCCGTGCCGGGGCAGGATCGTGCGCGCCTACAAGCGGTTGCAGTGCTGGAGAACACCACCGGCCAATCCTGGCGGGGGGTGCGTCTGGTGCTGTCCTCGGGCACACCAGTTGCTTACCGCCAAGCCCTTCACCGCAGCTATCGCGTGGACCGGCCAGAGGCGCCGATTGCACTGCCGGGGCGCCCGCAGCCACCCTTGGATCGTGGTGCGGTGGAGGCTCAGCGTGCCGCGGCCCTGCCGCCGCCGCCAGCCCCGGCGCTGGCCCTTGGCACCCGGTCCTTTGCGCCCAGTACGGCTGCTGTCGCCGCCCCACCAGCCCCACCGCCAGTCGCCGTGGAGGAAGCAGCCGAACAGGTGGTGTTTGCGCTCGATCAACCGATCACCCTCGCCGAAGGGCGCAGCCTGTTGGTGCCGATCCTCGATCGAGTGGTGCCTGCGCGCCGGGTGCTGACGCTGGACCCCGCGACGGGTCAACAGGCCATCGCTGCCCTCGACCTCACCAATGACAGCGGGGTCACGCTGCCAGCTGGCTTGGTCAGTGTGCTCGACCCCGAGCGCGCCGAGCGGTTCCTCGGCGATGCGCGCCTCGCCCTCTGGCCCGCGGGGGAGGGCAGGCTGCTCGCCTATGCCGTCGATCCCAGGGTGCGCGTCACCCGCACCGTGGGGGAGGAAAGCCGTCGCACCGCGCTGCGCCTCGCCTCCGGCGTGATGGAGGTGACGACCACCATCAGCCGCACCACGACGTGGCGGATCGACAGTCCAGCCGCTCTGCCGCGCGTGCGGCTGGTGGTGGAGCATCCGCGCAGCCCCGGCTTTACGCTCGTGGAGCCCAGCGGGGCTGCGGAGACGCCGCGCGGCTGGCGGCTCACCCGCGACGGCGCCAGTGGTCCCCAAACCCTCAGCTTGGTTGAGCGGCGTCCAGTGGTCAGCAGTGTGCGACTGGTTGATGTCCCGCGTGACCGGCTGGTCGCCGTGATCACCGAGGCTGGCGGCAACGACCCGCGCCTGCAACCAGTCCTGCAACGCCTCGCCACCCTTGGCCGCGAGGCGGGGGCGGCTGCCGCCGGTGTCGAGCAATTGGAGGCCGAGCGCACCGCCGCTGCGGAGGAGCAAGCACGCCTGCGCGCCAACCTCGCCGCTGTCCCGGCTGGCAGTGATTTGGCCACCCGCTTCCTCACTGGCCTTGCTGCCGCTGAGGATCGCCTGGAGGCCCTGGCCCGCAGCCTTGCCAACGCCAAGTCGGCCGCAACGGCTGCCGATGCCGCCCTCAGCGCCTATGTGACTGGATTGGCGCTGTAGCGCCAACCCGACTGCCCCAAATCTCCCTAAAAAAATTCTGCGCTTTTTGCGACCAGGGGTGCTGGGTTGCGTCCCGATGCGTGTGATGTTGTAATTTCAAAAATTCCTGAAACTCCAGGCATGATCGTTGGGGGATCGATGAACCTGCCGCCGCTGTCACAAGCCTTTGTGCTGCACTTCGGTGAGATGGGCAGCCGCTGGGGCATCAACCGCACGGTTGGTCAGATCTATGCCGTGCTTTTCCTGGCCGAGCGGGCGCTCAATGCCGATGAAATTTGCGAGCGTACGGGCTTTTCCCGCTCCAACGTCTCGATGGGGCTGAAGGAGTTGCAATCCTGGAACCTGGTGCGCTTGCAGCACCGCCCTGGCGACCGGCGCGACTATTTCGCAACGCCCGATGACCTCTGGGCCATCGTCCGCACCTTGGTGGCGGAGCGTAAGAAGCGGGAGGTTGATCCAACCCTCTCGGTGCTGCGCGAGTTGCTGATGCAGCCAGCCGCCACCGAGGCCGACGCCCATGCACAAGCGCGAATGCGCGAGATGCACGAGCTGATCGAGCTGTTGACCAGCTGGTACGCGGAGATGGAGCGCATGGAGACTGACCGGCTGGTCCAGTTGCTCAGCCTCGGTGCCCGCGTCGGTCAGGTTCTGGAGTTCAAAGATCGGTTGTTCGGTGCCGTCACCCGCAAGCGCGAGCCCGATGATGGCGCGCGTCCGCGGCCCACGGACGAGGAGGCTTAACCATGGACGCTGTCCTGCTGGCGCGGCTGCAGTTTGCCGCCAACATCTCGTTCCACATCTTGTTCCCCACCATCACCATCGCGCTCGGCTGGTTCCTGGTCTATGTCCGCCTGCGCTTCGCCCGCTCGGGCGATCAGGCCTGGATGCAGGTCTATCGCTTGTATGTCCGGGTGTTCGCCCTGTCATTCGCGTTGGGTGTGGTCAGCGGCATCACGATGTCGTTCCAGTTCGGCACCAATTGGCCCGGATTTATGGAGCGGGTGGGCAACATCGCGGGCCCGTTGTTGGCCTATGAAGTTCTGACGGCGTTCTTCCTGGAGGCAACCTTCCTCGGCATCATGCTGTTCGGGCATGGCCGGGTGCCTGCGTGGGCGCATATCGGCTCAACTGTGCTGGTGGCTGTTGGCACCACGCTGTCGGCGTTCTGGATCCTGGTTTTGAACTCCTGGATGCACACGCCTGCCGGGCACACCCTGATTGACGGCGTGGTTCATGCACAGGACTGGTGGGCGATCATCTTCAACCCATCAATGCCCTATCGCTTGACCCACATGCTGCTGGCCTCGGGCTTGACGGCGGCGTTCTTGGTTGCTGGCTTGGCGGCGCTGCGCTGGTTGAAGGGGGATCGTGGTCGCGATGTCCGCTTTGCGCTGGGCAGTGGCGTGCGTCTGGCGGCTGTGTTGATCCCGCTGCAAATCCTGGCGGGGGATATGCACGGCCTGAACACCCTGGAGCATCAACCCGCCAAGGTTGCCGCGATGGAAGGCAACTGGGAGACTGGCAGCCATGTCCCGCTGCTGCTGTTCGCTTGGCCGGACGAGGCGGCACGAAACAATCAGTTTGAGATTGGCATCCCGTCTGGAGCGAGCTTGATCCTCAAGCATGATCCAGCTGGAGTGGTGCCGGGTCTGAACGACTTCCAGGGGCAGCACCCACCCGTGGCACCGGTGTTCTTCGCCTTCCGCATCATGGTTGGCGTGGGTGTTGCCATGTTGATCCTGTCGTGGTGGGCGGCTGCGCAACTCTATCGCCGGGGCGAGGTGACGCCGCTGGTCGCCCGTGCGCTCGCTGCGATGACCTTCTCTGGCTGGATTGCGACGCTGGCGGGTTGGTACGTCACGGAGATCGGCCGCCAACCCTGGCTGGTCACCGGCGTGCTGAAGACGGCTGAGGCTGCCTCCACCGTGCCAGCGCCGACCATTGCCATCAGCTTGGCGGTGTACCTCGTGGTTTATGCGGGCTTGCTGCTCGCCTTCCTGGGCGTGGTCACGCGCCTTGCCCTGTCTGCCGACAAGACGCCCCATGCGCCGATCCCGCCGCTGCCCGCAGCCCAAGCCGCTTGAAGGGGGCTTCGATGATCGAGTTCTTGTTCTCCCCCACCCATCTGCCGGTGGTGTTTGCCGTGCTGATGGGCGTTGCGATCCTGTTGTACGTGATCCTCGATGGCTATGACCTTGGCATCGGCATGCTGATCCTGGCGGCACCGGAGGCCGAGCGCGACCGCATGGTGGCTGCCATCGGTCCGTTCTGGGATGCCAATGAGACTTGGCTGGTGCTGGCAGTGGGTTTGCTGCTGGTCGCGTTTCCGATGGCCCATGGCATCATCCTGACGGCCCTCTACCTGCCAGTCGCGGCGATGCTGGTCGGCCTGATCCTGCGCGGGGTGGCGTTTGAGTTCCGCGCCAAGGCCCATGGGGTGGAGAAGGCGTGGTGGACGGTTGCCTTCGCGGGCGGCTCGCTGCTCGCCGCCTTGTCCCAAGGCTGGATGCTGGGCCTGTACGTGCTGGGTCTGCCCTCGGGTTGGGCGCCGCTGGCGTTTGCCGCCTTGGTCGCTGTCTGTCTGGCGGCCGCTTACACGTTGATTGGCGCGACTTGGTTGATTGTGAAGACGGAAGGGTCCCTCCAGACCCGGGCGGTTGGCTGGGCCAAGCGTATGCTCGTGTTCGCCCTGGTTGGGATGGCGGCTGTGTCGCTGGCGACACCGCTGGTCAGCCCGCGCCTGTTTGCCAAGTGGTTCGATTGGCCGACGGTCTTGTGGCTGGCCCCGATCCCGTTGGCGGCGACCGTTGCCTTCGGCCTGCTGTGGCGTTCCTTGCAGGGCCTGCCGCGGGCCAATGATCGTGGCAGCCTGACCCCGTTTCTGCTCACCGCTGGCATCTTCACCCTTGGGTTTGCCGGTATGGCCTACAGCTTCTTCCCCTATGTGGTGCCGGAGCGGTTGACCCTGTGGCAGGCGGCGAGCGCGCCCGAGGCATTGGCAATCATCCTAGTCGGCACCCTGGTGGTGTTGCCGATGATCCTTGGCTACACCGCCTTGTCCTACCGCATCTTCCGCGGCAAGGCGCGCGATTTGACCTATGGCTAAGCCGTGCGGGAGGGGTTGGTCAGTGCGGCCAACACCTCCCGACTCCCGTCGGTCAGCCGCTGGTCCAGTTTGACCAGACTGCCGGTGCAGTGCGTGATGGTCTCAGCAGCCGCGCGGGTCTCGTCGAGGGTGCGCAGCACGCGGGTCAAATGGCTTGCGGCATCGGCAATGCGATGCTGGGTTTCTAGGTTGGCAAGAATGATCGCCTCCCGCCCGTCGCGCTGGCGATTGAGTGCTGCCTCCACGGTCGCGCCGTCATGGGCAAGCCGGGCCAGTTCACCAAGGGCGCGGGTCACGAGGGCGGTCGCCTCGCGCGCGGCTGCCGTGACCGCAGTCACTTGGTCGGCGATGTCGTTGGCGGCACTGCCAGCGCGTGCAGCCAAGGCTTTGACCTCGCCTGCGACGACGGCGAAGCCTTTGCCCGCCTCCCCCGCGCGGGAGGCTTCGATGGCCGCGTTCAACGCCAGCAGCTTCGTTTGGTCGGCTACCTCGGAGACCAGCCGGGCCGAGTCCCCGATGCGACTGGAGGCTGAGGTGAGGCCAGTCAATGCCTCCGCCCCCGCAGTGGAGGCGCGGGCAGCCTCCGCAGCGGCGGCGAGAGTGGTCTCAACGGCTTCGGTCAAGGTCTCGCCCAGCTGGGTATTCAGGGCGACCTGACGGTTGATCGTGGCGGCACCATCCTCCACTGCGGCAACGCCAGCGGCCAGAGCATCGGCCAGCGCTTGGGTTTCGCGCGCGCTGCCATCTACCTGGTCGGCAGCGGCGCTCAGCTCGCCCACAGCAGCGGTCAGTGCGGAGGCGACCGCCACCACATCAGCCTCAAACCGGGTGGCCAAGCGCCTGCGCGCTATGATCAGTGCCTCCCGTTCGAGCACATGGCCCATTGCAGCAGCAATATGTGAGAGCAAATCAACCAGCAATGGGTTCAGGTGGGCAGGGGCAGGGCTGAAGGCCTCAAAC
Organism: Alphaproteobacteria bacterium; assembly: GCA_004292755.1. Taxonomy (GTDB): domain Bacteria; phylum Pseudomonadota; class Alphaproteobacteria; order Elsterales; family Elsteraceae; genus RDXE01. Next base: position 98,132 of record RDXE01000027.1, read on the forward strand.
ACCATGGCGACACCTTGGTCGTCCATCGCGGCAAAGGCGACGCCGCCGCGCACGCCACTGGCCTGTGCCGCCTCAGCGCGCTTGAAGCCGGGAGCAGTGGTGACATCCTCAAGGGCCTGCGGCTGTCCAGTGGCGAGCACGGCTCCCACCATACCCTGACCAGGGGCGAAGGCTGCGGCATCGGTGCCTGCTACAAAGGCACGCACGGCTTGGCGATCCAGGCTCGGGTCCAAGTGCCAAATGCCAGCGGAACGCGCGATGCCATCGTCACCGCGCGCGTAAACATGGCCGATCGGCCAGCCCAGCGCGTGGCACAATTCCCCTAGCAGCGCTTCAGCCGCGTGCAGGGAGGTGGGCGACTCATGGGCAAGATCAGCAACCCGCCGCAGCAATGCCAGCATTCGCTCCGGCGTTAGCAGGTTGGCGCGATGGCTGGCAGCAGCGCGGTCCGCCCGCGTGCGAGCGGGGAGCAGCGATCGGGCTAGCGCAGTCGAAAAAGACATGGGCGATCTCCCCACTAGAAACCATCAGTGCATGGAACTGCTTTGGACTACGCGTCACACGCAAGAAGTGGGCCGAAGGGGCGAGCAGCCCCCTGGTGCGACCATCGGCGCTGCGGTCGATGGCAGCAGATCGCGCGAGGCAGAGCCCCATGACCAAACCGTCATCCTCCGTCAACTTGCGCCCGGCGACAGGGCAGGGCATACAACGGGCCGCGCACCGGCACCCGCCCGTCGGCGGGAGCGCGCGGGTGTCCCCCTCGGAGCCTCCATGACCAAGCGCGTCCGCAAGGCGATTTTCCCCGTCGGCGGGTTGGGTACCCGCTTTCTCCCCGCCACCAAGGCGATGCCTAAGGAGATGCTGCCCGTGGTGGATAAGCCACTGGTGCAGTACGCCGTTGAAGAGGCGCGGGCGGCGGGGATCGAGCAGTTCATCTTCGTGACCGGTCGCGGCAAGCAAGCGATTGAGGATCACTTCGATCATTCCTACGAACTGCATGATGTGCTGACCCGCCGGGATAAGCGCGACCTGCTGGCCGTGATCGACGAGATCAAGCTGCCCGCCGGTGCCGTCACCTATACCCGCCAGCCCGAGGCGCTGGGGCTTGGTCATGCCGTGTGGTGTGCGCGCCACTTGATCGGCGACGAGCCCTTCGCCGTGCTGCTGGCCGATGACTTGATCCTGGCCGACCAGCCCTGCTTGAAGCAGATGGTCGATGCCCATGCGGGCGTCGGTGGTTCGATGATCGCCGTGATGGATGTGCCGCCTGCCCATACCTCGCGCTATGGCATCGTGGCCCCCGGCTCGGCCGTGGCCGATCCCCGGCTGGTGCCGGTGCAGGGTCTGGTGGAGAAGCCAAAGCCCGAGGCCGCTCCCTCCACTCTTGCTGTCATCGGTCGTTACATCATTGATGGTTCGGTGTTTGCCGAACTGGACCGCAAACAGACCGGTGCCGGCGGCGAGATTCAATTGACCGATGCGCTGGCGCGGCTGATTGGTCAAGTGCCGTTTCACGGCTTCCGCTTTGCGGGCGAACGATTTGACTGCGGCGACAAGGTCGGCTTTCTGGAAGCCAATCTGGCCTTCGCGTTGAAGCGGCCGGACCTCGCCCAACACGTCAAAGCCTTCCTCCCCCGTTACGCCGCTGCCTGCTAAGGACCTGCCCCCATGCGTATTGCGATGATCGGTACCGGCTATGTCGGTCTTGTCTCCGGTGCCTGCTTCTCGGAATTCGGCACCGAGGTGGTGTGCGTCGACAAGGACACGGGCAAGATCGATGGCCTGAACAATGGCCGCATCCCGATCTATGAGCCGGGGTTGGACAAGCTGGTGGAAACCAACTTCAAGGCCGGTCGGTTGACCTTCACCACCGACCTTGCGGCGGCGGTGGCTGGCGCGGACTGCGTGTTCATCGCCGTCGGTACCCCCTCCCGGCGCGGCGATGGTCATGCGGACCTGTCCTATGTCTGGGCCGCAGCGGAGGAGATTGCGCGCGCGATCACTGGCTACACAGTGGTGGTGACGAAGTCGACCGTCCCAGTGGGCACGGGGCGCGAAGTGGCCCGGATCATCCGGGAGACCAACCCGACTGCTGACTTTGATGTGGTCAGCAATCCGGAATTCCTGCGCGAAGGCTCCGCCATTGGTGACTTCATGCGCCCAGACCGGGTGGTCATCGGGGCCTCGACAGAGCGCGCGCGCGAGGTGATGCGCTCCCTCTATCGCCCGCTGTTCTTGATCGAAACGCCGATCGTATTCACCTCCATCGAGACGTCTGAGCTGATCAAATACGCGGCCAACACGTTCTTGGCAGCCAAGATCACCTTCATCAATGAAATCGCGGACCTGTGCGAAAAAGTTGGCGCTGACGTCCATGATGTTGCCAAGGGCATTGGCCTGGATGGACGCATCGGCAAGAAGTTCTTGCACCCCGGTCCCGGCTATGGCGGGTCCTGCTTCCCGAAGGACACACTTGCCCTGGTGAAAACTGCGCAAGATTTCGGGGCACCGCTGCGCATCATTGAAACGGTGGTGGACATCAACGACAAGCGCAAGAAGGCGATGGCAGGCCGGGTGGTGGAGGCTGCAGGCGGCAGCCTAGTCGGCAAGACTGTCGCGGTCCTGGGTTTGACCTTCAAGCCCAACACCGACGACATGCGGGACAGCCCGTCGCTAGACATCGTGCCAGCCTTGCTGGCAGCCGGTGCCACAGTGCGCGCCTATGATCCCGAAGGCATGCACGAAGCCAGGAAGATGCTGCCGCCCGAGGTGATCTTCTGTGACACCGCCTATGAGACCATGGGTGGAGCGCATGTGCTGACCATCGTGACGGAATGGAACGAGTTCCGCTCCCTCGACTTGGCGCGGGTCAAGTCGTTGATGGTGGAGCCGGTGATGGTTGACCTGCGCAATGTCTACGACCCCGAACCGATGGCTCAGGCGGGCTTCCGCTACACGTCCATCGGGCGCGGCACCAAGCCGACGGCGTAACGATTGTGCCTCGGCTGATTGTCGCCACCTCCAAATCCCTGGCTGCCTGGGCAGAGGATGTTGGCCTTACCAAGCATGTCTACCACGTTGGCGTTGTGGATGGAGAGGCGGCAGCTGCCATCGAGGCTCTCAACGCCGACCTCCATGCCGGGGTTGGCGATTGGACCCTGCTGGCGACGGGGGAGACCAGCCGCACCGAAGCTGAGGTGCAGGAGCGGCTGGCCGCCAAGGAAACGGTGCTGGACCCGCGTTACTACCCCCGGCTGCGGGACGCAACCAGCTTGGTCAAGGTCAAGCCCGCCCACGTCGCCAACCATCTGCTGGTGCAGGCGGCGTTGACCGACAAGCCGGTAAAGGCGGGCAAACCAAAGGAGAAAGACTTCGGAGCCTATCTGCTACGCAATATCGCTTAGTTCGGGTGGGGTCTTGGGTGGTTTTGCGCTTTCGCCCCTGGGCATCGCGGCGCGAGAGTGCTAACACGCCTTAGGCACTCTCCAGGCGTGGCAGGTCATGGACCAAGAGCTGACCCAGGTGATTGATTGCGCAGAGTGGTTTCGGCGCGCCTTTCCTGGCCTTGCGGTTGAGATTCCGCACGGCTTTGTCGCGTTGGCGCAGGTTCGCCGCTATGCCGAGGGGACCTATCTGTGCCGCCCGGATCGCCCGGTAGAGGCATTGACTGTTGTTGTCTCTGGTGCAGTGCGGCTGTCCAAGAACGGCCACATGATCCGCGATTTTGCCCCCGGCGATTACTTCGGCGAGGGTGGCTTGATCCGCGATGCAGCGCCGGGGGTCGATCTGATCGCGCTGGGCGAGACCACTGTGGTGGAGTTTCCGCGCCTTGCCGCCCGGCGGGCCCTGTCGGACCACCCCGCGTTCGGCTTTGCCTTTGTCAATGTGCTGCTGTCGGAATCGATGGCGCGTCTGCAGGCCACCAACACCCTGTTTGCCGACAATCGCAGCCTCGCCCAGCAGTTGGAGCAGGCGGTGGCGCAATTGGCGTTGGCGATTGAGCAGGCTCACGCGTCGGAAGAGCAGATGCGATTCCTGGCGACGCATGACCCGCTTACGCGTCTGGGCAATCGCACGCTCCTGCACCAGCGCTTAAGCGAGGGGTTGGAGCGCGCCCGTCGATCCGGTCGCCGCTTTGCCCTTCATATTGTTGACCTGGACCAGTTCAAGGAGATCAACGACCTCCACGGCCATGTGGTTGGTGATCGGCTGCTGGTGGCGGTGGCGGAGCGGGTGGCGCGCGCAACCCGCGGTGTGGACGCCGTCGCACGGCTGGGCGGCGATGAATTTGCAGTGGTTCAAGACCTGTCGGAAGACAGCGAGGGGGAGCTGATCTCCGCCAACGTTGCCACCCTGTCGGAACGGATGCTGACGGCGCTGAAGCAGCCGTTTGAAGTGGATGACATTACCCTGGATATCGGTGCCAGCATCGGCATCGCGTTGTTTCCCAATGATGGGGACACGGTCGAGGAACTGCTGCGCAACGCTGACCTTGCCCTGCACCGTGCCAAGCAGGAAGGCCGTGGACGGGTGGCGTTCTTCACCGCTGCCCTGGGCGAGAGCGCGTTGCGCGCCAGCACAATCAAGGCCAACTTGCGCCAAGCCGTGCATGAGCGCCAATTCGTCGTTCACTATCAGCCGAAGGCGGACCTGCGCTCTGGCGACATCACAGGTGCGGAGGCGCTGGTGCGCTGGCTGCACCCGCAGCAGGGCATGATCTCGCCCGCCGAGTTCGTGCCGATTGCCGAACGCTCAGGGGCAGTGGCGCACATTGGTGAATTTGTGCTGCGCGATGCCTGCTTGGCGGCCAGCCGATGGCGGGTGATCGGGGTTCCGGATTTTTCGATTTCCGTCAACCTGTCGCCAGCTCAATTCCGTCTGCACGATGTGGTTGCGGTGGTGGAAGAAGCTTTGCGCGAAGCGGATCTGCCGCCAGAAGCGCTGGAGCTGGAGGTAACCGAAACCGCGCTGATGACCGAAGGCGACGGCGCCATCCGGCAAATTCGGCGCTTGCAAGATTTGGGCGTCAAGATCGCCGTCGATGACTTTGGCACTGGTTACTCATCCCTGGCCTATTTGCGCCAATTGGCGGCGCGCACGTTGAAGATTGACCGCAGCTTTGTCCGTGGCTGTGCTGTGGTGCCAGAAGATGAACAGATCGTTCAAACAATTGTTGGACTTGCGCACAATCTTGGTATGCATGTGGTTGCCGAAGGCGTAGAAGAACCGGAACAGATTGCCACTCTTCAGCGCATGCGATGCGACGCAGTCCAAGGGTATTTGATTGCCCGACCGATGAGCGAAACGGCCCTCGAAAGCTTTTTGCAGAACAACACCTATACCCAGCAGCGGGTCGCAGTTCGATTTCCTGCTCTGTAGCGGTTCCAACTGCGTTGCTTGATTGCCGCCCGCGACAATCGCGTCCATTGACGCCCGTGTCAGACGTGACCTAAGTGATCACCCTTCAGAATTTGTGTGATCTTGCAGGTCGAAATGATCGGACACATCCACGCGCTTTATCATCGCTTGATCGCGACCTTCGGCTTTCGGGCAAGAATTGTCACAACGGCAATTCTGGGCTGTCTGATCGTGACGATCAGTTTAACTGCAGTGGCAACCCATATTGTCCAGTCACAACAGGCCGAGAGAGTGACAACTGAATTGCAGCAGAAGCTGGATTTGCTCCGGTACACCACAGGTGGGCGCGACGCGCATTGGTCGGTGGAGGGGCAGCAGCTGAAGGCCAATGGCGTGGTGATGAACGGCAATCTCGCCGTGGTGGACTCGGTGCGGGACATTGCCGGCGGTGTGGCGACCATTTTCATGGGCGAAACCCGGGTCACCACCAATGTCCAGCGTCCCGATGGGACACGCGGTATTGGGACCGTGCTGGCGCCAGGACCCGCCTATCAAGCCGCAATTGTGCGCGGCGAGGTCTATCGCGGGATGAATGACATTCTGGGCAAAGCCCACCACACCATTTACGAGCCGATTCGCGATCCTGCGGGACATCAGGTTGGCTTGCTTTTTGTCGGCATCCCGGCGGAGGACTTTGCGGCGCGGGTCGGCACAATCCGATCCACGGTGCTGATCGCCGGGTGTGCTGTGGCCGTGCTAGCGGCGTTTGGCTGCTGGGCGATGGTGGTTTGGCAGTCGCGCCCCCTCACACGGCTGGTGCCGGTGCTGCACCAGTTGGCCGGTGGTCAGCTCACTGTCAGCGTGCCTGGCACCAAGCGCGCGGACGACATTGGCGAGATGGCGCGGGCAATCGAAGTCCTGCGCGCCGCCAGCAGCCGAGTGCAAGCGTTGGAGGCGGAACAGCGCGCGACCGAGGCGCGAATCGCAGCGGATCGCAAGTTGGCGCAAACTCACCTCGCCACCCGTGTTGAAACCGCCCTTGGCCCCGTTGTTGCGGACATGACCAGCGCCGCCGATCATCTGCGCGGGATGGCAACACAGCTCACCGGTGGTGTCGCCAACAGCCTGGATGCCATCGACGCCGGTGCGCGCGCCTCGGTCGAAGCCGTGGACAGTGTGCAGTCGGTCGCCGCTGCGGCGGAGGAGTTGGCGGTGTCCATTCGCGAGATCGGTCAACAAGTCAGCCACGCGGCAGATCGCACCCGGATGGCAGAAGCGCAAACCCGCGCCACCGACGACCAGATTTCAGCGCTCAGTACGGCGGCGGAGCGGATTGGCGCTGTGGTCCAACTGATCCACGCGATTGCCGGCCAAACCAACCTGCTGGCGCTGAACGCCACCATCGAAGCGGCGCGCGCGGGTGACGCGGGCAAAGGATTCGCTGTCGTTGCCTCGGAAGTGAAAACCCTGGCCGCCCAGACCACCAAAGCCACCGAGGAGATTGTCGGCCACATCGCGGCCGTGCAGCAGGCAACCCAGGCAACGGTGGCGGCGATGCGCAGTGTTGCTGATACCATCGCCGATGTCTCTTCCATCTCCACCACCATCGCCGCGGCAGTGGAGGAACAATGGGCCGCCACGGCCGAGATTGCGCGCTCCACCCAAGTCGCGGTCGCGGGCAGTCAAGTCACCAATGGCAGTTTTGGCCTGATCTCCAGCAATGCCCACAAGGCAGATGAAACCAGCCGCACCCTGTTAGCCGCTGCGGACGCCCTGGCGGCCCATTCTGAAACCCTGGATCATGAGGTCACAACAGTGGTCACCTCGCTGCGGGTCGCTTGAGTGGGGACAGGCGTGCAGGACCATCCCATGCGCCTGCACTGTCCGCGCCTCTGGCGTCACTGCGCAGCTGACGTCTCAGACCGTGATGAACCATGAGCCTCCAAGAGTAGCCTTGGCCTGGGAAAATCACCCATGGCATGTTTCGCCGATAGCAAGACCGGCGGCGGTGTTGCGCTTATTTTCAGCAAAGCCGAGGCTGCTGACAACAAAACGAGTGGTTTAGTCAATGTTGACGGCCTAGTCTGTCCACTCCGCGTGCGGCACACACCTCAAACCACAGAACCATCAGATACTCGGTATGAACGGCCCGGACTCGGGGGCTGGGTCAGAGTCACTGGCCGAAAGCGCTATCACGTCGTCGGTGATGGCGCGCAGCAGGGATTGGTCGTGGCCGATGAGCATCAGCGACAGGCCTTGGCGGTCTACCAAGTCAGTCAAGACGGCCAACAAGTCGCGCTGGGTGATGGGGTCGAGGCGGGATGTCGGTTCATCGGCGATGATCACCGCTGGGTCTAGCAGCAACAGACGGGCCAGGGCGAGGCGCTGGGCTTCGCCGCCGGAGATGTCGGTGACACCGCGCTGCAACAGGTCGGGTTTCACCTTCAATTGATCCAGCAACGGTGGCAGAGCCAGGGCAGGATCAAGGCCGGGGCGCACGCGGGCAAGGCGGACCAGTTGGCGCCCGACTGGTTGGTCCGGGGCGAATACGCTGCCGGGGTCCTGGTGCAGCTTTTGATAGCGCTGGCGTAGGTGGCGCACCACAGCCTGGTCGCGACCAAGCGGTCGGCCTTGCCAGCACACATCGCCTGCCGTTGGCCGCATCAGCCCTAGCAACAAGTTGCCAAGGGTGGATTTGCCGACGCCACTAGGACCGGTCACCCCCAGAATCCGGCCACGGCTGAGGCTAAGGGTCAGGTTTTGGAACAGGGCGCGTCCAGCCGACCAACCAAAGCTAAGCCCGCTGGCGGACAGCAACGGCGCCTCGCTAGCGTCCCACGCGGGCATAGGGCGTGGGTCGCGGCGGGTTGGCGCTGCCTCCAGCCACTGCCGCGCGTACACCGTGCGGGGCGACGCCAGCACCGCAGCCGTCGGCCCCTGTTCCACCACTTGACCAGCTTTCAGCACCGTCAAGCTGCCGTCGAGAGCGCGGGCGACCCTGCGGTCATGGGTGATCACCAGCACCGCGCGGCCCGAGGCGGCAGCGCGGCGCAGCCATGCGATAACATGGTGGACGCGCGCATCATCCAGCCCCTTGGTTGGCTCGTCGGCCACCAGCAGCGGAGCCCCAACGCCAAGGGCTGTTGCAACCAACACCCGTTGGGCCATACCGCCGGACAGGGTGAAGGCATGACGCGCGCCGGTGTCTGGCGCCAGATCAACGCTGGCCAGCGCCTGCCCAATGGCAGCAGGTGACAAACCCGCCAGCGCCATTTGCCGCTCGACCCGCATGATTGGGTCCAGCGCGCGTGCCGGTTCCTGCGGGATCACCATCACCTGGCTGCGCCAAGCGCGCCGCAGGCTTGACCTGTCTGCTGCGGCGCAGGGGGCCAGCCCACCGAGGGTAATGGTGCCACTGGCGCTCAGCCCCGGTGCCAAGAGGCCCAAAATGGCATCGGCGATCAGGCTTTTGCCGCCGCCGGTTTCTCCCACCAAGGTTGCAATGCTGCCGGTCGGGACGGTGAGCGAGATGCTATCGACCAACAGCCGTCCGCCAGCATCGGCGATGGTCAGGGTGTCAAGGCAGAGCGCGTTCGTCATAGGCTGTGCTGTTGGCGCGCCAACAGGGTGCGCCCGGCAAGAGTAAGGCCCAGGACCGCGGTCAGGATGGCCAGACACGGGGCCGCCATTTGCACTGGCGCCTCGGTCAGCACGGGCAGCAGGTCATTGATCATGGCTCCCCATTCCGGCTCAGGCGGGCGCAGCCCCAGGCCGAGAAACCCGAGGGCGGAGATCGATAGGATCGCTTGACCGACGCCCAATGTCGCCAGCGGCAGCAAGGCCCGCAGCACCACTGGCAGCACCAAACTGCTGAGGATGGCGAGTGTGGTGAAGCCTGCGAGGCGGGCTGCCTCCACAGGTGGTTCGGCCAGCGCACGGCGCGCGACGGCTTGCGTCATGCGCGCGTATTGCGGCCAGAGGGTCAGGGTCAAGCCAAACAGCATCGGGCCAACGCCGCCGCCCAGGAATCCGGCCAGCAGCAACGCCAAGAGCAGCCCAGGAAAAGCGAGCACCAAATCGGCACCTCGCATAATCAGAGCACCAAGCCAGCGGCCACCTGTTGCGGCCATCAATCCCAGTGTACAGCCCAGCGCGACAGCGGTGCCGACACAGCCCAACGCCAGCCCAAGCGAGCGTGGCGCCCCTGCTAGCACGCGGGACAGCACGTCCCGGCCCAGATGATCGGTGCCCAGCCAATGATCCCAAGTGGGCGCCAGCAGCACCGCCAGCAGGTTTTGCTCCATCGGGTCATAGGGGGCGAGCCAGGGGCCGCCAACCACCAGCACCAAGGCCAGGATCACCGCACGGTTCATCGCGCAGACCAGCCGCGGCCGAGCCGCACGGACGCTGCCCGCGCGCGGGGGTCAAGGGCTAGGCACAGCGCATCCGTGATCAAAGAGACGAGTGAGAACAGAAACCCAATCGCCAGCGACGCCGCCAGGATCACCGGCACATCGCGCGCCAGCAATGCCTTCACCAGCCACGCGCCCAGCCCTGGATGATTGAACAGGGTTTCAATCACCACAAAGCCGTCGATCACAAAAGTCATCTGCAATGCAGCGTAGGTGACGATTGGGATGGCGGCGTTGCGCAGCCCGTGATGACGAAAGGCGGTAGTCTCGCCCAATCCTTTGATTTGCGCGTAGGTTATGTAGAAAGCGCCGCGGACCTCCACCACAGCCGTGCGGATCACTGGCACGGCGAACGCGGCCAGCCCAAGCGCCAGTGTCAACGCTGGTAACACCCGATGCGCCCACGTGCCAAAGCCGGCCGGTGGCAGCCAGGTCAGCGTCAAGGCAAACAGGCTGATCAACGCAATGCCGGTCAAGAACGGCGGCAGTGAGGCCAATAGCACCGCGGCTGCATCGCTGATGCGATCCACCCAGCCACCAGGACGCAAGCCTGCCCACAAACCAATCGGCAGGGCGATCAGATAGGACAGCGCCCAACCGAGCAGGCCCAACACCAGTGTATGGCCTGCGTGATAGCGGAACTCTGCCACCACGGGTTCGCCCGTGACGAGGGAGCGGCCAAGCTCCCCCCGTGCCAGATCGGCCAACCACCCGCCGTATTGCACCAGCACTGGCTGATCCAACCCGGCTTGAGCGCGGATGCGGGTGGCGATTTCTGGCGTCAGCCGATCCTCGCCCACCCGTGCGGCTGCGATGCGGGTGGCAAGGTCGCCCGGCAGTGCTTGGACAAAGCCGAAGCAGAGCGTCGCCAGCACCAGCGCCATCGCCACTGCTTGGGTCAGCCGTGTTGCCACCAGCTGCAGCCACACCATGCGGTCGCTCCCCCGCTCGCGGGACTAAACGAGGCTGAGGGTATGCAGCATGTAGCGCATCTCATAGGGGTCGATCACCAATCCGCGCACGCGGCTGTGCACCGCCACCGTGTGCTCGAACCACGAGATCGGGGTGACTGGCACCTCGTCCTGTAGCAGCCGCAGGATCTGCCGACGCAGATCCGCGCGCTCGCGATCATCGAAACTGGCAGTGTAGCGATCGGTCAGCGCCTGCATCCGCGTCCGCCCGTCCCAGTTCAAAGCCCCCCAGGTGGAGCGCTGGCGGGTAAAGTCAGGAATGATGGTGGCAATTGGGTCCGGCACATTGACGTAGGTGCGGGCGAACATCGTCATCTGCATGGTGCCTGCCTGGATCGCCTGCGGGATGCCTGCGGATGGTACGGGCTCGACAGCCAGCTCCAGACCCACTGCCTTCAGTTGTGCCTGCATCGCCGTGGCCATCACCGCCAATTCTGGCCGATTGGCGATGGTCAGTACGGTGGCGGCCAGACGCACGCCATCTTTGGTGCGAATGCCATCGGCGCCGCGCCGCCATCCTGCCTCCTCCAACAATGCCGTGGCGGCTGCGGGGTCGGTGCGCAGTGGCGGCAGAGTCGGATCGTGCCAGTCTGCAACCGCGGGCGGCAGCAGCTGGGTGGCTGCCGAGGCCGGGTGCCGCAACACGGCTGCCGCGATGCCCGCGCGGTCGACCGCCAGCGCAATGGCCCGGCGGACGCGCACATCTGAAAATTGTGGCAGGCCCGCGTTGAATGCCAACACACGGGCACGGGGAATGGTTTGGCTGATCACCCGCATCCGGCCAGTGCTGTTAATCCGCTGGGTGGCCGCGGGTACCGTCGTAAACATCACATCCACATCGCCAGCAACAGCCACATTGGTGCGGGTATCGCCATTGGCGATGGCGGTGTAGCGCACCCGTTGGATCGACGGCGCGCTACCCCAATACCCATCAAACCGCACGAGATCGAGCATCGTTTGGCCATCGCGACCGGCCAAGCGGTATGGTCCGGTGCCGATCACCGTTTGCACCTTGCCATCACTGCCCCAGGACGCCGGGGCCAGGATCACGGCAGCATAGTCCACCAACAAAGCTGGCAGATGACCAACTGGTGTGCGGGTGCGGATCACCACGCCATCAGCGCTGGCTGTGATCTGGTCCAACGGCAGTTGCTGCAAGCTTTCGCCTGCAACGGCACGGGTTAAGCTGGTGATCACGGCCTCAGCAGTCAGCGGGGTGCCATCGTGAAACCGTACCCCGGCGCGCAAGCGAAACCGCCAAGTCAAGCGATCCTCATCCACGGCCCACGCGTCGGCCAAGCCGCCGACCAATCGACCATCCGGCTCCACCAAGACCAGGGTTTCCGCCAGCTGCAATCGAGTCATCAAGTAACCGGTGTCGGTCGGCTCGTTCGATGTCCACTCCCACGGCGAAGCAACACGCAACACCGCGCGCTCATCCGCGCGTCCCAGCGATGGCAGGACACCAGCAGCAGCCCCCCCGGCCAACACGGCACGCCTGGAAACAGACCCAAACATCGGTAGCGTCATCACCAGCACCCTTGCCTAGAACCGACACACAATCGCGGACCCGGTGATGGCACAAATCTGAGCCATTATGCAATGTTATAATATAACATATCTGATATCCCTGGCGCGGTGGACGGGTGTGGGTGTGAGAAGGTCTCAGTCCCTCCGGTGATACGACAGCTCTAGTGGTTCTGTGTGCTGATCAGGCAGCGTTGGCCAGGGCGTGCTCCGGTCGCTGCAAGCCAGCATCCTGCTCCAAAGCCTGGAGCAAAAGTCGCGGCGACGAGAGACTTTGATGAGTGTCAAACAGGCAGATCAGACCCGCGGGAGCGATCACACGGTCGGCAGTCTTCTCCTACCGTCTCAAAAAGGGTCTGGCCCGCAGAGATACCCAGGATGCCCCCTCACCGCCGGGCGACGGCGACGACGTAGCGGCAGGGGTGGGGGGTTGGGTTGACGAAGGCGCAGTCCTGGGGCTCGCCCAGCAGCAAGCAGTCGCCGGGGCCGAGATGGTGGGTGGTCTCGCCCTCTTCGAACACCAGAGTGCCAGACAGCACCCAGATCAATTGGCGGATGAAGCTGTAGGAGGCAGCCGGGAAGGCGACCCGTGTGTCGGGGGGCAGGTCAACCTCCACCAAGTCCAGATCCCGGCTGGCCGGGGGCGAAATCTGGCGCCGCAGATAGCCAGTGGCCGGATCGCGCCAGCGGTGCTGGGTCTCGGCCCGCACCAGCCGGTCGCCCATCGCCTCCACCCGCGCAAAGAACTGCGACAGCGTCAGGCCCAAGGCACCCGACAAACGGCCCAGCAGAGCCGCGGTCGGGCTGGCCTCGCCACGCTCCACCCGGCTGATCATGGCTTTGGAGACGGCAGCCTTGGCAGCCAACTCCTCCAGCGACCAGCCCCGTGCCTCTCGCTCCCGGCGGATCAAGAGGCCGATGGCCTGGCTATCGGGATCAAACAGGACATCCAGCTTCATTGACATTTGTCCATTATAGTAGATGCTGGCGGCGAAAGCGAGGGGGGTGTGGCGATGACGATCACCATTCGCACGGTTGCTGGGACAGAGGCGATGGCGCTGGTGCCAGCCCTGGCCGACATTCTGGCGGGTTGTGTCAACGCGGGTGCCTCGGTCGGGTTTTGGAAACCGATGAGTGCCGAGCGGGCGCACGCCTTCTGGCAGGAGGTGATGGCCGCCCTGGAGCCGCAGCGCCGGGTGCTGCTGGTGGCGGAGCAGGCGGGCCACGTGGTGGGCACGGTGCAAGTGGTGCCGGCCCCACAGCAGAACCAGCCGCACCGAGGTGATATCACCAAGATGTTGGTGCATCCCGCTGCCCACGGCCAGGGCATTGGTCTTCAGTTGTTGACAGCGGCTGAGACCGCAGCGCGCGCCATCGGCCTGTCGCTGCTGATCCTGGACACGGGCGCTGGCACTGCGGGGGAGCGGCTCTACACCAAGGGCGGTTGGACGCGGCTTGGCACCATTCCGCGCTATGCTCTGCACGATGACCTCTCGCCGGTTGATTCAGTGTTTTTCTACAAGGCGTTGTAGCGTGAGCGCGCTGGCCCTTGCGGCCGCTGTGCTGAGCGGGTTTCTGCACGCGGCGTGGAACGCCGCGGTCAAGGCCAGCGGGGATGCCAAGGCAGCGATGACCGCGCAGGTGGTTGCAGCGGCACTGATCGCCGGGCTGCTGTTGCCCGTGGTGGGGCCGCCCGCACCGGCCTCGTGGCCATGGCTTGCGGCCTCGTCTGCGCTGTCCATAGCGACTCTGGTGACCACCCGGCGGGCCTATCAGGCCGGGGCGTTTTCCGTGGCCTATCCCGTCTCCCGTGCGATGGCCCCAGCGTTGGTGATGGTGGTCGGGCCGCTGTTTGGCTTCGGCTGGCCAGGGCCAATGGGCGTGGTGGGGCTAGTGTTGATCGGCCTCGGCGTGCTGGCCTTCATGAAGCCACCCCCCTCCGGCCCAGTCTCCGCGGCGATCCCCTGGGCCTTGGTGACGGGGGTGCTGACGGCCGGGTTTGTGCTGGTGGACAGCACGGGAGTGCGGTTGGCTGGCAGCACGCTCAGCTATGGTCTGTCGGTGTCGATGCTGAACGGCCTGGGGTTTATTGCGCTGGAGCGTGGCGACACCTGGGGTGCCGTTCGGCGTCATTGGCGGCTGGCGGTGTTTGGGCCGCTTGCCTCGCTCGGTTCGTACCTGTTGATTTTGTGGGTGTGGGCGACGGCGCCACCGGCGTTGGGTGCAGCCTTGCGCGATACCAGCCTGGTGTTTGCTGCCTTGATTGGGTGGCGCCTGTTGGGAGAACGGCCAACCCGGCTCACCTGGACAGCACTTGCCCTCGCGACGGCAGGGGTGGTGGTGCTGCGCTTTGCGTGAACGCCCTCACTCCACGGAGCCACCAAGCTCCTGGATCAGCGCGAGTGCTGCCTGATGATCAAGCGACACCTCGGGCCTCCGTCTCACCCCTGGGTTGTCGCCAGATAGTCCTGATAGCTCTGGCGGACCAGTTCGAAGCGGTCGGACTGGCGGCTGTAGAGATTGGCGAACAGCCGTCCGACGGGATGATAGGCGGCCAGATCCACGCGCAGGGTGGTGGGGTCGACGATGCCCTCGCGCGCATGGAGTTGGACCACTTCGCCCAGCACCAACTCCCGCTCGCGCCCAAACCCAAGGGTCACGGTGTGCCGACACTCCAGAGCGAATGGCGCATCGGCGAGGCGTGGCACGGGGATTTGCTGACTGGGCAGCGTTGCGAGGCCCGCGACGGCTGCTTCGCTCACCTCGGGTGGAAAGTTGACAGCCGTCAGGTTCATCGCAGCCGCCAGCGCCTCGTCCACCAGATGGACCACGAAGGACCCCGTAGCGCGGATGTTGCGCGGTGTGTCCTTCTGGCCGCCTTCGGGGCGCCCCTCGATGCCTAGGACAACCAGGGCAGGGTCTTGGGAGAACACATTGAAGAAGCTGTAGGGAGCGGCGTTGACAATGCCGCCCGGCCCCAACGTGGTGACAAAGGCAATCGGGCGCGGGATCACGGCCGCAGTCAGCAGTTTGTAGCGCTCAGCGGGGCTAAGCTCAGCAAAGTTGGCGGTAAAGCCGGTCATCGGTTACGCCTCCGGCGGCAGGATCACACCCGTTTGGCTGGTGATCCGGCTGTAATGCTCGATACGGCGATGGCGGGCGAAGTCAAAGATGGTCGCCTTGCCGAACTTGGTCGCGTCCAGATCGCAGGCGTGGACCAGCAGCTCATCCCCCTCGGTGGCGGCTTTGGCAACGATCTCACCATCGGGATTGACGATGATCGAACCGCCGATCAACGGGTGACCATCCTCTACCCCCGCCTTGGCGACGCCCACCACCCAGCAGGAGTTCTGATAGGCACCCGCCTGCATCACCAGTTCGCTGTGGAAATAGCGCTGTTGCGGCCCCTCGGCATTCTTCTGGGAGTTGACCGAGGGGGTGTTGTAGCCCAACACCACCATCTCCACTCCTTGCAAACCCATCACGCGGTAGGTTTCGGGCCAGCGGCGATCATTGCAGATCGCCATCCCAAAAATGCCACCCAGCATGCGGAACACGGGAAAGCCCAGGTCACCGGGTTCAAAATAGCGCTTCTCCAGGTGCTGGTGGGTGCGCTCCGTATCGTAGTCAACGTGGCCGGGCAGGTGGATTTTGCGATACTTGCCAACCAAGCTGGCGGTCTTGTCGGTCAGGATCGCTGTGTTGAAGCGGTGATGGTCGGTGGTCAGTTCGGCATAGCCCAGATACATCGCCATCTCGTGCTGGCGGGCGGCCTCGAACAGCGCTGCCGTGTTGGGGCCGGGCATCTCCCGCTCGAACCAGGTGTCCACCTCGGTCCAGTCGGGCATGTACCAGCGCGGGAAGAAGGTGGTGAGCGCCAGTTCCGGGTAGACGATCAGGTCTGCACCGGCGGCCTTGGCCGCCTCCATCAACCGCACCATACGCTCGATCACAGCGGCCCGGCTGTCGCTCTTCTGGATCGGCCCCATCTGTGCAGCCGCAACAGTAACCACCCGCATTGCGTGTTCCCCCGTTATCGTGACCCGGCAGACCGGTGTTCAAAGCGTGCCAGCAACCGCACCAGCGGCCACAGCAGGGCGAGATACAGCCCCGCTGCCAGCATCAGCGGCGAGGCGTTGTAGGTAACAGACCGCGCCATGTCTGCCGAATACAACAGCTCGGGCAAGGCCACCACACTGGCAAGCGAGGTCAGCTTGACCACTTCGATGGTGTTGGACACCAGATCCGGAAGCACCGCGCGCGCAGCCTGCGGCAGGATCACGGCGGTCAGCGTTTGGCGATGCCCAAGTCCAGTGGAGCGGGCCGCTTCCCATTGGCCGTGCCCGACGCTGTCAATCCCCGCCCGCCAAATCTCGCCATAGAAGCTGGAGGCATTGAGGCCAAGCGCCAACAGGGCCGCCAGGAAGGGCGGCAGATGAATGCCAGCGAACGGCAGACCGGCGTAGAGAAACAACAGCAACACCAGCGGTGGCACGGCGCGCAAAAGATCGACCAGTGCCACCACTGTCCAGCGCAGGGCCCGCACCCGCCCGGCAAGGGCGACCAGCAGCCCGCCAAGCAAGCCAAGCGGCACGGCCGTCAGGCACAGCAACAGCGTCATCTGCAAACCGCGCCACAGAATGGGCCAAGCCTGCGCCATGATGGCAGTGTTGAAGAACTGGTCGATCAGCAGGTCCATCAGGCCCGCCTCCACCCAAAGCGGGTCTCAATCCAGCGCCCCGCAATCACCACCGGCACGAACAGCAGGCAGTAAGCGATCGCCGCCATCGCCAGCGGCGTCGCATTGCCTTCCACCGACTGGGCCGTGGTGGCGCGATTGAGGATCTCCGCCACTCCAATCACGCTGCCCAGGGCCGTGTTCTTGGTGATTGCAATGGTGCGGTTGGTCAGCGGTGGGATCGCCAGTCGGATTGCCTGCGGCAGCACAACAAAGATCAAGGCTCCGGTGAAGCCAAAGCCAGTGGAGCGTGCCGCATCCCACTGCCCCTTCCGGATGGAGGTGATGCCCGCCCACACAATCTCCTCCGTGAAGGCGGCAAGCACGGCGCTCAACACCAGCCACAACACGGTGAAGGCAGACAACAGGATGCCGATGTTCGGCAGGCCGAAATAGGCCAGCAGGATCAGCACCAGGGGTGGCAGGGCGCGCAACACATCCACGCACAGAATGATCGCCCAGGTGAGCGGGCGAATGCGATAGGCGCGGATGACAGCCAGCAGCAGCCCCAGCGCCAAGCCAGTTACCACCACAGCCGCGGCGATCTGGATGGTTACCCACATGCCATCCAGGATCGCAGGCCAATAGCGCTCTATCAGGGCGGGCTTGAAAAACGTGTCAACAAAGCGCTCCCATCCGCCCATCGCCCGTCCTCAGTGCAGCAGGTCGGCGATGAAGGCGCGTGCCCGCTCGCTGGTGGGCGTGCCGAGCACTTGGGAGGGCGGCCCTTCTTCAACGATCTGGCCGTGATCCAGAAACACCACCCGGTCAGCCGCCTCGCGCGCAAAGCGCAACTCGTGGCTGACCACCACCATGGTCATGCCGGCCGCTCGCATGTCACGCATCGCACTCAACACGCTGCCCACCAGTTCGGGGTCGAGAGCCGAGGTTGGTTCGTCGAACAACATCACCGTCGGCTCCAGCGCCAAGGCCCGCGCAATGGCGACGCGCTGCTGTTGGCCGCCCGACAAGTCAGCCGGATAGGCGCCCGCTCGTGCGGCCAGCCCCACCTGCTCCAACGCCGCGCGGGCCGTGGCATCGGCTTGTGCGCGCGATTGCTTGAGCACCTTGCGCAGGGCTAGGCTGACATTGCCCAGCGCGGTGAGGTGCGGATAGAGGTTGAATTGCTGAAACACCATGCCGATCCGGCGCCGCATCGCATTGATGTCCGTCCCCGGTGCCATCAAATCCACGCCATCGACAATCACATGGCCTGAGGTCGGCTCCTCCAGCCGGTTGCAGCAGCGCAGCAGCGTGCTTTTACCTGAGCCAGAGGGGCCGATCAGGAACACCATCTCCCGCTCCGCCACCACCATGTCGATCCCCTTCAGCACCTCAACGGTGCCGAACCGCTTGGTCAGCTTGCGCACCTCCAGGATCGGGCGAGCGGCGGAAGAGGACATGGCGGCGCAGGCTCAGCTGCAGCGCGGGGTGCGGGGCGTGGCGTCGTAGCCCGGCATACCCGGAACGCCGGTGCCGGGGAACACGGTGACAGCCGCCGAGCCGGGCGCTGGCTTGGTGCCAAACCAGCGCTCGTGCAGGGTGGCAATGGTGCCATCCAGCTTCAGGCACTCAATGGCATTTTCCAGGTCCGCCCGCAGCGCGCCCGAGTCCTGCCGGACCGGGACCGACCACACCAAGCCGGTGGAATGCAGATAGCTGAGCTTCAGGCGGTTGTTCTGCTTCACAGCCCAGGCCGACACCGTGTTGCCACCCACATTGGCAAAGGCGCGACCCGTCATCACGGCTTGAATGGCATCGGTGTTGGTACCAAAGCTTTCCACCGTCCAGCCATGCTGTTGGGCCAGATCGCGCGCCCAGGTGTCGTAGGCGGAGCCGCGATTGACGGCGATCACGCGCCCGCGCAGCTGCTCCAGCTGGGTAATCTCTGGCGCGTCGGCGCGCACGACAAACTGGAAGTCGGTGTTGAGGTAGCCTTCGGTGAACAGCAGGTTCTCCGCCCGCTCCCGCGTGACGGTGACGGGTGCTGCGACGAAGTCATAGGTGCCCGCGGCCAAGCCCGGCAAAATGCCGGAGAACTGAGTGGCGGCAATAGTGACCGGGCGCCCGAGGCGCTTGCCGATCTCATTGGCGAGGTCGATGTTAAAGCCTTCCACGCCGCCCGCCAGACGGGGCATCGCGTGCGGCGCAAAGGTGCCATCCACTGCCGTGCGCAACGGCTGTTGGGCCAGAGCACCACTGGTTACCAGCGTCGCAAGAGCAATGCCGGTCATCATCGAGACTGTCCACGCTTTCATGCCCACCTCCACCACGTGCCACCGCACCGAGTGGCCGCGAGATTTGTGACACCCCGCACGGTAGGGGGCGGTGGGTGCGCTGCACAAGAGGCGGAACAGGGCAGCCGATGCCCTGGCTACGCTCTCCCCGCTGGGTCTTGTGCCAGGAAAACATTGGACATGTCCTGGAAGCCGTGGTCCGACAACCAGTGCGATGGCTCTCTCTCGCCGGTTGCTGCGCTGAAATGGCAGATGGCTCCGCGCGCTTCGGTCCGCCAACGGCGCTCAGGCGTGACGGCTACTCTGGTGCAGTGTCACGGCCCACCTGTCTCAATCACCGCGCCCACCGTGCACGCTGCGAGCGAGCATGTCGCGGTTGCCGACGTGGTTGGCGCGGGAGGGGACGTCGGATGCCATATCGAGGGGGCGGAACCGCCTGAAACATCTGAACAAAGCCGCTGGCGACCTTTGCCAAGGATGCTCACAATCAAGCGAGTGTCTCCTATCTAGATACACCAAAAAAAATCTATAAGCAGCTTTTGAAACACGCTTGAATCCTCTTCCGAGGCGATGCATCCTCTAACTCATCCGGTTGTGACCCGGTTCTACGCGGGGCAGAAGCCCACGCACAGCCATGAGATGAGGAGAGACCCTATGAGCACGACTCCGCTGCAATCGATCACAGCATCAACTC